>CAJTTN010000004.1 GCA_910579215.1 uncultured Anaeroplasmataceae bacterium
CCACAGCTGGGTAGCTAAGTACGGAAAGGATAAGCGCTGAGAGCATCTAAGCGTGAAGCCTCCTCTAAGATGAGATTTCCCAAATAGTAAGATCCCTTATAGACCATGAGGTAGATAGGCTGGGTGTGGAAGCATGGAGACATGTTCGAGCTGACCAGTACTAATAGATCGAGGACTTAACCTTAAGATTTACTTTTTTCAAACAATTACAAGCTTTTTTATCTAGTTTTCAAAGAACAAGTCTGGTGATGATGGCGAAGTGGACACACCTGTTCCCATACCGAACACAGCAGTTAAGCACTTCTGCGCCGATGGTAGTATTTACATGCGAGAGTAGGTCGTTGCCAGGCTTCTCTTTGTTTTATGCCTGCATAGCTCAGTTGGTTAGAGCACATGACTGTTAATCATGGTGTCGTAGGTTCGAGTCCTACTGCGGGCGCCACGTAAAAAACTCTTATGCAGGGTGCATAATTGTTGGCTATTTCAACGAATTTTGGTAGAGGAGTTGAGATAGCTTTTTATTTTTACATGGAGTCCATTGTGGATAAAACGACTGCATGTCATGATACAATCATGGTGTCGAATTTTATCCTTTGAAATTCATTAAATTTAGTGGATTATTCAAACGGTTCTTTTCGTGGATTTCTGTATCTGTAAGGTCAATATAACGTTCTGTCATGCGTATGGATTTATGACCTAAAAGTCTAGATACAGATTTAATATCACAGCCCTGTTTCAAAAGCGTAGTAGCATATAAATGACGAAGCTTATGAGCACTTAATACATCAATGTTAAGTGCTTTTTTTATTCGTCTTAAAAGGCTTTTAACAGCAAGAGAGGTGATATGACTATCTTTTTCAGGAAATAACCATTTGGATCCATCATTTAATTTGATAAGCTCCTTCAGCTTGTGGGCTACTGTTTCAAGGATAGGTACATACCTGGCTTGTTTGGTTTTTGTAAACTTTAGATAAATTAGAAGATTCTTAAAATCAATGTTATCTGATTCAATATTGATAAGTTCACTTGTTCTGATTCCTGTAGTAAGAAGTAGAAGAATCATAACTTGAGAGCGTAAGCATAGACCAGGTAAGTAATTTATGATTTTCTTCATGTCATCCATGTCTACGATTTCTATCTTAGTCTGTTCTTCAGGAAGTCTTTTGTAAATAAGATTTAAAGGCGTGATAATATCATTCTCTTCAACATAATGAATTACGGCCATGAGTGCATTGATTCTTTTGTTGATGGATAGATTTTTATTCTTGCGACCTTTGAAGTAGAGTACCAAACTTTCCAATGTTTGTTTGGTAATTGAGCGTACAGTGTGAATTCCTTTAGCTTCTAAAAACTCAATAATCATTTTAAAATTGTAGGTATAGTAGTCTATCGTTCCTTGACGATCATACAGCTTTTTATGCTGAAGAAATAATTTGATAGCATCTTTAATGTAGATATCTCTTTCCTCATCCTGATGAAATAAAGAGATGACATCATTAAAAGAGATCTGTTTAGTAAAAATATTGTTCATGTGTAAATTCCTTTCATAGTTAGATTTTAGAATTCTACACTTCATTAAAAGCAATTTTTCTCTTAAACAGAATAATTCAAGGTTTCATATTAAATTGTATCTAATTTGTTTTAAATCAATGGTTATTATTCCTGGCCTAACTTAATATACCAGGGAATTTATGATTCGGATGATAAGTCTTTAAAAATCAAGTCATCTATAGAAATGGATAATCCTTTAGAAAGTTGTATTAAAAAACTCATTCTGGGGTCTTTTGTTATACCAGAATAAATATCTTGAAAGGTTCTATAGGCAAGTCCATTCTTAAGACAAAATGCCTTTTTATCAATTGTCTTGAATAAAAATTTTAAATTACTATTAAAAAACATAGAAATCAACCCTTTCATTAAAAAATAATTGACAGCTTATTTAAGAAGGTCATCATAAGAACAATTTAAAACAATTTTTAGTTTTTCTAAAGTCTGTAATGTTGGCTCTTTTGTCCCATTTAAATAATGTGTAATAAGACTTCTTGAAACATTCGATTTTAAAGCTAATTGATTATTATTTAAATTATTCTCTTTAATTAAATTTTTAAGGTTATTTTTAAAATCCATATTGTCCTCCTTAATAAAACAAAAATAGTTGTTGACTTATTTAAGAAGATCATCATAAGAACAATTAAGAATCTCTTTAATAATTTCTAATGTTTCAAATTTCGGTTGAGTTTTATTTTGCTCATAATCTCGTATGGTAAATTTAGTAATTTTAAATCCTTGACTTGAAATGAGGTTGGCTAATGTTTCTTGTGTTAAATCTCGTTTTATTCTTAATTCCTTTAAATTTTTAGAAAAATTCATTCTATGCCCTCCTTAAATAGAAAATTAAGTTGACAAGTAATGAGTTTTCCATTACAATATACAATGTAATGAGAAACCCATTACAAAAAGTCAATAAAAAGAAACGGCTCTAATAAAAAAGCCTCACACCTAAATGATTTAATTTCAAACTAGACATTTGTATTATATCATATTAGGGTGTTATAAGAAACCTTTTTATTGCTAGAAATCGAAATCCAGTAAAGCATTCTATATCCTTCAACAGCTAATGAATGCTTTACTGGTTTAAATGCTAGGGGTTAAAGAGATATTTTATATATGGACAATGCTAATTTTAATTCCTGGTATTTTAATTAATCAGGAATTTTTTTTGTTTTCCTCACTTAAGGAATATACCTAGCTTCTGGAGGTGAGGAAAACAGGAAAGGAGAGCTTATGAAAAAAGGCTTATTTATCACATTAAAAGTAATTATGACATTAGTCTTAATTTTAATAGGACTATTGTCTTTAACAAGTATAAAGCTATCTGGATTTAAAATTGGATCCTGGGAGGTTTCAGCTGAACAGGTTCGTATGTTTGTTACTACAGCTGGTGACTACCTATTTTGGGTATATGTAGTCGTAGTTGTATTTATTATCTGGAAGAAGCGAATAAAAAAATAGAAAGGGAATTATGTCATATAAAATTGAAAAGGCAAAAAAACTGCAACAAAAGATTTCTGCTTTACAACAGGAAATAAAGCTGAATGCTAGAGCTTTGGAGGCAGTATCTGTAGCTAAGAGTGGAAAGCATATTGTATCTGAGCTTCAGGCAAAAGATGCGAAGCTACAGAAGAAGCTAATTAAAACAAATAAACAGTATCAGAGTTATTTAGATGATAACTTAAAAATATCAGATCTACCAAAACTAAATGGATATCCTGAAGAAGAGTATCAGGAACAGGATCCATATTACGATGATTACTATTAAAGTTAAGCCCCTCTCAAGAGGGACAAGTTTCTAAAATCAATCAACTTCAAATTTTCTTTTTTTCAAATATTCTCTCCCACTAATTAATGAAAAAAGTTGATTGATTCTAGAAGCTTACCCAAAGCTTTAATAATAGAAAAGGAAAGGTAAAAACAATGGGAAAAACAAACTTTGAAAAACTAAAGGAATTAAAGGAGCATGAAGCAGCACAGGTAATTAGTATGCTTACTATGCACGTCATGGAAGTTCAACAAGCTACAGGAGCCGATTGTAATCTGGATGCGGTGGACTTAGAAGAGGACTCAATCGAAATTATCTCTTCCTGGCTAAAGGATCCATACGATGAGAAGAAAGGCTTTAAGATGTATCTATCTGGAGGAACAGAGTATATCACACAAGAGAATCTATCTCACTATAATTATTTGGAAGATACTCATCAAGACTTTAGCGAGTATTTCGAGTCTGAAGAGGACGAAGAAGACGAATGATAACGATAGTCATTAAGGAGCCTGGAAAAGCACCTTACTCTAAAGAGATAGAGGATGATCTAGAGGTCTATCATCAAATCTTAGGAGGATATTTTGAGGCAGTTGGATTTGATAAAAACCAGATTCTTCTATGCGATGAAGAAGGAAAACTAAAAGACTTAGAACCTAATTTAGCAGTACCAGGAGATATTATTGTAGGAACAGTAATCATTGTTGGAACTGAAAGAGAAGAGTTTAGAAGCTTAACTCCTGAAGAAATACCTATAGTAATTAAGCAACTCAATTACTACTCCCTATAACAAGCAAGCCCCTCTACATGAGGGACAGGCTTCTACCTGGTAAACACCAACTCATATATTATCTCCCAATTTACTCATGGGTGTTTGCCAGATAAAAGCTTATTAAGCTTTAAAAATAAAGAAAAGGAAAGGTAAAAACAAAATGAAAGTAAGAGAATTAACTGAGAAATTAAAAAGGGGATATTTAACACTTGTGGATGTAGAAGGAAACGAAATTTCTTCAGGAACAATCGTGGATGAGGGTTTCCTAGATTTAGAGGTAATCAGCATACAACTAGTGGATGATTTTCTTTTGCTAGTAAAGGTGGAGGCTTAAAATGGCACACGATTTTGAAATAAGAGTAAAGGATGCTCCTTGGATTAAAAAAGTAAGTAAGTTTAAAGAACTTCGTGAAGATGGCTGGCATGATTGTGAAGAAGAATATTTGGATATTCCAGATGAGTATAGAGCCTATTTCTTTGGTTATGCTGAAGGAATTATGTATCTAGCTTTTAATATGGAATCACACTGCATGAGATTCTCAGGAGATAATATCGACATTGAAATAGACAGAGAAACAGCCCTAAAAGGTATATCTAAAGCGATAGAATACTATGATAAAAACAATTATCCAGATCCTACAAAAATGGATGATATAAAAGCCTTTTGCCAGAGAATGCAGAATGAATTTAAAGACTATCCCAAATATATTATTTGTTATTCATGAGGTAGGATATGAAACAGTGTTTTGTAGAGAAGAATTTCAGAAAAGAGAGTCTAGACCTCATAAAGAAAATCAATCGAATTATTGAAGAGTATCAGGAACAGGGCTATGAGCTAACACTTAGACAGGTATATTATCAGCTTGTGGCCAGAGCCTATATTCCTAACAATGAAAGAAGCTATAAGAACGTTGGAAACTTAATATCTGAGGCTAGACTTGCAGGGCTTATTGACTGGAATGCTATTGTAGATAGAACTAGGCACTTAAGAAAAAATAATCACTTTAATAGTCCTGCAGATATCTTAAGAGCTGCAGCTTACCAATACCAAATAGATAAGAGAACTACACAAGGAATCTATATTGAGGTATGGGTTGAAAAGGACGCTCTTATCAGCATAGTAGAAGATGTATGCAGTTCATTGGATGTTCCATGCTTCAGCTGTAGAGGCTATGTATCTTCAAGTGAGATGTACGAGGCAGCCTGTAGAATTAAGAATCAACTATATCATGAAGGGAAGCAAGAAGCCTTTATCATACACTTAGGCGACCATGACCCTTCAGGAATTGACATGACAAGAGATATCCAGGAACGAATGGATTTGTTTGGCGCAGAGGTAAGAGTCAATAGAATCGCTCTTACATGGGAACAAATTGAACTATATAACCCTCCCACTAACCCTACAAAGCTAACAGATTCTAGGGCTACTGGATACATTAAAGAATATGGCTATGATTGCTGGGAACTTGATGCGTTAGAGCCTAGAGTCATAGAACAGCTTATCATTGACTCTGTAACAAATCTAACTGATATAGATCTATATGAGGATGCTAAGGATAAAGAGAAGGAAGATAAAGACAAGCTTTATGAATTTATCCAGGAGTTAGAAGAGGAGGAATAGTATGTATTTTAATATTATTGTTGGTGAAGAAAAACGAGGTAGAGTATCTAATCATGATGACTTCATGAAGCTTTTAAAACCAGAAGAAACAAAGAAGATATTTGAAACTGATTCCTGGAGTGAAATGGAAGCTGTATTTAAGAAAGCAAAAGAAACAATGGGTGAGGATTCCTGGATAGAAGATATCAATGGAATAGTAGTCAATTATATTACTGATGGTATCTCAGTAAATACATTAGTATTTTATTTTTAGGAGGACACTATGGAAGTCAAAGAAGTAGAAATTCCTTCCTGTGAAAAGCACGAAGGATTCCACAGAATAAGGGTAAAGTTAAATTGGACTTGTCCGATTTGTGGGGAACCTAGAGGCGATATTAAAAAAGTGAGATCATATGATGGAAGTCTATGGATGATATGTGATGGATGGGATAACCCTTGTGGTCATGTTGATAGATACTTTAAAGTCATTACTGAAGCAAAGACCAATGGACTTAATGTATGAAAAAACTAATTGAACAGGGAGATAGAGTTTATGTGCTTGAGGAAATTGAAGCTCATCGAAGCGTAAACCCTAACGCAACCAGACATGCAAATGAAGTCATCATATTTGGATTCAATAAAAGATTTCATCCAAAGCTTTATGAGAAATATAAAAAGGAGGTTTCAAAGAATGTATTATAACTATTTTATGATTATAGGAACTTTGGAAGAGGATTTTATAAAAATTGAAAATAAGAAATCTACAATCAAAGTAAAGTGTAAAAACCATTCAACTTTTAATTATCAAGTATTACCAGTAAACGTATTAAGAGTTACACAGTTTATGGATGACTTCATGTATAAAGGAGATGTGATTGCTATAAAGGGTAGAATCGAAATAGATAGTAAAGGCAATTTAGAACTTTTAGCAGAACGTCTAATGATATTTCAAAGTAAAGAAACAAGATTAAAGAACTAATTATATGAAATTGATTTTAAGGAGGAAGAGGGAATGAAGATTATAGAAATAATAAAAAAAGAGTATCAAAAGGATGTAGAGCATTTTGGAAAAAACAAAACGATCATACTATATGTTCAGTTTATTATATTGTGCTTGATAGGATTCATTGGTTGCATCCTTGGCTTTATTAATGATGATTTAGCAACTATAGCTGTATTCGTTCTTATGGGCTGGGGTGCTATACTTATGCTATATTTAATCATTATATGTATAATAGCTAAGTTTAAACGGACTAGTCGATAGATTAGCTAAGAGGAAATGAGAATGCTTAAATTAGAGGATTTAGTTAAACATGCTACATCAAATGTAGAGTTCAGTATTTACAAAGGTCGCGAATGTCTTATAGAATGTACTAGAAACGATCTAAGGACTTATTGTAATTTAGATGTAGAAGTCGATGATTATTGGATAGAAAATGACTCATTATATGTACATGTGTTATCAGAAGGGGTGATTTAGGTATGGCAAGCAAACTAAAGCTTTTTACATGTAAAGATACTAGAATTGATTGCAGAAATCGAACAGAGGAAGGCAGATGTAGAATCCTATGCAATACAGATTTTAAAGATAATGACTGTTCATTCTATAAATCAAAACAAGGAGGAAAGAAAAATGAAGTTTAATGTTATCAGGATAAGTAGCAGAGATTATGTAGACTTGCAAGATTTGAATGCCAGCTACTATAATATGACGCTAAAGAATGCTGATTTAAATAGGGAAACCTTAGCTACTGTCGTTTCTGGAAATAATTATATCGCCTCTAAGTTTGCAGAACAGCAACCTAAAGAACATGTCGTTTATGAGGTCAATGTTCCTGATGGTATCTTTTATAAAGAGATTAAAAGAGTACTTAAAGAAAATAAAAAGTTTCTATCTAAAAAAACAGGTGAAGAAATCTATATCGTGGATCAGGAAACCTATACCCAGGATAAACTATTTACAGCAGAACAGGTAGAACAGCTCATGGAGATTGTAGCTTCCCAAAATACCGAGCTTAAGAAGATATTTGAGGATGCCATGAAGAATATCTCTATTACTGTTGAAGAGGCTACTAAACCAGCAAAACCAAAGCCTTCAGCCAAGAGCTGAAAGCTTCCATAAGAGCATTAGCATTTTATAAGTTGGTGCTTCTATGGAAGCCTACTTTATAAGCAGGCTTTATTATCTTTTCTTTTCAGATAGTGTAGTTGTTTAACACAGCTACACTATCCCTTTAAGGAAAGGAACAATAAGGAATCGAGTGTATAGTTGTACATGAAGTGAGTTCTCAATTTGTAATAGAACATCTAATCCCTTTAGAAAGGAGGAACAAGAATGATTAATTTGATATATGATAAGAAATTTCAAACAAATAAATATCAGCCAACAATTCGATTTAACGGAATTAAGCTTGATTCATTCTTTGCTCCTGCAGAAGAGGGAAGAGGAGCAGAATCCTATGTTAAACTTTTTCAGATGCTAGCCGACTGGGACAAGAAAATCGCTAGTTCTGGTAAAGCGTTCTTTATATCCAGAAAGAGAATTAAGGAAACTTTGAATACCAAGAAAACAGGGAATAAGGTTACAGGATATGGAAATACCTATTGTGATAAAACCTTTCAACGAATGGAAAAAATCTTGGAGGAGCTGGAGATTATCATTGTCGAGAAGAACACAAAGGCTCAGATAATAGCCTCACAAGATGAGGAACTCCATAGAAAAGAACTAAAAGTCAATCAGGAGCTTATGGATAAATTGTTAGGTATCTTTGAGGCTGAGGATTCATTCCTAAAGGATCATGCGTATACTGCAGCTTTAAAACAGGTCCTAAAGCTTGTGGATGAAAAGAAGATTCCTGAGGAAATGGCAGAAGATGTAGTGATTGAAAAAGCTAAGCTCTACTTGTCAAGATTAAAGAAGATCATAAATAAAAGACCAATGAGCGACGTCAAGAACGCAAAGGAGAAATATGAGGAATACAAACGCTTAGGGCTGTCTAAAGGAAAATACCGCAATGAAAACGAAATGCTGGTGTATTTCATCTATAACAGAACAGGCAAATATTATGACGTCAGCAAATTTTTTGAAAAGAATATACCAACCTATTTACAAGACATGCAGAAGGTAGCAGATGAAGCGTATATGCCGAATGTCATACCGAAACTAGAACGAAAAGTTTTAGAGGCGATAATGGCAGCAGATAATATAGAACTTAAAGGCGAACTAATACAGACCAGATATGGCTATGAGGTCCCTCAGGAGTTCTTATATGAGGCAAGACAAGCTTGTATCTGGTATGATGCTAAAACGCATGTAATAAGAGGATATGATCTCTTAGCAGAGATGAAAAGAGCAGTTTAAATGGTTTATATTAAAAGAAGTAAAATAGGGAATTGGTTGGTAGATAATAGATAAAAAAATTGAGGTATGAGGTACCTCTTTTCGTGCTTGTAATTAAATTAGCTTATAAGTAGGTCAAGGTCGACCTTCTTTTTTTATGTATTTTTGTTAAAAATATGTCCACTTTAATATTAAAAATGTCTATAGTTTAAAAAATATGTCCACTACATGTTAAAAATATGTCCAGTCAAGCCTACCATATTATATATGGGAGTAGTAAGAATATTCTAAAGAATATGTAAAAAAGAATTAGAAAGGCTTTTCCTGGGGTGCAGACCCTAACTTTTGAGGTTCCACAAATTAGAGGTTATTACCCGCCTGTTTCAGTCGGGTCTACTTTTGTCGTACGCAATGCATTCGCATTACTATTTTGAGTATTGTTCTTTGACTTGTAGTTATCATTTCTTTTTG
Source organism: uncultured Anaeroplasmataceae bacterium (assembly GCA_910579215.1). Taxonomy (GTDB): domain Bacteria; phylum Bacillota_I; class Bacilli_A; order Acholeplasmatales; family Anaeroplasmataceae; genus Pelethenecus. Next base: position 9,500 of record CAJTTN010000004.1, read on the forward strand.
TAAACCCCCGCCCGCCACCTTACTTTAACTAGCTTTTTTCTTTCTTGTGGCATACTGTAGCGTTGTGTAACAGAACTGCATAGCTTCATATCAGCAATCAAGATAGTGTTTTGTGAGTAGTAGTGCATTCGATGCTTGAAAAATCAATTATAGTATGCTAAAATATAGGTAATCAAATAATCTGTTGAAGGATAAAGGTACAAGTGCGTACTTTTATCCTTTTTTTGTTGTCAAAAGGAGGTGGAAAAATGAATCTATTAGATAAGGCCAATTCATTTACAATCATCTATCAAGATATGCTGGCTTATAAGAATTTAAGAGCTGGCGACCAAGAGTTTTTCGATGCCCTATTTTTACCATTGCTGGTATATGGTGATTTAACATGGTCCAATGAAGAAATTGCAGAGAATCTGAAAGAAGAAGGTACAGACCCTATTCCTATATCAACGGTTGAAAAGAGGCTGAGACGTCTTAAGGAAGCAAAGCTTATCATTAGATGGAATAAGAGATACCAGGATAAAAAGAATGGCGTCTGGATCACAACAGAACGTCATTTGAGGCTAGACCCTGTGTTGTTTGTTTTTATGTCGATAGAAGACCAGGAAAAAAGAATCACTGCTGCAAGGTTCCAAGCTATAAACAAAGATATAGACAAGCTTCATCCAGAGTTAAAGAACCTATCAAAGGTTTCTAAGCTTCCAGAGGAGCCCCCACCAAAGCCAGTATATAAAGTGAGGGTGAATTTCAATTGAAAACAGAGATAAGACTGTCTAATGAATCACCTTATAAAATATGGGCTGAGTATTATTTAAAGTGCCTCTGGAAGGTAGTTAGATTTATCTATCATGTGATAGGGCTCCTTGTAGGTTTAATTTTTGGAAAGTTGCTTACACTCTGGAATCGACTTTATGAGATTGTTTATGAGAATAAGAAATACCTAACGAAAGTTGTATTAAAAATTCTGGCTTTAGTGGAAGCTGTGATTTTGGTTATATTTCTTGTTCAGTATTTTTACAACCAGGCGTATATATCATCATTAATAAATTGGATGGTCTGGCTAGGTATTGGAACAGCTGGGATGTTTTTCTTATTGTGGGGTTATCACGAGCTATTTGGAAGACAGTCAATTTTAGAGGGCTATGTACTTTTAACAGATCAGTACGTTTGTTATAAGCTGGCATCCATTATAAAGATATTTGGTCCTCCAAGAGTGGGTAAAGATACAACAGGTATTTCTATCACTTCCATATTGGTGCGTTTCTTTACATTTCAAACTAAGCGGATAATGGCTTATATTAGGAGGATCTGTTACATCTTTGATTTTGACAAAGTAGAAACTGTTGCATATCTTTATCGCAGGCATTTTTATCAACCCTCTAGAAACAAAAGAAGAGAAGCATTCATCAAACTTGCAGAGATGCCTAGATATAAATGCTTTTTAAAGGAACGCTACCTGAAGGATATCAAGTATCAGGAACTACTAAATGAATACAAGACCTCTTTGAATAACAAGGTTGATTTTAAGAGTAAATACATGTTCGATGATGGAATATCAAAGATGCACTTTCTGGATTTGTTAAACGAATATTTCTTCCTATGGGTAAGGGTTTATGTTGTTAAGAACTTTGTGGCCATCAATCAGCCCTATGTTGAAGATCCTAAAACAGGACTTATGGCTAAAGAAAATAGTGTTTACTTTATGGCACTGGCTTCTAAAAAGGATGAGCCTAGAACAGAGATTCAGCCTGATGGCTCTAAAAAAACAATCATTTATAAAGAAAAGGTAGAATTTCCACTATTAGATTGGACAATCTGGTATGACACGGAAGACGATACCTGGATGCCAAACAGAGATACTTTGGTTCAAAATATGATTGATGAATATAAGCTTCGTGATTTCAAAGCCTTTTACGGTCATTTCTTTAAGCACTTCCATATCATACAGATCTGTCATGATAGCCAGCGTATGAATAAGAAGTTAAGAGAACTTGATGCATGCTATATCAATATTTTAAATCGTGAAGAAATACCAGGAGCAGTAAAGAGAAATGCAATTTTATCCTTTTTACAAAAAATTACAGATTACTTTGCAAGCCGTGGAGAGCTGAAGGAAGAGGAAAGAAGAGAGGATTTTTATTCCAGCTCTCAAAGAAAGTATAATTTTTACGGTCGATTATATCAATCAACCATGAAAGAAAAGTACCTTCTGAAGATGGAATCAATCAAAAAGAAAAGAGTTCAACAGCCAGGAGCAATTACAGAAGTTTTTAAAAAATTAAATAAAGTTTTACTTGAAAAAATTAAGCAGAACAGCAATCAATATGGAATCATAAGAATTACAGCTACTATATCAGATCAGCCAGTAGCTACTAATCTTCAGGAAACAACATTAAAAAAACTTCTAGATAGAAATAAACCTATGTTTCATGAATCGTTCAAGGTCGATTTCTACTTTAGGATGACAGACAGTATGGGAAGATACAATGATAGATATATGGAATCAATAGCCGAAGCAAGAGCAGTCGAGTCTTGTTTGGATTTCTATCATGTATTAAATTGGGATAAACGCATGCAGATTATGAGAGATACTATTGTTCGTATGGGTTATCCAGCAGGTCAAAATTTTATGAAAGTGGATAAAGAGGAATTATTCGAAGCACGATATGTTCCTATTATCAATAATCAAAATAACAATAAAGGAGAACAAAGAATATGAAAAAAATTAAAAAATATGGTGGACTAATCTTTGTAAGTATCTTTAGTCTGTTTGTAGGTCTAGGTGCATTACTTACAAATATTTCTACTAAAGAAGAAACAATTAATAGTACAGATAGCTCTACAATTTCCTTAAGCTCTGTTCAGCAAACTACAGAACAGACCGTAAGTGCTAGAAGCGTAAGTGATGCAGATATTGACAATTATATCAAGGGAAAACAATACTTTAAACCTTATGATATTATCGTAAATAAAGTTACATCATGGGAACAACAGCATTTCTATGTGGAGTATGATGAGGATGCTATGGGATATCCATACTATGATTCAGAAGCTACAAATAGCTATATTCCTAATACATATACCTTTGAAAAAGGATACGCATATTTAGTTAATGCCGCTCTGGCAGACCGAGGAGCTGGTATATTTGAATTAAATAATGGAACTGCTAGATGGAATTATGAAGAAGTTAGAACTTATGCAAGTTTTTATACTCCTAATATTATGGAACCTTTGTATAGTAACAATAGTTCACCTTTAAAGGCTAAAGGCACATGGGATTGGTTAGGCTGTGATGCGAATATCAAATATTCTAATGATGATGGATATACTTGGGATAATCAAGAGATATGTTCTGTAATTGATTCTAAATGGCAAAGTAAGCTGAATGATATTTTCAAGGGAGATGTTGTTAATAAATATGTAGTAAATGGAGATATGATATTAATCGTACCAAGTGAGAACTTTACAATCACAAGAAATTCTACTAGTTTACAATATGCCTTTGAAGCTTATATCCATAAAGGAAAACTTTTAGAGGGGGATTGGACAGCTCCTGTGATTGGCGGTACAGTGAACTTAAGTGTAAATGTCGACAATCAGCCAAGCTTAGAGGAAATTCTTTCTCATGTAAAAGCAATAGATGAAACAGATGGAGAAGTACCAATCACGGTTACCTCTTCAACCTACACTCCAGGAGAGATGAAGGTAGGACAATGTCTAATTCATTTATCAGCTGTGGATGCGGCAGGAAATACTGGAACAGGAGTTATCACGATTCATCGTTTCGATTCCACCTCTCCGTCTATTGATGGACAAGACTCTTACATATTAAATTATGATCATGATATCACGCTACAGAAGGTATTAAATAATTTAACAACATCAGACAATGTTGATGAGAATTTACCTTTAGAAGTCGTAAGTGATACATTCTCTGGGAATGAGCATACTCTAGGGAATTATCAAGTGGTTGTAAGAACAAAAGATTTGTCTAATAATTATTCAGCCAATAAGACAGTCAATCTAGCTGTAAAAAATCAGGGTAATTCTGTAATTACAGCACCAAAAGAAATTACAGTAACAATCAGTTCACCACTTACTTTAGAAGCTCTAAAGGAAAGAATCAGCGTAGTAGATGGATATGATGGAGAGGTAACGAACTATACCATTGAGGGCTTTGATGAGTATACAAGAACAGAAAGGTCTGTAGGTATTAATACAATTACAATCTCTTATACCAACTCTGGAGGAAATACCGCAACAGCCACAATCCAGATTAAGAAGGTAGATGATAAAGCACCTGGTATTTACTTTGATTCAGGTTACTTTGTGATGTTAGCACCTGGCGAAACCTTTACGATGGATCAGTTTAAAGAACAGGCGGCTAAAGTTTTAAAAATCAATGTTGAGGATATCATTGATATTCAAGGTGAGTATGATACTTCTACAGAGGGATCATATGTTATGACCTTAAGTTTAGCTGATGATTCAACTCAAGAATTTACAATTCTAGTTGGAGATACAAACAAAGCACCAAGCTTCACGTTTAAAGATATCTTCTCAAAAATTTATTGGATAGTTACATGGGAATATTGTGTGGCTAATTTCTTACATTTTAATTCTTGGAATTGGATGAACTGGACTTTGGCGGTGATTGCAGGTCTAGTGGTACTTGCTATTATTGGTGGTGTGATTTTTCAAAAGAAAAAGAAGAAATAGGAGGCTTTAAGCCTTCTAGGCTTTCTTAAGTGGAAGGATAGTGATTAAATGAAGAAAATAATCCTTTTTAATCTTTTGTTTATATTTTTTTGTGTAGGAATTATAGCAAAAGCTGAAGAAGTAAAGTATGGTAATCTGATTACAGATGAAACAACAATAGAAGAAGATTTTAAGTTGTTGAATATCGACATTAACGAGTATTATAAGCCAACGAAATATAATTATCAGAAGTGGTATGTAATAGGAATGTCTGAGGGGTATGTAGATACAGAAGATTATGAGATACAAACTTACTTTTATTTATATAACCCTGTTGAATATGGTGCATCAAATAACTACATGTCTACAGTGGCAAGTATCTATCTTTCTTATAACCTAAAAGAATCAGTAGAAGGAGCAAATAATTATTCTTGTCAAAAGCTAGATTATAATAAAGAACATTTAATCTATAAGGTGAAAGGTTTTACCTATGATTTTAAAGAACGAGAAGAAATCTATATTACTTCAATTAAGCATTATAATTTCTATGGTTCTGGAATCACGAGTGATAGTGGCTTTAAGGCAGTAGCGAATCATTCAAAATTAAATGGATTTCAAGTAGAACTCTCTTTTAATAGCACACTAATTATTGAAGACATTGCTGTAGCAGGAATAGAAATCACTCCTAAAAATAGTATCTTTAATTATTTATTTTCAGGTAAGTTTTTTGAAGATTTGTTTAAAAAAGGAGTTAATTCAAAAACCTTACAATTGTTCTTCTATAACTTTAATTTCCCAAAGCGAATAAAACCAGACTCTATTGAAAAGGCAGTTTTTCAATATCAGAAGGAATCCTGGAAGAAAAAGTATCGTTTGAAAGGCTTTAATTGGACATATCATTCCGAAGAACAAACAAATACGGAAAGTAAAAACCCTTCTTTATTTCCAAAAGATTTTACTTTTGATGTTGGTGATCAAAGAGAGGAACTTAATTTTCCTAGATTTTATTTAGGAAATCGTATCAAGGATAAACAATTTGGAGATCTAATTTTTAAGGAAGAAGACAGTAATTTATTTGATAGAGATTGTTCTATCTTTTTAGATTATGATTACGAGGTAGTATACGAACGTATGGAGGTTAATATATTCGGAACTCAACCAGATACGAAGTATATAGAGTATAGCAAATTAAGTGATGTTGAATTGTTAGAGCTATGGTATCAACAGGATGGAATCCTTTATAAGTGTCAGGTTGTATCTCAGCCTGAAGATTCCAAGCCTATCCAACCAGAGGATCCAGCTTCTTCCTGGGAGAAGTTTTGTAAGTGGTTCATAGAGAAGTTTCCGTGGTCTTTATTGATTTTTGCAGCGCCAGTTTTAGTCATTGTTGTTGCTATTTTCTTTCCTCATATCTTTAGTTTGATATTTAATTTTCTTATTGTGGTTTTTAATTATATAATTAGTGCTTTACAATGGCTATTAAAAACAATACTAAAAATCATCACTTTTCCAATCTGGATAATTATACGAATTTTCAAAAGGGAGTAAGCTATGTGGCTTTATATTGGGATAGGAGTATTAGTAATTATAGGGATTATTATTCTAGGGAAAGTAATATCAGGAGTAGAGGAAATCTTCAAAGTGGTGCTCTTTCCTATATATAGTTTGATTGCGGTTATTAAATTTATTTTTAAAAAGTAGGAGGTTATATGAAATTATTAAAATTCATGGGTTTATTTATTGTGATGATTATTGCATTAATTGTAAATATAATTGAGGGATTTATTATGGCGATTAGTTATCCATTACGTGGATTGGACTATATTTTGCATAAAGTATTTAAACATGTTTCAGAATGGACTTTAGCAGCTGCCAAGAGATTCAATTTTTTAAGTATTTTTAGAAAGTATGAAGAATAGGGGAAAGTGGAATAACAAGCCACTTCATTATGGTATATATGAAGAAGGAGGATAGAAGGGTATGAAAACAAAAAAGGAAGCTAAGAAAGCTGAATCAAAAAAAACTATTTCTAAATCTAAAGAAAAAAATTACTTGATTACATGTGATGAAAAAGGGAACATCAAAAAGGTAGTCCCACAAAAGAAAAAGTAGAGGATTTTTCCTCTACCTTTTCAACCTAGAATAATTCTATTATGAGAGATTTATAATAATTTAAATTTAAAAAATTCCAGTCAACTGGAAAAAGGAGTATTAATTATGAAAATAAAAATTCAAATTAGATATAATTACAAGACAAAACATCACTCTGCAGTTGTTGGAGAAGAAGAGGATAGTTATGATCATGTTCCTCTTACGCATTCTACTCATACCTCAGGAAGAAAAAATATAAAGTTAAAAAAGAATCCGAATCCAAAAAGTAACAGAGATTCCTATATGGTTCGGCAGTTGCGAAATAACCCAAAAGACACTTTTGATAGAGAAAAAAAGAATTGGGGATTAGATCCAGAAGATGAAGCTAAGGCTTATGAGATTTATGACAAGAAAAAAAAGACAGAATCATCAAACTCATAAAGAGCGATCTTTCCAGAAATTTCTTTCATAATCTGTCTTACATATATAGTATATGCCAATTTTGTGTAAATGTCAAGGAAAACTTTAACAACAACATTCATTAGGATGTTCAACTTTTTTCTAGAAGCGAGTATTGTGCCTTAATGTAATTAAAAACAGTACTTTTTTATTTTATCAATATTATCATTTGTAATTTATGATAATAAAAAAGACTTTCTAAACGAGAACTAAGAAAGTTAGAAAAAAAATAAAAGGGCACATAGAACTATGTACCCTCAATTTGTCGGTGGATTTTTGCTTTCGCAAATTCTTACCGTCGTAAGAACTCTTTAGAATCATAACTAATTTAAAACCGTCGCTTTAAGTGTTATTAATTCAAGGTAGCCATGCTTTATAAGTTTAGGTCCTTCCACTAGTCAATATTCTATCATATTAAATATTTTTATCAATATGAATTTTAAAGAATTTATCTAAAGAAAATAAAATGATCATCCAAGATTTTGGATGCTCAGGTCGGACTGGTATTTCAACCAGAACATTTGCCCTAGACCCTTGTTCTAGTGCTCTTACTAGTAACAAAATGCCATAATTTAGATATTTTGTCAATAGTAGTATATTCAATTTCAATAATCATATTCCATTTTCTCCAAAAATCGACTAAAATTTACATTAGAATGATTTTCGGTTTCAATATAGTAAATTAGGAGGACAAATAAAATGGGATTAAAAAAAACGATTCAACAAAACAATAGGATGTTTATCTATCCTATATATGTTAAAGAATAATATAGGGAATGGAACTACTGAGTTCTTTTGTCAATGCCTAAGTATAGACAAAGAACTATTCTATACTTATATCTCTGAGATAAATCTTTTTTTCTCAGAATTTTTAACAATAGGGGGATTTTACATTCCCTGGCAAATTGAATATGATCGGTATCTTAAAAGATATGTATTAATTATGGAAGAAAAAGAATAAATTTTTTTTGAAACCGAGAATTATTCTGCTAATGATATTATATAATATCTCCGATTAGAGAAGTAACTGCACTTTGGAAGTGGTAGAATCTAATTTTTAAATTAAATAGATTAAGTGCTCAATAATCTTAATTCGGCTGTTAATCATGGTGTCGTAGGTTCGAGTCCTACTGCGGGCGCCAGTTTTTTTTACCCAAGTATCCTCCCCCATCTTTGTTGGATACTTTTTTCTTTTGGCTTAAGTTTCTAGAAAGCTATCTCAATAGAGATGGAGCATATAAAATGAGTAATGGACAATGAACTTTAAACGTTCTGAGGAAATGATGAACGTGTAATGAGGTAATCCATATGGAATATTTGGTCATCCTAGTTGGGATAATCATTTTAATTATCATTATCAAGGATAGTGGCTCTTCTAGCAAGAAGTAACACTTTTTTCCTATTCGTTCATTAATTCCTAAAATGAGGAAAAGGACTAGCTACCAACTAGTCCTTTTCTGTTATACCTTATTCGTTCATCATGTCTTTTGACACTTCATTATATATAAAAATCTATATAAGGTTTATAAAAAAAGTCATATTAACGATCGAGAGTTACTTTTGTTAAGTAGTGTATTCGATCTTTAAAATATCACTACTATTAGACTTAAGTCTACTTGAGTTAATGAATTAGAACTTCAAAGAATTTAAGTTCATATTAGATTCTATCAAGGTAAAATTATGGTACTTAGAGTAAGAATGATGTTTCCCTTTTTATAGATTCTAATATAAAACAGAATTAGAACATAGAAACTTATCATTTATAGTTTGAATGCCTAGATTGTTAAATCACAGCATATTACCATTTTTTTCACTTTTGTTATTTTCTTAAATATGGTATAATGATTGTCGAAGATTGTATGTTTGGAGTGTTAGTATGAAATTTTCATGGAAAAAATTATATTTAATTTCCATTTTTATTATAGTATTGAATATTTTAGTGGGATGTAAATCTCATCAGCATACGCTTGGAGATTATACTTATGATGCCTATCTCCATTGGCAGGAATGTATGGATTGCCACGAAAAAGTTAATCATGTCTATCATACTTATGGTACATGGAAAATTGAAAAAGAGCCTACGGAAACTGAGGAAGGTCTAAGAAGACAGGCATGTAGTGCCTGTGGTTTTTCCAAAACAGAAACAATTTCTGTTACAGCTCATCAGCATGTTTATGGAGCATGGGAATTTGAAGTGCTACCATCCTTATCAAATCCTGGTAAAATAAAGCGTGCATGCTCTATAGATATAACTCATATCCAGGAAGTTGAAATTCCCGTTTTGAATCGTACGTTTTATCGTTACAAAATTCTTCGTGAGCCAAATTGTGGAGAAAAGGGAATTGAGATTTATTCCTTTAGTCGTGATGGACAAACCTTAGAAATACGTCGAGATATGCCTTTAACAGAACATTCCTATGCTCCAAGCTGGACTAGTAATTCTTTAGGACACTGGCATCAAGCGATTTGTGAACATTCTACCTTACGAAAAGATTTTGAAGCACATACTTATAGGAATGGCTTTTGTACAGTATGTGGATGGGAGGAGACAGTACAAGAGCATATTTGTGAATATGGGGCTTGGGAATTAATAGCATCTCCTACCTTAGAATCTTTAGGAGAAATAAAGAGAATTTGTAAAACAAACGATACACATGTTGAATATAAAGAGCTTCCTCTTTTGAATGACAAGGATTATGAATATGAGATTTTAGAAGAATCAAGCTGTAGTGAAAGAGGTAAGGCACAATATACGATTACTGTAGAAGAACAAACCTTTACCTTCTTAGTAGAATTGTCTTTAAGTGATCATTCCTATGGGGTGGAATGGGTTACAGATAATCGTTATCATTGGCATCAAGCTACTTGTATACATACAGAAGAAAAACAGGACTATGCATTACATGAGTTTGAAAATGGACGTTGTAAAATATGTGATTATATAGGCTATTCTGAAGGGTTAGTTTATGAAATGAATGAAGATCATATTAGTTATCGTATTATTGGCTTAGGAAGCTTTTCTGAAAAGGAATTGGTTATTCCTGGAGCTTATCAGGGCTTGCCAGTGACAAAAATTTCATCAGCTGCGTTTAAGAATTGTACGTTCATTGAAAAAATTAGAGTTTTAGATGGTGTTTTAGAATTTGGAGATTCAGCATTTATGGGATGTATCTCCTTACAAAGTATTGAAATGCCAAGTACTTTGAAAATCGTGGGAAGTAGTTGTTTTGAGGGCTGTCGCTCTTTAAAATCATTTCATGGTAATGATGGGCTAGAACAAGTGAAGGACTCAGCATTTAAAAATTGTACACAGCTTTCCTCAATATCTTTACCAAATAGCCTTATGCTATTGGGAAAGTTTATCCTAGATGGTTGTTCTACTATAGAATTCAAGGCATATGATAATGGTATTTATTTGGGAAATCAGGAAAATCCGTATTTGATATTTTATAAGGCTAATGACACCTTGATTCGTACTTGTAAGCTTCATGAATCTACAAAATTCATAGCTGATTCAGCCTTTAATGAATGTCGATCCTTAAAATCCATCGTTATTCCTGATCAAGTAACTACAATAGGAAGCAATAGCTTTTACTATTGTGTCAGTTTGGAATACATAATTCTTGGACAAGGAGTTACTAGAATAGAACAAGCTGCCTTTGGCAAATGTACGGCCTTAAAGTCACTATTTTATATGGGAAATAAAGAAGAATTTCAAAAAATTGAAATAGGTACTAATAATTCATTTGAGCATATCTATTTTTATGCGGAACATCCTTCCTCTTCAGAGGAATGGACGTTTGATGAAAATGATAAGCCTGTGCCCTTTCAATAGAATGGAGTTTTACTATGCAAAAGAAAAAGCTTTGGATTATATTAGGAAGTGGCATAGCCCTTGTTTTAGCTTTGGCTATTGCTTTACCTATCCTTTTATTGTCGTCTAAAAATACAAAAATAAATTGGAATGAGGTTCTTTTTGAATCTAAAACAGTAATTTATGATGGAAATGTTCATTATTTAGAGGTTAAAGGGGGGGACCTTCCAGACTCTATGGAAATATCCTATGAAAATAATGGGCATAGAGATGTAGGAGTCTATGAGGTTATAGCTCATTTTAAGGATGGAGATAAGCTTTATCCAGATATGATGGCAACACTAACGATTTTAAAATCAGGACTAGAGGGAATATCCTTTGAGGATAAAACTGTGACCTACAATGGGGAAGAACAATTTTTGTATATCACAGGAGAATTGCCTGAAGGGGTAACGGTACACTATGAAAATAATGGGCATAGGAATGCTGGAGCATATGAAGTATCTGCAGTGTTTACATCTACCAATGAAAATTTTGAAGCTTTAGGAATTTTAAAAGCTTGGTTAAGGATAGAAAAGGCAGAAATAGCATTAGATACCATTTCTTTTGAGGATCAGACCTTTACCTATGATGGTGGTGTCAAATCATTACACATAGATTCTTTTCTTCCAGAGGGGATACAGATAACCTATGTAAACAACGAGCATAGAGATGTAGGAGTCTATGAGGTTACAGCTTCATTTACAGACACAACTGGAAATTATATAATTGAGGGTACTAAACGAGCAACACTTACCATACTTAAGGCCTCCTATGATATGTCCTTGGTTACTTTTTCCTCTGTAGAAATTCCATATGATGGTTTAGAGCATGAGCTATTGATCCAAGGACAGCTACCAGAGGGAGTTACTATTTTGCGGTATGTCAATAACAAAAGAACGGAGCTTGGTTCAAATACCTGTAGTGTTGAATTTATAGGAGATGAAAAGAATTATAATCCTATTCCTAAAATGGAAGCTACATTAACGATTGTGCCTGGAAAAATGATGTTTTTAACTCAAACTGATTTTTTTACTACCTATAACGGAAATTTACAATCTATAGAGTATCCAAATTTACCAGAGGGAATAGTGGTTACCTATGAAAACAATGCGTACAAGAATGCTGGAACCTATGTAGTTATAGCTCATTTTAAAGATAGCTTAGGAAGATATATTGACGAAACTAAGATGCTTACGTTTCATATTGAAAAGGCAACCTATGATATGTCTGGTATATCCTTTGAGGATACAATTCTTGTTTATGATGGCTTAGAGCACAGTTTGTTTATTACTGGCAAATTACCTGAGGGTGTTAAGGTTAGCTACTCAGATAATCATTTAACTGAGGTTGGTCAAATTGAAATAATTGCTACTTTTCAAATTCCTGATTCCTTAAACTATTATGCTATACCTGCAAAAAAGGCTACGCTAACGATTGTTCCTAATGAGCTTACTTCAGTCTTTTTAGAGGATGAAACCTTTACCTATGATGGAAATATGCATGGTTTAACCTTAAAGGGGGAACTTCCCTTAGGAGTAACCTATGAATTTATAAATAATTATCATAAGGAAGTAGGTATTTATGAGGTAATTGTTGAGTTTAATATTGCTAGTTATGCTCCTTTAAAGGCTACTTTAACTATTGTAAAGGCAGATATAGATATGTCTAATGTTTTTTTCCATGGACAGACCTTTGTTTATGATGGTAAGGCTCATAGTATCTTTATAGAAGGTAATCTACCTGACATTGTGCGTGTAAGCTATCTTAATAATACAAGAACAGAAATTGGAATTCAAACAGCAACTGCTATTTTTGAGGTTTTAGATAAAATACACTATAATGATATACCTAATCTGTATGCGGAAATCACAATCATAAACAACCAGATTACAGGGATTTCCTTTAAGGATAAAACTGTCGTTTATAATCAACAATCCCATAGTATTTTTATTGAGGGTCAATTACCAGAAGGAGTTACAGTTACTTATTTGAACAATGGGCAGAGAAATGTTGGCGAATATGAAATAGTTGCACAATTCCATGATGCAACAGGGAAATATGAGGATTTGACAGATATGGTTGCCAAGCTGACTATAGTAAAGGCTAGCTTTGCAACGAATGGTATACTATTCTTAGATAGAAGCTTTGTATATGATGGAAATGTCCATCGCTTAGATATGTATTGTGATGATCTACCTTCTGATATTGTGGTAGTTTATGAGAATAATGACCAAATTAATGCTGGCGTTTATATCGTAAAGGTTTCCTTTATTGATGCTTTAGGAAATTATCATCCTGTTGCTTCAAGGACAGCAACTTTAACCATTCACAGAAAAAAGCTATCCTTAGATCATATCATATTTGAGAATGAGGAATATGAATATGATGGCTTTGAGCATACCCTAACGATACATGGAGAGCTTCCTGAAGAAGTAGAGGTACGATATTCTCCCAATTCTCTAACCAAACTAGGAAGAATACTTGTTACTGCAAGCTTTATTGTAGATGAAAGAAATTATGAGCCTATTCCTAATCGATATGCCTATTTGACCATTACCAAAGGTGTCTTAGATGACATCACACTCAGTGATAAGACTTTAGTCTATGATGGAAATCTACATTCTATTACCATCGAAGGAACACTTCCTGAAGGTGTATCTGTAGAATATGTAAATCATGAGCATAGCGATGCAGGAGTCTATGAGGTTACGGCATTATTTTATGATGCAGAGGGATATTATAATTCTTTAAAAGCAATTCTTACCATATTAAAGGCTTCCTATGATATGAGTGGTATCACATTTCTTGATAAGACTCTAGTCTATGATGGTTTTGAGCATACCCTACAAATTGATGGAATACTTCCAGAGGGGGTAAGTGTAATCTATTCTAAAAATTCGCTTATAAACGCTGGAAGACTAGTAGTTACTGCGACCTTTATAGGGAATCCAAATTATGAGGATATTCCTTCTATGCAGGCAGTTTTGACGATTGAGAAAATAGTGATTACAGGAATAACCTTCCCAAATGGTAGCTTCCTATATGATGGTCAATCCCATAGCATTTATGTTCAAGGTGTGCAGGACTATCCTATAGAAATTTTATATTACAATAACGAGCGCGTTAATGCAGGCACCTATGAGGTTATTGCAAGCTTTGTTATAAAAAATGAAAATTATGCACCAATACCTAATTTGAAGGCAATTTTAGAAATTCTTCCAATACCATTAGGAGAGGTAACATTAGAGGATCAAACCTTTATTTTAGATGGCAATCCCCATTATTTAGAAACAACCTCGGTTCTTCCTGAAGGTGTATATGCTGTATATGAGAATAATGGCCAAATGTATGAAGGTGTCTACACTGTTACCATGCGCTTAGAAAGTCATAATTCTAATTACATCCTTCCTGGGCCTATTACAGCTGTCTTAACTATAGTAAGCGATGGAAGCTATCATACGGTTATCTTTCACTTAGGAGATGGAACTACTGTTATTCGTATTGTGCAAAATAATATGGGACTTAAGGATATTCCTTCACCAGCAAAAAGACCAGGCTATGAGGGCTATTATGAAGAAGACTTTACGCATATAACTACAAAGCTAGAATGTTATCCAATTTATCGAAAGGCCTCTTTTCAAATCCATTTTGATTACGAGCCAATTGAGGATATCTCTATTCAATATTTAGAGGACTATACACTTCCCATCCCTGTAAAAGAAGACTATATTTTTAAAAAATGGGTGGATGCTGATGGCAATGAAGTGAAGGATGGAATTTATGAGTGGACTGATGACATAACGTTATATCCAATATGGCAATGTAAAGTGATTTTGCAAAATACGAATGGCCATATTTATGAAGAAATTTATTTAGACAGCAATGCCTGTGTAGAGCCTACCTTTCCTTTTAGTAGCTATTTAGAGGGATTTTATAAGGATAAAGACCTTACCATAGCCTTTGATTTAGCTTCCCCAGTTTTAGTTAATCTAACACTTTATGCGAAATACTCCTATGATTTTAGTTTCTCTTTAAATGAAGAAAATGAAGTTGAAATTTTAGAAATTTTAGATAAAACAAAACTATCCTATAATTTTACTGAGTTAATTTACGATCTTTATCCTGTTGTATCTATTCCAGATTATATCTTTGCAGGCTGTTCTAATCTTGAAGAAGTAGCTTTACCTGTACTACACAATGATTTCGGTTGCCTTTTTGGAACTGAGTTTTATCCTAATAGTGTAAGTGTGGAACAAAGACAAGGTATTTTTTACTTACCTAATAATTTACATACAGTGATACTGAATATAGAAGTTGTACCAACCTTTGCCTTCCTCAATTGTTCTATGATAGAACGCATTTATTTGCATGAGGTAAAGGAGATTGAGGGTTATGCCTTTGCTGACTGTACAGGCTTAGAAGAGATTTTCTTTAGAGGAGGTTCTACAATTCAGGAAGCTGCCTTTAGAGGCTGTATAGGATTAGGGAAGGTACATTGTGACTCCTTGACTTCCTGGACAAATATGAGCTTTTATGATCAATATGCAACCCCTATGCAATATGCAAAGGAATTTTATGTGCAAGATGAAAAAATAGAGAATTTTGATTTGACTGGTGTAAAGCAAATTGGATTATATCAATTCTATAATTTTACGCAAATGAAGCAAGTTAAGCTTTTAGATGTGCAAACGATTGAGGCACAAGCCTTTATGAATTGTAGTGGCTTAGAATCTGTATGGCTAGGGGTATCCTTAGTATCCTTGGGGATGGATGCCTTTGCAGCTGATGGTAGCTTAGAAAATGTTTATTACACTGCAGATATGGGAAGCTGGAGTAAATTACAGATCTATAATCCTTATGCAACGCCTATGTATTTTGCTTCAAATTTCTATGTATGGGATCAAAATACCTATGTGAAACTCAAGGAGATTCGTTTAGATGATACCATCCTTGAGGTTGGTGACTATCAGTTTTATGGCTTTAAAAATATAACGAGCATAGAGCTAATGGGGGTATCATTTATTGGGAAAAGTTCCTTTGCAAATATGAATGAGGTGTCAAAATTAGCTCTTCCAGCCTCTCTAACAGAAATAGATATCAATGCCTTCTTAGATACTAGAATTCAAAGTGTATCCTATGCTGGAACCTTAGAAAATTGGGCAAATATTCACTTTTTATCGTTAAATTCAACGCCTTTATGCTCAAATGAGGGAAAAATAACCTTCGACAGTTTCCCCCTCAATTTAGAACATATTACCCTTACTAGGGCAATAGAATATATCGACGCATTCCAATTCTATGGTTTTAAAGATACAAAAAGCGTCGAAATATCCCTGCCAATAAATTCAATTGGGCAAAGTGCCTTTGCAGGATGCTCCGCCTTGGAGTCCTTTAGCTTCCAATCTAGTGCAGATTTTATCATTATGGAAAATGCTTTTTTAGGCTGTACAAAGCTAAAGGATGTTTACTACTTTGGAGATATGGACGCTTATACAAAAATCAAATATAAGAACAATGTAGCTAATCCTTTGTACTATCAAGCAAATCTTTGGATTAACGGAGAAATATTAGAGGAGCTTCTGATTAATTCTAATCCTGAAAAATATCAATTTTCAGGGATTCAAAGTTTAAAGAGGGTTACCTTTACGGACGATGTAACAGAAATAGGAGAGGGAGCATTCTCTAATTGCACCAATCTAGAAGAAGTGATACATTTGGAAAAAGTAACAAAATTAGGGAATAATGCTTTTGAGGGAAAT
Organism: uncultured Anaeroplasmataceae bacterium; assembly: GCA_910579215.1. Classification (GTDB taxonomy): domain Bacteria; phylum Bacillota_I; class Bacilli_A; order Acholeplasmatales; family Anaeroplasmataceae; genus Pelethenecus. The sequence continues at coordinate 26,360 of CAJTTN010000004.1, forward strand.
GCAAGCTTAAGAAGCATTGCTTTACCTGAACTTACTATAATTCCAAATTCATGCTTTAGAAATTGTATGTCACTAGAAGTGATTTCTATTCCTAAGGTTACCTCTGTAGGGTCAAGTGCTTTTCTAGGTTGTAAGAGCTTGCTTGCCCTTTCTTTAGAGCATGTAGAGGAAATTAAGGATTCTGCCTTTAAGGGCTGTAGTAGTCTAACAGAAATTACTCTAGGCTCTATTTCTAAGCTAGAGCACGATACCTTTGCCAATTGCTTTGGCTTAGAAAAAGTAATTTTGCCTGAAACTCTTACCTATATTGCTTATGCCTCCTTCTATGGATGCTCAAAGCTAGTTCAAATTGTAATTCCTGAAAGTGTATATTGTATTGAATCTAATGCCTTTGCGCAAGCATTAAATTTAATTGTTTTTGCTAAACAGGAAAGCCAACCTGCAAGATGGCAAAAGAACTGGCATCAGGGAGTAAAGGAATATTATTGGTTTAGTGAGGTGCCAAAAGAAGGAAATTATTGGCATTACGATGCAAATTCTAACTGTGTTCCATGGTAATTTTTTATAAAGCTGGAAGCTTGTAAACATTATGTTTATGAGCTTCCTTTTTTGTTTGGAAATAGTTGCACAAATGGATATTTTTAAATAAAATCTTTTCTTTTTATAAAAGAAAAAGCATTTTACAGTTTTTCCCAATTTTTTAGGGAAAAACCTATATATTTTGCTAAAAATATATATATTTATATATATTCCGTCGTTAGAAGAGTTGAAAAGAATGGCATTTTATGATAAAATTATTCCGTACTACGTACATTATGTGCGCATGCGCGCACGCACGTATAAGAGAAAAATTTGCTTATAAGCAATATGATGTTCTGTCATATTTGAATGATAAAATTTATAGGAGGTTGTGAATTATGAAAGGATCTTCGATAAAAAAAATTAGAAAAGGATTAAAGTATATTGTTGCGATTGGCTTTTTTGTCTTATTGTCATTTAGCTTTTCAAAGGATACTAAAAAACTATCTTTAGCATCTTTTGAGGAAAACGATGGAATACAACAACTACAAAAGGAAGGCCGAGTTCAGCTTGCTAATGTTTCTGAAAGTCAACCATTTCCTGACTATGAATATTGGACTGGTATGTATGGGTATGCTTATGAACTAAATAATGATGGTGATAATACAATCACCTTAACTGGTATGATTCCAACCAACTATTCGGATTACCATAGATTAGGTCACCATACTTCTGCATATCATCACAGTGGAACTCAAAATATAGAGATTCCTTCCATTTATAGCATTTATGATAGTAAGGGCAATCGTACTGATTATACAGTGACTAGAATTGCTTCTAATTTTACAACACGATATATTGTTGGAAACTGTTATTATGGCTGTCGTTCCTACAATGTCGTTAATCCAGCGGTATTAAAGCTTCCAGCATCCTTAAAGCGTATTGAGGATAATGCGTTTGCTGAGAATTTTTTGCAAATCACTACAGACTTCACATCTCATGGCTTTGATAAAACAACCTTTGATTTGTCTGAATGTGTGAATTTGGAATACATTGGTAAAAATGCATTCTACACTTCCTCAGAGGATAATGAAAGAAATATAGGGCAGATTGCTGAGTTTATGCCAAAACTTGTAGAAGTGGGAGCTAATGCTTTTAGAAATGCCTTTAGAACAGATTATGATACCAATGACAACATTAATATGAGCAATGTTATTTCCATTGGCTCTTATGCATTTGCAAATGATATAACGCTATCTAGTGGGTACTCCTATTCAGCTTTACGAGGCGTAAACTTTGGAAGTAGCTTAGAATCTCTTGGAGACTATGCATTTTATAATTGTGATGGTTTAGAGAATGTGGATGTTCCAGAAACCTGTACTAGGGTTGGAGATTATGCCTTTGCTTCCTGTCAAAATATGATTATGGCAACGGTTCGTACTCCAATGCTAGGTATTGGTGCTTTCAAAGATGATGCATCCTTAGTTTCTGTACGTTTGAGCGACAATACGGAAAGCATTCCCGATTTTTGCTTCCAAAGCTGTAATTCTTTGAGTACAGTTAGCTTATATCCAAGCTATACAGATATTTCTGAAAGCTTAGCATTGAAGCGGATCGGTGTGAATGCATTTAGTAACACGAACTTAAATACCTTTAAGCTTCCAAAAAATGTAAATGAAATTGGAGATTCTGCCTTTGCAGACTGCCGAGGCTTACTCGTATTTGATTTTTCTTTAGCATCAGAACAAATTGATCTTGGAGACAACGTTTTAAAGGGCTGTTCTAATCTAGAGGATATAACAATTCCTGGAGATTTATTTAATTCCTGTGGTATAGACTTCTTAAGAGATGCAACTCTTTTATCCTCTGTAACCTTTTTAAGAAAGAATGTTTTAGAACCAGGATTTTTTGCTGGGTGTTCTAATTTGACGACGGTTAATTTTGCTGAAGAAGATCCAATCACCAATATTCCAAAGGAATATTTTAAGGATTGTGTAAAATTATCAAATCTTTCCATTGTCGATGTTTCTAATAATCGTCATGGAGAATTGAGCCGTTCTATTGGAAATATAGGAGAATATGCCTTCTACAATACGGCTTTTGAAAGTATTACTATAACAAATGCTGTGAACTCAGTTGGCAGCTTTGCCTTTGCCAATATGCAGGCATTAACCTATGCAAGTGTAAACTCTAAGGATTTGAGCTATAGAATGTTTTATGGTTGTCCTTATTTGAATACTTTATATGTCGGACCAAATACATCTAATGTGTTAAAAGAGGCAGAGGAAAATATAAGTACCTATGTGTTTGACTATACTACCAAAAGTGAAACGATTGTCAATAAAACCGTAGAGAAGAATGCCGCCTTTGCAAACTGTGTTCGTTTAGAAAATATTACATTAGAGTGCCCTACTTTAGGAGCCTATATGTTTGATGGTTGTATGGCCTTAAAGGAAATTGAATTAAAGGCTACCATCCGTACAATAGAAACTCATGCCTTTGCAAATTGTCAAGAGCTTCATCAGGTAACACTATTAACTAGTGCCTTAGGTGAGTTCATGTTTGCGAATGATACGAAGTTGAAAAATATTACGTTAAACTCTAATACGACAACGATACCTACACATGCATTTTATCGTTCAAATTTAGAAAATATCTCTATTCCATCCTCAGTAACTACTGTAGGAAATTTGGCCTTTGCTTATTCCTTGTCTTTAAAGACAGTGGATTTAAATGATAGCAAAATGGTATCCCCTTATATGTTTTATAATTGTATTGCTTTACAGGAAATTACAATTCCTGAAAGTGTACAGGACAATGTTGGTGAATATGCTTTTGCAAATTGTGCAACCTTAAAGTATGCAACAATTTTAAATACGAAAATTAGCGATTATATGTTTTATAATGATCCCCTATTGTTTGCACCATCTACTAGCAATCAAACTTTAGTCGTTGATTCTCATGTAACCTCTGTGGGAGAACATGCTTTTGCTAAAACAGGTGTTACAAAGGCAGAAATAGGCTCTAATCAAATTAGTGATTATATGTTTGAGGATTGTGAAAATTTACAAGAACTAGTGATAGGAATCATAAACTCTGATGGTATTTTAAGTGTCCCTACAGACATTGGAGAGTATTCTTTCAAAGGCTGTAATTATTTGAGCAGAGTAACTCTAAATCTTAAGAAAATTGGAGCTCACATGTTTGAGGGCTGTACAAGCTTAACCACACTAACCTTAGGTAGTCCAATTGAAAGAATAGAAGAGTATGCTTTTGCAAATTGTACTAGTCTTTCAACGGTAAGTACGAATGCATTAAAGAATTTAATAGAAATAGAACAATATGCCTTTGCAAATTGTATCAATTTAGATTCATTTACGGTTCCAGATTCTGTTATAACTATGGGATTAGGAGTATTCAGTAATTGTGCAAGCTTAAATACAATCACTCTACCATTTGCAGGAGAATCCTTATATGATGTCTCTACAAATCCTGAAGTGCCATCTGAGAAAACCTTGTTTGGTTGGATTTTTGGTACAGTTGCATCTGATTCCTCTGTAAATATTACAAGTAAATATTCTGCAAGCGCATCTGCTTCTTACTATATTCCTACAGGACTTAATAATGTAATTATTACGAAGGAAACTACTGTACTTTATGGAACATTCTATGGATGTACTATGCTTCAATCTATTAATATTCCAACAGATACTGAAAGAATAGAAAGCTATGCTTTCTACGGCTGCACAGGCTTAACAAACTTTACAGTACCTTCAACAGTTACAGAATTAGGATCCTATGTTCTTGCAGAATGTAGAAATTTAAGAGAAGCAACCCTACACTGTAACATTATGGGAACTTTCATGTTCTATAATTGCGTTAATCTAAATACGACACACTTGAAAAATGTCCAATATGTATCCACTTCAGCATATGAAGGATGTATATCATTGGAGATTGTAGATTTAAATCAAGGAAATGGAAATGAGGGTTATATATGTACCTCTATTAACAGCAAAGCATTTAGTGGCTGTATCAATTTATCAACAATTGAATTTCCTTCAACCATTGAGACAATTGGAGCTTCAGCCTTTGAAAATTGTGAAAAGCTTTCTTTTATAACATTACCAAGTAGCTTAACTACCTTAGACTCAAATGCATTTAAAAATTGTGATAGCTTAGTTTCAATTGTAATACCTAAGAATTTAACAGATTTAGGTGAGTCTATTTTTGTTGATTGTGATGGTTTGCTTTCTATATTGTTCACTAACAAAATTGTTGGTGAGAAGATGTTTGAATCTTGTAATACAATTCAAATTGTTGATTTCCAAGATGTTGAAGAAATAGGTGCCTTTGCTTTTAATGAATGTACTAGCTTAGAGCAGTTGATTTTACCTAAGACTTTAAAGAAGCTTGGAGAAAAGGCATTCTATCATTGTGCCTCAATTGAAGAGGTAATTATTCCTGCATCTGTTGTTCAAATAGATTCAGCGGTATTCCAAAATTGTACAAATTTAAAATATGCGACATTATTAAATGGAAAAATGGGAACTTCTATGTTTAGAAATTGTACAAGCCTTAGAAATGTTTGCTTTGAGGCTGCAGAGGATTATCCTTCCTATAGCATTGCAAGCTATGCATTCTATGGCTGTCATGAGCTTTTATTCCCTGAACTACCTTCCAACATTACAGCAATTGGAGACTATGCTTTTGCTCAAAATTATAGAAATACTAGAATTGAGCTTCCAAAAACAATTCAAAGTCTTGGTATGAATGTATTCTGGGATGTTAATGTAGAAGAACTTGTTATCCCATTTATTGGGGCAGGACGCACACCATCCTATGATCCAACAGTAAAAGGATATTCTAGATATACACTTGGCTGGATCTTTGGAGCTTCTACACCAGTTTTAAATAGTAGTGGTGTATATGTAGTTGCTGCAGGAAAACCATATTCTAATGCTTCTGATTCTTATCAATGTATTGCTAACTACCAAAATTCTGCTTATTCTGGATGGTATAAAACAGAGAAATGGTATTTACCAACCTCTTTGAAAAAGGTTGTAGTGACAGATGCGACAATAATTCCATATTTTGCATTTTGGTCTGCACGCTATATTACAGATATTGAAATTAGTGATACAGTTCAAACAATAAGAGAAGGTTCAATGTACAATTGTACAAGCCTGAAAAATCTTACAGTTCCTTTCATTGGAATTTCTAGAGGCGCAACGGGCATCCAAAAATCATCTTTGTTTTTTTATGATCAAACTGGAAACTTCCATGCTGGTACTTTGGCTGCATGGTTCTTATCCATGCCTGGTGGATATCATGATGCATCTGTTTCAAATGATTATGATACAAAAACTCCTGAAACAACAGTAACAGCACATGGCTTGACAGTAGCATATATTGCTAGTTATTCAAGACGTGTTTCATATAAGGTGCCATTATCTTTGAAAAATGTCACAGTAAAGGATTTAAAGAATAATACCTCTATTGGGTTAGAGGAGGCAGCTTTTTACAATTGTTCTATGATAGAGAATATTGAAATTATAGGACATTTAACGAAAATAGGGAAAAATGCCTTCTATAATACAGGTATTACCTCCTTTGATATTGCTAGTACAGTTACTGAAATGGGAGAAGGTGCCTTTTCAGGTACAAAGAGCTTAGTTGATGTTACAATTCGTTCCTCAATTATCTCTAAAGGCATGTTTAAGAATTCATCTACTTTGAAGCATGTTGAAATCTTAGGCGAGAATGTTGTCATTCAGGATCAAGCCTTCATGAATTGTACTGCATTGCAGGAGATGAATTTCAATCAATCCGTAAGCAGTGTTGGGAATGAGATTTTGGCTGGCTGTACAGCTTTACAAGATTTATATATTAACATGCTTGGTGCAAATACTACAGGAAATACAGTTACAGGATCTACAAACTTTGGCTTCTTGTTTGGTAAGACAGGAGGAACAGGATTAGTTGAAAATACAATTCAAATTGATGCAAACACTACAGAGATTCGTTATATTCCTGCGGATGTTACTTTGCATTTTATTGGTTCGGTTATTCCATCCTATGCTTTTGCAGGTGTTTCTAGCTTAAAGAAGGTTGTATTGCATGAGGGTGTTCGCGAAATTGGCGACTATGCATTCCTTGATACTACAAATTTAGAGGAAGTTAGAATTCCATCTAGCTTAGAGGATTGTGGTATCTATGTATTCAAAAATTCAGGCTTAGTAACTGCATATTTTGGTGAGGGAATCGAAACGATTTATGAGGGTATGTTTGCAAATTGTTCTAATTTGACGAACTTGATTTTTGAATCTACAACTACAACCTATGAGTATCGGTATGTTGATCACAACGTTTTTGAGGAATATAAGAAGGTTGGAGCTAATGGCTCATTCCTTTCAACTGGAAAATATGTGAGTGGTGGTAAGGATTTAACCATTGGTACAGAAGATGATATTGAAAACGTAATCCGTAGCGAAGAATTCTATATCGATAATCAGGATGGAACCTTCTATGCTTATGGAAAGGATACTTTATTAGGAACAGACGATGATATTCTAGTAGGTATTGGAAATGATCATAGTTTTGGTACAGCTGATGACTTTGTAATTGAAGTTATTCAAGGGAAATTTTATAAAAATTTCTTAAATAACACATATTGTACAGTTACAATGCAACAGGATGTTGATGGAAACTGGAATTATGCTTTTGGTTCTACAAGATATGCACTAGTTAATGGAGAATTAGTGGAGGTTGTAGTTGATCAAAAGGAAAATGTATATATTTCTATACCAAGTGCAGATTATATTTTGTTCCAATCTGTTGGTAGAGATGGACTTTTAGGTACTGAGGATGATTTGATTGCTTTCCTTGGTGTAAAGGGCACCTCTTATACAGTGATAACTGATGCGATTCTTTATGAAAATGTATTAGTTCATGATAATAAGCTATACGTTGATTATCAGGATAATACCTACCAAGAAATTATGACAGATACGACAAGCTATACGCTTGGTGAATTATTCTGTGCTGGTGCTGATTGTGTTATTGGTACAGAAGATGACATTAGTAAATACGCAACAATAACCTATGATCAAATTCAAACAAATCCTGAATTAAAGGATTATGGAAAATTAATTTTATTAGATCAGGAATTTACTTATGAACGTTTAATTACGGGAGAAGATGGTACACATTATATATACCTTCCATGGGCTGCATTCTTAAATGAACCTTCTTATTTGGGTTTTGGTAGAGATGGAAAGCTAGGGACGAATGATGATGTTTTAGGTATGACTACAACCTTTAATCCTAAATACACTCCTGTAGAGGAAGAACCAGTTCAAATTCCTCTTGTAAATACAAATTCATATATTCGCTATGAAAATAAACTATATGAAAATAATGTTATGGCTAATACAGTGAAGCATATAGAAAGTGAAGCTTTTATCAATTGTACAGGTTTAGAGAATTTAACACTTTCTTCTCAGCTTGAGACGATTGATGATAAGGCGTTCTTTAGATCTGGTCTAGTTGAAATAACTGTTCCATCTTCTGTAGACGCTATTGGAAAATATGTCTTTGCTGAAAATAACAATCTAGAATTAGCTACTGTAAAATGTGTGGTTCTAGGGGAATATATGTTTAGTGAAGATAAGAAGCTTAGAAAGGTTTCTATCGCATATAGTACACAAGTTATTAGCAAGGGTGCTTTTAATAAATGTACTGCTTTAAAGCTTGTTACCTTCCATTCTAATTTTATTCAGGATATTCATTATGAATTACCAAATGGCTATTTCCCTGACGGAGATCAGCCAGCAGATGGTACAGGCTCTGGATCAGAGGACCCTCTGCCCGATGCCGATGAATATGTTACTTATTTAGTTGCACAGGCTAAGAAGAGTGCAATAACTATTCAAAGTGGTTTAGATGGTATTGAAGGAACAGCAGATGATTATTATAGCTATGGAAGCTATTATAAGCTAATTGGTGCCGACTTAGTTGCTCAAACTAAGGATGATATTGTTGTTTTAATCTATGAGGGAAGCTATTATGAGGTGGTTGGCTATGATAAGCTATCTAAGACAATCAACTTGTATCGTAAGGTAACCTGGGATAGTGCCTCTAACTCCTTTGTTTTTGGGTCTTATTTCCTAGGCGATATCAATGGAGAATTCTCTTTAGCTAATCAAAATAATCGAATTGTTGTTCAAGAGGATGCCTTAGGAAACTATACTTATCAGGTAGGAAATATTCATTATTCCTATGGTGCTGATGGTAAACTAGGTACATTAGATGATATTAAGACGGTTACAATCAATGGAGTTACCTATACGATTGAAGAAATAGAGGGCGCATATTATACCTCTTTGGCTAAGAATGTTTATTATGAAGTAGACGTTCATAATTTATCTTTGAAATTAGTATATTTAACAGAAACAGGCTTTGTAGATACCATAACCTCTGTACAAAATTCATATTACTTTGTACATGAGAATCATACTTTAAGTCGTATTGTAAATGGAGAAATTGAGGAAACGATTTATATCCCCTATAACAATACACTAATTGAAGTAGAAGAAAGAACAGAGAATGTATTCTATGAAAACCTATCAGGAAACTTCTATAATCGTTGGGAATACAACAATACACAATTTACATCAAGATTGATTTGTATTTTAGAAGATGAGGAAAAGGAAGCTACCTATTTACGTGGAAATAATACCTATGCAGTTTATGTAGATAATCATGTATACCGAGTACCTGGAGATGATTTAATTTTAGGTACAGAGGATGATTCCTATATTGTACATGATCGTCCATCAGAAAATGTTGGAGGTTTAGTATTTATCCTTCGTACAGAGGATGGAAATTATTATCATTATCATAACTTTAACATTTATTTTAAACTTGATTTAAGTAAGAATGAATATAGTTATGTTTGTGCAGGACCAGATGGAGATCCAACAACTACTCATGATAATAATACGAATATAGTTATTGGAAATGATGGTGCATTCTACATAGATAACCAAAACGGTACCTACTATGCTATTTCTGGAAATACTTTAACAGGTACAGACCAGGATCGTTTGGTATGCTCTGCAAATGGAACGCAAATCGGTAATCCATCAGATTATACCTTAACGAAATATGGTACAGATTACTATCGTGATTATTTAGACAATACATATCAGCAGGTTATTCTTACAAAGAATGGAAATCAATGGACCTCTAGCTTAGTTGGAGATCGTTTTGTCGGAACAAGCTCTGGCACTGTAGATCCAACCCTTACACCTCAAATTGTTGTGACAAATGACAATGGATTTGTTTATATTGATCATCACAATGGAACATTTACACAATTGGGTGCTGATGGTAAATTTAATACCTCTGATGATACTTTACATTTATTGATGGATAATCAAAAGGCAGATGTAAATGATCCTATGGTTGTTGCAGGTACGTATACTCCAGAAGGATCTGGGCCAAAGACCTTCTATTATGAGGATTTGGGACACAATGTCTTTAGAAAATATGAAATCACTGGATCCTATGGTAGCTATGTCTATACAGATTTAGGCTTTATTGCTGCAAGAAATGATGGAAAGCCAGGAAATGTAAATGATGTAGAAGCCTTCTATAATGAGGCTTTACAGGCTTACTATTACATTGATTCTAATAGTGCAAGACGTGGGTATGGACTAGACGGCCTATTGTATGGTTCAAATCGTAATCAGGATTCTACCTATATCATGTATAATGGTAAGGATGTTGATGTTACTTCCTATACCTTAGATGGAACAGCAGGGTTATACCATATTAATGGTGACAATACCTACACGAAGTATCGATTATTGGATTCTTTAGTAGATGGAAATACACATGAGGTTGAAAGCATTATTTGTTTAGGTACAAATCAAACCTTAGATATTTCTGACTCTACAGATGTTGTAGAAGTTATAGTAAATGGAGTTGCGACAAGATTCCTTTATAAGAATGGAGAAGAAACCTATATCGCAGCGGGTGCTGATGGTTTATTAGGCTATGGCGATGATGATGTTCTTTGTCATTTAGGTGCTAATAATAGAATTGATTATACGAACGCTGGTAGTGATGATATTCTTGATGTTGTAGCAGGAGTTACTACAGCTTCCTATTACAAGCTAGTCGCAGGAAATATATATCAACGTATTGAAAATGGTGTTTTAGCAAGCTTTGTTGCTGCTGGTAAAACAAACGGAGTTTACCATATTGGTAGTGTAGATGATTTAGTTGCTAAAGAAGCAGATGTTTTAAGAGTTACTACAGAATATGTGGAATTCATGTATAATAATTTCTTGTTAGCAACAGAAAATGGTATAATCAGCTTATATGAAAGCCAAATGGTACATACAAATACGATTGCCGATGCTTCCTCTTATGTTATTGTTCAAAGAGGAAGGGATAATACATATCATACTGCAGATGACTACATGGTGATTGAGGGGGTTGCAACCTTTGCTCAAGAGGATGGCTTATTAGGCTCTTCTGATGACTTGATGAATGTAGTAGCAGGCTTAGATGAAATGCCATATGCCTATGATGCAGTAAAACAAATTTATTATACCTTTGTATTATCTGGAAATAGATTTGAAGAAAAGCTAGATGCTGAAGGACATCGAGAGGCAGTATATGCTCCTACACATGTGGGTAGTGCTACAGATAAGGCTTTACTTGCTTTAAGTATAGCAGGAAAAACACAATATTATCTTGCAAATGATGCAAAGACCTATTATACCTATTCTGATGGTTCCATATTACAATATCTAGTGCATGTTGGTTTAGATGATACAGGTAGTCCTGCAACATTAGGTTCTATTTATAATTATGCTGTTGTTGGACAAACAGCTCTATTTGCTGGTGCAGATGGATTGATTGGAACCGCTGATGATATTACAGCCTTTGTTGGTGGAACAGATGAGAGAGCCTATGGCTATGTTGATACAGTAGACCATAACATTTATGTGAAATTTGATTTATCTACAGGGAATAGAATTCATAAAGATGACGGTTCTTTACTCATTATTTCTGCAGGTAGTGATCGTTTGATTGGAACTGCTGATGATATTGATACTGTAGTTCTAATCAATGGACATTATTATTACAGTATAGGAGATGCTTATTTTACCTCTCCAACACATATGCTTGGATATTCTGATATGCAAATGTATGCTGGAGCTGATGGTGAAATTGGTACGATTGATGATTATTATAATGTCACAAGATATTTAGTTAATGGTGCTGGCTATAGAGCTACCTTTGTAGGACCAGATGGCTATTACGGTGGCAATGATGATTTGATTGCCGTTTTAGGTACAGACTCTTATGCGTATTATGCACTTACAGATTCAGTTTTTGAAAAATATAATAATATTTATCAACGCTATGCAATGACCTCAACAGGATATACAGATAAAATAGGAGATTTAATTTGTGGTGGAGTGAATTGTCGTCCAGGAGATGCAGATGATATTACTCAGGCAAGTGGTAATCTTGTTTTAGCTGTAAATGGAGATTGGTACATTGTTATTGAAGAAAATAAAGAATATTTAAATAAGAGCTTTGATGGATTATTAGGAACAGAGGATGATAAGCATGTCTTTGTTGGTGAGGATGCTATTCTTGGTACCTATGATGATTATTATTGGATTTCCATCGATAATTATGATCGTAAGGTATTTCCTGGTCAAACTCCTTTTGAGGAAGGAGATTCTGATGAGGTTAAGGAATGGAAGAAATTCCATGGAGATGACATTTTCTTTACGGCAGACGATTATTATAGTGTTCCTTCTGAAGCCATTGTAGAGGTAGATAATAAGGTTCCATTTGAATTGGTTACAATTGATGATTATGCTTTCTTTGAATGTTCCTCTTTAGAAGAATTCCAATTATATTCTCCTGATGATTTCAACACATATCAAAATCTAGAGACCTTAGGATCCTATGCTTTTGCTGGCTGTACAAGTCTAGTTAGTATAATTTTACCTTACACATTACAAGGAGATAAGTTGATTCATGGTACAGGCTATGGCGTATATATCTTTGAGGATTGTACCTCTTTGTCAACTGTCACATTTAATGAAACCTATTTAAATCATGCTACCTTTATTCCTAAGGGAATGTTCAAGGGATGTGTGTCTTTGCATGAATTATATTTCTATGACTCTTTAACCAAGCTAGATGTAAATGTATTCTCTCCTTCAATTACAGAAGTTAGAGAAGAAGCCTTTATGAATACATGGGTTTCTACAGATAGTAGTGATCCTGAAATTGGGGTAATTGAGTTACCTGCAGCATGCTTAAAAATTGGAGAACATGCGTTCTATAATTCAGATATTACAACTGCTTATTTACGAGCAGAAAGTCAAATTGAATTTGGTATTGAAGTTTTCCAAAATTCAAAAATAGAGCATGTGGAATTTACATTTATTTCTGAATTCTCTGAACGTATATTTGATAACTGTATCTATCTTTCTACTGTTATTATCTATGAAAATGGTGTTAAGGGTGCAGATAATACTTTATCTTCAGATGTAAGAAGAATAGAAAAGCAGGCATTTAGAAATACGCCTGCATTAGAAGTACTTGTCTTGAATGATGAGTTAGATTTTGTTGGTGATGAGGCATTTAAGGGAACAGGATTAAAGACAGTAAGAATTCCATCTTCCTTGACTAAGGAGGATACTGTTGAGCATTTAGGAGTAAATGTGTTTGAAGAGGCGACCTCTTTAGCATCTGTTACCTTTGCCTATGGTACTGTAATTATACGTGATGGAATGTTCAAAAACTGTACTTCCTTATCTGAATTACAGTTCTATGATTATGCTGCAAATGAGACAGGCGTTGTAGCGACTGCAAACGAAGGAGTTTACGAAATTCACTTTAAGAAGGAATTGGTAACTTCTGGAACTGTTGTTCCTCTAACAAAGAATGTTTTCGCTACTACTGTAACTACAGTACAGCAATATGCATTCTATAATTGTCCTCTAAATGGTATGAAGGATGGAGCTTATACAGATACCATTCATACCGTAGTATTTACAAATTCTTTAGCAAGCTTAGGAGACTATGCATTTGCTCATACGGATATAGAGAGTATAACTATACCATCTAGTCTTACACAGGCTAATATTGGGTCCTATGTCTTTGCATATTGTGATAAGCTTAAAGATATTGTCTTTGAAAATGAAGGTCTTGGAGATCAAATGTTTATTGATTGTACAGGTCTAACCTCCTTAATCCTTCCATCTGGAATTACCTCTATTGGTGCTTATGCATTCCAAAATTGTACTTCTTTGGAAACTGTTGTAATACCAAAGGATGTACTTAATATTGCAGAGGGTGCCTTCGCAAACTGTATTAAAATCTCTGAGCTTACGCTACCATTTATAGGACGTGAGCGTGGTAGTACAGGAGCTGAGGGCTTATTCGGTTGGATTTTTGGTAGTGAGGCAGTAGAAGGAATTACGCCTACTAGACAGTATTATTCTAAGACAGAATATAAGGATAACTATATTCCTTCTACAATTCGTAGAATTACAATTACTGATGAAACGTTAGTAAGCTATGGAGCATTCTACAATTGTATTTTAGAGTATATAAAGCTTCCAGATGTATTAGATGAGGATGCTAATCTAGCAAATGTTAGTCAATTGACTCGCATAGGAGATTATGCGTTCTATAATTGCTTAAATCTAGACACAGCATTGATTCCAAGTCAGATTACTGAAATTGGGGATTATGCCTTCGCTTATTGTAAAAATGTTGTGAATTTGGCAATTCCTCAGGGTGTTGAGGCTTTAGGAAATTATTCCTTCTATCATTGTGAATCTTTACCTACAATTACAGTACCATCCTCAGTAAACAAGGATTTAATTGGTAGTCATGTATTTGCTTATTGTACAAGCATTCATACCTTATATCTAGAAAATAATGCTTTAGGTGTGAAGATGTTCAGTAACTGTATTAGTCTTTTGTCTGTCGTTATTCCAGAGGGTGTAACAACGATTGAATCTGCAACCTTTGAGAATTGTACAAATCTAAGATATGTTGCTATCCCTGAGACTGTTACCTTGATTCAAGAGGCAGCATTTAAGCAATGTGCATCCTTAGAGATATTAATTCTACCATTTATAGGTAGTGAAAGAGGAAATTCTGGTAGAGCACAGGATTTATTTGGCTGGATCTTTGGTTTAATTAGTGAAGAAAATTCAAGCTTCCCTGGCGCAATCCAAGTAGATCAATATAACTATTATGATAGAAATAACAAAAATAATATCCAGTATAGAAAGGTTTATGTACCTTCTACCTTAAGAGAGGTTTATATTACAGATGAAACTGTAATTGGCTATGGAGCATTCTCTAACATGCATATGCTATCTAAGGTTGTAATTGCACAGGATTTAAGCTTCTATTCTGACCCAAATCATATTTTTGAAATTACCTATGGTGAGGATGATTCAATTACAGGCTGTGTTTTACCTTCACAGAATAGTGATGTATATAACGATTTATATATTTATAAGGACAATACCTACGTAATGCCTGATCAAACAACACCACTTAATGAGGTTGAAAGCCTAGAATCCATGTTAGATTTCTATAGCTTATATGTAGATGAAAATATTGAGCATATGTATTCCTATGCCTTCTCTAATGCAAATGGCTTATTGAATGGCTTCTTAGGTATGGCCAATATATCAAATGCTGAATATGCATTTAATGATTGTACTGGCATGAAATATTGTTATATGCCTAATGCTACAGGTAGACAAGCAAATAATATGTTTGCTTATTGTACTAGTTTGAAAAGAGTTTTACTTCCAGATACCCTTACTACGCTAGGTGAAGCTGCATATCGCTGGTGCTTAAATATTGAATACTTCCAGACTCCATATTTGGGGCGTGATGGTGGTTCTATGGTGACTGGTAAAAGATATCAGGAAACTATAGGATATCATTTCTCAACGGATGAAAGATATACTGGATCAGATACAAGATATTATAATCAGCACATATCTAGATATTGTAAATATAATCAAATTTATGATAATACTGGTTGGCAATCTGCTCGATATGTACCATTGAGCTTTAAGCTTGTAGTAACTCAAGATACTTTGATACAATATTCATCCTTGGCCCAAATGGTGGCTTGTTTAACAGAGGTATATTTATCTGATAAAGTAACTTATATTGGCGAAAGTGCATTTACAAGATCAGCTGATATTAAAAAGATTGGTGTTTGGGATAGTGCAAATCATTGTATAATTGAAGTTAAAGAAGGCGAAGCAAGATTTAGCGATAAGTTGAATTCTATAGAGCGTTTGGGTTTAGCAGGATTACATCTTATTAAGGATGTTGTTATTCCAAATAGTGTAAATTATATTGGATTTGATGCTTTCATGAATACAGGATTAGAAAAACTAGTCATACCATTTGTTGGAGTAAGTAGAACACCTGAAACTTATACTTATGGCAATAATGGTTTAAATGCTACTCTTGGTTGGTATTTTAACTGTGATCACAACTGGTATTATACTCGTGCAGATTTGTGGGGTGGAACATATGTAACATTCCCAATCAATAATGAAAAAATTCCATTAACTGATCACTATAATCCTGATCAAAGAGTCTATGTACCATCTAAATTGAAAACAGTTATCGTAACAGATACAACTACTATCGCAAAAGATGCTTTCCGAAATATGTCTATGATAGAAACCATTATCTTACCATTTGGTCTTGATAGTGAGGCAGATAATGAACTAGGTATGCCAGATATCTATGCTACAGGAGAAGTGCGCTTTGGACAATGTGCTGTTACAACGATTGGAGACAATGCTTTTGATGGCACAAATTTAAAAGAAATGTATTTACCTGCTAGCTTAGAGGAAATCGGAGAATACGCATTTAGAAATAATAAGAATTTGACAAAATTTGTTTCTAATAGTGCGGCTATTAATAAATATATGTTCTATGGCTGTAGTAAATTAAGTACAGTAATTATGGACTATATTACAGAAATTCCGGATTATGCATTCTATGAATGTGATGCATTAGAGGAAATTAGTTTAACCAAGAATGATAGTAGAAATATCTTTGACAATCAAATCACATCTATTGGTAACTATGCGTTCTATGGTGCAGATAAGTTTACGTATCCTTTGAATATAGATACCGCAAAGTCATCACTTATTACCTCTATTGGCTATTATGCCTTTGCAAATATAGCTAAGATTGGTTTTGATAATGATGATATGATTGTCCACTTACCTTCTAATTTAGTAAGCTTAGGAGAGGGAGCATTCTATAATACTCCAAATATAGTGGAATTCTATATGTATGATAAAGTAGTAGAAATGCCTTATGAGCATACATATTCAGCTACCTCTACAGTGTATAAGGGTATCTTAGAGAATGTTGCTCATTTGAATCTATTTAGTAGTAAGAGCACAATACTTATGGAAAGAATGTGTATGAATGATGCACGTCTTCAAACCATTTTACTTCCATATACTGAAAACATTAAGGCATATGCCTTCTATGGCTGTTCTTCCTTAACTGTTGCAACAATTTCTTCTGCAAATCTAATAGAGGATTATGCATTCTATAAAAATATTTCTTTAAAGGAATTTACTGCAGGAGCCTATGTAGATGGAGTATTAGATTCTGCAACTACTGTATTTGATTCCTTAATTACCTCTATTGGTGCACATGCCTTTGATGGAGATATAGTCCTTATTTATCCATATAAGGATCCAGAAAATGCATCTGTTAAAACAACCTCCATTGGAGCTTATGCTTTCCGTGATTGTAAGTATATGGCAGGTTCTAAGAAGATTGTAACAATTGTTGATGATAAAGAAGTAGTATCTTATGAATCCTTAGGAATGGTTGATGTGGTATTACCTATTACATTAGAGGTTCTTGGAGAAAATGCGTTCTTAAACGATATAAATATTCGTTCTGTAAAGACGCCAGCTAGCTTAACTACAATAGGAGCTTATGCTTTCAGAAATTGTACAGATTTAGTAGAAATTACTATGCTAGGTGAAATTTCTGGAGTTGGTATGTTTAGAGGAGATACAGGTCTTGTCAATGCAGATGGCACTTTAATCTCTATTGAGAACTTAACTATTATTGCAAATGAAATGTTTGCAGAGTGTACAAAGCTAAAAAATCTATACCTACCTAAGTCTAATGCCGATACAGGTGCAGAGGGCTTAGAAACGATTGGTGATTTTGCATTCTTTGGTTGTAAGGCTTTAGTAAATGATTTTGGTGCAGATGAGTATACGAATACAATGTATGTACCTGATACAACTGTTTCTATTGGAAGCTTTGCTTTCTATGGAAATGAAGGAATTCAAAACATTTATATAGAAGAAGCAAGTTTACAAACTATGGGTGTATCTACCTTTGCTGGATGCTTTAGCTTAGTAACCTTAACTGTACCATTTATTGGATATCGTCAAGGTGATCAAACAGATGGAGGTACAAGCTCATTCCCATATAGACTTGATTCTATTAGTAGTTCGACGAATACATACAATAAGTTGAATTATTACATTTCAACAATGCACTTTCATTTCTATGTACATGATGCTAACTATGGTAATTATTTAAATAATAATAGAACCTACTATTCAAATCCAGCTGGTGCAAGCTATGTTTATACTGCTTACATTCCATATTCCTTGAAGGAGATAAATGTTACAAATGAATCCTTTATTGCAAATTACTCTTTCTTCTATTTATGGAATCTTAAGAAGATAACTATAAACGAAGGAGTAACCTCTATTGGTATGGGTGCATTCCAAAGCTGTAATAATTTAATTTCATCTGCAGCAGAAGACTCCTATATGTTTGAAATACCTTCCACTGTACAAAGTATAGGTGCTAGTGCTTTCTATGAATGTTTTTCTATTGTTGACTTCATTGTTCCAAATAATGTAATTTCTTTAAGTGAAAATGTATTTGGTGGTTGTGACAATCTGGAAACACTTTCTTCTCCATTTATTGGAAAATCTAGAGAAGCAACTACTGCATCAAACAATATTTTATCCTATTGGTTCTATACAAGTGAACATGGATCTTCCTATTATAATAACTATTATGGAACGGTATATGACTATACATATAGATATTACATTTTAGATGGTGTATTTGAAACCTTATCTCGTGGAAGCGAATATCGTATCTATCAACCTACTGCCTTAGCTAATAATGCGATGACAGAAAAGGTGTATTCTACGCTAAATACTCATTATGGTACAGATAATATACCTAGGAATATTTATAAAGAAATTGAAATGGTTTATGATAATCCAAGCTGGGAGCCAACTAAGGCTTCTGGACGTTGGATTCCAAGTAAGCTAAGATCTGTCACGGTTACAGATACTGAAACTATTTATACAGGTGCATTTGCCTATACTAATATTGCAGAAATTCATTTAGATATTGCACAGAATTTAAAAACAATTGGTGATTTTGCATTCTATAATGCTCATTTTGGTTTGAATCTAACGGAAAATAATAAATTTACTACTGCTGCAAATGAAGTAGTAGATGGGTATGATTTAGTAATTCCAAATACGGTTAAGACTTTGGGTAGATACGTGACAAAAGGCTCCTATATCAGTACGTTAAGTGTGCCTGAAAGTGTTACTAGTGTTGGTGAATTCGCTTTTGAAGACACAGAATATTTAAAGAAGGTTACTTACGCTTCTAATGTAATGAATAATTATATCTTTAGAAGCTGTGACCGCTTAGAGCAATTTGATCAGGTTGACCCTAGTGAAATTCAAATTATTAATAAGTATGCATTCTATAATTGCTATAATTTAAAATACTTCAATGCTACGGAAGATGAGATAGCAAGAGAAAAGACAATCATAAGAATCAAAGGAACAACCTTTGAAATTCAGGATTATGCATTCTCTTTCCGTCCATATGCATTTGTAGATACTATTGAAAATCCAACCCCTATTTCTAGAGTTGTGATTGAATCTAGTACGACATCCACTATTGGACAAAGTGTCTTTGCTTACCAAAGTGGTCTTAAGAGTGTTGATTTACGTTGTGAAGAGCTTGGAGTATACATGTTTAAGGATTGTATCAATCTTCTAGGAGTCCAAATTCCTACTACTGCAACTATTATACCAGTAGGAGCTTTCTATCAATGTATTAAGCTTGCAACAAAGCATACAGCAGGAGATCTTATAGAGGCTGGCTTAGAGGCTGAGGATTTCTTAATTTATAATCCTAAGACACAGGAATATCAGCCATTTGATTACTTTGATCGTGGTTTCTCTGTAAGAGGCTGTGGTGATTTGGAAGTCATTGATGAATATGCATTCTATAATTGTAGATTTAACATTTTGGATTTACATAATTATCTTGCAGATGATCATAGTAAGGACTCTATTCGTGAAATAGGAGTACATGCATTCTTAGAAAATGATGATATGACAGATGCGTTCTTAGCTGCTTCCTTATACATTATTCATGAAAGAGCCTTCTTTGGTTGTGAGGATTTACGTATATTAGACTTACCAATACAGCTACGCGAAATCGGCGATTATGCCTTCGCAGAATGTCCAAATTTAGAGGGAAGTACACTTGGAATGGACATTGTAGAGGCTGGTCCTTTAATCCTGCCTAAACATTTAGGTACAGCCTTCCCTGCAGGATCAGGCTACGAGGATCGTAATGGAAATGGTATTGGACGTGTTGGTGTATATATCTTTGCTAATTGTCCTAAGATTAAGGAAGTTATCATCAATGGACCTGCCATTGGTAATTACATGTTCTATAATGATTCAGGCTTAGAAACTGTCCATGCGAATGGAGCATTAGAGTACATCAATCAAGGTGCCTTTGACCATTGTACAAGCTTAGTTAAAATGAGCTATTCTGTTTACAATGAAGCAGGAGATCTTATTAAGACAGTAAATGAAGATAACTATCTATATATTCCAGAAACAGTTACTCGTGTAGAATCCTATGCGTTCAACTATTGTAATTCTTTACAAAATGTTGTATTACCTGAAGCAATTAGCACACAAGAGGGTGTAGATCCAGATACGATTATGGGTGAATATGTATTTGCCTATAATACTAAGCTAGAGTATGCAGAGGTTCGTGGAAACATTTTGGGAAAATATATGTTTGCCTTTGATCCTGCCTTTGCAACAATTGAAATTTCTAATGAAACTCAAATCATTCCTGATGGCTGCTTCTATTATTGTACAAATCTTTCTACAATGAGAAATCCTGAGGATGATGATGTTGTGGTAGATCAGGATAACATTAAGGTTACTTTACCTTCAAGTGTTACAACTATAGGATATGAGTCCTTTAGATATTGTCGTGGTATTAAGAGGTTAGAAACTCCTACCTCCTTAGAAACGATTGGAGATTATGCCTTTGCAGATTGTGATTCTTTAGTTGAGGCGAATGTATTAGGTTCCTATTTAGGAGAATACATGTTCTACAGCAATTACGCTTTAGAAACTGTACATTTAGGAGCTGTTCAAACCATTCCAGTTGGAGCGTTCTATCGTTGCTTCAATTTAACTAAGCTAAACGATACGGATGATACTGATGGAATTGATGAAATTATTATTCCTTCCACAGTAGAGGTAATTGATTCCTATGCCTTTGCTTTAAACCGAAGCTTTACAAATCTTGTACTTCCTGAAACCGTTGAAAGAATTGGTAAGGGGGCATTTACAGGCTGTTCAAATATGGAAAATGTTACTCTTCCATTTATAGGTAGTGAACGTGGTAGTACAGAGCTTGAGGGCTTATTTGGTTGGATCTTTGGACCTTCTGTATTCTATAAAACAGAAACAGAAGAAACGAATGAAACAATTTTCTATGGTCAAAATCTTGAAGATGATCACATAATAAACGATATTTATGATACCGTAAATGCTTATGTTGAGGAGCATGAGAGAACCTATGTTTATGGTACAAGTGAATCCTTGATTCATTTCACAAACTCTACTCCTAGTGATTACGTAACAGGAAATGGTCAAAGAACCTATACACTTTCTACTTACGATGAGGAGAATAATTATCGTGAGTGGATTACGGTTGTTGCAACTATAGTTGAAACAACAGATGCAGCAGGTACTATTTCAGTTGATATTACCTTTGTTGCTACAAAGCATGTAAGAGATGAAGAGGATAGAAATCTAATTCATAAAACAGATATAACAACACCAAACGATTCTAAGGTATTTACGTTTACTCTTGCAAATGATTATGCGGATGTTGTTTCCTATTACAATCCTACAAGCAAGGTAAACTATAAATTCCCTGCTCATTTAGATACTGTAACTATTTTTGATGAAACATTAGTAAGCTATGGTGCATTTATCAATATTGATAGTCTTGAGAATGTTATTTTGAATGATACAGATTCAGTACAAGGTACAGGTATAACAGAAATTCAAGATCGTGCGTTCTATAATACGCAAAAGCTAAGAAATGTTTTAGTTAATAGAGCAGATGGCTCCTTTGACTTTGATGGAAGCTTAATTGAATTACCAACAAATCTACTTACCCTTGGCTCTGATGTGTTCCGTTACGATACTTCTGTAACAGGTATAATAATTACACCTGAGTTCTTAAGTACAATCGGTAATCATGCTTTTGCAGATATGATTCATGCAACAAGTGCTGAAATTCGTGGTACAGTTCTTGGAGATTATATGTTTGCAAGAAACTACTGCTTAGAACGTGTTGATTTGGTTGGGGATGTTGTTGAGATTGCAACGGGAGCCTTCTATAATTGTATCAGTCTTGCACACTTTGATGATAAGGATAATCCAGAGTATAATTATCATTTTAAGGCTTCTATTACAACAATAGATTCTTATGCCTTTGCTTTAAATTCTAATATTCATACTTTATACTTGCCAAAAACGATTGAAAAAGTAGAGGAAAATGCTTTTGCTGGCTCTAAAAATATTCAAGAATTCAATCTTCCATTTATTGGTGAACAAAGATATAGTGAGGAACGTGAGGCAATTGCGTCTGTATTAGGCTGGCTATTTGGAACGGAAATATATTATAAATATACACTTCCAACAGAGGCTACGAATGCTCGTGCAATTTATGGGGATTTCGTTTATACAACACAGGCTGATATGGAAGCTTATTTAGAGAATTATGCCTCTCGAATGATTGATCTTTATGGTGGCACATATGCAGTAACTAAGGAAAATCAAGAAGATGGAACTCTTCTTTATGAAGTGGCATTTACGAATTCTTTAGGTATACAAGCCTATACGCTTTCTTTATCTGATGATATGGCACCTGTGGTACAGAATCATGCAGAATCTTTAGGAAAGACATATCAAATGCCTAAGCAGATTACAAGTATAACGGTTTATGATGATACAGTCATTGGCTATGGTGCTGCTATGAATTTAGTGACACTTACAGATTTAACTTTAGATCCTAAGATTGTTAAAATTGATGATTATGCCTTCTATAATGACTATGCCTTAGAATATATTGCTGTAAATGGCACTGAGAAGCAGATGGGTGTTGCAGTTCTTCCTACCTCTATTCAAGAGATTGGCAACTATGCTTTCAGTCTAAATACAAGAGAAAGTGCTGCTATTTATGGAGGATATGATTTTGATTTAGATAATCCTAGAGTGACAAAGTATGTTAACTCTTTACAAGGATTAGAATTACAAAATCCAGTTTCTATTGGTGAAGGAGCCTTCATGTATTGGAAGTCTTTAGAAACCTTAGAAATTCCAAGCAGTGTAACCTCTATGGGAGATTGGGCATTTGCTTACAATATTTCTTTGACAAGAGTACAAAATAATTCCTTATTATTAAGTAGCTATATGTTCTCTCATAATCAATTATTAGATACCTATAATAGTCCAGATGGTACACCACAGATTGTTGTAAGTGATAATAGTGAATATGTAGATGGACCAGATACAACCAATATTTTTGAATATTGTTATTCCTACAAAGTATTAACAGATGGTACTAAGGAGGAGTATGGGGTTAAAGCCTTTGCTGTAACAACAACCTATATTCCTAAGTATATGTTCTATCAGGATAGAAGAATAACAGAATTAAATTTATCCTCCTATGAGGCGATTTATGATGGCGCATTTGCTAAGTGTGTTGAAATTACAGATATTATCCTTTGCAAGGCAGATGGAAACACAGATATCTTAAAGTATATTGGAGGTTATGCTTTCCAAGAGACAAAGATAGAGGAATTGATTTTCCCTAGAAGTCTTGAGTACATTGGACGTGGTGCAATTAAGGCCTGCGAGTATTTGATTACAACTACAATTCCATTTGTTGGTTCTAGTGTGGGGGATTTCTTCCATGAGGATGACGTCTTTGGTTGGATTTTTGGCACCCAAGATTCTTTATTAGATCCTAACTATAGCTATGTAGTAAATGCTATGGACCCAGAACATAGTATTGCTGAAAAGGAAACAGAAGCAATCTTAGCTCATAAGGATGCAGATGGAGAATATGATGTATTCCATCCATCTGCACAGGGCTATGCAAGTCTAGATACAACAGTAGATACAAACTGGATTCCTAGAAAGCTAAAAGAGGTAATTATTGAGCTTGAAACAGTAATTGCTCGTGGTGCATTCTCAAATTGTGTAGACATTGAGCATATTGTATTACCTCAGGAATCTATTAAGGAAGTATTGAATTATGCGTTCTTTAATTGTGCAAGCCTAAAGGAAATGATTATTCCTAGTGCGGTACGTACATTGTTACCAGAAACCTTTAACTTATGTGGTTCTTTAGAATACTTAGAAGTACCATTTATTGGAGTTTCCCCAAGTGCTGATGGAGCTGAATCCTTATTTGGCGTTATCTTTGGTACGATTCCATATGGTACAGACAAGGATTATATTGCTCAGCAGCATTTTGATGTAAATCAGACTCCTGTTCAGTATCATATCCCTAAGTCTTTAAAGAGTGTTAAGATTAATGCTGTAACTATGAACAATGTACCTGCTGGTGCTTTTGAGAATTGTCGTTATATTGAAAGAATCGAGCTTGTTGGAGCTATTCGTTACATAAATGAACGTGCATTCCGCAATTGTTCTCGTCTTGTATCCTTTAAAACACATTATAATCCAGATGGATATCTTTTAGAAAATCCAGAGGGTAAGGATGTAAGCTTGCCAGACGATATTATGGCTGCAGATTATGTAAATACAAATCCAAATATTACAGATGAGGTAAATTCAACAGGTAGATTACCAGATGCTATTATCTCTATTGCGCCATATGCATTTGAGAATTGCTACGTTTTACCTTATATGATTTTACCTTCTAGTCTAGAGAGTATTGGGGATTATGCATTTAAGAATATGTATACCTTAAAATCCTTATTTGTTCTAGATAAGGTAATGACCTTCGGAAAAGGTATAGTAAAGGGAGCTAAGCATTTAGAAACCTTATCCATTCCATTTATAGGGGATACCTATCGTGATCCTTCTATAGAAGAATTGGGATATTTCTTTGGATTTATTAGTAAAACGATAGAAGATTTCTATGTTCATGATATTAACTGGAATATCATATATGGCTATGATGAGGATTCTACCCCATTTATCCAATTTGATGAAGCAGGCTATGAAGAATTTAATAAATTTAATTACTTCTATGATATCGTGAATGATACAGAGGCTACTGTAGATGAGTATGGAGTAATATCTAAAGAGGGCGAAGGCTTAAGAGCTTACTCTATTCCAAAATCTTTGAAAAATTTATATGTATATAATGCTTATCGAATTCAAAATGGTTCTTGTATCAATTTTGAGTATTTAGAAAATTTAGATCTATCTCAATCTAAGGATCTTGAATTCATTGATGATTATGCATTCTATAATAATAAGCGTTTGATTAATGTGTACTTGCCAGGAGATCGTTCTGGTAATGCTCAAAGTGAAACACCAATTCATTCTGTATTGAATCGTATTGGAAATCATGCCTTTGAGCTTACGACTCATCTTCAATGGGTGGATTTAGGTGCACAGGGCTTATTGACGAACATTGGAACCTATGCCTTTGCTGGTTCTCCAACGATTAAATCTACCTTGCCACATATTGAAATACCTAGTGAGGTTGTAGTCATTGGAGATTATGCCTTTGCATATAATGGATTAATTTACATTGATTTAGAGGATATTAAGAACTATACCTTTGGTAATTATATGTTCTATGACAATGATGCTCTTATTTACGTGGAAGTTAATAAGAATATGCAAATTATGGGCAACTATGTATTTGCAGATTGTGATATGCTTGGTAATCCTAATAGAACAGTAGATGTAGCTTTAGGTGGCAATCCACATTTAGGTAATTATACAGGACATCTATATTTAGAGGATGGATTAGTGCTATTAGGAAACAGTATGTTTGAGCATTGTGATACCCTATATGAGGTTGTCATTCCTGCAAGTGTTGCCGAAGGTACTGGTATGGTTGGAACGCGAGTATTTGCTGAAACTCAAGGATTATATCAGGTTGAAATTAAGAATAAGATTATTGGTATTGAAATGTTTTATTTCAACACGACAAATTCTTCCTTAACCCATGCTATCTTAAATCCTGAAATTACAAATATTGGACATTCTGCATTCTATAATTGTAAAGAATTACTCAATGTAGAATTACCTACTAATGAGAATTTTACAACGATTGAACAAACGACCTTCTATCATTGTGAATCCTTTACAGAGATTACTATACCTGCAAATGTTGAGGTAATTCGTGATTCTGCATTTGAAGGCTGTTTCAATGTAAATGAGGCGGATGGCAACCAAGGATTAACCTTTATTGTTGATGGAAATAATCGTAGTCATTTAACGCATATCGAAGCTGATGCCTTCAAGGATCTACAGCGTATTGTTCATTTGAACATTCCTGATTCTGTTGAATATATTGGTAATGCTGCCTTTGCAGGTGTTTCTATGCTTGAATTCTTATCTCTTCCATTTGCTGGAAATGAGGTTGGTAATAGTAATAGTGAGGAAGCATTATTTGGCTATATCTTTGGTTCTAATCGTTATCTAAATAGCTATCGTGCAGAACAAAGAATTTCTGCTAACTCTAATACAATTACAAAATATCTTCCTAAGGGGTTAAGAGAGGTTACACTTACAGTAGAAGAGATTGTAGGCTATGGCGCATTTAACAATTGCGTTTCCTTACAGTTTGTTCATCTTCCTACTGGTGGAACCTTGACAGGAATAGATTCCTATGCCTTCTCTGGCTGTACAGGTCTAGAAGAAATTAGGATTCCTGATAGTGTAACAACAATTGGTAGCTTTGCGTTTGAAAATTGTTTTGAGATGAAAGAAATCATTTTTGAAGGAGATAGCTCCTTAGTAAATGTAGGTTCTTATGCATTTAAGAACTGTCGTGCAGTTCGACAATTTAAATTACCTGAATCCTTAACCGAGGTAGAATATGCTATTATGAATGGTATGGAGAGTCTTGAGGAATTGACCATCCCATTTGTTGGAGAGCGTATTGGTAATGATTATTTTGATTACGAAGAGAACTATCAGGGTGAGGCAACCTTTGGCTATCTATTCGGTTCAGAAATGATTGAAAACTTTAGAAAAGTTAAGTATATAGATTATGATGAAATTGCCTTGAATATGGATCGTGTTATGGATTCCTATACAGAGGAAACGTTGATTCATGATATATTCTACGGCCTTCCTGGCTTGACAACAGTAACAGCTGATGCATCTAAAACATTAGAATTTAGTGGCAATGTATCCATAACCGAAAATGCTATTAAGGTTGTGGTAGCTCCAAATTCTAATATGTTATTTGTTGTTTCAGCTTTAGGAAGTGGTAAGCTAACTGTTTTAGATGAAGCAGGTAATATAGTTGTACCTAAGGGTATGAAGCAAGGAACAGCGAATGTTTCTGAGATTGTGTTAGGCTCTACTTTAGAGACCTTCCGTTTCAGTCTTCACACAGGAACCTATTATATTGGTGTATCCTCTGATACAGCAGTAAGTATGTCTGTAAATTCCTTATTAACACAAAGATACCATGATTCCTTCTCTACAGCTAATCCAGACTTTATTACTCCTGAAATAGATTTAGAGTATTGGTCCTTATCAACAAATTATGATACAGAACGTAATTTCTTTAAGGCAATGCAAAAGATTAAGCCTAGTGGTAATGAGCCTAAGGCTACCGAGTTTGAAATATCCTATGGGGATAGCATAATTACAAAATCAAGCACTAATTACTCTATTCCTACGGCTGAGGAATGTGTACCTATTTATTTCCCTATTCGTTTGAAGAAGGTTAATATTACACAGGAGACACGCATTGGCTATGGTGCATTTATGGATGCCGATATGCTTGAAGAAATCAATTTCACAAATAATACTGTAGAATATATTAATGATTATGCATTCTATGATATGAACAAGAGAACCTGGGTATGGACAGAACACAGTGAAGAAGCTGGTGAGGAAGAAATTCGTCATACTGTTACATTAAATGGTCTTAGTCGTATGAATGCAAAAACTACAGCTAAGGATGAGATAATATTAGATAGTGCAGTTCAGCATATTGGCTATATGGCCTTTATGAACAATGATTCTATGGTGAATTTAACAATTTCTGCTACAGAAAAGGAAATTCTTCCTTGGGCATTTGCTTGTAGTGATGGCTTAAAGAGCATTACGATTGAAAACAATTTGCTAGGAGAGCATCAATTTGAAAATTGTGATGGCTTAGAGCAGGTAACCATTCCAGCTTCCCTTACAGAAATTCGTACACATGCCTTTGCGGATTGTGATTCCTTAACCGATATCACGATTGAATCTTCCTTAATTGGAGATTATATGTTCGCAAGATGCTCTGCATTACGTTCAGTTACTATTCCAGCATCTGTAGTGAATAAAGAGGTTGGTATTTATAGCTTCGCTTCCTGTCATGTGTTAGATTCTGTGACGATAGAAACTGATTTTATCCATGATTATATGTTCTTTGATTGTGTTGGTTTAAGAGAAATTGATACTACAAATAATAAGACAAATAATTTAAAAACGATTGGATATGCGGCCTTTGGTTCTTGTGATGCTTTAGAAAAAATTACAGTACCATTTGTTGGAAATCATGATTTTAAGGCAGGCGATACGCCTTCTAAGGAAACCTTATTTGGCTATATATTTGGAGAAACAGAAGATAAGAAATCTTCCTTTGAGCATCCATTCTATAAGCTAGATGCAAGCCCATATGGTATGGGGACTACAGAGTCCTTAGCAAGTGTAGATGATCTTTCTATAGCAGTTGTACAGCGTTATGCTGGTAGACCTATTCTTGGGGATCTTGCTACTGAGGAGGATAACATCAGCTCAGAGCTTGGCTTAGATGACTACACCTACACCTTCTATGTACCTGCAAGTCTTAGAACTGTAGTTATAGTTAATGAGGATATTATTGGCTTTGGTGGAATGATGGATTTACGTCAAATAGAAAATGTTGATTTTGAACAGGTTGAAACCATTCAAAACTACGGCTTCTATAACTGTATTTCTTTAAAGAACATCAACAATAAGGATGAAAATCCTGATGCAACTGGGGTATTAGACTTAAATAATCCACAGTATGGTAAGCCATTAAAGAATATAGGAGAATACGCCTTTGCAAGATGTATATCTGTAGCAAAATTAATTGTTTCTGAATCTATTGAAACTATTGGGTCCTATGCCTTTGCTTATAATGATAGCTTGGCAGATGTCACTTTAAATAATAAAGAGGTTTCTGATCACATGTTCTATTTTGACTATTCCTTAGAGCATGTAGTGGTTAACCCTTGTGTTGAGCTAATTGGCGAAGCTGCCTTTGGAAGATGTATTGGTCTTGTAGAATTATCTATTCCATATGTTGGAGCCCATGCTTATGAAAATGATAGCAGAGAATCCTTATTTGGTTACTTGTTTGGAATGAATGAGGAGGAGGGCGTTGAATTTGATTTGGCGAAGGCCCATTACTTAGCTACTCATCCAGAAGTGGAAGAGGTTGAATTTGCTACCTATGGAATTCGTCAAACAAATCAGGCGTTTACTGATCGCATGGAAGCAATTTCCTTCTATATTCCTAAGTCATTAGAAATTGTTAATATTTTCTCTGATACTACCATTGGGCATGGAGCATTTATGAATACAAAGGATATTCGTAATGTAAACTTTGATACAATTGAAACAATTTCTAAGCGTGCCTTTGAAAATAGTAATCTATATAGTATCAACAATATGGAGTATAGTGTTACTTATAATGGAACAGAGTACACCAATCGTACAAAAAATCAGGGAGGCTCTTATACCTTCCAGATGAATGGCAATACCTATACAGAAACTCATGTATTGTATTTGGGTGATAGTGTTAAGAATATAGGTGATTTTGCGTTCTATAATTGTGATGAATTAGTTACGATTGTTGTTCCAGCTTCATTAGACTATAAGAATGGCTCCTTTATTGGTGATTATATATTTGCAGAAAACGAAAAGATACAACATATTGATTTCAAGAATAATAGTATTGGAGACTATATGTTTGCTTATTCCGCAAGTCTAGAGCATATCTTAATTCCAGAATCTATAACGCAAATTGAAAGCTATGCGTTTGCCTATTCTCCAAGTCTTATCAATGGAAAGGATGGAGTTTATGATGAATGGATTATATTCAATAATAAGGTAGTGGGAGACTATATGTTCTATGGCTGTCAAAATCTTGTATCTATTGATTTGTCTCATAAAGAGGGTGGCATAGATCTAAATGCAATGGAGTCTATTGGCTATGGTGCATTTGGAAGCTGCTACAGTTTAAGACAAATGGTTATTCCATTTGCTGGTGGTGAAGCTCTAGCTGTTGGCGGGGCAGAATCTGAGGCTACTCTATTTGGCTACATTTTTGGTAACGAACGTGCAGCTATGGAGGAGATTGAAAATGCTTATAAGTCAGCATTAGAGGCAAAATATAATGAGCTATATAATGCAGCTTGGGCAGAATATCAGACAGAACATCCACAGGCAACTAATGCTGAGATTGTTGCTCATATGAATTCTATTGAAGCTGCGCTTCATCAGGAGGCAGCAAATGCTGTTTCAAAGGGAACCTTAGATCATAGATTATATGAGGTTACACAAACCTATGATGGAACAACTGCTCATACCTATACCTACTATTTACCTGTAGCCTTAACTAAAATTGTTATGACTGGTGGAGATGTTATAGGCTATGGTGCTTTCCAAAATGTTGCAAACTTAACGGAAATTACCTTATATTCTAATTTGAAGGAGATTCATGATTATGCATTTGATGGCTGTAAGAAGCTTGGTGCTATTCTTATTCCTTCAACAATAACATCTGTTGGAAAATATGCATTCCAGGATAATCATGCCTTAGAGATTGTAACCTTTGATTGTGTAGATGAATCTGCTCTTTTAAAGGTAATCAATGAGGGAACCTTCAGAAATTGCTATAAATTAAATAATTTGGTATTACCGATGACAATTACTAGAATTGGCAATTCAGCATTTGAAAGCTGTATTTCCTTAAGTAAGACCAATGGTGGTATAGATCCATTTATGCTTCCTGAATCTATTGAGGAAATAGAAGCTTATGCCTTCTATAATTGTACTAGTCTTTATGATTTTGTTGTTCCTTATGCTAATACTTATTCTATAGGCTATGCAGCCTTTGGAAGATGTACTGGTCTTGAAAAACTTACACTTCCTTTTGCAGGAGGTAAAGAAAGTGAGACAGGAGAATATGATCCAATCACTGTATTTGGCTACCTATTTGGAACAGAAAATGAGTTCGATCATGAAACCTATGCTGAGGGAGCAGTGCGTCCACATGGTGATAAGATACCTTCCTCTATGGCAGGACTAACTAGAGTTTCTGTTGGCTTTGAGGAGGACATTGTAAATGAAAGCTATTTAGGAACCTATTTCTACATTCCTACTAAGCTTGTTCATGTGGTTTTAGAAAATACTAAGGCTCAAATCATTGCAGATTATGCGTTCTATGATAATCGTGTATTAGAAACCTTAGATACACCTAAGGGTGCAGATATCGATAAGAGCTCAGTAAGTGGTATTGGTAAGTATGCTCTTGCTTATACGACAAAGCTAAAGAATATGAACTCTATCAATGGAATTAATCTTTTGGATGAATTATATTCTATTGATGAGCATGCCTTCAGTCATGCTACCGCAATCACTTCCTTGTTAATTCCAGATTCTGTTGGATCACGTGAGGCTATTCCTAACGTAATGATAGGAGAATATGCCTTCGAATATTTGACAAGTCTAGTTGATTTAGAAATTCATAATAGAATTATTGGTGCTTACCAATTTAGTCATAATACAAGTCTTTATAAGGTGACAATTCCTAATACAGTAGAAATCATTGAAACAAATGCCTTCGAGTTCTGTACTTCAATTGGTACAAAGGATGTAGATGGTAACCCACTTACCTTTGAATATACAACGATTGCTAAGGAAATCGGTGGCGAAATCTATGAATATAACGTATTAAGAGATGTTAAGGATGGAGACGTTATTGTATTTGATGCTATGGCACAATATTTAAAGATGGATGCTGTGTTGAAGTTTGAAAATAACTTTATCGGCGAATCTATGTTCCTTGGCTGTACAGGAATTGAGGTAATGTATGTTCCTGATCATATTGAAAGAATCGGATATGCTGCCTTTGATGAATGTACCTCTATGACCTCAATCTACGTACCATTTATTGGTGGTAGAAGATATCCAACTATGGTAGGTCCTTCTGGTAAGACAGAGCCAAATGTTGCTCAAGCTCAAAGTAATATCTACTTATTCGGTTATATCTTTGGTGAATCCAATAATGAATATAATGATGAAGAATTAGAAATGCTAGTTCAACAAGCATATAATACATCTAATGAGGATTCTTCTACAGGAGATGGTATTACAAGTGGTGAACCACCAATTCCATATCATCCAACATCTGTAGGACATGTAGATTCCTTCTATGATTTCTATATACCTAAGTCCTTACTTTCTATTTATCTTGCCGATAGTGATGAGGCAGATGCTAAGGTTATTGGACATGGTGCTTGTATGAACATGCAGAATTTAGTATCCTTTAACTTCCCATCTACCTTAGGCTATATTGGAAGATATGCTTTCTATAATACAGGTTTAGCTACCTTAGATATTCCTGAGGGAACAATTAAGATTGATCAGGGAGCCTTCCAGGAAACAGATATTTCGGAAATTATAGTAAGAAATGGTGTTATTGGTGATTCCCAGTTCTATGGCTGTGAATACCTAAAGAAGGTTACAGTATTATCTGAGGTTGTTGAAATTGGTAGAGGTGCCTTTGGTGGCTGTGTAAGCTTAGAGGAGCTTATCTTACCTTATGTTGGTCGCTACTATAATGATCAGCAGGTAGAAGATAAATTGACAGGAAAAATGAGAAATCTAAATCCTGAAGAAAAATTGTTTGGCTATCTATTTGGCACAGTGAACAGCTCTAGATATCCAGAATTGTGCTATGCAGTTCAACAGCGTGGAAATACGACAAGTCCACTTGTAACGTATTATCTACCAAAATCTTTGACAAGAGTAGTCATTACAAATGATACTCAATTCAGCAATGGTGCATTCATGAACTGTAGCTATTTAGAGTGTATTTCCTTACCAGAATATCGTAATCTAAATGGTGTTATTGAACCATTTACTACGATAGGGGATTATGCATTTATGAACTGTAGTAGTTTAATAGGTGCTCACCATTATCAGGATGACAATGAGGGTTTATTCTTGAATCCTGATGGCGGTGTACCAAGTGATCATACGCAAACCTATAAGTGTCATTATGTTTCTCATAAGACCTATAATGAAATGACAGGAGAGCGTTTAGAAAATACAGAAGCCTTGTTGGCAGCAGACAAATATCTAAGAATTCCTGCAAGTGTTACAAGAATCGGAGAATATGCTTTCCAGAATTGTACATCTTTAGAAAAGATTCGCTATACATATCAGCCAGATATTATCAATGGAGATTTCTTCCGTGCTTATAAAACGATTAAAAATGATTATATCTATCATATCATCTCTAATGAGGAGTATGATACATATATCAATAGCTTTATTCGTCAAAATGGCTTAGAGGAAATTTCTGCCTATGCATTTAATGGTTGTAAGAAGCTATCCTTCTTCTGGTATGTAAATTATAAGGATGGTGCTATTCAGGAAGTTAATACGACAGATGGTCTAGTATTAGATTCTAAATTTACTGCCATAGGCTCTTATGCCTTTGCAGATTGTGATGCTCTTACGAGAGTGGAGCTTGCAAATTCTATAGAAACAATACATACGCATGCTTTCTATGGCTGTGATTCCTTAAGTGATGTACTTCTAGAGGATGGCTTTAAGCTATTGGGTGCTCATATGTTTGAGAATTGTCGAAGCTTAATGACAATAGAAATTCCAGAAACTATTACAGAGGTAGGAGAATATGCCTTTGCAAATAATAACCTAAGAGATGTAACCATTAAGAATGGAATTATTGGAGAATATATGTTCTACAATAACTCTAGCTTCTTTGAATTTGCTCCTGAGGGAAAGAATGAAAATCCAGTCAATGTAATTACTTACGTTGAGGATCAGCTTACAGAAATTGGCTATGCAGCCTTCGGTGGTTGTATATCCTTACAGCGTATGACCTTGACCTTTATTGGAAGCAGAAAAGAAGAAAATGGTAATACATTTGATTCCTTGTTCGGTTATATTTTTGGACATACAAGAACAGAGCTTTCTACAACAGCAGTATGGCAAAGCTATGCAGATGTATTTGAAACTCAAACCGTTAGAGTTTATAATAATGGTAATTATGAAAATGTGAACTTTACGACAGATTCTCGTTTCTATATTCCAGTAAATCTTGATACAATAATCTTATTAGAAGAAACAGTTATTCCATATGGTGCATTTATGAATACAACCATTAAGGATGTTCAATTTGAAACAGTTTCTGAAATTAGAGATTATGCATTCTATAATAGTAAGGTTGAGAGCGTAAATTCAAATCGTACAGATAAAGAAATTCGATTCAATGATACAGTAGTATCCTTAGGCTCCTATGCCTTTGCAGGTGTTACAAATATTCAAAGAATTATTGTAAATCATACGATTGGTAAGCAGCCTACTTCTACTACAAAGGATAGATATTTGGGAGACTATGTATTTGCAAACAATACACTAGAAAGTGATGGAATTGTAATTGAAAACTATGAGCTTGGTGATCATATGTTTGATAATACCCAAATTCAAACACTTACCCTTCCAGCAAATATCTTATATGTAGGTACACATGTATTTGCGAATAATAAGCTTTTGTCTAGTGCTTCCATTCAAAATACAATTATTGGAGAATATATGTTCTATCATAACACAGGCTTAAGAAGAGCATTTATTCCTGATAACATTGAAGAGATTGGCTATGCAGCCTTTGGTGCATGTCCTAATATTGCAACAATGCGTTTACCATTTGTAGGAAATCATCGTTATGATGAGAGTGCTTCTAAATTTGAGGGTCTATTTGGATATGTCTTTGGACATCAAACAGAAGAGGATGCAGCTATGGCTGAAATCGTTCAGACCTTTGCTGGAAATGGTATTGAAACGGTTCACTTGGATATAAAGGAAAAGCAAAATGTTTCTGTTGATGAAACAATTTATACAACCTTTGATTTAGATCCTAAGGATGGGGGCTATCATTTCTTAGTTCCTAAGGCATTAGATATTATTACAATGATTGATGACACTGTAATTGGAGATAGTGCATTTATGGGCTTAAGCATGGTTTCTACCTTCAACCTATGCTCTAAAACGACGACGATAAAATCACATGCGTTTGAAAATTGTATGTCAACACGCTTCAATACGATATCTTTACCTGAAAAGGTATCTACGATTGAGGAATATGCATTTAAGAATTGTCAATTCTTAAGAACAGTAGAATATCATAATAATCCTTTAACGACGATTAGTGAGGGAACCTTCTATAATTGTTATAGTTTAGAGGAGGCAATCCTATTAGATAGTATTACAAAAATAGAAGATTATGCCTTCTACAATTGTATAGCTTTAACAGAAGCAACAGTCCATGCTTCTGTAGAAGAAATTGGCTATGCAGCCTTTGGTGGATGTATAGGCTTAGGCACAATGGAATTACCATTCGTAGGTGCAGCGCCTTATCGTACGCTAAAGACAATCTTTACGGATGGCTCTAAAACAGAGGAAGAAAGAGCACTAGCTAAGAAAAAGACTCTATTTGGTTATATCTTTGGAGAATTAGTTCCAGGCTATGATAAGGGATCCTATGAGGATGCATTATATACTGGCTTTGGATTATCTTCTGCACAAAGATATGAAGAATATACGATTGCTCATCAATTGTCTTATGACTTCTATATTCCAAAGAATTTAAAGGATGTCACTTTAAATAATATTGAAATTATTGGTGATTACTCCTTTAGTAATGTTGCTGGCTTAGAGCATGTTCATATTATGAATAATGAAAGTACTAAGCTGACAGATATTTTAGAGCATGCCTTTGATGGAGCAGCTGGCTTATTAGAAATATTTATTCCTAATACAGTTGCAACGATAAAGGAATATGCATTTACAAATTGTACAAGCTTAGAAACTGTGGTATTCGAAACAGGAAATACAGTATTAAAAACCATAGAAGAATATGTATTTGCAAATGATGCAAAGATAACACAAATGAAGGTAGCAGATAGCTTAGGTGCAGATTTAACAGGATTAGTCAATACCTTCCCAAGCTCAGTAACAGAGATACAAGAGGGAGCATTGTTCAACAACGCAAGCCTAACAAGCTTTGTCGTAGAGAAGAATGTGGACACAATGGGAGAAAAGGTATTTGGAGGCTGTATCAGCTTAAGTGAAGTAACGTTACCATTTGTAGGTGAGCATCGCTATGCAACAAACCCAGAGGATGTAACAACCTTTGGACACATCTTTGGTAAGAGTGTAGAAGGAATACCAACAGAGAACCAAGGAAGTCTAGCAGAGATAGAGCAGAATAAGATAAGCTATTACATACCAAAGAGTCTAACCAAGGTAAGTATCACAGATGATACCAAGATTAAGGATTATGGCTTTGAGAATGTAGAAAGCTTAAGAAGTGTAGAGCTACCAGAGGGCTATGGCAGTGAGACATTTAAAGAGGTAGGAGCCTATGCATTTAATAATTGTACAGGCTTAGAGGGAATAGAATTCCCACAAACAACAGAAGTAATAGGAGCTTATGCATTTAACAATTGTTCAAATGCAAGCTTTACAGAGTTGTTTATCCCTAATAGTGTTTCTACAATTGAGGAATATGCATTTACAAATTGTACAAGCTTAGAAACTGTGGTATTCGAAACAGGAAATACAGTATTAAAAACCATAGAAGAATATGTATTTGCAAATGATGCAAAGATAACACAAATGAAGGTAGCAAATAGCTTAGGTGCAGATTTAACAGGATTAGTCAATACCTTCCCAAGCTCAGTAACAGAGATACAAGAGGGAGCATTGTTCAACAACGCAAGCCTAACAAGCTTTGTCGTAGAGAAGAATGTGGACACAATGGGAGAAAAGGTATTTGGTGGCTGTATCAGCTTAAGTGAAGTAACGTTACCATTTATAGGCGAGCATCGCTATGCAACAAACCCAGAGGATGTAACAACCTTTGGACACATCTTTGGTAAGAGTGTAGAAGGAATACCAACAGAGAATCAAGAAAGCCTAGCAGAGGTAGAGCAGAATAAGATAAGCTATTACATACCAAAGAGTCTAACGAAGGTAAGTATCACAGATGATACAAAGATTAAGGATTATGGCTTTGAGAATGTAGAAAGCTTAAGAAGTGTAGAGCTACCAGAGGGCTATGGCAGTGAGACATTTAAAGAGGTAGGAGCCTATGCATTTAACAATTGTACAGGCTTAGAGGGAATAGAATTCCCACAAACAACAGAAGTAATAGGAGCTTATGCATTTAACAATTGTTCAAATGCAAGCTTTACAGAGTTGTTTATCCCTAATAGTGTTTCTACAATTGAGGAATATGCATTTAAGAATATGACGAAATTGGTAACTGTCACATTTGCTGATGAAATCTCTTTGGCAGAAATTTCAACAGGAACCTTCTATAATAACACGGCTTTAAAGACGGTTATCACAAAGGAAAATAAAGCAAATGACATTGTAACTATTCCTGGTACAGTAACTACTCTAGGAGATTATGTATTCTTTAATATACTTTCAGCAGTAGAGGTTGTTTTACCTGCTCAAATTGAGACTATTGGAAAAGCTATTTTAGGTGGTGCAGGAAATGTAACACATTTAACTACTCCATTTATCGGTGATCAAAAATATGGCATTTGTGAATATGAACCAACCTATGATAGTGAAAAGACCGTATTTGGTTACTTCTTTGGAGCTGAAGAGGAATATGCTTTGTATGATGAATCTATTAGAAGCTCCTTCCAAAGTGTTCTTCAAAGGTATGGTAGTGCTGAATCTATGGAAAAGAGCTACTATATTCCTACAGCATTACAGAATGTTAGCATTACCCATACTCAGGTCGTTCATTATGGAACCTTCTATAATGTTGCTGGCTTAGAGCATGTAGTATTGCCTGAAGAGTTATTAAGTATTGAGGCTTATGCGTTCTACAATGCAAGAGACTTAAAGACAGTATTCTTTGGTGAGGATAATACAGCAAGCTCCTTAACTGAGATTGGTGCAAGTGCATTTGAGGATGCTGTTTCCTTAACACATTTTAATAGTAATAGCGCTACAAGTGAGGTAAGCATACCTAGTCTTGTAAAGACATTAAATGATAAGGCCTTTATGAACTGTAACTCTATAGAAGCTGTGATTATTCCAGCTACTGTAGGTACAGACGATGGTCTAGTAGGAGCTTATGTATTTGCTGGCTGTGATCGTTTATCTACTATTGAAATCCATAACCATTGGATTGGTGCTCATATGTTTGACAATGAGGACAATTTCCCTGAGGATTTTGATATTACAAAAGAGGATTATGAAATCCCTGCCTTAAGAGAGGTAACTATACCTGCGAATGTAACTAAGATAGATGAGTATGCCTTTGCAAATAACTCTGAGCTTCGTATTGTAAATATTCAAAATAAGGTTTTAGGAGAATATCAGTTCTTCAATTGTCCAAGATTAACTAGTGTGAGATTGCCAGATGATCTTACTGAAATTGGAGAAGGCTCCTTTGGGGATTGTATTAGCCTAGTTGAGATTTGGATTCCATTTGTAGGTGGACATGCCTATAGTGGAGATGGAAGAGAGGCATTACTTGGCTATATCTTTG
The DNA here is from genome assembly GCA_910579215.1 of uncultured Anaeroplasmataceae bacterium. Taxonomy (GTDB): domain Bacteria; phylum Bacillota_I; class Bacilli_A; order Acholeplasmatales; family Anaeroplasmataceae; genus Pelethenecus. The sequence goes on from CAJTTN010000004.1 coordinate 65,402, forward strand.
GTACAAAGAGCAAGTATAGTGATGCAGTTTCTTCTACAAACGCTTTGGTTCATGCTACAGAACAAATGCTTTCTGATGGTCAGAAGGAAACCTTCTATATTCCAGCATCCTTAAGAATTGTTCATGTGACGAATGATTCTGAAATAGGCTATGGTGCATTTAGTAATTGTGAGGGCTTAAGCACAATTACCCTAAGTGATAGAAGATCCATAAATGGCACAGATACAGAATTTAATAAGATTGGTGCCTATGCTTTTGCAGGCTGTATCAATCTTGGTGCTAAGCTGTTAGATGATTCCTATGTAGAGCTTGAATATTTTGCAGTTCCTGCAACTACGACGGTTCTAGGAGAATATACATTTAAGAATTGTGAAAGCTTATCAAGGGTAGAATTTGCTGGAGATAGGCTGACTAAGATAGAAGATGGTGTATTCTATAATTGTTATAGCTTAACGACAATCCATACTCCTGGCTATCAAGAGGATTTAAAGATTCATTTAGGTGATTCTGTAACTGAGCTAGGAAATAAAGTATTCTTTAATGATATCGCTATAACAGAAATTACTCTATCTGATCATATCACCTTAATAGGGGAGCATGTATTTGGTGGTTGTGGTAACTTAGTTTCCTTAGATGTTCCATTCATTGGTAAACAAATGAAGGATGCTTGTACAACCACAGAAAATGATGGAAAAGAGGTAATCTTTAGCTACTTCTTTGGTAAGGATGCTCAAGATACTTATAAGAATGCCTCTTTATTGATGCGTTTAGATCAAACGCAGGTACAGGCTCCAGCAATTGTAGAGGTTCCAATTTCTTTAAAGAATGTAAAGGTTCGTCTACAAACTGTTCTTCATATTGGTACCTTCTTTGAATGTGATATGCTTGTAAATATTACTTTACCATATTGCTTAGAGAAGATTGAGGATGGTGCTTTCTACGGTTCTCAAAATATTGAGCATGTAGATTTTGATAATACAACAGCTGAGACTGAAATTCAGTTAACCTCTATTGGTATTTCTGCATTCCATGGCTGTGAAAGTATGGTTCGCTTTAACGAAACAGATGGATATAAGGTTTATATCCCTGCTAAGGTTACAAAGCTTTCTACACGTGCTTTCTATCATTGTGATGCTATAGAGAGTGTATATATACCTGAACAAATTGGAAACGAGGTTGGAGATTACGTATTCGCAGAATCTGAAAAGTTAGCAACTGTATCTATTAACAATACTAAGGTTGGTAAATATATGTTCTATAACGATTCTGCCTTAGACCATGTTGTAGTTCCTGATAAGGTAACCTCTATTGGGTATGCAGCCTTTGGTGGATGTAGTGGATTAACTGAGCTAACCGTTCCATATATCGGTGCCCATGCCTATACAGATGCATCTGAAGAAGCATTGTTTGGCTATATCTTTGGTAAAGAGAAATCTACAAACCCATTGCTACGAGCAGTTGAACAAAAATATTCTGAGGATGCGAAATTAGAAACATATTATGTACCTAAGGCATTACAGACTGTTAGGGTAACCTGTGTGGATTCTATCGTAGGCTATGGTGCATTTATGAATTTTGTGGATTTAGCTTATGTCTCTTTACAGGAAGGAGATATAAAGAAAGATACCTTCCGTATTGAGGATTATGCATTCTATAACTGTACATCATTTGAGGGTAATTCCGCAGAGGATGGACTTGTTATTCCAACAAATACAAATTATATTGGTGCTTATGCATTCTATGAAAATGATGCATTAGCTAAGATTTCCTATGATGGAAATCAAATCACAGAACTTTTGGAATATACCTTCTATGGCTGTGATTCCTTAAATGATTTTAATGGAAATGAAAGCTTTAGAGTGATACTTCCAGAAAGTATTACTACAATAGAAGACTATGCCTTTGCAAATTGTGTTGGTATGGAAAGTCTTGATCTTGTCAATGTGACAAGTGTTGGAGACTATGCATTCTATATGACAAAGCTTATGAACAAGCTAGATTTAAGAACTTTAAATTCATTAGGTGAGCATGCGTTTGATCATGCAGAGGGCTTATTAGAGGTAATCTTACCTGCAAGCTTAACTGAGGTTGGCGCCTATGCCTTTGCAAATACTTATGCTTTAGAAAATCTTACCATTTTGAATGAAGTATTGAGTGATTATATGTTCTATAAGTCTACACAAAAGGCTTTAAATCCTATGGAATTAGAGATTCCAGCAATTGTAGTTTCTTTTGGTAATTATATCTTTGCTGAGGCGACTAATTTAGAAAAGGTAACGATGCATGCATCTATGAGCAAGGTAGCTGCTCAGGATGGTAAATACATGTTTAAGGATTGTTCAAATCTACGTGAAGCAAACTTCACAAGCGGTTCTATTACAATTCTTAAAGAGGGAACCTTCCAAAATGCATCTAGTCTAGAGGCGTTTGCGTTACCTGAAACTATTGTAACCATTGAGGACTATGCTTTTGATTCAACAGATTTAGAAGCTATAGAAATAGCACAGAGTGTAGTTACTATAGGAAAATATGCTTATCGTAATAATGCTAGTGTTAGAGAATTAAATATTCCAGCTAATGTTAAGCACATTGGCTATGCAGCCTTCAATGGTTGTGGAAGTATTGTTAAGGCAACATTGCCATTCATTGGCTCAAATGCGCCTGATTATGCTTCCTATGCAGGTCAATCTGGTTCTGAATCTTTATTTGGATATATCTTTGGACGTGAGGCTTATGAAAATGCAACCTTGATTCATCAATTTATGAAGAATTATAATGAAGCAATGATAGCTACAGTAAAGAGATCCTTTAAGAATGAATTGGGACAAACTGCTTATGATACAGATGGTTATGGAAATTACATAAATGAGGCTTTAGAGGTAACCTCTTCGCCAAGTGTATATGGTGAGGCATTCTGGGTTCCTAGTGGTCTTGCAAAGGTTGAATTCCTAGATACCTTTACTAAGATTACAAATGGACAAATGTCTGGAGTGACTACCCTATACGATGTGAAGCTACCATACCATATCAATGAAATTGAGACTGCTGCCTTCAGTGGAGAAACCAACCTAAGATATATTAATATTCCAAAGCCTGCAGTAATTCTTCATGAAGCTGTCTTTGAGAATATGTATGAGGGTAGTGAAGAAAGACCTAATGAAATCTTCTTCATTACAGCAAGCTATAATATTGACGGTGGCTTCCCTGAGGGATGGGTAACTGGTAAGGATATGCCAGTACCTAAGAAATGGCATACAAAATATATCGTATACTATGAAGAGGATTCCGATATTTTTGAATATGAATATGATTCTGAAACTGGAAGCTTTAAGATTATTGGCTTTACTGAGGAATTACCAATCCATGTTCTTACACATCGTGATGTTCAATATAGTAGATATATCCTACGTATACCAGAACTTAAATGTCAGCATCCTGTAGTAGAAATTACAGATGAGGCATTGCTAGGCTATAATGATGAATTGATTGATTATTACTTTGAGTTATTACAATCTAAGTATGATGATTTAAATGACAAGAAGCAATTGTCTATTAATGGTATAGCTATAGCTAAAAATATTGAGAAATTAGGTCATGATATTATTCAGGGTGGAGAATCCTTTGTGGCCTATGTTGGCAAGACAAAGACAGAAGCAGTAGAAGCTGGCTATATCACTGAGGAAGAATGGATTGGTGGTGCAACTGGTCTTGTGTACTATGGTGAGGGTGTAACCTGGACCTTAGATAATGCAAGTAAGATTTACCAATTGCTATTGAGTGCAACAGAAATCACCTTGGATTTAGATAGTCTCGAGGGATTACAATATGATCCTGAGACAGGCTACTTTATTACCTATACAGGTGAAGAATTTGAACCAAAACCTGTAATTCGTTTTGATTTAAATAATCCAGATACCGTTCGTGTGGGTAATGCTACCTTGCCAACCTATGATATTGTTGGTTCCTCTAATCAAGGACAATATCTAGCTAAGTATTGGAATAACATTGAGGTATCCTACGATGAGGATGGCAATGTGATTGCTGATGCTTGGGTATATGTATTTACTAATAATACAGCAATATTTACAAATCGTATTGTTGCTGGCTTGAATGTAGATGAAAGCAAATGGTGTGATGAAATAGTTAATTATCCTTGGTATGGTGATATAGTACCATCTATGGATGGAAGTGTACCAGATGGAGCTAAGCTATCCTTTAAGATTATACGTCGTGTTCTATCCGTTGAGGTTGAGGATGAAAAGATTTTTGAGGAAGGAGAAATTTGGGAAAACAGTGACTGGTCTTCAAGCAATTCAATTGTTAAAGTATCTAACTTTGCAACAAATGGAGAAGAATTTAACGGAACTCTTCGTTTAAATGCTCCTGATGTAAATGTAGATAATGAGGGCAATGTGATTGCATATACAAATATGCTAGATGACTTTAACTGGGAAAATGGCTATACAGTAACTAAGGGAGATGTTGATTTATCTAAGAACTATGAAGTTCAGTTTAAGGTTAAAGTTTTGGTTAAACCAAAAGAAATAATGGTAAACTGGAAGAATCTAGATACAGAATATAAAGAAAATAAGCGTTTTGTATTGCCAGTAGCCTATGTTGTAATTAAGGATGGCTATGATCCTTATACACAATGTCCTATTTGGGTAGATTTATTTAATGATGATGAATCTGGTAAAACATTACTTAAGCATTATCTATGTGATAAGGACTTTATTTCAGAAATCTTAGATTTATCCTCTGCTGGTATATTATCTGTTGAGGCTTCAACTACTTCAAAGAACTATATTCTATTGAATAATTACAATGTCTTCATCGTTGATAAAATTACAGTGGATACGCCATCTGTATATAGTGAATTAACATATGATAAGATTAACTATAATCAATATCTTGATGTTTCTATTAGTGATTTATATGACTATTATTTGGATGAAAAATGTACAATTAAGATAGCAGGAGTTCCTTATGGTACACCACTTGAAAACTTAATTGAATTATTTAAGCAAAGCAATGAAATCTATGATGCGCTTTGTGAAAATGGTTTAATGGGTGTGGGAGATTATAAGATTTATGCTAAGTTGAAAAATCCTAATACGCATCAATGGCGAGATTATCGTAACCCTCTTTATAGAGAACCAATCTATACCTTAAGATTTAGTGTTGATAGAGAAGAAATATACTTCAGCTTAGGAGATATAATTTTAGAATATCAAACAGGTCTTACGAATTTAAATCACTCTTATATTGGAACGACAGAAGTTCGTGATGGTGATATTGTTTATGCAACCCATGCATTAGACTTTAAGTTTACTGTTCCAAATGAAAAGGGTAAATATGCTTATAATTCTTTAGGCTTTGCGTTGAGTGGAAATCATACCGATCAAGCTAGAATTGATAATGAATTAATTTATAGAGATAATAAGACACAACTTTATTACTCAACAAATTATCGTATCATTCTAACTGATGAAATTGAGGTTGTTTATCCTACCTTAAGTGTAAAAGTTTCTGATACACAGGAAGCCACCTATGAGGAGACAAGAAATGAATCCTTAAATGGTAGTATCTATGTAGAAGGAATCTATACAGCTGCTTATGGGGACGATATCGTTCATAACTTCTTATTTGAAACTGGTCGTGGTGATGCAAGAATTGAATATTGTGTTGAAGAGAATCAATGGGTTACTGCTTATGAGACTTGTACAACAACAATAGATTTCAAGGATGCAGGAACTTATACGCTACAATATAGAATTTATTGTGAGCATTATAAGACAATCTATGGCTTGATTACACTTAAGATTCTTAAGAATACATCTTCCATAGAAATAACAAATAAGGATGAGCTAAGTAAAGTTTATGATACTTTACCTGTTATGCCTAACATTATAACTACAGGTAGCACATCAGAATTAATGATAAGCTATCGTAAAGAAAGAACAGATTTAACAAGAGAAGAGCTTGATGCTTTACCTATTGTTGATCGTTATCAATTAATTTCATTTGATGAAGCTATAACAGCTGGTAATTGGCTATTGGTTGTTAATTTACCAGCAGATGATAATTTTGAAGGTACGGTAATATATCAAGAGTTTACTATTGAAAAGCGTAATCTTGATATTGAAGTGATTGATCATAATCGTATTTATAACAAGCAAAATAACTATGCAGAGTCTTTGAAATTTGATTTGGTGGATGAAAAAGACCTAGAGGTTAAATTCAAGTTTAGTATTACACCTAATATGGCATCTGATGTTTTATATACATTTGCGGATGGTGCAATAACAATAGCTTCTAGCGGAATCCAAGTATTCTTTAATGGAACAGAAATTTCTATTAGCAATTTTGAATTTAATTTTGTAATTGAAATCATCATTGTTAAGACGACTCCACAGGTTGAATTTGATTTGGTGGATGATATGGAATATAATGGAAAGCCATATCAAAATCCAATGGTTATGACCAATTCAGAATCAGAGCCTATCTTTATGTATTATAAAGAAGATGGTACTCCATTGACAGAGGCTCCAGTAGATGCAGGTGCTTATAAGCTAAGAATTGTATTAGCTGAAAATACTAATACACTAGGATATGATGAATATTTTGATTTCATTATTTCTCCAAAGGTATTATATTTAGAGTGGGGGAATACAAGCTTAGAATACACAGGCTCCTTCCTTGCTCCAACTGTAAAAATTACAGGTGCAGATGCAGATGCTTATGAAATCATTGCAAGTCCTCATGATGGCTATGATGGTGTGTCTATTGGTAATCAGGTTGTTGATTATACTTTAGGTGAAGCACATTCTAATTATCAATTAGATAAAACTTCATTAAATTATACAATTAAGATTAGAAAAGTTACGATTCGCTATACAGATAGCATGGTTGCAACTGGTGATGTATATCGTAAAGACTTATCTGCTTTTGATGATTTATTACCAGAGGGTATGCATTTTGCGGGTACAATTGAAACTACAGATTCTAATGTAGGTACTTATACTGGATTTGGTCGTGATATTGTTGCGAAGAATGTTGTCATTACAAATGCTTTAGGTGAGGATGTAACTTCTAATTTTGAAATTACATATTACATGAACATAAAGATAACCAATCCATACATTGATCATAATGTCAAGGATGGTACTCTAGTTGATGGTGTTTGGGAGGTTTCTTATGATTATGATAAGAAATCTCATGGTGCTGTCGTAGAAACTAATGTTCCTGGAGCTCAGGTTTTATATATGACTGAGTCAGGTACATTCTATTCACCTCAGTATTATATTCCTGCAATTGATATGGAGATCATGTATATTATAATGGCTCCAAATTATGAAACTACTTCAGGAATGATTCACTTTGTCATTAATCCTGTTCAATTGGATATTGAATTTGATGAACCAGATCAAATTTATGGTAAAAAGTTTGATGGTAAGGATATTCATATTGGTTACCAAATAACACCATTCTTTGCTCCTTCAAGAATCAATTTCTATAAGGATGGACTAAAGACGCAATCCACCTTCTCTATTGGTACTTATACAGTAGAAATCATTGTCGATGATACTGCAAATTATAAAGGCTTTGTAAAAACATTCGAATATGTTATTGAGCCTAATCATATGAATATAAGCATTCAAGGGGATTATTTAAGACAGCCATTTAATGGTAAGCCTGTAAATCACCCAAGTGTAATATCCTCTGTATTATCTACAGATGAAAATACAACCTTTGCTTATTATTTAGCATCAGATACGAATTTTGAGAATCCTATAGATGCGCCATATGAGGTTGGTACCTATGTTGTTGTTGTTACAGTAGAGGGGAATGCTTACTATTTGACGACTTCTAAGGCCTTTACCTTTGAAATTGTTGCAACTCAGCTATATATCCGTTGGGAGGCTGCTGATGCATATTATTACAATGGTAAAGCACAGAAGCCTAAGGCCTTTGCATATGATTTAGAGGGTACTCAAATTGAACTTGATGTTTTACTTGATCATGATGCTATTTATGCAGGTACTTATCTTGCTCATGCAGTTTTACCTGAAGGATATCCAAATTATGATTTGGAAAATACAACCTTTGAATTTACAATTCTTCCTTATGAATTATTGATTAATTATAAGGATGAAGAAGTCATTGCAGATACCTTATTTGATTATAATGTTACTCTAAATGAGGCTAATAACCTATTAGAGGGACATGAAATCCTATTTGAATTCTATTTGCCTGGCAGCAAGAGAATTCCTGATAGAATCTATGATGATATTAGAGATTTAGTTATCAAGAATCTTATCATTACTGCTGATGGAGTTGATGTAACCTCCTCCTTCCATATTACCTATGCAATTTATCTAGAAGTACATCTTCCAAAGATTGATTATTACTTTGAAGGTGCAACCTATGAAAATGGAAAATATGTATATGAAAAGGATTTTGATGGTATTGCTTTAACACCAGAATTAGTAATTCTTACAGATCCTGAAAACTGTCTAGTAACTATGGATCATATGGAATATATTTCTGCTGGAAGATATGAATTAAATTATACGATTGCTTTAGCAGGACATGAAACTGTAGAATCTAAGGTAATCATTATCATTAATCGTATGGCTTATGATATTCAACTTGAAAATGAATTAGATAAGACCTATGATGGTGTTCAGGTATTCCCTGAAATAACTGTAAATGGTATAAATGTAAATACTACAGACTTTGGTGATTTAGGTATAACAGTTTTCATCAACTATTATGTGGATGAAACTTACCTAGGATATGTTCCAGTAGATGCTGGTACATATACGATTGATATTATAGTATGTCAAACAGAAAATTATAGAGAAACCCATATGAGCTACACATTTACAATTGCTCGTGCAGAGGGTGGTATCAAGCTAAATACTTTAAAGGATGGCGATTATGACTTTATCAAGGCATATGATGGTAATCTAATGAGTATTTCTGCTAAAAATAGTAATCAAGCTACAGATATCATTTATGAAGCAATTGGTCAAGGTGCAGTAACCTATGTATTCTATGATGAGGCTGGTAATGAAGTGCCAAATGCTATTGATGCAGGTGTATATTATATTCAATTCTTCGTAGAAGAGTTTGGAAATTATAATGCATTTGTTTCTGAAAAATATTCCATCCATATCTTAAAGAAAATTATTTTCTTTGGTGATTTAGATAAGGAATTTAGTAAGAATTTTGATGGTGAGGTATTTGAGGTTAATGCAGATGTCTTCAAGATGCTTGAGGCTAAGGTAGTTAAAGAGTGGATTGGAGAAGGTGCATATGCATTCTATAATGTTGTAGGTATAGTTATTGAAGAGGTTACCTCTGATCTAAGAATTGTTGGTACAATTTCTACGATTTCTGCAAAACATGGTACATATATAAATGCAAATCATTTTGATTCAAGTCAATTGATTGTATATGATAAAGATGGAAGAGATGTTACTAAAAACTATCGTATAGATATGTTTATGAAGGTAGAAATCAAACCAGCACAAATTGAAGTAAACTGTAGTTCTTACGAAACAGATTTTACAGGACAATATTTCACAATTAATCCAAAACCAGTACTTTCTGAAGGAGTAGAAGAGCAGTATCATATCCTTTATAGTAAAGATGGTATCAATTATCAATTAAGCCCAGTTCGCTATAGAGACTGTGGAACATATGAAATATTCTATAAGGTTGTATTTGAAAACTATGAGGAGGTAGAGGGCTCTGCAACAATCACAATTCTAAAGATTGAAGCTGGTGATGTTAATATTACAGCTGATATATCTAAGGAATATGACGGAAACAAAGTAGTTGAACCTTCTTATACGACAAATACAAATGGAACTCCAACCTATACATGGTTTAAACAAAATGAAGATGGTGTATATGAGGAGGTAGAATCTGCAATTGATTTAGGACATTATAAGGTTCGCATTGATATTGCAGAGGGAACAAACTATCTTGCAACAAGTGCCGAATTCGAATTTGATATCACAATCAAGAATATTTATATTGCTTGGACATCAAATAAATTTGAATATAATGGTGCTAAGCAGGTTCCACTCGCTTATCCTACTATAGCAGTTAAAGGCGGATTAGATATCGTAGTAACTATTACAGGAGATGATCCTAATTCTATTCGTCGTGGAAATTATATAGCTACAGCAACTATCGATAATCCAAATTACTATATTGTTAATCCAACTTGTGAATACACAATTGATTATCAAATTATTGATATTCCTGCAACCATCGAAAGAGAGTACACAGGAAGACCAATCTCTATCAAATTTAATGCAAGCTTTACACCAAGCATTACCTCAGTAATAAATGTAGGTGAGTATGATGTTGTCTTAACATTAAATGATAAGGATAATACAATGTGGAAAATGGAAGATGGAACTACATCAACAGATGATATTTCTATTAAGGTAATAGTAAATGCAGTAGATTTAAATAATTCTAGCATCAAGGTAAATGATGTTCCACATCAAAATTATACTGGTGTAGCTGTAACACCTCATCCAACCATTACCTACTTTGGTATTGAATTAGTAGAGGGAATTGATTACAGGTTACGTTATAAGGATAATAGAGATCCAGGAGAAGCTGCAAAGATTATTGTGACTGGTATGGGCAATTATCAAGGTGAAATAACCATTACCTTCCGTATTAGGCTAACTGTATTTGGAATTACGGATGATTCATCCTATAGATTCCTAACTGCAAAGAGCGCTGATTACTTAGAGGAAGAAGCGCACAAGCTATATAAAGCATCTACTATAGTTGTCATAGCTGATGTTCAAACAGAGACAACAATTGAAGAATTCTTAAACAACTTAACAATTCAAGAAGGACAGACCATTACAGTATTAGATAGTAATTATTCTAAGGTAAATCCTAGAGATTACGCATATACCTATGTTGGTACTGGCTTCAAGATTCAGTTGAAGGAAAATAATATTATTAAGGATGTTATCTATGTATCTGTAGTCGGTGATATTACGGGTGATGGCTTATGCGATTACAATGATTTCATTGCAATGCAAAATTATCTATCAGCAAATACTGCTCTTGAATATGAGTATTATCAAGCAGCAGATTTGAATAATGATGGATATGTTGATGATAGTGATTTGACAGAAATGCTACAATTCATTTAATCAATGTGTAAAAAAAAGCTGATGAATACAGCAATGTATTTTCAGCTTTTTTTGCGTTTTATAGGTGATTTTAACCTTCATTTGATTTGAAATTCATATTTTTGGGAAAATATGGAATATTCTTATAATTTCGTCAATTTCGCATTCTTTTAATTGAAATTTCGTCAATTTCGCACTCTTTTTCATAAAACTAATGAAAACTACGACGAAAATGCGTTATTTTGCAGAAAAATTAGGTTTTTTCTAAAGAAAAGGTGGTTATTTTTGTTGAAATAATTGACAAATGAGTGTATAATCAAGGTGGACTAGTGCGCAAAAAACTAGTTTTTTGAACATCTAAAAAAAACGAACAAGAAAAATAAAAAAATGTTTAGTAAGGGAAAGGTGATTTTTCATGCTAAAAAAATTAATAAAATCTGGGAGATGGAAACTTTTATCTATGGTGTTTACAGCAATCACTTTGATTGCAGTTGCAACTACAGTAACCCTAGAACTTACAGGTAGCTTTACGCCTAAGAAGGATCCTGTCAAAGTTAACACAGAGTATAACGAAGAATACTTTAATAGCTTAGAAGAAAATCCAATTGACGAAGCTTTATTGCAATTTACAGATTATTCTGCAGCTGATGCTCCTGATGGTAAAACAGCAGGTAGATGGTTGACGGGTATTAACATGAATGCCGATTATGCAACCATGATTACAGGAATTAATGACAATGCAGTAGCTCGTGCAAGATATTTTGAAGGGCATGCTTTAATAGTACCAGAGCGTGTAAATGGAAGTACGATTGTCGGTATAAATCTAGCGGATAGAGGGACCGACATTAATACAGTTCGTTCTACAACAGCAGCTTATTCGTTATTAAAAATGGTTAAAATACCAAAGAACATTAAAGCGATTAAGGAAGGCTCCTTTTATGGTATGTCTAGTTTGGAGTATCTGAATACACCTTTTATCGGAACCGCTCGTGGTTCTTCTGGTATTGGTTTAAACTATACCATTAAGGATGTTATGGATAATGGGGGAAGAGAAAGACCAACGAGTTATCCATTTGGTTCTATGTTTGGTAAACCATTCCATTATACAGATACTGAAGGAATGTGGACAATAAATAATCAAACCTCCTTTTGGTTTAAATGGGTTTGGAGTAATGACTCTAAAACAAGTGGAACAGAAGGTATTGTAGACTATACAGATTATAAATTAGGCATTGGTGAGGGTAATAGCGAGGTTTTGGGAGTTAAGTGGCAAGAAATTTCTGGTGACAATACAACGGAAAATTCTCCTGCTTCTCCAGATTTTGAATTCCTGTTGCCTAGATCTTTAAAATGGTTGATTGTTTTTGATGATACAATTATTGGTAATAATGCCTTAACTTCTTGTCCAGCACAGCATATCGAAATTCCAACCTTTAACGGGGCATCCTTATTGTTTGGAAATTATGCTCTTTCTGAATGTGTTGAGGCAAAAGAAATCATCTTACCTACGAAACCAAATGTGTCCTTTAGAAAGGGTACATTCAATATGTGTCAAAAGCTAGAAAAATTAATATTACCTCCAGGGCTTACAGACATCACTACAGGTATGCTATATAATGCATTAAATTTGAAAATATTAGTAATGCCAGCAAGTATTATTTCTATTGGAAATGGAGCCTTTACGGGTTGTGGAGCCTTAGAAAGAATAGCTTTATATAGTGGAAACGATAGTTCAAAAATAACAGGAGATTATGATGCGGATTTAGCAAATGGTGTGGTTTTAAATAGCTCATATAAATTCAATCTGCCAGCAGCTCTTAGAACTATTGGTGCTAATGCGTTTGAAAATTGTAATAACATGAACGATTTAAACGTTCCAGCTACTGTACAAACCATAGGCTTTGCTGCCTTTGCAGGTTGTTATAATTTGGAAAAGGTAGTTTTACCTTTCATAGGAGCACATAGTGATAGATGTGGTGGTGAAAACGCAAAGCATGATTGTTCCTTAGATGCTCTAGGTGGAGATCTCGGTTTTCACGGCTTATTTGGCTGGATTTTTGGTACAACAGGATCTGTTGAGAACACATATCAAGCTACACAGCATTATTTAAATGAAGATGGTGGAGAAGAAAGATATACGTTCTATATTCCAAATAAATTGACAGATATTACAATTCGAAATGAATCCTATATTTCATATGGTGCTTTACAAGGACTTAAAAGCGTTAAAAATTTAACCATCAATGAAGAGGTTGGCGAAAATATAACCTCAGGAATATTAAATGGCTGCTCTAACCTACAAAGTTTATCTATCTCAGCTATTGGTAGTCATTTAGGTGATTTATTTAGAGGAGATGAATTTGAAAATAGTATAGTTACTAAAGGTCAAGCTCGTATTCCAATTGAATTGAAAACTATAGTTGTTACAAATCAGCATACGATTCCTACGGGTGCTTTTGATAATTGTACTAGAATAGAAAATGTTACTATTGGTAATAATACGATAGAAATGCAAAATGCAATTTTCTATAATAATGAAAATTTAACTACTTTAACGATACCTTTTAAGGGACAACATCGCGGAGAATTTCATCGATATTATTGGTGGTGGGGAGATTTAGCTATCCGTAACTCTGTTGCTTGGCTATTTTCAGCTACGGACCATCCTAATACTTATGCGAATCGATCCATTTATTGGTGGTGGTTTAGATATATTCCAAATCGTCTAAGAAGCTTAACTATAACAGATGACACGGAAATTGACACATATTCCTTCCGTGGGTTCTCTTCTTTAGAGAGTATTTCAATAACAAATGTGCCAAATCATATTGAATCTTATGCCTTTACTGGCTGTTCTAATCTTCAGGAATTACATATTCCATATGTTGGGTATGATATCAATCGAAATGGTGTGAAGGGAAGCTCCCATACTTTGGGATATATTTTTGGTTCTTCTGCGTATGAAGGATCCTATCCAGCTGAACAGTATGGAAGTACATTCTATATTCCAGAAAAGCTTTCTATTGTAAAGGTTGGAGCTCCGGGTAGAGAAGAAGCATTAATGTCAAATAAAGTATTTGATCATGCATTTAATAATTGTAAGAGTATTACAACGATTGATTTTTATGATGCTTATATTAACGATTTAGGAAGCTATGCTTTTGCAAATTGTACAAATTTATCTCGTGTAAATTATCCAAATGCAAGATTTATGCACGTTGGGGATTATGCGTTCTATAAGTGTCCAAAGGTATTATGCATTGAAGATTTTACACCTTCAACTGTAACTACGATTGGTAACTATTCTTTCTTTGCTACATCAGTAGGAAATAAGGTTCAACTAGGTGCTACGAAGGGTGAGCTTGTACTAGATAAGTATACCTCTATTGGAGATTATGCATTTGGAAACTGTCTTCAGGTAGAAAAGGTAAATATCCCTTCCACATTGTCTCATATTGGAGAAGGAATGTTTAGTGGGTGTGCCTACTTAACCGATGTTACGCTAACTAATAATAAAAATGTAAGTCCATATATGTTTGAAAATTGTACAAGCCTCGAGGGTATTGATTTGACAGGTATTACATCAATACCAGAGGGCTTATTGTCAGGCTGCTCAAGCCTATTATGGGATACTGAATATAATAATGGTTTAATTTATGATCAAAATACAACCTATATTGGAAAGTATGCATTTAAGGGCTGTAGTGCGTTGGATCAATTCATCTTGAATAATGCATTACAAACGATAGATGAAGGAGCATTCCAGGGCTGTAAAGGGATTGAATATATGACAATTCCAAGAGAAACTACCACAATCAATCCAAATGGTTGGATAGGATGTAATGATAATTTCTTCTTTTATGTATATGAGCCAGAGGAGAATTGGAGTAAGGGTTGGGTAACCAATTGGAACTGTGATTATCCGGTATATGTTCTTGGTTCAGTAAAAGATGATGTTTATACATATGTTTATGATACAACAGAAAAGAAATTCTATATTACTGGTTTAACACCAAATGCTACATTAAATGGTGTTATTACCATTCCTCATATTCATAATGGTATTCAGGTAGTAGGAATTGATGAGTCTAGAAGAACAGAAGAGGATATTGCTGCAGGAGCGAAGGATATTAGAACTCAGCAGGGAATTACTAAGGTTATATTGCCAAAGGTGATTACTAAAATTGTTGGGTCTCCTTTCCAAACGGGATTCCGTGTAGATATTTATACAGAGCTAACGAAGGATGAGGTAAGTAAGGTTTATAATGACAGCTATGCAGCCTTAGAAAAAGAATTTACAGAGTGGAAAAAGAATAATCCTAATGCTAGTGAAACCCAAATTGAAAATACTAGAATTAACATTTTCAGTAAGATTAAAGGCTGGCTTCCTTTTGCAGAGGATAGAAATGGTGTTTGTGTTGCTACAAATGGTGAAAATGTTTGGGATCAAAGATATTGGACCTCTGGTGGCTTCTTATATTATAAGGACTACTGGCAATATGGTACAGGTGTAACCTTTAATTTACCTTATTTAAATATTGCTAATTTTAAGTATACTTTGTCAACCTTTGAAAACCATTATACAGGTAATCCTATTGAGCAAATTGTCACTCAAATTCAGTTAGTAGGAGAGCTCTTTGAAAATGAAACTATAGGTGTAACTAGACAGTTATTATTTATAGGTGGTAGAGGTGGAGTAGAACAAAGTCCACAAAACCTTTTCAAATATACTTATCACAACAATGTGAATGTTGGTACTGCTACATTAGAGGCTTCTGTTGAAAATGATCTTTTAAGAGAATTTAATAGAGATTATATGGCAAACAATCTAGGTGCTATTAACCATGCATTGTATTTGGTTGGAAAAACGAACCTTCACTATAAGATTTTGAAAAGTAAAATCACAGTAAGCTCTATTTCAGGAGATATTGTTACCAAGACATATGATGGTAAAACATACTCTTATAGTACATGGGCACCGGGTGAAATTTCTGGCTTAGAGGGCTTCCCTGGCGCTAGATTTACAGGTAGAGTAGAGACTAGAAGTGAGGATGTTGGTGTTTATTCCTCTGTTGGTAATAAGCTTTACTGGGCATCAGATTGGCATGTATATTTGAATGGTCATGATATTTCAAGCAATTTTGAAGTCGTCATCACATTCTCTGTCAAAATTGATCCTATGGAGGTTGAAATAGCATTTACAAGAGATGATGAGCCTATTAAGGGGGTATATCAATTTGTAAATGTTTTAGGTACCTATGATATTAACGGTAAGACGGTGCCTCTATTAGAATATCCATATATTGGTGGTAAGATTCAACCTTATGGTGTTGCTAAAAACATTCATACTGGCGAGGTTATTTCTAAATCCCTATGTCCTGTAGTAGCTACTCATATGGATGCAAATCAATATGGTACCTATCCATATGGTACAGATGGAAATAGGAGTACCTATGGTATTTATGCTTACATCAATGGTTCAGCTGCAAAGAACTATAAATTGTTTGAAAAACAACAAGATGGTACTTATGTAGAAGCTCCTTATCTAGTTTTAGGTCCTACAAATAAGATTAAGGCTATTCAAGCTGCTTATCGCGTAGGTAAGGGATTAATTACTATTAAAATAGATGAAAAATACAAGATTTCTCCAACGGAGGATTATTGGTCACGTTCTTGGGGCTGGAGTGGTGGATTAGATAGTATGTCACCAGTCCATGCTGAGTTAGATGGAATAGGTAGTAACTCTTATTTTATCGGAAGTTTGAAAACAACTAAGGATGAATTAGGCGTTTATAATGGTTCCTTTGATACTAGAACGGGAACCTATCCAGGAACGCATATCTTTGGAGAGACTGCTGCTAATCTAATTACCTGGGATAATTTGCTTCCAGGAGGACGCTTCTATCATCAGTTTGGTAGTGGAGTGGATTCGATAACTGTCAATTATACTCCAAGTGCCGAAAAGCCATTTATGATTTATAATCCTACATTAAAGATTGCTGATGAAACAAAATACTATGATGTAGTGGTAGAAGTTAGAATTCAAATTTTATATAATGACTTCAATCCAACTTACTTTATTGGAGTTGATGATGATCAATATTATGACCAAAGAAATCCAAATTATATTGTAACTCCAACAACAATAACAGAAGATACAGATGGAAATCTTCGTGAGTATGAATTTATTCAATATATGGTAGATGGTCAGGATTATAAGCTAACAGTAGATGATTTGAAATCCTATACAGATCATAATCCTGGGTATGAGGTAAATTATTATGCTGATGATGGAACAAGCTTTGGAACAGAAGGACCACAATTTAAGGAAATTGGGGAATATGTTTATGCTGTTCAGCTCAGTGGTAGACATTATAATACTTTAAGAAAAAACATTCGTCTTAAAACAGTAAAAAGTAATGTAATTGTAGCTGGACTTGATAAGGTATATGATCGTGAGCCTATCAGCCCATTAGAGGATGGCAAGATAACTAAAATTGGTCAAGATCAAATCTTTGGCTTAACCTTTACGTATTATGATGCGAATGGAAATCAATTAAATTCTGCTCCAAAGAATGTTGGGCAGTATAGTGTAAGAATTTATGCTCCTGAAGGACAATACTTTAATCAATATGATCATACCCATAGCTTTAAAATAACTAAGCGTAAGGTTTATATTAGTGTTAATGGAGAAAAAACATTTGATCAAAATGTATTTAGCTATACACCTGTAACAGGTGAATTGGCAACTACTCCTGAAAGACCTAATGAGGGTATTTTACTTGGAGATGAATTTGTTGGTACAATTCAAACGGATAGCTTTGTACCAGATACCTATGTATGGCCAGATGATTTTATTTGGTCTCCAAATTGGGCAATTTATTATAGCGCAGATAACACAGACGTTTCTGCAAACTATGAATTAGTTGTTAGAGGAAGCTATAAGATTAATCCTCTTACCTTTGTGTATGAGGCCTTTGGCTACGAGGGAGATTATGATGGCTATTTCCATACAGGTACAGTAAATATTTTATATCCTACTCCTGATAATTACGCGCCTGCATTCTCTCCAGATGTTTCTGTGAAGTGGAGTGTATCTAGTCTAGATGAATTCTCTTCTGCATGGTTAGACCAGGCTCCAGTATTTGCTTCACCTGGGGAATATGAATTATACTATATGATAAGTGCACCTTATTTTAAAACTGTAATTCGAAGCGTTAAAATTAAAATAAATCTTTTGACAATAGAATATGAGGATCCAGCTACTATGGATACAGATGGCGATGATCATTATTGGACGCTTCAATATAATGGTAGAAGTCATACATTTGAAATTAATGTATTGGCTCCAACCTCTGGTGCTAAGGTAACCTATAGTTTAGATGGTATGAATTATACTGCTGAGGCACCTATGTTCATTAATTATGGACTACATGATGTTTATTATAAAATAGAGGCTCCTAATTATAAAGAGGTTGGTCCTACCCATCGGGTTGTTCGAATAAAGATTGATATTAATGATCCAGATGATAATTTTGAAGGGAAGAAGATGGCAGATACAGATTATTACGCTAATTTCTTCTCTGGCGAATATGATGGACAAGAGCATTCCGTTGATGCTGGCTTTAATCCTTTGTTTGTTGCAACTGTAGGTTGGACGCGTATTTTGTATTCCTTAGACGGTGGTGTAACTTGGACTGAGGAATGTCCTGTATTCCAAGATATTGGTAAGTATGAAGTGACAGTAAGATATGCTGCTGAAGGCTATAAGGATGAAATGCTACAAGGCTTTGTAGAGATTACAGGTCTTCAATTAGATATTCAAACGAATCCATATACGGCAGTATTTAATGGCAAGAATCATATGATTACCTTGTCTTCCAATACGGCTCAACTTCGTTATGATGATGCGACTAAGAAGTATTATTATTTAGATGATAAGATTACAGAGGAAGTAGAGCTAGAGTTCTATTATACTACAGATCCAAATGTAGTTGGTAGTGGCTCAGGCTGGCTTCCTACTGTAGCAAATGTGGATGGTGTTCCTACAGTTCAAGGACTAAGGGATGTTGGTATATATTCTATATACGTACGAATTGAGGCAGAATATTTTGAAACCTTAATTATTCAAGAGTATACAAGATTAACGATTACACGTTTGGAGAATCCAGATATTACAATGGATAGTCCACAGCAATTTGAATATTCTAAGGCTCCTATTGACTCATCTAAAATTGTAATTGATACAGTTGCAGATGGTGAACGTGCATACTATTATTATTCTGCATATTGGAGCAATGGTGAAATGAAATATGATGAGCCATTAAATCGTGTTTTACCACCAGAGGAATTAGGCTTATACTATGTAGAGGTGCGCATTTCTGCCTCTAAAAACTGTGGCTCTGCCCATGTATTTGGCTTTATTGAAATTGTACCACGTGTTCTAGAGGTTAAATATACAAATCCACAATATTATGATGGTACATTAAAAACGCCAGACGCCTATGTGGTTACTGGTACTAGTGATGTGATTCATATCCTAAGCTCTGTTCAAGGGGATAAGCAGCCAATTGAGGTTGGTACCTATTTCTTTGATGTATTTATGGTAGAAAATAACCCTAACTATGTCTTAAATACTGATGTAATTGAAATGGAGATTAAGATTCGTAATTTATTATTCTATTTGGATGAGGAACATTTATTAAAAGAAAATGGTGATCCTTGGAACCAAACAGATTCTGAATATTACGATAATTCTGCCCAGGTTGGCGATAATAAGTGGCATATGCTAGGTGACATGAGTGGAACACATACCATTTATATTGATGGAGCACCAGTAGAGATATTCTATGCAGGCTTAGCAGCTAGACATGCAATTTATGCTGAGCTTGAAACTAGTAAGGGTGTTCGTGGAACCTATTTCAATTCTAATGTAAGCAATGAATTTTATATTAATAGTGTTATTGTCAAGAAGTTTGACATTTATGAGATTGATGAAAATGGTAATTTTGTATTAGATGCAGATAATAAACCTATTTCTGTTAAGGATTATTATGATGTATATTATTATCTAAAAATTACATTGCTTAATCCAGATATTAATTTAGAGGATTTAGACATCATAAATGAATATAGCTATGATGGATTACCTCATACAATTCAAGTGAATTTGCCAAAATATTTGGTTGGTGGCTTCATCCGTTTTGAAGGATTTGAAGGAAATTATAGTTCTATTCCTCCTAAATATGTTAACGTTGGTGAATATGTAATTAAATATTATGTAGGAGCAAACGGCTATGAGGATACCTATGGTCAAGCGATACTTAAGATAAATCCAGCAGAATTAAATATTGTTGTTAACGATATGTATAGACAGTCGGATGCTAGGAAGACACCGCATAATGTCTACGATGATTCCTATCATATTAATGACTATACACTGCAAAATATTTTATCTACGCCAATGCCAAAGGCAAATCATATGAAATATTATAGTGCTGAGGATTATACGTATGATGAAATATTGAATTTCTATAAGAATTTTGATCCTGAAAGTCCTATTTTAGCTACTGGATTAGATAAGCTTATGGATGCTGGAAGCTATTTCATAGTGGTTTACTATGAAGAAGATATCATGCGTTGGAAGGAATCCTTTGCGATTGTAAATGTCGAGTTAAAGCCTAGAGATATTATAATTGAAATACCTACAACACAGAATTTTATCAAGGTGTATGATGGAACAAAAATATCTATTCCTTTAACTGATGCTAGAATTGATATGAATCGTACCGAGACTACGGGTTTATGTACGAACCATACAATCAATCAGACAGCAGATATGATGCGTCAATATACCGTTCAAACGAATAGTGCAGATGCTGGTATTTATGATTTACTTACTCAATTTGAGTTTGGAGCTATTGACATTCGTCGTACAGATGGTTCGTCTGTAGATAGTAAAAATTATCATCCAGTTATTCATGGTAATTTTATTGTTGAAATTCAAAAGGCATATTTAAAGGATGGCGACTTTATTGTTGAGCCATATAAAGAAAAGATTTACGATGGCTATCGTCATGAGCCTGATTATACATGTGTATCAGATGGTGAATTAAAAATAACATATTATCTTATAGATGATGAAACAGGAAATGAGACTGAATTAAGAGGAGACCAGAAAAATGTTGGTCACTATCGTTTGCAAGTATCCATAGGAGAAGGTAAGAACTATTATGCTTGGGAGGATTCCTTCTATCGTAATGATCCACTTGTTACAGCTCCATACCTAGAATCTGAAATTGTTTGTACACCTAAGGAAGTTGATGTTCATTGGGATGATGTAGAACAAACCTTTAATGGGGAATCATTATCTATTAAGCCTTGGATTTTAGATGAGGAGACGGACCATGATAATCCTGTTCGTGTAGATTTGATTGCTTCTTATTGGAGTAACGATATTTATGATTGGATTCCAACGGTTATCAATCAGGGTACCTATTTATCCTTAGCAAGCTTTGACACAACTACAAGTGTTGGTCAAACCTATGATAAGAACTATACGCTATTAAATAATACAGAATACTTTGTCATTTTATATTTAACCTTGAAAATACAATTGGGTGATGGTGGCGAAACGAATGATATTGTATATTACAATACGCAAACGAACTGGTATTCTCCTTTATACAAGGAAGATACACCAAATGCTGCAGAAATCTTTGCTGAGACACCTGAGCTTATAGAATGGTTGTCAACAATTACAATTTCCTCTTTAGCAGATGAAGGAGCGCCAGCTTCTATTTCTGCAAAGGATTACACTCCAGGTACTTATCGTGGAGATCGCTTTGATGTAAATTGTCGAATTAGAAATAAGCATGGTGTTGATGTTACTAGCTCCATCAATTTTGAGATTATTGGATCTGTAACAGTAAAGACGGATACTATTGATTATGTGACTAAGGATGTTACTTTACCATATAAGGAAAATAAAAATCAAAGTAGTGTTGTTGGATATACCTTTGAGGAATTACAATGCTTAATTGTGAAAAATCCTAAATCAGGTTTTACAATTGAGAATTTTGTTATCAATGAGGTATCCTATGGTCATAATTTCCCTAACCTATCTCAAGCAGGAGAATATGATATTACATTTGATATTATGGCTACTGGCTATGAGGCTTGTAGAGGGTCTGTCCATATTACAATTACACAATTCCCAGCGTATATGAGCTTCTCAACTAACTTGAGTAAAACCTATGATGGTTCACCTGTAGAGGTTTCTCAGTTAGTACAGACAAGTGCATCTGGATTTAATGGAGAAGTTGCTGATTTAATTATTCAGTATTCAGAATTAGTATATGAAAATGGTAACTATTATGAGGTTCCACTAGATTCTGCTCCTACAAATGTAGGTAAATATAAGGTACATATCACTTCTAGTGTAGATTCACTTGATGTCCAAAAGAACTATACAGAATTAGATATAACACAATCCTTTGACATAACGGCAAAAGAGATTAAATTAACTGTAGAAGAGGATATGGAGCTTTTAAATGACGAGCTATTAAATAAGGCTTGGACAAGTAAGCAGTATGAGTATGATGCAGGAGATAATCCATACATCATGTCTGGAGATTTACTTCAGTTCCAATTCTCAACGGATATATTTACAAGAGGTAATTATGTTGGTAGCAAGATTTTAAAGGTTACGGATCCAGGTGCATTAGATGCTACAAACAATACGAATTTAGTTACTGAGAGTGGCAAAATTTTCAACGTTTCTTGGCGTTTAGTTAAAACAGATGATAAAGGTAATATTGTCTATGATGAATATGAGGATCCTAATAATCCAACAGGACCTAAGATTAAAGTTCCTAGAGATGTTTCAACAAACTATTCTATAAATTTAGTTCTTAAGCTATCTGTGCATTATCCATATATACCTGTAACGGTTGAAGGAGAAGAGATAGTTTATGATCAACAGCCACATTTTGGTACGATTGAGTTTGCAGATTATACAAGTGCAGATATCTCTATTTCTTATCCGGCAGACTGGTTTGAGGCTAATGCTGTACAGCTATATTCACGTACACAGGATGATTTAACAAATAATCCAAATCTTTGTGTAAACAATATAGAATTGATGTCCTTTACGGATCCAGGTACGTACACAATTTACTATAAGATTGATGTCAAGGATAATGCTAGTTCGACTAAGTTTGAATCTGCTATCGGTTCTTATGTGATTCAGATTGATAAGCTTGAAAGAACAGTTACAGAGACACAAACCTTAGATAAAGAATTTGATAATACTGCAACAGGAGACTTCCGTTCTGGAAGATACTTCCCTTACTATGAGGTAAGCTATGACGATCCAACGATTGCAGATAATTATAATATTGAAGATATTGAAATTATCTATAAGCAGGCAGGCTTTAATTCTTATATTTCTGCAGAAGATGGTTGTATAGATGCAGGTGTCTATATGTATTCTATGACCATACCTGAAACTAAGTATTATAAGCAATCTGTTTTACAATCTAACTTTATCATTTCTAAGATTAGAATATATATAGAGGATAAGCCACTTCCAAGCCGAGCTATCTTTACTTATGATGGCTTAGTTAAGAGTGTTAGTGTAACAGAAAATTCTAATTATTATAATGTTGGTACTAAGGCAAGTGCGGATGCACCATTAGATCCATTACTAGACTTAAAGTTTAGTGCTACCTTAGTAACTAAGGATTTCAAAACGAAGAAATATTCTGGTGCTGATACGACCTTATTATTATATAATTATGAATATACAGTTACCGATTTAGATGGTAAGGATGTATCTAATAATTACTTGATTGATTATTCAAATGCTTCTATTGAGATTATTCCAATCCCAATGCAATATAAGGTAAATCATCCTGTTTATATTTATGATAATCAAGAACATGCCTTCTCTTATTATATTTCAACACCAAGCAATCCAAAGCTTGTCCGTGTTGAGTGGTTTGATGAAGCGACTGGAGAATGGACAACAAATCCTATCTATAAGCGCAATGTTGGTGAGTATGAGGTTAAAATTCGTATGTTTGCAGATAATTATCAGCCAACAGGAGAAATTACTTTACCAATGACGATTGAGCCTGCAGAGACGATTGTTGAGTATGTATCTAATCTTTCCCGTGTTTATGATGGTAATGAGGTAACAATCCCTGAAATTATCATGACAAGTAGAGATGATGCAAACGAGGGTACTTTAGTAGATCGCTATACTTATAAATATTATCAATATGATGAGAATGGTAATTTAATTCCTGAGCCTATATTTACACAATATTATGATAATGATTTGCAGCAAATTGTTACAAATGGTCATCGTGCTATTAATGTAGGTCGATATAGAATGGAAATTATCATTCCTGCAAGTGAAAACTTTGCGGCTGTAACCTATTCAGATGATTTTACTATTTCAAGCTTTGTTACAGATGTAACATGGCAGGATTTAGTATTTACCTATGATGGTACTCCAAAAGCACCTACTGCCTATTTACAGCTAGTACCAACAGATAAGTTAAATGGTCAGCATATGCGTATCCAAATTGATGTATCTGTTACTCCTAATGCTGTAAATGGAGATATCAATCATAAGAATAAGGGTACCTATACTGCTACAGCATCGTTGAATCTTGCACTAAGTGATCCAAAGATTGCAAACTATATCATTGGAGAGAAAACAAAGAATGTTACTTTTGTAATTCAGCCTAGATCCACAGTAATTACATTGAATTATCCACAGTCCTTATATAAGGGTGATATTGATTACTTAATGTATTATAAGGGATTAAATAAAGAGGGTTATAAATTCACAGCTTCTAATATTGTTCCAGAGCATAAGATTACAGACTATCTAAAATTGAATTATGATGGTCCAAAAGAATACAATAAGCCTACAGATTTCACTTGGATGGATGGAGTTAATGATGTAGCCTTAGCAAATCAAAAGCCTAGAATTTATGATGAGAATAATGTGGATGTAACAGATAATTACTTGCTTGGCTATTCCTATTTATTTGTTCTAAATGAAAAAATAACGGATACAGCTGTAAGTATTACCAACTATGTTGGTGTATACGATGGACAATATCATTCCTTTGATATTGATTTGCTTGTTGATGATCCATCACAATTCACAATTAAATATTGGGTGCTAGGTCAAAGTAGAACATGGACAACGACTAAGCCTAGAAGAATAGACGTTGGTCAAGACCAAATTTCTGTACGTATTGAAGATGCGCAAGGACATATTGTATTTGAAGGTACTGCAGGTATTACGATTACAAAGGCTGATCCTGAAATTCAATTTGAAGATTTATATTTCCGCTTAGGAAAGACGTATGATGGTGTGCCAATTGTAAATCCAAAGGTTACTTATAATGGTGTAGCAACGGAAGCTGTTACATATACTTATTATGAGATTGATGAAAATGGTAATGCTCGCAGATTGAATTCTAATCCAATCAATGCTGGAAAATATCGTTTAGATGTTGAGGTTTTAGCAACACAAAACTATAATAGTGTCGTTCATTCCTTTGATATATTTGAGATTACTCCACGTACGATAACGATTCATATCAAAACTCAAACTAAATTATTTGATTACCTATCATGGACACATAAGGTAGAAGACCATGAGGTTGAGAACTTAGTAAGAGGACATACTTTACGTTTAGATGAGCATTCTAACAATGGTATACTTATGACTTCCTCACCAGAGGTTGGAGAATATACCTTATTAGGTGTAAATCCAGGTTTCCAATGGCAAAATAACTTCTTAAGAATTTATGATGCAAATGGAAATGAAGTAAATAGTCCAACAAGAGAAAATTATGTGGTAAATCTTTTAGCGGATGTTAAGATTGCTGAGCGTCAGTTCTCAGTTGATTTCAAGGACGATGTAGTTTTATATGATGGTCAACCACACTTTATTTCAGCTCGTCTTAATGGTACGGTAAGAAATGATGGAACAATTGATCCAAGCATTTATGCAGACTTTGAAAATGAGGTTACTATAGAATATGCTATATTACAAAATGGAACATATAGCTATGGACTAGACCTTATAACTAGAGTTGGCATTGGTGTTTATAATATTCGTGTTAGAATATCAGCGCCAAATTATGAAACATTGGTCAAGGAGGCATATCTTGCTATTCTAGATCCAGATAATCCATATCTACCTCCTGAAATTACAGATCCTGATGATCCGAATAATCCAGGAGGAGATCCAGATGATCCGAATAATCCAAACAATCCGGACAATCCAAATTGGCCAGGACCAGATGATGCTGATAAATTCCCATATTTAGAATATGATAGAAATAAGATTTATGATAAGCTTCCTTATCCGGATCCTATTTATACAAAGAATCCAACAGGAAATCATGTCATTCAATACTATCCATGGGATTATTATTGGCAGTATGCAAAAGAACATAAAAATGATAATACAGTAGTACTTGATCCAACAAATGCAATCTCTAATCCAATTGATGCAGGACGCTATGTCTTTGTCTTCAAGATTGATGAGAATGATTTAGAATTCCCTGGACGAGAATTCCATCAAGAATTTAAGGTTTATCCACGTCCAGTCGATGTAACTTGGACTGAGCTTAACCAGCAATACTTAGGTGGAATTGACCAGTTGCCAAAAGCAACCTATACAGATATTGATGGAAATATCATCAATTGTACGGTTAGAGAACCACAAAGTTCTAAGGGTGAGTATTCTGTAGTGGCATCTACGGATGATACAAATTATATTTTAAATAATCCAAATGCAACATTCATAATTACAGAAAATGTAATTAAGGATATTGTATTAGTACCACCTGAGGATGGGTATAAAGTAGGAGATCCTATTATACTTGAGGATACAGATGGTAATAAGTATATTAAGCAGGAGGATTTTGAAAAAGATCCTTCCATAGTAGAAGATCCTAACAATACATTCATCGTAGATGAAGATGGAAATATTTTGAAATATGATCCAGAAAAGGATGAATGGGTAGATGCAGATCTTCCATTCCAGATGGAAATTGACGATAGCTATGTTGATCCTGATACAGGTGAGCATAAGGTAAACGTTGATATTTCATTGAAAAACCCAATTGATGATACGTGGGAAAATAATGGAAAAGATGATATTCATTATGATTTCCCACTTAAGCCTATGGTTGTACCTTCAGACGAATATGATTTAGTCTTTGAGTATACACAAATATGGGTTTATACAGGTAATCCAATTGAACCTGAAGTTACAGTTTATTTGAGAAATCTTAAAACAAACGAAAAGACGATATTGGATCCTAAGAATTATACAATAGGTTACAATAACAATGTTAATGTAACGACAGAAGATAGTTTGGCTGAAATTTTATTTAGCAGTAAAGAGGGTAGTAACTACTTCTTTGAGGATACGACTCAATACTTTAAAATTACAGCCTCTAAGCCAGATATATTAGAATTAAAAGAAGATGCATTGATTCAATTTATAAGTGCTAAATTTGAAAATGGGTCAGCAATTATTGTTGAGGATGGAACGTATGAACATTTACAAGCAGGTGAAGATGGTTTCTTCTTAGGACACTTGCACCAAGGCACCTCTATTCCTGATATATTATCACAATTTAAAAATAATCCTGATAAATTAATAGTAACAAATCCTGAAGGAGAAATTCTTGAAAAAGAAAAATATGATGAAACCTTCTTTGGTTCAGGTTGGTCGATTTCTTTATTAGATGATGATGGACAACCAATTGATACAGTACAGGGTATATTATATGGTGATTTGAATGGTGATGGTGATGTTACGGATGTAGATTTACCTATAGCTCAGGGTTTTATAGATGAACCGCAGGATTTTGCAGAAGTAGAAGCATGGTTCTATTTTGCTGGTGTGGCTGATAGAACAGTGGGTTACTTTGGAGATCAAACGATAATAACGATTCAACAATATTTGGAAGATACTATTCAATTTGATTTTAATTCATTTGATGGCAAATATTCAAATTCTGGGACTGATGCACCAACACCAGAGGTTAATGTATCAGCTATCCTTGAAGATAAAGAGAGGTATAATTTATGAAATTAACAAAAAAGATTAAAATAGGGATATCATTTATCCTAATGAGTGTCGCTATTCTCGTTACTTTCGGTACCATTAGAACCAATGCAGCTGTTAGTACAGATACTATTACCTATCACTACTCTGTGTATACTAAAGAGACGTGGTTAAAGTATTTAGCTGCTAAAAATAATGAAAGCTTTATTGTTTTTGAGGATTTAAAAGTAAATGATGCAATGTATGCAGAAGATGTAACACCATGTTTAGAAGATTATACAAATAGTGGTGCTTCATTACTTGATAGCATTGGTGGAGAATTTTATACTTCTGATGATCTTCAAAAAAATGGCGAAGAATATGCTACAACTGGTTCTGGTAGAAATCTAAAGTATGTGTTGAAAGCGGGCGCTGTACTTAGTTCATACTCTACAGACGCAGAAGTATATGGTGCACTAAATACTCTATTTCCTTCTAAAGATATGAGTTCTTATCCAACAATAACTCAAGCAGTTCCTGGAGATGAGATTGTTGTTGCTGTAAATGCCGAGCTTATGACGGGAAGAAGGATGAGACAAGCTGTAGTTTTACTAGATTTGGAAAGATATGCTCAAGGCGGAAATTTAACAAGATACTACTCTGAATTGGTAGAATCAGAGGGATTTACAGCTAGTAATTTGAGCACAAAAGGCATAGGTTTAAATATTGGTTGGACATCTCCAAGTACGAGTGTATATACTGATTCACCAGCCTTTGTGGGAGCCATAGGGTTTACAATTGCTACAGGTGTTACTGGCAATATGAAAATAGAGTTCTTGAAAAAGGAACGTCAACAAGAGGTAGGAGTTGCATCAGCAGAACTAAATAAAACGTGTTTCGTAGATGGAAATGCAGGATCAACTTCTGCTTCTTATGGAACTCAAGGTTCTCAATTTAGAGAAGACAACTGTGTCATTTCTGTTGCTGGATTATCTGATGATGTCGGTCTTACTGATATTACAGTAGAAGGTAAATCTTGTTTAAGTACATCTTCTAGTGTTAATGTTAATGGAGATGCTACTTTACAATATAAGGGTTCTGACACAAGTGATGGTACTGCAAATGTAAGCATCACTGTTCAAAATAGTGGTAAGCTTGTTGCAAATTCTGTTAAGTATGGTAAGACTTTATCTAGTCAAACTAGTTCTGCAACTCAAAGTGGAAATTCATTTTCTGTTAACATGAATGCCTTAAATGCAGGAGAAAGCTATATTGCTACGTTTCAAGTGGAGTCCTCCTCAGGTAATGTAAGAAAATGGTATGCTGTTGAACTACCAAAAGCAAAGGATACAAATTGTGATTTGGATAGCTTGGGTTTTAGTGGTACAAATGGTGGGGCAACTGCTGATATTAGATTATCACCAGATTTCTCATCATCCACCACTTCCTATACAATGTATATTCCTAAAGGGACAACAAACTTGAAGCTTATTCCATCAGTTAATAGTAATTTAAAAACTATTAAGGCGGCTTATCCTGCAACAGGCTCTGGCACTACAGTTGCTTCAGGTGCAGAGTTTAATATTCCAACTTGGACGAATAATAGTGCAGTAAAATTTACAGTTACTGCACAAAGTGGTGCAACTAAAGACTATACTGTAACATTAAAAGAGTTAAATTTAAAACCAACAAGTGTAACTGTTACAGCTAGTGCATCCTTTAATGAGTCTGATACGGATGATGATAATGACAACCGTTTTACAATAAATGGTATGCCATATTCGAATAGTACATTTAGTTTACAAGCTATATTTCCAGATACAAGCGTAATTGATCATGTCGATGTTTACCAAGGTAGTGTAAAATCACCATCTAATATTTTAAATGGAAAAATTAATTTTACTATTTCAAATACAGGAGCTCAGGGTGCACACACAGAGGTTATTCGCTTAGAAGTATACGCAAAAAGTGGAAATAAACAAATTTATTATGTTGATGTTAATCGTTTAGCAGCAAATACAGATCATTCCTTAGGAACGGTAAATATTGTTGCAAATAATGGTTTAAATTCAACTATTTGTAATAGCTTTAGTGGTACGAATTTAACGATAAACTATCCAGGTGGAGCATCTATGCTTCCGATGGCATATACAGGCTTTACTGTTACTGCTACACCTAGCAACCCACTATCTACTGTTGAAATTAAAATTAATAATAATGTTCAATCAACATTTAGTTTTACAGGTGCAACGGAAGCGCGTATTCCTGTATCAATTAAGATTACAGCAGAAGATGGAACTAGCCAAACGTATAATGGTATGGTTATTCGAGCAGGTGCGAATGACGATCGAACATTTACTATTGTAGAAACAAACTATTCCTACACTGATGAAAATGGAGATCCAAGAAATGGTACCTATACTTTATCAGATATAGGAAGTAATACATGGAGTAATCCAAATAATTTAATGCCATTTTTAACTAAGACGGCTACATTTAAAATTGTGCCAAATACTTCTACCACTAAGGTATATATTGGTGGAATAGATTATACAAATAAAGTTTTTACTACAACTTTTACAAACGATAAAACGAATCATAAGCAACGTGTCAAAGTTCTAATTAAATCAGAATATGATGAGGTTACAAGACCAAATAATCCAGAGTCTGGTGGTTTAGAGTTTTGGATAGATTTAGAGTGTGAAGCTCCTGATGATACTATGGATTTAACTAATGTTGAATTATTACATGCTACAAGTGGTGCAGTAATTAGTGATACATCTAATACACAGGTTTCAGGAAGAACATATACTTATGTATTAAAAGAGAGTGTGGTAGGCTCTTCCTTTAAATTGAATTTGGAATGGCTTTCAAATACGACTAAAGCATATGTTTCTTTAGTTAATGACTCTACAACTGAGATAAAACCTACAAATGTGTACTCTCCACATAAAACTTGGTCTATAGGTGTTAAGGTATATGTATTCTTACAATCACAGGCTGAAAACAATCTTGTCTACATAATTGATACAAAATTTGCAGATGAGCGTTCCACGGAAAATGGAATAGCGAATGTTGTATTTAAGAATGGAAATGTTCCACTAAACTTTACATTTAATGAAACTCAAACTACATATCCAAGCAGTGGGACAATTAAGGTTCCCTTCTCTGTGACTAGTTTAAATGTTGAAATTACTGCTAAGCATGCTAAGGAAACTTTGGCTGCAGGAATAAATTTCATTTCAAGTGGAATTGATACAAACCTTAAAGCTTACCAAACTGTTAATTTGCAACAGGGAAATAATGTATTTAAGGTTCAAGGTGTTGCTGAAAATGGGCAAGCAGGTAAAATATATACTTTCAATATTGAACGCGAAAGTGGAAGTACCTCAAATAAAATTGAGAGCTTAGTTATTAATAGTATCAATTGTGCAGATATCTCCTTCTTAACACAATATTTTGATTATGTATTTAATAGCTTAGATACGAATTTCTCCTTTTATTTACCTAGAGGAACAAGCTATTTAAATGTTGAACTAGGTGTATCCTTAAATGCTAGCTTTACCATTACCTCTTCTAAGGCAGACCCTACATCAACGAGTCCATTCTATTGTAGTGTGACAGATGGAGAAGTGGTAGTATTAACGATAAATGTCAAATCAGAAACAGAAACAATAACTGGTGTTGGCTCTGGTAAAACATATACAATTCGCGTATATGTCGCTGATACAGATAATAAGCTAGATAATTTAAATATCTATGTTTCTCAAGATGAATTGGATGATATTTTAGATGAAAATGGAAATACATTTAATTTTGATTCTAATACAGCAAATTTAGGAACCTTTACTGTTCCATTTAAAACAAAGGGAGCTTTCTTCCTTCCTTCAAAGGATGGTTTCTTTGGTACGATTGCTTTTGATGGTCAAACCTTAGGACAAGCCTCTGATGGATATGAAAAGAGCTTTAATAAAGCAGGATCATATAAAATCACGGTTAAGGTTACCTCAGAATTAGGTAATTTAGCTAAAAATGATGCTAAGATAAATAAAACAGATAAGTCATTTACCTATACATTTACTGTTGTAAGAAAAGAAGGTTCTAATAATAATTATTTAACTAACTTAGAAATTTATATTGATGGACTTAAAAAGGACTATACAATTAATGGAGTTGCTCAGCCATTCCTTAAAACAAATACTGGACCATATATGGTTGAAAATGTTAAGGCTGTGTCACCAGATGCAAATATAGTTGCTGTTAAAGAGGATGAGTCTGCGACAGTAACAGGAGCTGGTACTCAGACAATTGCCTTGCCTGATGGAACAATTTCTCAATTATTTGTTATTAGAGTTACAGCAGAGGATGAAGTTTCTGTAAGAGATTACAAGATTCAATTATGGACGACTAAAGCAAATCCTAGTACAGATAAGGCATTAAATCGTATTACAGCAACCTCTGATACAGATGGTAAAACGAATAAATTGACACCTACTTTCGCTCAAAATATTCATCAGTATACAATCAATTTATCTTCAGTTGAAGAAGAAGCAATCCTACATTTTACTAAAAATAGTTCAGATTCAACTTTATATATTGATGATGGTTTAAACAGTGTAGCAACAGCAGATACAAGCTATGATTATAGTGTGAGTGTTTCTCCAAATAGTTCTGTAGTAGTTACTGTATATTTAACTGCACAGGATGGGTCTGAGGGTGATCCTTATGAAATTACAATTTCAAGAGATGCAGCTGACACAGATGCAACCTTAGATCAGTTTACAATCAATGGTAAACCAGTTACGGGATTTACTTCTGGCGATAATGGTGGACAATATGAGGTGCATATTGGAGATGCTAATGAAGTATATTTTGATGGTGTACCAAAAAAATCTACAACAACAATATCTCGTAACCCAGCACCATCTAATGATCGTCAGCCATTAAATATTGGAAGCAATATCTTTACAGTTGAAACAACTGCACAGGATGGGAAAACAACTTGCAGATATACAGTTAATGTAATTAAAGATGCTCCTAGAATTTTAGATGAATTAGAAGCATTAGTTGAAAATACTAATAAGCTTACGCCAACCTTTGCTCCTGAAATCTACAGAGGATATTCTGTATCCCTAACCTTTGATCAAACAAGTGCAATTATTAAATATGTTTCACAGCATGTAACAGCAGGATACAATACGGTTTCTGTATTTGATCCACAGGGAAATGAAATTACAAGTGCAAACAATTTAATTACGATTACAAATATCGCTGTTGGTTCAACTGTGTATAAGGTACGTGTTAAAACCGAGAGTGGTGCTACAGCTGATTATGAAATTACTTTTGTAAGAGATGCAGGTAGTGATGATAACTCTATCATTCAATATGAATATTTAGCTAATACTGGCGATTCAAGTTATACGAATTTAACAGTTAATGGTGTAGATACAAGCTATAAATATACAGTTGGAAGAGACATTACCACTTTTGATCCTAGAATCACAACTTCTGATCCTAATGCAAAAATCATTATGCCAACGGATTTGACCTTAACTCCAGGAAAAGCAAATATAAAGAGAGTAATTATTGAGAGTCAAACAGGAAAGCAAAAGATATATACATTTACAGTATATCCATGCGATACGGACTTTGATATTGATGATATCAACGTATTAGTGTCCTTAGGTGGAGCTGATATTTTAGATATAGATGGTACAAAATTTATAGATTATGAAAATGGTAATTTGAGTATAACTGTTGCAAATAGCATAGCCCAAACCTATTTAGAGGTTTTAGGTGGTGGTGCAAATTCTGTTATCTATGTGAATGGAAATAAGTATACAAATCAAATAGTTACCTTAAAGGAAGGAACTAATACATTTGTAATCTATATAAAGAGTGAATATGGAGAGGCTGATCCAGCTGCAACAAATGCACAATCTCCATCTGTAACTATTACCATTACTCGTCAAGCAAAATCAACAGATTCTACCTTAAAGGAATTGACGGTAACTTACGTTGATTCTGCAGGTGTATCACATACTATAGAGCATTTAAGCTTACCTGGGAACAGTGTACTAGCAATCCCT
Organism: uncultured Anaeroplasmataceae bacterium; assembly: GCA_910579215.1. Classification (GTDB taxonomy): domain Bacteria; phylum Bacillota_I; class Bacilli_A; order Acholeplasmatales; family Anaeroplasmataceae; genus Pelethenecus. The sequence goes on from CAJTTN010000004.1 coordinate 99,760, forward strand.
AACATTGGTGAGAATGTTACGGTTGTTAATATATCTGCAACACCTACGGATCCAACCTCAACTGTATTAGGAACAGGTCAAAGAGATTTAAATGATAAGGAACAAGCAATCTTTAACTTCACTGTAAAATGTACAGCAGAGGATGGAAGCTCAACAGATTATCCAATTAAAATTGCTCGTGGTCCAATTGATGTAGATAAGGATAATAGTTTAACCTACATTGAAGTAAGTGATGGTACAGGTACAATACATTTAGGACAGGATTCTTTCAATGTAAATACAACAAGCTATGGTACTTATCATATTCCTTTTGAAGCTCAAAACTATACAATTACAGTAGTTAAGCCTGGATATTCTCCTTCTATTGTTTTGATTGATAATCAAACTGTAATGAGTGGTACAAGAACTACTACAATCTTAGACTCTGATCGTGGTAAAACTAAGACTGTAAAGGTACAAGTACAAGCTCAGGATGGTACAAAGGGACAAGAATATACCATAGAATTAGAATTTGATGCTCCAAGTCAAAATGCTTCTCTTTCTGATTTGACAGCAGATGGTGTAACAGTTCCAGGATTTACTCCTGAGGATCAGGGTGGAACCTATACATTATCTCCAAGATCCTATGATACAGAAACAATTGAAATTGGCTATAAGACTTCCGATTCTAAGGCTACAGTTGTAGGAGATATTGGTACACAAAAATTAATTGAGGGAGTTAACACATTTGTTATTGTTGTTACTTCTGAGAGTGGTACAGCTTATACCTATAGAATTGTAGTTCAAAGAGATTATCGTGCTCCTTATTTAACAGATTTAGGAGCAGTTGGTGAAAAATTATTAGATACGTCTTATAAGAATACAACCTTTGATAAGGAAGTATTTGAGTATACTACTATTGTTACCTATATGACATTACATGCAACAATTAATGCTGCTATAGATAACGAGACCTACACCGTATCTTGTAGCAATTCTACTGCAATAACAACAACTGGTCTATTAAGAAGCTTTAATGTTGATTTAGCAGAAGGATTAAATCGCTTTACTATCACTGTTACCTCTTTAGAAGGTAAAACAACAGAATATGTACTTACAATTAAACGTCGTGGTGAGGATTCTACAAATACAGATGTTGCAAGTATTGAAATTAAGCAAATTGATCAATTCAAGACAGAATATACCAATGATTTAAGAGAATATGCTTACCAGGTACCAAATGGTATTCGTAACCTAGATTTCATTGTACATCCTGAAAAGCTTGCTGATTCAAATGGCGATGGAGCAACTTATAAAATTATTAATGATAAGAATTTAAGAGTTGGTCATAATACAGTAGTTGTATTAATCATTGCTGAGGATATGGTTTCTACACGAGCAATATTAATTGATGTAGAGCGTCTTCCAATGAATTTTACAGTTGATACGGAAGCCTATGAAAAATTTGAATGTACAGCTACTGAGCAAAGTACGGTATATGAAATTGATTTAGGAGATAAGAGGGCTTCTGCAATTGAAGATTATACTAAGTATATTAAATTTGATCAGGAGCATTATGATACTTCTAACCAATATGTAGAAGAACCAACTGTAACTGTCATTTCTGATATAGCTGATGAAAATTGTAGAGAAGTAGTTGTAAGCATCTATGATGGTTCTGAAGAACAATTTGTTACATTTAAATTAAAGTCTACGGCATTAAATACAGGATACTCTATTCCAGAAATCCTTCAGCAAATTATGCCTTGGATTCTTTTAGCGATTGCAATCATCATCTTAATTATCATATTAATTTGTGTTAACCGTGATAAATATGGTGCAATTAACAAAAAAAGAAAAAAAGATCAAGACTAAGGAGTGAATAAATATGAATTTATTAGAAACAGCTTTATTTGCCATGGGAAGCTTTGAAATCACACTTACTATCTTGATTATAGTTCTTGTCATTATTATTGTTCTAGTAGCAATTATTGCTTATCGATATAACCATCGTAAGCAAGCAAGAGCTAGCCAGTATATGGATAATGAATGCTTAATTTACAATAAAAAAGGATTAGAAAAGTATATTCAAAAAAAGAAGAAGAAGTTTTCTAATCCTACCGTACTGGTAGTTGAAATGCGTAACTTAAGTTATCTCTATATGAACTATTCAAAGAGAAGTAAATTGATGTACGATATTACGGATTGCTTAACTAAAGGCTTAGCTAAGCATGAAATGATTAGTAGAATTGAATTTGATAAGTTCTTCCTAATTTTAGATAATAAGGAAAAAGAAGATATTAGAACCATGTGTCAAAGCATGGAAAGACGTTTAGTTGAAATGCAGATTGAAGATTTTGGCATGTATGATTTCTACTTATATTTTGGTGTTTATGAAAAAGCACCTCTTGATGATCCGGAAATTATTTATATTTCTTCTGCTATTATTCCTTTTTCCAAATTGATTGAAAATAACTTATATTATTATACAGATGATGTAAGAGCTATTTTTGAAAAGCTTAAAAAAATCAATAATGAGAAACAACCAGATTTTGAACAAAATAAATTTGTTCCTTATATTCAGCCTAACGTTGATTTAAGAACTGGTAAAGTTGTTGGTGGTGAAATATTATGTCGATGGGAGGACGAAGAAACTGGATTTAAATTTAATCCAGGAGATTTTATTCCTTTATTCGAACAGACAGGATTCATTCGCTATATTGATGAGCTGATGTTGAAATCAGCCTGTGAATTGGCACAGCGCATGATTCATCGTGGAAGAACAGATATTATTATTTCTGTTAATGTATCTAAGGTACAATTTTTAACTCCTAACTTTGAAAGTAGAGTAATGGAAATTGTTCAATCCTATCAGATTGATCCTAAAAATATTATGCTTGAGATTGCTGAGAATACATTAATGGAGAACTACTCCTATATTTCAAAAATAATTACAAAATTACGTCAATTTGGCTTTACTGTAGCTATGGATGATTTCGGTAAGGAATTATCCTCTATGGAATCTTTAACTACAGGTTCCTTTGAATATGTTAAGCTAGATATGCTTTTCTTTAAGAATAAGCTAGCAACAGAAAAGGATCGTGTCATTGTTAAAAATATCTTACGTATGCTTTTAAATTTAAATTATAAGCTAATATGTGAAGGTGTATCCGATGAAAAGACACTTACAGAGCTAGCTCAAATTTGTCGTGATGTTATCGTTCAAGGATATGTAATTTCTGAACCGATTCCATTGCCAATGTTTGATCCTTTTGCTGATCGAATCTTCAATTTCAATTTACCTGATTATGAAGAGGATGAGGAAGAAGCACCTAAAGCTAAGAAAAAGAAGGCTAAGGATGGAGCTGGTGAAGGTGGAGATTCTTCCATTGCTGTAGATGTAAATGCGGCAACAACTCCAAATGGTGGTACTTCTATCAATATTTCTGGTTTAGGTGGAACTACAGTTGTACCTGAGCAGAATAAGGAATTAGAAGAAATGCGCCGTCAAATGGAAGAAATGCGTCATCAATTCCAAAGCTCATTAGAAGAACAAAAGCGTCAAGCGCATGAGGATGAAATGAAGCGTATGAGAGATGAGATGGCAAAGCTTCAAAATCAGCCTAAGGAAAGCAATTCTGAAATTGATGCTCTACGTCTTGAAATTGAACGCTTAAAGGCAAATCAAAATGCAGGTGGAAATACTACCTATATTCAAAGAGAATATCGCGATAGAGGCGTTTATTATGATTATGATGATGAACTTTCTCGTCTTCGTAGAGAGGTATCTGATTTGAGATATTCTTCGAACAGAGATAGATATTATGTTAAGGATAACTATTATGTGAAGGACAATCGTGATAGAGAATTTGATCTTCTTCAGAAGCAAATTGATGATTTAAAAGAAAATCAAAAGAATCAGCCAGTATTTAATATTGACGAGCTTGTAGAAAGATTGACAAAGCGTCAGGATGACTCTCGTTATAGAATTGAAAAGGCTGAGGCTGAGGCTAAATCTTTACGTGAAAGACTTGAACAAGAGCGTAAAGAGCGTGAGGATTTAGAGTCATTAATTGCTGAGCTTCAAAACAAGCAGTCTGAGGAGGAAGAGGTAATCGAGGTTGACTTAGCAGAACAGGTTAGAGAACAAGAAGAAGCTGACCGTAATCTTAACCTTGACCTTTCTACACTTTCTAGAACGGATGTTGCAGATGATGAGGATGACGACGATGATGATGAGGAAGAAATTGAAAAGCTTGCTAAACCTAAGTTGTCATTAGAAGAACTAGAGGCTATTATTCAATCTTATCGTGAAAAATACAATGAGGATTGGAGTACCTATGCTAAAAACGAGCTTAAGGATGGATACTATGAAATTATTGATGGCTTAAATTATTATAAGCGTACAAGAAGAACATTCTTAGATCGTATTAAAAAGGCTTCTCCAGAATTGAAGCAGGTATTTAACATTGTTAAAAATGAAATCATGAAGTACTCTAGTGTATCTAATAAGTTGACAAACTTCTATGATAGCTTCTATCTAGGAAGAAAGTTAGTTTGTAAGCTTTCCTTAACTTCAAAGAAGCTTAAGGTTTATTTGGCTGTTGACCCAACCAAATATCCAGAGCGTCAATTCCCTCATAAGGATGTCTCTGAAAAGAAAGCTCATGCAAGAACTCCATATTATACTATGGTACGTTCTCAACTTTCAGTAAGAAGAATTAATAAGGTAATTGCAGATTTAATGCAAGAACAGAATATTGCAGTTAATCAAAGCTACAAGGTTGTAGATTATGCAAACAAATTCAAATACATGAAGGATACTAAATAAAAACTTTTAAGACTATCCTCTCATAGGATAGTCTTAGATTTTAAGTAAAAGAGGGAGACTTCTTTTACTTAGAATCTAAGAAAAGGAAGGATGAAAATGAAAAAAATCATTGTATTTCTTTTATGTATATTTTGTTTAATAACCTTTTCTTCTTGTAGTACAGATGAAGATGAAAATGAGCTTTTATCTATTGAATTAACAAAGCCAGAACATATAACAGTAGAAATGGGACTTATCTATCAGCCTAAGGATATTGTTGTGAAAGCTATTTATACGAATGAAACTAGAATCGTAACTTCTTATGCAAAATTTTCTCATGTAGATACAAATACATTGGGAACGAAAACAGTTGAGGTTACTTATAAAACGAAAAGTGCTACCTATGAAATAGAAGTAATAAAAGGAGTTCCGGCAATCAATTATAGTTTAAGAATAAAAGAGAATCCTAAAAAAATGATTTATTATGTGGATGAACAGTTGGATTTAGAGGGCATTAAAATTGTCATGCTAAAGAATGACAAGGAAGAAACAGAAATAGATTTAGATAAATTTGATATGCATCTAAGTTTAAATGGAATTACTAAGGAATCCTTATCTGAGCCAGGAAACTATAAGTTGACATTTTCTATCAGGCATTTAGAGAAATTGTATTCTATTAGCTTATTTATTGAGGTCTTATTCAAAGAGGATAATACACCTAAGGATAAGCTTATAGTCGATCAAAAGCAATCTAAATTAGAGTATTGGCTCAATGAGGTTTTTGATCCAACTACAATGATTGTTTGTATAACAGATGAAAAAGAAGAACAACGAGTTCCCATATTGACAAGCTTGTGTAAGTTTACGGTAGTATATAATAATATCGTTATAGAGGACCAAAAATTTAGAGAAACTGGCGCCTACATAATTCAAATTGAATATGGTAATTTTAAATGTGATGTTGAGGTAATAGTGAAATATAGGCTGATCAATAAAAAATTAGTTTTAGACTTGGAAAAGGCTAAAATCAAGTTTACTGTTGGTGAAACCTTTAGTTCCTCTGGATTAGGTATCTATTATTACGAGGATGACGTCCTTAAAAGAATAGTGAGCAGTATGTCCTGTAATTTTACTTTACTTCTAAATGGAATAGAAAAACCGTCCTTACTATTGGATGAGCCAGGTACATATTCAGTTTTAGTAGAATTTATTGATGAAAATGTATCTGAAGGTTATAGAATTGCTGTAGTATAAATAAAAAAAGATTAACATGTACTAATGGAGTGGTCATATGAAAAAGCTTTTAAAATTCATAATAACATCAATGTCTTTCGTTTTTATATTGATGTCTATCATTCAATCCTCTTCTACGGTAAAGGTAGAAGAAAATAATTCTTCAATACCTATGAATAATCCAGTTGATGTCACAAAGGATGCAAGAGCAGCAGATGAAGCGATAGCATCTATAACTATTACATCAGGGGATTATACACAAATAAAAAGTGAATATAATATCTATACTAAGACTTATGAATTTACAGATTTTCCTTATACGAGTACCTCCTATACCTTTCATGTGGATTTTACAGATTCTACACAAATTACGAATCTGACTTTAAGCCATAACAACATATCTGTAGCTGATGTTCCAAATACCTATGACGACTTTTCGTTAGATTTGGTGTTTGATAAGGAAGATGATGATACCTTACATATAGAAATCACGACAACTAAAACCTATAGATATGATATAAAGATTACTAGAGAAATTCCAGATGATAATGCCTCTCTTGGAACAGTATCTATTATTGCACGTCGGCAGGAGGAAGAGGTTACAATTTGTAATAGCTTTACAAGTACTAGCTTAAAATTTGTTTATCCTGATGGAGCTACTGCCCTTCCTTGCACATTTGATTCTATAGAAGTTGAGGCTACACCTGAATCTGAAAAAGCAACCTTAGAGGTTAAAATTAATAATTTAAATACTCATACATATACTTTTCCTGAAAAAACTGTAGAAAGTTTAAGTGTTGGAATTTCTATTATTGTTACTGCAGAGAATGGTACTGAAAAAACTTATAAAGGAACAGTAGTACGTGCGCAAGCTGATGACAATCGAAATATTACTATTGAAGAGGAGTCTTTTACCTATTTAGATTCTCAGGGAAATGAACAAAGAGGGACATTTACGTTAGAACTCATTGAGGGAACGGATGAAGATGGAACAACTAAAATAATTAACTATAGTAATCCAAATAGCTTAATGAAGTTTTCAACGATTAAAGCATCCTTTAAAATCGTTCCTGAATCTCCAACCACTAAAGTATATATTGATGGAATAGATTATACCAATCAAACATTTGAAACGGTCATAAAAAATACGATTTCTAATTTACCTAAGCGTCTCAATCTTTCTATAAAATCGGAAAAGGATGAAATATTACGTCCAAATTATCCAACTGCAGGAGGCTTTAATACCTCAATTGATTTAACTTCAGAAAAGCCTGAAACTACAAGAACTATAAAAGATGTTAATTTAAAGCATTCTATAGAAAATGCATTGATTAGCAATTCTTCTAATACTGTGATTCAGGATAAGAATTATAGCTATACTCTAAAGAAAAGTATCGTAGGTGAATCCTTTAAAATAGATTTAACTTGGAATGGAGAATATACAAAGGCGTATTTAGCTACTACCAATTCTAATGATATTATGGTAGAAGGTAATCTATACAATCCAGATCAGGTATGGAGCATTGGTACAGATATTTATATTTACCTACAAGCTCAAAGTGAAGAGTATGAGGTCTATTCTATATCAACAGAATTTGAAGATGAACGTTCTACGGAAAATGGTATCGCCAATGTAGAATTTAAAAATGGAGATACACCATTGAGTTTTACATTTGACGAGGCGAATTTTATATATCCAGAAACAGGGAGTTTAGAGCTTCCCTACTCTGTTTTGCAACTCGGGGTAGAAATTACCTTAAAGCATGCAGCAGAAACTTTATTTTCAGGAGAAAATTATTTATCTGGAGCCTTAAATGATGATTTGAAAGTTATTTTGAGTGTATCCTTAAAGGAAGGAGAAAATACTTTCTATATTCAAGGTATTTCTGAAAAAGGAGAGAATGGACAAGTATATTCCTTTTCTATAACAAGATTAAGTGGAAGTACAGAAAATGATTTAGAATCCTTAAGGATTAATGGAATAGATTGTACTGATGCTACTCTCCTTGGCACAAATTTTGATCAAGCATTTTCAAAGGAAAATTCAAACTTTTCTTTCTATGCGTCTAGAGGAACAAATGAATTTATTTTTGAATTGGGAACCTCTTTAAATTCTGTATATACTATATCTACTTCAGCAAGTAGAGCAAGTAGCTATATAATTGCAGATGGTACGTATCAGGAATTTAATATTTGTGTCAAATCAGAAGTGGAAAATATTACAGGTACGGGTGCTGGAAAAAATTATACGATAAGAATATATGTTGCAGATAAAGATAATAAGCTAGAAGATTTAAAGATGTTTGATTCTTTTGAGGGAACAAATGAGGTATTAGATACAAATGGTAATGCTTTGGTATTCCATAAGGATAATTCTAATGTACCTACCTTTAAGCTTCCATTTAAAACTAAAAAAGGATATTTTCTTCCTATCAAAGAAAATTTCCATGGAACAGTAGCCTTTGATAGAGAGGAGTTACCAAGTTTATCGAATCGCTATTTGAAGGAATTCAACGCTTTAAGGAATACATTTGATATCATTGTAAATTCAGAATTAGGTGTATTAGCTGATGGTGATCCTACGATTCATGATCAAACCTTTACCTATAAGCTTATAGTAGAGCGTGAGGCAGGGAGCACAAATGCTTATTTGCAATCCCTATCTGTAGAAATTGATGGGGATGCTTCTGCATTTTCTTATCAAATGGAAAACCAAGATTTTAATAAAGAAATATTAGGACCTTATACAGTGGAGTATGTTTCCAAAACGGCCTCAAGCTTAACGATTAATGCTCAAACAGAAGATCCTAATGCAACCATTCAAGAAGAATTGGTTAGAGAAATTCATTTATCGGATACGACAATTTCTCAAACCTTCACAATAACTGTTTTAGCAGAGGATGAGATTACAACAAAAGTATATTCTGTAGAATTATGGATTACCAGAGCTGATCCTGATGAGGATAATACTTTAAGATTTATTTCAGCGAATTTATTTACTAATCCAGCTACAAATATCTTGACTCCTACGTTTACTACAGCAAATACGAGCTATCAGGTGAATATAGCTGCGGAGGATGATGTCGCTTTAATTATCCAAAAACAAAGTGAGTATGCTAAAATATTTGTTTCTGATGGTAGCACCATACAAGAGGTGACAACAGAAAATGGTAGCTATGCAATTCCTACGCTTCCATCAAATACAGAAAAAAATTTCAAAATTTATGCAGTAGCAGAATCAGGTGCTAAAGGGATAGAATACAACATTTTAGTGAAAAAAGCAGCTGACACAGATGCAACTTTAAAGGAATTGACAGTAAATGGTACTGCAGTAGAAGATTTTATTCCTGGAATGACTGGACAAGAATTTGAGATTTTTATTGGCAGTCTAGATAGCATAACCATTGGGGCTGTACCTACTAAGGATACGGCTACCTTAGAAAATTTGAGAGATTCTTATGCTTTACAAGTAGGAGAAAATTTAATAGATGTAGTTGTTACTGCAGAAGATGGCACGACGAAAGAAACATATACTCTTTGTATTATTCGAGATGCAGATGCAAAGCTAGATGGCATTGAGGCTATTGTAGTAGAGGATGAGCAGGAAGTAGATAAATTGCAGCCACAGTTTAATGCAGATGAGTTCACTGGCTATCAGGTTAGCTTACTATATAGCCAAGATTCCCTTGTCCTTCGCTATGTATCAAGCTACAATACAGCAAGTGTTATCGCTCCAGATTTAACAGAGCTCACTAGTGAAAATAAGGAAATTACAATCAACAACATTTCTGTTGGAACAGCTACCTATAAGGTTAGAGTTAAAACGGCAAGTGGTATTACCGCTGATTATGAAATTCAGATTACAAGAGCGGCTGCAAGTACGGATGCCTCTTTAAAAGAATTTAAAATTAATGGAGAAGCTGTCACAGGCTTTACTGCTGGTATGACAGGTGGTTCCTTTGAGGTATTTATTAAGGATGCTGATACAGTATATTTAGAAGGTATCCTAACAGATAAAAATGCTAAAATTACCTCTAATCCATGTGAAACTCCTGTAGATGTAGAGGTTGGAGAAAATGAATTTACTTTTATAACTACAGCAGAAGATGGAATAACTACAGCCACCTACATTGTCAAGGCAATTAAAGATGCGCCAAAAACTTTAAATTCCTTATCCTTAACGTTAAATGGCATAGAGCAAATCTTAAATTTCAATTCCACTACCTTTAGCTATTCTATTTCTTTAGAATATGAAGAGGATGAGCTCATTTTAGATTTTACAAGAACAAATGAGAGCTTAACCACTTTAAAGGTATTAGATGCAAAAGGAAATGAAATTGAAAATATTGCTGACGTCTATACGTTAAGCGATATAGCAATAAATTCCTCAACCTATAAGATTCGTATAACGGCTCAAAGTGGTGAATACCAGGATTATGATCTTGTCATAACTAGAGATGCAGGTAGTGATGTTAATACCATAGAAAGCTTTAAATATTATGCAAATCCTACAGATACAGAATTGACGGAGTTACCCATCAATGACCAGGAAACCTCCTATACCTATATAGTAAATCGAAATACGACAGAATTTGCTCCTGAAATAGCTTTAACAGATGATAAGGCGACAATGATTTTGCCTAATGATAAAGCTTTACTAGCTGGACAGGCCAATACAAAAGAGATTCTTGTTCGTAGCCAAAATGGGAAAGAAAGAACCTATACCTTTGTAGTTTATCCTTGTGATACAGATTTTACAATTGAAGACATTTTGGTTAAATCTGAGGAGGGGGATTCTAATCTATTAGGAATAGATGATAGCTTTATTGATTATAAAAATAATCAGCTAGAATTAATGGTGGCAAGTACGATTGCCTCAATGAAGCTAGAGGTTGTAAAGCCTAGTGCTAATTCTATAATTTATGTAAATGATGAAGAATTTACTAGTGATATATTTTCATTAGAAAATGGCTTAAATACCTTTACTATCTATGTTTTAAGTGAGTATGGGAAAGCAAATCCTACGGATGAATCCGCAAAATCTGAGGTAGTTACTCTTTCTATCACTCGTGTAGTAGATCCAATTTTCACTATAAATACACAAGGAAAAAAGGAAGGACCAACTTCTAAAGAGGAAAATATTACTTATGGTAGCTCTAAGTCCTATTCTTTTGCTGAAGAGGGCTATACAATTCAAAGTGTTAAAATTGATGGTGTATCTCAAGAAATTAAAGAAACCTATGAGTTTGATAATATTGTAGAAGACCATACGATAGAAGTAATCTATGAAATCAATACATACACAATCACTATATCTGTTACTGCTGGGTATGGTGGCGCTTATGTTGGAGATGAAAAGATAGAATCTGAAATTAGCTATACCTTTGGAGAGTCTATTACTTTTACGTTTAGACCAGATGAGGGATATCTTTTAAAGCAAATTGTATTAGATGGTGTTATCGCAGGTACTCATAGTAGTCTTTCTGTTGGAATTAGTGGAAATCATACTATCGAATTGAGCTTTGAAATTATAAAATATAAAATAACTTTAGAGGTTGAAGGAGAAGGACAAATTACTCCTAATCAGACTGAACTTGCATATGGCTCAACCCTAGAATATAGGTTTCAGCCTAAGGTAGGTCATCGTATAAAAGAAGTTCTTGTAGATGGACATACTCTTGGTAAAGTAAACTCCTATACTTTAACGGAGGTTAAAGATAATCATACAATAAAAGTTATATTTGAACAAGAAAAGTACACAATCTATGTCATTGCTTCTGGTAATGGAACTGTTGATCCAGGGGAGGATTTAGAATATAGCTTTGGAGAGACGGCTCTATATACGTTTGTTCCTAATATAGGGTATCATGTTGCTTCTTTAAAGATTGATAATGTTGATATAGTTGGTTCTACATTAGAAAATATAATTGAAAATGGGTATGAATTTTCAAATATTAACACACATCATACAATAGTTGTAAAATTTGAAATTAACACCTATACAATAGAAGTTATTCAAGCACAGAATGGTACAATATCTGAAGCTTTAGAAGCTTATACTTATGGTGCAGATGCAACCTTTACCATTACTCCGAATGAGGCATGTCATATTCTTCATTTAATTATAGATGGTGTTGAAATTGACCCTAGTACTACCTATACCTTTACTAGTATTGATAGAAATCATACGATTTCGGCTGTCTTTGAGGGAGATTCAACAACCTATAAAGTTTATCATCACTTCCAAGAAATAGGAAGTGAGGAATATGATGAGCAATTAATTGAAGAGGTATCTGCGAAGGTCAATGATTCAATTCAATATTATGCTCCAAAAATGACTGGCTTTGAAGCACAACCTGTGGCACCTATCCTTGTTCAGCCTGATGGAACCTCTGCCATACATGTTTATTACGATCGATTATCCTACACTATTAGCTGTGTAGAGCATGATGGTATATCTGCAACAACTGGCTTTGGTACCTATCCATATGGTAGTGAAATTGAAATTAGTGTAGAGGTAAAGAAAGGGTATCGTTGGAGTAGCTTTATAAGCAGTAATGAAAGTAAAGTTCCAAATAGTACAGATAATCCATATCGTTTTACTGTTCCAGCTGAAAATATTGAATTTTCATTTGATTTAATCAGCTTTCATACCATTGATGTGCGTCCTACTAAAAATGGAGTAATGGACAAAGAGGTTGGTATTTATGAATTTAATTCAGGCGAAGAATTTACAATTCATTTCACACCAAATGAGGGCTATAAGTTAAAACAGCTTATTGTTGATGGCAGAGCTATCACAGATTATCAAGAGGATAGCTATACATTCTCAAATATTGTTTCTAATCACTCTTTTACGGTTGAATTTGAACAAATTATGTTCGATTTATCTATAACAATTCATGGTACAACTGCAACATTTAGTGAATCACATAGGATACCTTATGGGTCTAGCTATGTATATACCATTACACCTATTGATGGGTATGATTTAACTAATATGAATGTTGATGGTATGGATTTAGGACCAATTACAGAATATACATTTGAAGATGTAAAAGAGGACCATGAAATTTCAATTGAAATTGAACAGATTCTTTATGAAATCATGGTCACAATTAAGGGAAATGGTACTGTAAGCCCAAGTGGTAAAAATTATGTTACCTTTGGCTCAGATAGAGTTTTAACCTTCTTACCAGAAACTGGATATTATATCAAGAATGTCAGTATAGATAAACGCGATATGGGCTCTATAGAGACCTATACCTTCTCTCGAGTTACAAACGACCATTTGGTTGAGGTTGTCTTTGAGCAATTAATGTATAATATCAATCTCAATACACCTGAAAATGGAGCTATAGAATACGAAGGGGATTTATATTTACCATATGGATCTAATAAGCAGCTAAGCTTTATTCCAGAGGAAGGATATAGGATTAAGGATATCAAAATTAATAATGTTAGTATTGGCACACCTTCTACCTATACCTTCTTAAATATCCAAGAAGATCAAAATGTGGTTGTAGAATTTGAACAAATCTACTTTACTATAGAGGTAAACTCCTATGGTCATGGTATATTAAATCCAGAGACTACAATTTTAGTTCCTTATGGTTCTAATAAAAAATTTGAAATCATACCAGAGCTAGGCTATACAATAAGTCGATTAGATGTTGATGGCAAAAGCATAGAAATTCAAAGTGAATATACTTTTGAAAATATTCGTGAGGATCATTCTATTTCTGTTGAGTTTGAACAATTAATTTACACGATAACTATAGATGTTATTGGCAGTGGAACAATAAATTCTGATTCAGTAACAGAAGTATTTTATGGTGCAAATAAGGATATCCTATTTACACCTGATTATGGCCAAAGGATTAAAAGAATAGAATTAGATGGCGAGGCTATTGAAAATACGAATAGAATTTCTTTAACAAGTATACAAGAACATCACCATATCGTTGTAGAGTTTGAACAAATCTATTTTAGTATAACAGTTTCTACCATTGGCAATGGAATGGTAACCCCAAATACATCTTTGGAAATTCCTTATGGAGATGATGAGACGTATGCATTTATTCCTGAGGATGGGTATAAAATTAAAGAAGTAATTGTTGATGGTGAGGCATTAGAGCCTAATAGTTCTTATACCTTCTATAATATAACCTCTAATCATACGGTTTCCGTAGAATTTGAAAAAATATTCCATACAATTCAAGTATTATGTGGGGAAAATGGAACTGCAAATTTACCAGAAATCAATACGTTAGAGCATCGTTCTAATTTGATGTGTAGATTTACTCCTAATGAGGGCTATCGTCTTAAGGATATTCTTGTAGATGGAGATAGTGTAGGTGGAGATTCAACCTCATACTATTTTGGTAATATTTCCACAGACCATACAATAGAGGCAGTTTTTGAGGAAATCTTATTCTATTTGACTGTTCATTTTGGGCCAGAGGGAACGGTTACCTATCCAAGTGATGAAGGTCCAATAACACCATCAGATAAAATAGCTGTACGCGTTGGGTCAAGCTTTTCTTTAAATATTACTCCTAATCTAAATTACACTGCAAAAATTATGATCAATGGTGAGAAGATTGATACAACCGATGTATTAGAATTTAATGATATTCAAATGGATTATTTTATTCAGATTGAATTTGTACAATTAATTCATCTAGAAATATCAAAGGAAGGAAATGGAACGGTTCCAGAATCAGCCTCCTACGAATGGAAAACACCTGTAACACTTGTATTTAAGCCAGAAATTGGAAATCGTGTTAAGGAAATTCTTATCGATGGAAAAAGTGTAGGAAGTGTAGAGGATTATTCATTTCCTAATTTAGTAGCCGATCATACTGTAGTCGTAATATTTGAGCCTATCCAATATAAAATCAACTATACGATGTATGGAAGGGGTACTGTTTCAAGTGAAATGAATTTGAATACAGTTCTTTATGGACAAAGCTGTGATTTAAGCATTGTGGCTGATGAAGGCTGGCAGCTTTCTATCGTATTTGTAGATGGGGTGGAAACAAAAGTTAAGGATGGTAAAATTACGATTGATAAAGTGGATCAGGATATACAAATTGTTGTGTATTTTTCTGAAATTCCAGTGAAGGCTATACCAATGTGGATTTTTATGATATTAGGTGCAATTATATTCGTATTATTAGTACTATTGATTGCAATTAGCATCTGGAATAAAAAGCGTAAGCTTTATCGTTATTAATTTTTAAATCAATTCTATATAATAGAGGCAGAATCGTTTTTACAATTCTGCCTTTTTTATTATTTCCTATAAAATCCAGGAAAAACATTAACTATTTTGTCTAGCAAAGCATACAATAAAATGGAAATAATGGAGGTTCCTATGAACGGTCACTTTTTAACTCCAAGAGAGTTAGAGATTTTTAAATTATTAATTCAAAATGAAACGACAAAAACAATTGCTGATAAGCTACATATCAGTGATAAAACAGTCAGAAATCATATTTCTAATGTGATTGGTAAGCTGGGAGTCACAAGTAGAACACAAGCAATTATCATGTTAGCTAAAAGTGGAATGATTGAGATATAGTCATTTCACTTTTTTATGTCAAATAAATTTTGTCGTGTTTCAGCAAAGTAATATTTTTTTGCTATCATAAAATTTAATAAATTGAAGAATACTAATAATGGTGAATAAGATGATAGAATCAGATACAATAAAATTATTAAGAGAATGTGATCTTGGAATAAAGATGGGAGTATCAGCAATAGAAGAGGTCGTTGAATCAGTGAAGAATGAGGAATTCAAATGCTTATTATTGGAATGTAGAAATAAGCATATGGCTTTAAAGAATGAAATTGTAACTCTTTTACATGAGTATGGTGATAAGGGAAAGGATCCTAATCCTTTAGCAAAGGGAATGTCTTGGTTAAAAACAAATGCTAAATTAAGCTTGAAGGAATCTGATGCAACCATTGCCGATCTTATAACGGATGGCTGTAATATGGGGGTTAAATTTTTACATCGATATTTAAATCAATATAAGGCTGCAGATGAGATATCTAAGAACTTAATTAAAAGACTTATTAATATAGAAGAAAAGCTTGCAATAGAAATAAGAGTCTTTTTGTGATGATAAAGGTACTCTCTTTAAAAGGAGAGTATTTTTTTATTTTTTGAACATACTAGGAATGGTGATAAAACTATGAAAACTGTATTACTAACTGGCTGTACAAGTGGAATAGGAAAAGCGTTATCTAAGGAATTTGCTTCCGATAATCATAATCTAATTTTAGTAGCTAGAAACAAGGATAAGGTATTAGAACTATCCAAGGAATTGTCCAAAAAGTATGGCATTTGCACCTATCCAATTCTATGTGATTTAAGAGAACAAGATGCGTATCAACAGATTTATCGTCAGGTAGAAGAATTAAATCTTGTTGTAGACATTTTAGTAAATGCTGCTGGATTTGGAATCTATGGAGAATTTGTAGATTCTGATCCTGTGCTGCAACAGGAATTGTTACAGGTTAATATGAGCTCTTTACTTTGTTTATGTAATCTTTTTGGTTTACAGATGAAGAAAAGAGGCCGTGGCTACATAATAAATTTTTCTTCCATTTCTGGATTCTTTCCAGGAACCTATATGTCCTCCTATTATGCCTCTAAAGCTTTTATATTATCCTATTCAATTTCGTTAGCAAGAGAGCTTAAGCCCTTTGGAGTAAAGGTACTGGCCCTTTGTCCAGGTGTTATAGATACGCCCTTTTACAATAAGGCTAAAGCTGATAAAAGGCATAGCTATCTTCTTTATCGAATGCCTCCTATTTCAGCTTCCAAATTTGCTGAAAAAGCCTATAAAACTATAAAAAAGGAAAAAATTTATTACAAAATTATAGGAATTAAAAATAAAATCCTTGTATTTTTATCTATTTTTGTACCTAAACGTGTGTTAGCTGCGATTCTCAGCTGGATACAGGCTAAAAAATAATTTGGGCGAATTCTTTATGATTTATTTCACACTTTCCTTACTTTTTCATACCATAATATAGGAAGTGATATAAATTGTGTGGAATATTTTATAAGAGTAATTTTTACACAAAAACTGATGAGAAAAGATTTATTAAGGCCTGTAATCTTTTAAATCATAGAGGCCCTGATGATTATGGATTTTTATTTAATCAGGAGCATTCCTTTGGACACAAGAGATTGGCAATTCGAGAGGTTCTAAAGGCAAAACAGCCTATGAGTATTTTAAACGATCATTTAATATACAATGGAGAATTATATAATCAGGATGACTTATTACCAAAATTAGATGCACCCTTAGAATTTAATAGTGATACACTTTTATTATTAAAATTATTAATGAAATATAAGGAAGACATTTTAAAGGAATTAAATGGTATATTTGCGTTTGTATATACACATTTAGATGAAGTGCTTATTGTTAGAGATATGTTTGGTGTAAAGCCACTATATTATACTTTATATCATAATGATATCATTGTTGCCTCGGAAATGAAATCTATTTTAGCCTATACGAATGAAAGAGTTGTGGATAAAGAGGGATTATGTGAGCTGTTAGGAATGGGACCATCCCATAGTCAATCCAAAACGGTCTTTAAGGGAATTTATGAATTAAAGCCAGGACATTACTTGAAATTTAAAAAGGGACAGTCTATAGAGGATCATACATATTACCAGCTAGAGGCAAAGCCGTTTCATTTAAATTATGAAGAAACTAAAAATAGAGTTAGATATTTATTGGATAAAGCAATCGTAAGGCAAATGGTATCCGATGTTGGACTTTCAACACTTTTATCAGGTGGCCTAGATTCCTCTATCATATCTACAATAGTGGCTAAAAATAAAGAGAAGCTAGATACTTATAGTATATCCTATGAGAAATCAGAATTTAAAGAGAATGCCTTTGAACGATCTAAGGATTCGGATTTTACTCACTTGGTGAGTGATGCAATTGGCTCTGTTCAGCATGATATAGTTACAGATAATAAAACCTTAGTAGAGGGCTTACGAAAAGTAGTATTAATGAGAGATACTCCAGGTATGACAGATATTGATTCCTCTATGTACTATCTTACCGAGGCGATTAGAAAGGATCATGCGTTATCCATGTCTGGAGAATGCTCAGATGAAATTTTTGGAGGATATCCTTGGTTTTATGAGAAAAAAAGAAAGCTTACTACCTTTCCTTGGATTAGAAACTTAGATTATAAGGAAAGTCTGTTAAATGAAAAATGTAGGAGTATTCTTAAGTTAAAGGAATATGTGATGAAGGAATTTGATATGGCGATAAAAGAAGCGCCAACGCTTAGTACGGATTCTAAAACAACAATACGAGATCGTCAGCTAACCTACATTAATATAAAATATTTTATGACAAATCTTCTAGATAGAAAAGACAGAATCTCTATGGAGTCATCCCTAGAGGTAAGAGTTCCATTTTGTGATAAGGACTTAGTAGACTTCCTATATAATGTTCCTTTTAAATATAAATATAAGAATAAGACGGAAAAGAAACTTTTAAGAGATGCCTATAAGGGAACTGTAATTGATGAGGTTATTGAAAGAAAGAAAAGTCCTTATCCTAAAAGTAATTCAAAAGAATATCATGAAGAGGTAGTAAAGCTTCTAAGAGAGGTATTAGAAGATAAAAGTAGTGTACTATATGAAATCTTTGATATAAATAAAATTGAGGATATATTAAATAGTGAAGAGGAGCTTGAGGTTCCTTGGTATGGTCAGCTCATGCGTAAGACAGCGTTTCTAGCTTACCTTTATCAAATAGATTATTGGTTTAAAACCTACAAAATAAAATTGGAGATTGAGTAAATTTGGAAAACTTAGATTTTGTGTCTAAATTATTAAATGAAAGGATTATGCTTGGGAAAAAAGAAGATATAACAGAAAATTTAAGCATAGTTCCAGTATATAAGGTAAAAGTTAATTTCTTTAATGTAAATACAGATATAAAGGATACAGCAGGAGATGGAAGTAATATTAATTTGTTGATTACACCTGTATGTATATTACAAATTAAAAATGAGGATATTACAATTTTGAAATTTGATGATAAAGCTCCAAAGGAAGATTTCTTTGATATTATTCCTAGCTTAATATCAAATATTAATGTAAATGATGTTCTTAAAGGCTTGAAAATATAATAACTAAGAATAATTAAGCTTGTTGACAAAGTAGTTGGCAAGCTTTTTTTGAATGTCTATTAGGTTGAAAAACATATATTTTTAGTTTATAATATATTTATATTAAAAGGAAAAGAGGGAGATAAAATGAAAAAGAAATTAATATGGTTAGGACTTCTTGCATTAATGTTTTTTACAGGAGGAATGATAACCTCCTATGCAAGTTTTCAAGATGTTTATTATCCCGGTTGTAATACAGAACCTTTTTATGTAGTTGGAAAACAATGGGGATTAGACAAGATTCAAATTGAAAAAGCATGGGAAAAAACTGTAGGTAAAAGAGAAATAAAAGTAGGAGTAATTGATACAGGAATAGATATCACTCATGGTGATTTGAATAATTGTGTTGATAGAGAATTAAGTAAATCTTTTTTAGATAAAAATGAAAGTTTTGAGGGAAGAGATGCTTACGGAAATCCGATACCTCGCTATGATGATCCTTTTTATGATATAAGTGGTCATGGAACACACGTGTCAGGAATAATAGCTGCAGACTCTAATAATAGCTATGGTATGGTTGGGGTAGCACCAAATATAACTTTAGTATCATTAAGAGTAACAAACATTAATGAAAAAAATGATTTAAAAGATGTTGAAGAAGCAATACTATATGCAGAGGAAATAGGAATTGATATTCTTAATTATAGTGCTGGTGGGCAATATTCTAAAGATGTTGAAGATGCGATAAAAAACTTTTCAGGATTGTTTGTCTGTGCAGCAGGTAATAGTTATCAAAATAATGATAAATTAGGACATTATCCCTCCAACCTTAAACTGTCAAATTTAATAGCAGTTGGAGCCTCCGATGAAAATGATCAAATTTGGAAGAGCAAAGAAACCTCTGGAGGAAGCAATTATGGCTTGAAAAATGTGGATTTGTTTGCTCCAGGAGATAATATTATAAGCACATATCCTATTATGATATGTGATGGAACTTATAGAACAAAATATCTAGATAGTTATCATGATGATTATCACATAGAGGATGGATTTCATTATTCTACGGGGACATCTATGGCAGCACCTTTTGTGACCGCAGTTGCTGCATTATTACTATCTAGCGACTATTCTTATACTCCAGAAGCGTTAAAAACTATAATTTTGGATAGTGTAGATAGAGTTGATGGATTGAAGAACTATTGTGTGTCTGGAGGAAGGTTAAATGCTGAAAAAGCCTTAAAAAATAGTACGCATATGCATAAATTTAAAGTTAGCTATTTGAATAGCGAAAGACACATAAAGAACTGTAGCTGTGGTTTAACATCAGGATCCGCTGAATTGCATTATGTGACTAAAGAGATATATGATAGAAATCCATCTAGTGTAATCTGTTTAGGTTGTTTGAAAAAATTAGATTTAAGCAAAGATTTTGTAAGTATTATTCGTAGTAAATTAAAAACTAAAAAAATTACAGAAAATGGCAGTTATACACTACCAAATGGAATTGTAGTATTAGTAGAGGAAGATATAGAAGCATATAAAGAAGGAACACTTATCTTCTATTAAGGAAATATATTAGAATTGAGGAAAGATAGAATGATAAAAAAAGTTTTATTTATACTACTTGAAGGTATTATTTCATTAAGTATATTAGTGTCTTGTAAGAATGATTATGCAAATAAAATGTTTGAGATATATCTAAATGAGCCAGATAAAATGATATCACCAAATGCGAATATAATTCCATTAGGGCAGTATGGAACAAGCTATGTAGCTTGCTTTCATGAAAAGCATGGAGGAGATGGACATATCCCTACTTTACACGGCTATACCATTGGAGAGTATTGGATTAGAATCCCTTGTCCTATGACATGGATTTGTGTGTATAACCAGAAAACAAATGAATTATTACATATAAGTGATGCTTATGAAGCAGGGTGGATTAATGATGATGATTTGTTACATATTTTCTATGAATACGATCAAGCAAGTGAGCAATTCACAGGTCACGATTGGCAGAAAAGTGAAGAATTCATATGGGATTTAGAAAGATATAGAAAAAAGAAAAGGATTTAAATGAAGTAGTATCAAAGAATCTTCACAATCAAAAATCATAAGAACAGATACTATCAAAGTATTAAGGTGTATTAAAAAAACGTTAAACAATTTGCAAATCTTACTCAAGTAGAATAGAAAAAGTATAGTTAAATATTAATTACTTAAATATTTCTTACAAGCAATAGTTTTAATAAAATGACAATTTTAATTTGTAATAACAATTAATAATGCAAAAGATTAATAGTATAATATTAATTTTTTATATAAAATATTGATATTTTGCATTAAAAAGTATATAATTATACTGAAAGTAGGAGAAATACTATGTCTATATTTACAGAAGAAAATATTTTAAATTTACTTTATTCTTATAATTCATGGTGGAAAACAGGAGTTATGCAAAAGGAGTTTGATAAACCTTTTAAGAGAGTACCATTTTATGATGCGGAAAAATCCTTTAGAAGTGAAATTAGAAGAACAGTTCTATTGAGCGGAGCAAGAAGAACAGGAAAAACTACAATAATGTATCAAATGATTTCAAAATTATTGGATGAAGGAATATCTCCAAAGAATATTTTATTTATATCCTTTGATCATCCATTACTTAAGATGTGTAGTATAGATAATGTATTAAAGATATATACTTCATATATTTCTTCAGATAAGAATATATACTGCTTTTTTGATGAAATTCAATATTCAGATAATTGGAATAGTTGGCTAAAAATTTTATATGATACTTCCCCAAATATAAAAATAATGGCAACAGGCTCTGCAAGTCCTGTATTAGAAGACAAAGCAAAGGAAAGTGGGTTAGGAAGATGGATAACTATTCAAGTGCCAACGTTAACATTTTATGAGTATTGTCAATTATTAGATATAGAAAAGCCAGAATTACCTAAAAATATTAAACCAACACAGTTATATTCTCTTTCTCAGCAAGAACAAACAGATATTGTAAAAAAGTTATCATTTTTACAATCCCATTTTATTCGTTATTTACAAGTTGGTGGGTTTCCAGAGCTTGCATTATCTAAAGATGATATTTATGCTCAAAGAGTACTAAGAGAAGATATTGTAGATAAAGCAATTAAAAGAGATATTCCAGCAATATACTCCATTAGAAATATCAATGATGTAGAAAAAGTGTTTTTATATTTATGTTATAACTCATCTAACATTATTAATCTTCAAACAATATGCAAAGAATTACAAGTAAATAGAATCACCTTAGAAAAATATATTAATTATTTGGAAAGTGCTAATTTGATTTATATAAGCCATTTAGTAAATATTGGATCAAAGCAATTACTAAAATCACAAAATAAAATTTACATTTCAGATGCAGCAATAAGAAATGCAGTATTATTAAAAGATGATATTACTAGTGATGCAACAGAATTGGGAATTATTGCAGAAACAGCCGTTTATAAACACATAAGGGCTTTTAGTTATAATAGTCTTGCCGAGGTTGGGTATTATAGAGGTGGTAATAAAGATAAAGAAATTGATATTGTAGTTAATTACCATAAGGACTTCCAGCCTATAATGATAGAAGTGAAATACAGAGAAGATTCAAAAATAACAGAGAAAGATTTGATTGTAGAAGAATCAAATCCTTCACGTCCTAATTTAGTTATAACTAAGAAAATTGATGATTTTGGTTTATTTCATTTTTCAAACAATAAAGATATCTATAAAATTCCAGCACCTGTTTTCTTGTATTTATTAGGATATGTTGAGAGTAATAAGTTTAAATAAATGAGGAAAGATAGAATGATAAAAAAAGTTTTATTTATACTACTTGAAGGTATTATTTCATTAAGTATATTAGCGTCTTGTAAGAATGATTATGCAAATAAAATGTTTGAGATATATCTAAATGAGCCAGATAAAATGATATCACCAAATGCGAATATAATTCCATTAGGGCAGTATGGAACAAGCTATGTAGCTTGCTTTCATGAAAAGCATGAAGGAGATGGACATATCCCAACTTTACGAGGCTATACCATTGGAGAGTATTGGATTAGAATCCCTTGTCCTATGACATGGATTTGTGTGTATAACCAAAAAACAAATGAATTATTACATATAAGTGATGCTTATGAAGCAGGGTGGATTAATGATGATGATTTGTTACATATTTTCTATGAATACGATCAAGCAAGTGAGCAATTTACAGGTCACGATTGGCAGAAAAGTGAAGAATTCATATGGGATTTAGAAAGATATAGAAAAAAAGAATAAATCTGAATCCTATCAAAAATTTTAATTACCTAAAATAAATGATTTTTTAGATAATTTATGATAATAAAAAAGAAATCATTTTATAATAGAATAGACAAAAATGCTAAATACTATTTAATTTCTATGAATAATTATTAACTTTATTCATCTGTTTTAAAGATGAAAGAATTGAATTTATAGAAAAATCGTTTGTTGGGAAAAATCAAAAGAACAAATAAGCTGTGTATCAACCTAAGAGACTTAACCTTCAATAACCAAAAGCTTTATGATTCCACCTTCCTAAGCTATGCCAATGAACAAAAGAAAAACAAAGTTTTTAAAGAATTAGATACCTTCACAAGTCTAACTTCAAGTATAGAAGAGTTAGATAAATATAGTTCTAGGTTTTATAATTAAATTAATCAAAAATGAGAAAAAGTTATATTTTTATTGCATATATGTTAGTATTGGTATATAATAAAGATGTAAGAAATATAATAAAAAAAACAAGGCTAGGTAAAACTATCTGGTTTTGTTTATTTTCCGTATAATTCTACCTATTTTGCTTGGTGGCTATAGGTAGAATTTTCTTTTTCTTTAATTACTTTTTTAACTCGATGAAATGTAATAACAGTATTAACTACCGCATTAATTAACACAAGTATTTGAGTGATTACAGATAGAATATTCATGCTATCCTTCCTCCTTAATCACAGGCAAATCCCATAAGGAACAACCCTGCAAGATTCCAGATAGCTACCTAGCCTTGCCCAAGGCATGACCTTGTAGTCTTAAAGACCAATCACATTTAACCACATTTCGACTAATTTTACAATATACATTTAATAAATATCTTCTATTTTTCATAATAATATTTTTAAAAAAGTATGACCCTTAATGTATTCCTCCTTATTTTATAGATAAGTCATCTCATAATCAAAACATCTGTAATACTATGTTATAAGAAATATGAATACGATCAAGCAAGTGAGCAATTTACAGGTCACGATTGGCAGAAAAGTGAAGAATTTATGTGGGATTTAGAAAGAGATAGAAAAAAGCTATATTATAAATCTTAATTTAGATCTATTTTATAGCTTTTTCTTTTTATTAATATATCTCTTCTACATAGTTTACATATTCTAATTTTGAAAAGGCATCTAAATATTCCTGATGATTGATTCTCTTTTTCTTTTCTAATACTTTCAATGATATAGTATAAACACTTAATCCAGAAGCAGAATAAGCAGAATTATGCTCAATAGATATAACTTGAAAATTCATTTGGCGAATAAGATTTATAAATTGTTTTAAATTTTCTCTAGTTTGAAATTCAATATGGATTTCAAAGAAATTTGATTTACGATTAAAGGTGGATTCAATTTTAGGTAAAATAGCTAAAACAATAGATATTACTAAGGTGCCAAAGATTGCTAAAGTATAGAAGCCGATTCCTACTGACAATCCCAAGCAGGCACATGCCCAAAGTCCAGCAGCAGTAGTTAGTCCGCGAATTTGATTTCTAGAAGTAACAAGTATGGTTCCTGCTCCTAGAAAACCTATTCCAGAAATTACCTGTGCCCCTAGACGAGCCCCATCACCCATATTTGTTGATAGAGAAATAAATTCATTAGTAATCATTGCGATTGTTGAACCCAAACATACTAAAATGTAGGTTCTAAATCCTGCGGCCTGATGCTTTTTAGCACGCTCAAAGCCAATGACTCCCCCACATAAAATGGCAAGAACTAATCTGAAACAAACAGAGCCAAAATTTATTCCTGCCAATACATCCCATTTGAAAAGCTTGATTATGGGATCTACAATTTCATATAAAAACATTATAGTACACCTCTTTCTTTAATTATACAAAAATTAAATGAAAAATTAAAGTATTTTTGTTGAAATTACAAGAATCGTTTAGATAGCTTAGGATGGATTATTTTTGATTTTATCTTTTTCCTCTTTCGTTAAAGGAACGGGATCATATCCAGGCTTAAATAAAGGATTACATTTTAATAATCTTTTTGTTACGAGAAAGGAAGCTTTTGCAAAGTTGAATTTTTGATAGCATTCTTTTGCATACTGACTGCATGTAGGAGTGAATCTGCATCTTGGTGGAGATGTGGGGGATATATTTTTTTGATAATTTTCTATCAATCGAATAGGTAGTTTATTTCGCATCGTATATTCTTTCTTTTAAGGAAAGAAGCGCTTCCTCACCAGCAAGCTTTTTTATAATTTCATAAGCAAATTCAATACTTGCTGCCGCGCTTCTTGCGGTTATGAGATTTCCGTCAGTAACTACAGGTTGATCTAAATATATACCACCAAAGTCTTCATTCATACAAGTGAAGCAAGTATAAGACTTGTCTTTTAAATATCCCAGTCTACCTAAAATTGTAGGTGCAGCACATATTGCGCAAACAATCTTGTCCTTTTGCATAAAATAGTTTATAATTTCTATAGCAAAATCATAGCTTTCCATAAATTGGTAATGTGGTCCACCTGGCAGCAATAGTGCATCATAATCCTTATAATTGATTTCTGCTAAATAAGAAATGTCAGTAAGATGAATGGAATGGGCTCCAATGACTTCATTTCGTTTAGATGCAATAGTTAATTCTATTCCAGCTCTTCTAAGTAGTGCAAATGGCGCAATACCCTCTACCTCTTCAAACCCATCAAAAATAATCGCAAGTGCTCTCATAGCATACCCTCCAAAGTGTATATACTATTATACACGTTTTATAAAAATTTATCTATATGAATTTTTAAGGTTTTAGAAGAATATACATAATTCTATAATAGGATAACTAAAATTAAGTATGGGAAATATAATTTTAAGAAGTACTTTATTAGGACTTGGTCTTTCTATGGATGCTGGAGCTGTGGCAATAGCAAATGGAATGAAATATAGGGATATGTCAAAAAGAAGCATGCTATTCATAAGTTTTCTTTTTGGCTTCTTTCAAGGGGGTATGCCTTTATTAGGATATTGGATTGGGCGAGCTATATTGGCACAAATACAGGAATTTTTACCATGGCTTGCCTTACTTATTTTAGGCTTTCTAGGAGGGAACATGCTTTATGGAAGCTTTCAATCTGATACCAAGGCTATGAAAAAATTGACACCATTTTTTTGTATTCTTCAAGCCATTGCCACCTCTATAGATGCACTATCAATTGGAATTACAATTGTACATTATACCTTGATACAAGCTATAATATGTGCGGCTATCATTATGGGAGTTACGATGATTATTTCCTTTCTTGGGATTTATTTAGGGAAAAGGTTTGGTCTAAGATTTAAAGGAATTGCTGAAGGTATTGGTGGACTAATATTAATAGGAATTGGTATAGAAATTTTTTTAAAAGGAAGAGGGATTTAGATGAAACAATCTATTTTAGATTTAGTAGGGAATACACCTATATATAGAATAGGAAATACGAATATATATGCTAAGCTTGAATGCTTTAATCCTACAGGCTCTATTAAGGATCGAGTTGCAAAGCAAATGATTTTAGCAGCTAGGAAAGCAAATGTTTTACAACCAGATTCTGTCATCATAGAACCAACTAGCGGAAATACGGGGATAGGGTTAGCAGCGATAGGTAAGGCACTTGGCTATAAAGTTATATTGACTATGCCCGATAGCATGTCTGAGGAACGGAGAAGTCTATTAAAAGTTTATGGTGCGAAACTGATTTTGACAGATGGCAAATATGGAATGCAAGGTGCAATTCAAAAGGCTTTAGAGCTTGTAAAAAACAATCCAAATGCTTTTATGCCAAGTCAATTTGATAATCCACAAAATCCAGAGGCACATTATCTCACTACTGGTCCAGAAGTATGGCAACAATTGAAAGGAAAAATAGATATACTTGTTGCAGGTATTGGAACAGGAGGAACAATTTCAGGAATGGGCAAATATCTTAAAGAAAAAAATCCTAATCTTATAATAGTGGGTGTAGAGCCTGAAGCCTCTCCAGTTTTAACGAAGGGCTATGCTGGAGCTCATCAAATTGAAGGCATAGGAGCAGGGTTCATTCCTAACGTGCTAGATCAAGCTCTTTTGGATAAGGTTTACACCGTATCTAATGAGGAAGCAATAGAGGAAACTAAGAGTTTTATTAAGAAAGAAGGCATCCTAGTGGGAATTTCTTCTGGTGCTGCGTTGGTGGTAGCTAAAAAAATAGGAAAGCTTTATCCAGATAAAACCATTGTTGTCGTCTTACCTGATTCAGGGAATCGTTATCTATCAAAAGGAATCGCTGAGTAAGACATGAAAAATAAAGAAAAAATAGAAAAGGAAGAAATTCCTTTTTTTTCTTAAGAAATAAAAACAATGTTTGACATTTTTATAGAGGGGGGGGTATAATGAAATTGTATGGAAGCCATACAATTTATTCGGAGGAAAAATAGTTCATGAAGAAGTTTTTTGCAGTATTTATTTTGTTATCTAGCTTAGCAGTTTTACTGATGAGCTGTAGTAGTACCAAAAATCCTAGTTGTGAGTTGACCCTAACAAGTACGGATTCTTCTGTTTCTTATCATGTGACATTTAGTGACTTAAATGTGAAACAAAGCAGTTACAAAATTGAAATTTGCAAAGGGGATAATGTAGTAAAAAATGAAGTTGTTTCAACTACTATTACAGCAGGTCAATTTCATAATTTAGAGCTAAATACTAAATATAATGTTTCTGTGTATTTATCATCTAAAGTAGAATATGATACCTGTATTGCTACAGAGGAAGTGCAAACAAAAAAAGGAGTTCTTACAGGAATTACCTTTCATTCCCAAAGCTTTATCTATGATGGTAAAGAAAAGTCTATTGAGGTTAGTAATTTGCCTGCAGGAGCGACAGTTGAATATACAGGCAACGGTATTGCCGAGGTAGGAGAGCATACCATAACGGCTATTGTTAAAAAGGATAATTATGAGGATTTAACTCTTTCAGCTAAATTAACCATTACTCCATTAATTTTAGACTTTGAATTTAAGGATAAAACTGTAACTTATACTGGAGAAATTCAAACGATAACTGCAACTACAGAGTTGGAGCTAACCTATGAATATTATTCAGGTGAAACAAAATTAGATTCTGCTCCAAGGGACGCGGGAGTATATACAGTGAAAGCTATCTATTCGGGAGATAAGAACCATGAAAAAATAGAAAAAACTGCGACATTAACTATCACAAAGCTTTCTTTAGACTTTGAATTTAATAATAAAACTGTAACTTATACCGGAGAAACTCAAACGATAACTGCAACTACAGAGTTGGAGCTAACCTATGAATATTATTTAGGTGAAGCAAAATTGGATTCTGCTCCAAAGGATGCAGGAGTATATACAGTGAAAGCTATCTATTTAGGAGATAAGAATCATGCAAGAGTAGAAAAAACTGCAACATTGACTATTGAAAAAGCAGCTTCCTTTATAACAGCTGAGGATATTATCATAAAATTGGGAGAAGAGTACGAGGTTTCTGCCTCCTGCTCAGTAATGGGAGCTATATTGAATTACTCCTATTATTTAGGGGATATTCCATTAGATGCTGCTCCTACAGCTATCGGATCTTATACAATTACTATATCTTTTGCAGGAAATAACAATTATACAGCTTCAGAAAAAAATATTTCCTTAATTATAACAAATCCAGAGAATTTAGATGTAACTATTACTTTGGAAGACATTACTACAGTGTATGGACAGGACTATAGTGTTACTCCTGTCGTTGATCATGATATTACCCTAGAAGATGTAACTATTAAATATTTTAAGGATGGTATAGAAATTGAAAAGCCTGTAAATGCAGGAAGCTATGAAATTGTAGTGTCCTATCCAGGAAGTGAAGAAAAATATTTGAATCCTGCAACTAAGCGAATAATCTTAACTATAGATAAAGCCGATTATGATTTATCTGCTATCTCTTTTTCAGATGTAGTATTTATTTATGATGGTACAGAGAAGAAGGTTATAATTTCAGGACAATTGCCTGTAGGAGTAACAGTTTCCTATACGAATAATACACTTGTTGAAGTGGGACAAACACTAGCTACAGCAGACTTTATTGGAGACTTTGACAATTATAATATCATACCTTCTATGACAGCTACTCTATCGATAGAAAAACAAACATTAGAGTTGTATCAGGCTTCTAAATTAATCTATGGAGATGCTATAGATATCAGTAATCTTTTAAAATATTTTTCCTATGAAGGTATAGGTGCTGCCTCATTTGAGATGATTAAAAATGATATTATTTTAACATTACCTACAGATATTACTGAAATTGTGAATGCGGGAACCTATTCCATACATATTACTTTTTCAGGTACAGATTATATTTATGCTATGGATCAGATTGTAGAGCTTATTATTGATAAAGCAACTCATACTATAGAGGTTATTGATTTAGAAAATCAAACCATTACAAGAGTTGTAGGCTCAGAATTTAATTATACAAAAGACTCCCAAACAGATGCTTTATATACCTATTCTCAGGATTTAAGATATGCACCAGCAGGAACCTATAAGGGAGTAGTAATTACTTATCCTGAAAATGAAAATTATTTAGAAGCTTCTATAACCATTCAAGTGATATTGACAGAACCAACGCATGCGACCGATTTGTTTATATCAGAATATTATGAAGGGAAATCAAATGATAAATTCTTAGTGCTATTTAATGGAACTGGCAAAACGGTAGATTTATCAGAATATACGATAGGCTCTACTACAAATGGTGAAAAATTTACATCCAATATTTCTAAGCCAATTTCAACTTTTGATGCCTCTGTTACAACCTTAGAGTCTGGACAAAAGCTTGTAATCTATAATGCAAATTTAAATAAGGATTATATAGCTGCATTAGAAGCAGCAGGCTGTATTCTTGTCAAGTCAACCACTTGTACCTTTACGGGAAATGACGCAAGACTATTACTTCATAATAATAGAGTTATTGATATATTTGGAGAAGCTACAGGAATTGATCCAGGAAATGGATGGACCTTTGGAGGTCTTGGAAATGCAACACAAGATCATCACTTTGTAAGAGCTTCTTATGTATTTCATCCAACAGCCTTATATGACAATGGATACAAATGGAATCCAGAGGAATGGATTTGCTATGGAGATTTGACCACATTTGAAATGACTAAAGCATATCAAATGGATATTCATGCAAATAAATTAGGAAATCTACAGCTTGTTTTAGATGCTACTGAATATGCAGTGAATAAAGTACCAACAATTCAGCAAGTGGTATCCCCTATTTATGGTTACTTACCAGCCTTATCTTATTATACTTATGATGGCATGACTTATACTAAATTAGATACAAAGCCAGACTCTGCGGGTACATATTATCTTGGATATGATGCTCAAGAGATAACCATTGCTGGACAGGTTATACAAATAGAAGAACAAAAGATTCAATTTAAACTAGGAAATAATCAGTATATTAATGGTTATCTAGATGGATCTACAAGCGAATATATTAATATTTACGGAGATACGATTTTAGAGTATGATGGAAATGAGCATACCTTACTATTTAAACAGGTCGTAGGAAGTGGTTTTATCGTTACCTATGATGGGGTAGAATATACAGCCACTCTACAAGGAGAAGTGTATCAGGTACCTGAATTTTCTTTCCAAAATGCAGGAACCTATACATTTGTCGTATTTGCCCCTACAAGTGAGGGCTATCTATCCTATAATCATACCTATACGATTATTGTAAATCCTATTTCTTTACCTATCACGACAGAATATTCTACGGATGGGGAAAACTTTATAGAATATCCGACTTCTGGACTTGATGCAGGAGAATATGAGATT
This sequence comes from uncultured Anaeroplasmataceae bacterium, assembly GCA_910579215.1. Classification (GTDB taxonomy): domain Bacteria; phylum Bacillota_I; class Bacilli_A; order Acholeplasmatales; family Anaeroplasmataceae; genus Pelethenecus. The sequence goes on from CAJTTN010000004.1 coordinate 131,085, forward strand.
AAATTAAAATCCCCAGTTTTATTTTCCATTTCTTGTGAAGAACTTTCCATTTCAAATCAGGAGGCTACATTTGTAGATAATACGTATGTAATACAGCTTACAGGAGTGAATTCTAAAATTGAGATAACTGTTATATCAGCAGATGTAAATTATAAGGATAAATTGGTAACTATAGCTGTTAAAACCTTTGATCCTAGTGGCGTTACTACAGTTGAATACGATCTAACGAAGAATTTTAATGATTATAAAGGAAGCTGGACTACCTCCTATACACAAAGAGTTCTTTCTTCAAGCATCATTGGAGATGGATTGTTAGACGCAACTCTTACATTTGATAATGCTTGTAAACAATCTAATACAATCACAGATTGTCCTGTAGTTGCTGCAAAAAATAATACGACCTATGTAACTCTGCAATTGAATGATGCAGGATATTATATAGATTCCTTTAGTGTCAATTTAAAACAATGGACTACTAAGACTTTTAAGGATATTCATTTAGAATATTTTAATGGAACCGAATGGGTTACCTGTAGTGATAGTATAACTGTGCCTAGTGTTTTAGAATCCTTTACACTTTCAAAAGAAGTTAAGCAAGTGAGAATTGCATTTACTACAACTAGTACAAGTAATGTACAGGTAGGAATTAGTGGTTTTACCATTCAGGCAAAGGCAAACTAAATCAAAAGGAATAGGATGGCTTTGTCCATCCTATTCTAGTCTTTAAAATATATATAAAATAAAAAAGGAGGTCCCAATGAGAAGGATTAAAATAATTTTACATACTCTACTTTTGGTTTTCATTTTGTTTTTGTTTGGTTGTAAAACAGATTCTATAGAAATAAGTGCACAAATTACTAGTGTAACTACAACCAAGGATTCCATTACCTTTTATGAAACGATTCATAGTAATACTGAGGTTACAGCAAGAGCCTTATTAGAACAGGGTGGAAAAGAAGTTGATGAAATTAATTCTTTAACAATAGGAGCTACAACAGAATATACCTTTACCAATTTAACAGCAGGTACAGAGTATGTGATTTTCCTTCAGTTAAAAACAGATGCTAGCTATGTAACCTATGCTAAGGAAGTTGTACAGACCACAAGTGAGAATCAATCCGAGCTAGAAATCATTTGTGAAAATAAAGAGGTACCCTATGATGGAACGAAGAAGGTTTTGCAAGCATCTACAAATGTTGAAGAGTTTCCTTTGATTTATAAGTATACTTTGAATGGTGTATTGGTTGAGGAGCCTATACAAGTAGGGGAATATCGATGTGAAATTTCTTTTTTAGGAAATGAAAATTATAGTCCTTGTTCAATTATTAGAACCTTAAAAATTGTAAAGGCAGATCTTACCATTATTGCAGAAAATGAAAGCTTTATCTATGATGGAAAAGAAAAGCAATTATCAGCCTCAATTGACGGAGGATTTCCTTTAGAATATACCTATTATGAGAAAGATAAAATTATAGATTTTCCTGTAAATGTTGGAGAATATAGAGTGGTTATAAGCTTTTCAGGAAATGATTCTTATAATTCAACGACGATTGAAAGAACTTTAACGATACAGCCTTGTTCAATTGACATAACACTAGAGTCTTTTGAAGTAGAGTATGATAGGGAATATGTAGTAGAGCCTAATCTTTCAATGTCATATATGTTGATATTTTATCAGGATGGTATAGAATTAGAAGAAAAGCCAAAGCTGCCAGGCTTATATACGGTTAAGGTTGTAATTACAGATTCAAATTATGTCGGAAGCAAAGAAGTAGAATTTACTATACATAAAGCGGAATATAATTTACCCTATGAGGATATGTATGCATTAGTAGGAGCAGCCATTGCTTTTGAGGTAGAGGATTTTGTACAAATAGAATATTATTTAAATGGAACAAAGGTTTCTGACTTTTCTTCTATAGGAACCTATGAGGTCATCTTTTTCTTTACGGAGCATCATTTTTATAAGGATTTTACCAAGAAAATAAATGTTGTAATAGATCATAAATATCGATTAGCGATAGAAGCTGAAGATGCCTATTATGAAGAGGGAATAGAATATGAAATTTCCTATAAAACCAATTATGATGTAGAGCTAAATATAGCTTACTATTATAATGACATAGAAATTGCTAAGCCAAATCAAGCGGGAATTTATAGGATAAGGCTTTCCTATGCAGAGGATCAGATCTATTATGGTGCTGAAGCGTATTGTACGCTATATCTATATCCAGAACAGCAGGAAATTACAGAGCTTAAGGATGGACTCTATCATATTTTAGGTACAGTTCTAACGAAGAACAATACCTTTAGCTTTATTGCATATAAGTCAAACGTCTTATTAGTAGAGGATCTTAGTTTAGAGCTTGGAGCTTCTTATGACTTGGTGGGTATTTTTGATACAACAGAAAGTATTTTAAAGGGCTCTGTTTTAAAGAAAACTAAAATTAGTACTATATCAGTAGAACCAGTAGATGCTTCTTTACTTGGTTTTGCAGAGCATGTGGACGAATATTTATATCAATTTATTTCATTAAAGGGTATGGTAATTCAAAAGGAGGATACCTATGCCTTAGCCTTAGATGAGGATTATTCTATTACCTTAAATAAAAACTATAAGGAAGCTTTTGAGCAACAAAAAGCAGTGGAAATTCAAATTATATTTTATGGGGTAACCTATGAGCTTTTAGATTTCACCTTTACAGAGCTTACAGATGAGGAAATGGCTTATGCACAGGCCTTACTCTATACCTTTGAGGATATTGTAGATACGCTTCCTTTAGAGACTGTAAAGCCTTTTGAAACTTCAATCAGTTACATAACCTCTTCTAATCCAGAGGTGATTCGGATTAATCCACTGCAGGTAATTCCTCCACGTAATGAGGACAAAATGGTACAATTAGAGGTGTGCTTTACGGTTGGAGATTATTCTTGTACTCGATGGTATGAGGTTAAGGTTTTAAAAGAAGAAATCAAGGAGTTAAAAATTTATAGTATTGAAATGCATCAGCAATATGGAGATTCAACGCTTATCACATATGGAGATTTTGAAATTTTGATTGATGCGGGAGATAAAAAGGACGGTCCCTATGTTAATAAATTTTTAAAGGAACATATCTCTGAAGATAATCATTTAGATATGATGATTGTTACGCATTGCCATTCGGATCATATGGGAGGTTTAGCTTATGCAAGTAATGAATCACAATCCACAGTAAAAGCTTTGGATGGCATAGCTACCATTGGTACGATTATTGATTATGGACATGATCGTTCTACGAATGCATTACATAATAGCTGGGTAGATATTAGAAATTCTTATATTAATAAAGGTGCTGAATATTATCCAGTCTACGATTGTGCGAAGAATACAAATGGAGCAAGCTCTCATTATCAAATCGATCGTAAGCTAAGCTTAGACTTTATTGACACGATGACCTATGCATTACCAAGTCAAAATATTTCAACTGAGCTAAATATTTATTCTATAGCCACCCTTTTGACTTTTGAAAACTTTAAATTTTTCTTTGCAGGTGATTTAGAGGATAAGGGAGAATCTAACCTTTATAAAAACCTTTCTAATACACCTTTAAAAAATATTACAGAGGACAATGTTGTCTTATATAAAGCGGCTCACCATGGAACAGACCCAGGAGCAAATAATGGTGGTGTAAACGGAGGGAATCAGCTTCCATTTTTGAGGAGCTTAAAGCCAGATTATTTCTTTGCTTCTGCCGCTATGTGCTTGGGAAATTATCCTACCAATAGTTCAGGAGATAAATTCATTGGAGGACAACCACACCCTTATATTAAATGTATAGCTAACTTCTTAAAATTTAATGATAATGTGTATTTCAATGGAACAAATGGAACCCTTGAATTTATTACCGATGGCTATGAAATGAAAAGTATACGTGGGGCAGGAGCTACAACAAACTATCTATTAGAGGTAAATGGAACTCCTATAGACTATGCTTCTCAAGCAAATTTGAAATTGGTGGATACCTTATGGTATAGAAAAAATAGAAAAGCAGCTGTAGATAATATTTTAGGTTGATAATAGTATAAAATAATTATGAAATGGTTGGAGGAAATGCTAGTTGGAACTAGCATCTCTTCTGACCTTTTTTATTTATGAATAGAAAACAGATTCATAAAACTATTTTAATTCTAGTAGAATAGTATAGAGGATGATATAACTATGAAAATACTAGTATTGGGAACAGGAGTAGCAAATGATGGAGTCGTTATGCTATTAAAGGAGGAAGGATTAGATTATGATTATTTAAATATAGATGAAGTTATGACTTTTGATTATCAATTTGTAGTTAAGGCACCAGGAATTCCTATGACTGAGCCCATAATCCAAGGGTTTCTTAAAAAAAATATTCGCGTCATTACCGATGTAGAGTTGGCCTTTCTTTTAAGAAAAAAGTTTTATATAGGTGTAACAGGAAGCAATGGAAAGACGACGACAGTATCTTTAATTAAACATATTTTGTCGGCAAAATATAAAACGATAGCCTGTGGAAATATAGGATATAGTCTTTGTCGTGCTTTAGTAGAGCACAAGGATGCAGAAATTTTTGTTGTAGAATTATCTAGCTTTCAATTAGAAGCTAGCCTTATTGATTTTAATATAAGCGTTTTGTTAAATGTTCATCCTTGTCATTTAGATCATCATACCTCCTATAAGGAATATATTGATAGTAAGGCAAATCTTTGTAAAAATCAAAGCTCCTCTCATTATTGTGTGTATCACATGGATGATCCTATTTTAAGAGAAATGGTAAAAAGTAATTCTGCAGAACAAATTTCTTTTTCAAGGAATTCCTATCTAGCTAAATGCTATATCTTTGATGAGCATATTTATTTTCAAAATAAGAAAATTTTAAAAATAAATCCGTCCTTAAAGGAGAAAACCTTTTTTTTAGAGGATGTAATGGCTGCAATTTCAGCAGTATCTTTAGTGAAGGGAATTTCATCAAAAATTATTCGAGAACAAATGAAAAGCTTTGAGGAGATAGAATATCGTCTTACAAAGATTAATTCCTTCATATATAATGATGCTAAAAGTACAAATCCTTATTCTACGATGGCGGCATTAGAATGCTTTGATTCAGTAGAACTCATTTGTGGAGGATATGACCGAAAAGAAAATTTAGATTGTCTAAAATCCTCCTTGACTAAACTTAAAAGAGTATATGCCTATGGGCAAACTAAGGGAAAAATTGAAAAATATATGCAAGATAATAATGTAGAATGTTTAACCTTCAATTCCTTAGATGAGGCTTTTGAAAAGGCTTATCTAGACCGAAAAGAGGAAATTATTTTATTTTCCCCTATGTTTGCAAGCTTTGACGGCTTTAAAAATTATATAGAACGTGGAAAATACTTTAATGAAATAGCATTGAAAATGTTAAAAAAGTAAAGGAATCATAGTTCATAAATTGAGGGTATTCTAATGGTAGAATACTCTTTTTTAATCTTTTAAAATAGAAATATGTAAGAGTATAGACAAATAACTTGAAAAAATCTATATTTTAGGTTAAAATATGTAAGAAATTGATATAATCTACAAGGAGTGAGAATTATGAGCAAATATGTAATAATGATGGATGTCTCTGGAGACATCGTTGATGAATCTATAAAGAAATGGGATCTTAAATTTATCCCTATGCAATATTCCTTAGGAGAGGAAATGAGAACCTCTACAGGACCAGAGGATGCCGCTGTATTAAAAGCCTTTTATGATGGACAAAGAGGAGGAGATTTGACCAAGACTAGTCAAATTACACCATTCCAATATGAAGAATATTTTGAACCATATTTAAAGGAAGGCTTTTCTATATTGTATTTAGCCCTATCCAGTGGATTATCCTCTACCTTTAGTGCGGCTTGTTTAGCAAGTGAAACCTTGAAGGAGAAATATCCTGAATTGGATGTTATGCCAGTAGATTCTTTAGCAGCCACAGGAGGAATGGGTATATTAATAGAACAGGCTTTAAAAAATAGAGAAGCTGGAATGAGCCTACAAGAGAATTATAAGGTACTTACCTCTTTAGTGCCTAAGGGGAGAAACTGGTTTTTGGTACAGGATTTAAACTATTTAAAGCGTGGAGGAAGAATATCTTCTACAACAGCTATATTTGGTTCTATGCTAAACATAAAGCCAATATTAAAAATTGATGAGAATGGAAAATTAACTACCATAGCTAAAAAGCGTGGTAATAAAATGGCTGTTCAGGCATTGATTGATTACTTTAAAGAAAACTATGATCCACAGGCTCCTAAAACAATATATATAAGCAATGCGGATTGCAAGGAATTAGGCGATATGCTTGCTGGGAAATTAAAGGAGCTATATCCAGATTTAGAAATTAAGCAAACAACCTTATCTCCTATCATTGGAGCACATACAGGTCCAGGGATGCTAATGCTAAGCCATATAGGTAAATAAGAGAGTGAATGCTCTCTTTTTTCTTGCAAATTTTAAATTTTTGCTGTAAAATATGTAAGAAATCGATATAATTTTTAAGGAGAAAATTTATGAGCAAATATGTAATAATGATGGATGTCTCTGGAGACATCGTTGATGAATCTATAAAGAAATGGGATCTTAAATTTATCCCTATGCAATATTCCTTAGGAGAGGAAATGAGAACCTCTACAGGACCAGAGGATGCCGCTGTATTAAAAGCCTTTTATGATGGACAAAGAGGAGGAGATTTGACCAAGACTAGTCAAATTACACCATTCCAATATGAAGAATATTTTGAACCATATTTAAAGGAAGGCTTTTCTATATTGTATTTAGCCCTATCCAGTGGATTATCCTCTACCTTTAGTGCGGCTTGTTTAGCAAGTGAAACCTTGAAGGAGAAATATCCTGAATTAGATGTTATACCTGTAGACTCTAAAGCTGCAACAGGGGGAATGGGTATATTAATAGAACAGGCTTTAAAAAATAGAGAGCAAGGGGTAAGCTTAGAAGAAAATGCTAAGGCGTTAAAAGCGTATGTTACTAAAATAAAACATTGGTTTTTAGTACAGGATTTAAACTATTTAAAGCGTGGAGGAAGAGTTTCTTCTACCACAGCCTTTGTTGGTTCTATGTTAAACATAAAACCAATATTGAAAATTGATGAGAATGGGAAATTAACTACCATAGCTAAAAAGCGTGGTAATAAAATGGCTGTTCAAGCTCTCTTTGAACTATTTAAAGAGCATTATGATGAACAGATTACAGATACAATTTATTTATGTGATGCAGATTGCAAAGAATTATCTACTCTATTAGCTGAAGAGCTACATAAGACATTTCCAAATCTTGAAATTAAACAGACTACACTTTGTCCCATTATTGGAGCGCATACAGGTCCAGGGATGTTAGCGATTTGTCATTTAGGAAAGTAAATAAAAACCTTATTTTGCAGAAAGTGAAAGCATTTTCTGCATTTTTTGCTTTTATTTAAGAAATGTATAACAAAATCTTAAAAAAATGTGTTTTTTTGGTATTTTACAATGTTCATTTATATGATATAATTATTTTGTATGTGAAATAAAATTTACTATAATTAAAAGGATGTGTTGAATTTGAAATTAAGACATGAAGCTGTTCAATTAATTGAAAGCATTTGTGATCGCTACAAGAATGAACCTACTCCATTAATGCTTGTATTGAGTGATATACAAAAGGAATATGGGTACATTCCTCTAGAGGTTCAAGAAATTGTTTCTGCAAAGCTTGGTATGCCAGTATCAGAAATCTATGGTGTTGTAACATTTTATTCATTTTTCTCTTTAACACCTAAGGGAAAATATGTTATTGGTGTATGCTTAGGTACAGCTTGTTATGTAAAGGGTGGACAAAATGTTTTGGATAAGTTCGCAACCCTACTTGGAATTAAGTCAGGAGAGACTACGGAGGATGGTTTATTTACGCTTGATTCCTTAAGGTGTATAGGTGCTTGTGGTATAGCTCCTGCGGTATCTATCAATGGCAAGGTTTACTCTAAAGTTACCGTTGATGAGGTGGCTAAAATTATTGATTCCTATAAGAAGGAGGCTGCTTTACATGGCGCAAATTAAGTCAACAGAACAGCTACAAGAGCATATTAAGCATTGTACAGCTTGTTTTGAACAAAAATTAAATTCTAAAGGAAAGCGTTCTGTGCTAATATGTGGAGGTACAGGATGTCTTGCGAATGAATCCAAAGAAATTTTGGAAAAAATTAGAGAAGAAATTAAATTGAATGGATTAGAGGAGAAGGTTGAAGTAAATCAGGTTGGTTGCTTTGGCTTCTGTTCTCAAGGACCATTTGTTAAAATTATGCCTGAGGACACCTTATATCGTACAGTTCGTGTAGAAGATGTTACTAAAATTGTACAAGAGGATTTGATAGGACACAAAATCGTTGAGGATTTATTATATGTTGATCCTCAAACGCAAAAGAAGGTTGTCAAGCAGGATGAAATAAATTTCTATAAGAAGCAAAAGCGTATTGCCTTACATGGATGCTCAGTAATTGATCCGGAAAATATAGAAGAGGCTTTAGGGTATGATGGCTTTAAAGGACTATTAAGAGCTTTATCTATGCAACCACAAGAAGTTATTGATGAAGTACTTACTGCGGGCTTACGTGGTCGTGGTGGAGCAGGTTTCCCTACAGGTAAGAAATGGCAATTTGCTCATGATGTTTCTAGTGAAATCAAATATGTGGTCTGTAATGGAGATGAAGGAGATCCAGGTGCATTTATGGATCGTTCCATCTTAGAGGGAAATCCTCTTGCAGTTATTGAAGGTATGATGATTGCAGGTTATGCTATCGGAGCTTCTCAAGGATATTTCTATGTTCGTGCTGAATATCCAGTTGCTATTGATCGACTAAAAATTGCGATTCATCAGGCAGAAGAAATAGGTATTTTAGGAGATAATATTTTAGGAACAGGATTTAATTTCCATATTGGTATTCGCTTAGGTGCTGGAGCCTTTGTGTGTGGAGAAGAAACTGCTCTTTTGAACTCTATTGAAGGGGAGCGTGGAAATCCACGTCCTAGACCACCATTCCCTGCTGTAAAGGGCTTATGGGGAAAGCCAACTATTATTAATAATGTTGAAACCTTAGCTTGCATCCCTTATATTTTACGTGAGGGTGCAAAGGTATTTAATTCTATTGGAACAGAGGGTTCTAAAGGAACTAAGGTATTTGCTTTAGGTGGAAAGGTAAATAATGTAGGTTTAGTTGAAGTTCCTATGGGAACTACATTAAGAGAATTAATCTACGATATAGGTGGAGGAATTCCTAACGACAAAGCATTTAAGGCTATTCAAACAGGTGGACCATCTGGTGGATGCTTAACTAAGGATGATTTGGATACACCAATCGATTATGATAATTTAGTTGCAGCAGGATCCATGATGGGCTCAGGTGGAGCTATTGTTATGGATGAAGATAACTGTATGGTAGATGTTGCTAAATTTTATATGGAATTCATTTGTGATGAATCCTGTGGAAAATGTACACAATGCCGTATAGGTACGAAGCGTTTATTAGAGTTTTTAAATAAGATTACAGAGGGACAAGGTGAGGTAGAAGATATTGAAAAGCTAGAAAGTCTTTCTAGTACTATCAAGGTTGGTGCTTTATGTGGGTTAGGTAAAACTGCAGCCAATCCAGTGCTTTCGACTTTACTTAAGTTTAAAGAAGAATATTTAGCTCATATTGAAGAAAAGAGATGTCCAGCTGGTGTATGTAAGAGTCTTATAGATTATCATATCAATCCTGAGAGATGTAAGAAATGTTCTATGTGTGCTAGAGTATGTCCAACTAACGCTATTTCAGGTGTTCCTGGAAAAGAACCATATGTTATCAACATCAATAAATGTATCAAATGTGGTACATGCTTAGCAACATGTAAATTTAATGCAATCTATAAGGGATAGGAGGTAGTACCATGGCATTAGTTAATATTAAAATAGAAGGGTTTCCCTATTTAGTTGATGATTCTTTAACTGTATTACAGGCTTGTCGCAAATGTGGATATAATATTCCATCTCTATGCTCATTTAAAAACGGCAAATGCTCTGTTGCTAGCTGTCGTGTTTGTTTAGTTCGTGTAGAGGGAGTTCGTGATTTAGTTGCTTCCTGTGTATATCCAGTAAGAGATGGTATGAGTATTTTGATCTCAGATCCAGATGCAGTAATTGCTAGAAGAACAAGTGTAGAGTTGCTTTTATCAAATCATAATCGTAGCTGTCAGGAATGCTATAAAAATGGGGATTGTGAATTATTAGAGGTGGCACATTTGGTAATGGCTAGACCACATTTCTATGGTGGTAGCCAAACGCCTTCAACCTATGATAAGGTGGCACCTTCCATTATTCGTGATACTTCTAAATGTATTTTATGTGGAAGATGTATTGAAGCATGTAAGGAAGCACATGGTATAGGTATTTTAGGATTTGAAAATCGTGGATTTAACACGATTGTTGGTCCGGCTGGGAATAGAAGCTTTGCCGATTCTCCATGTTTACAATGTGGACAATGTGTCAATGTTTGTCCTACTAGTGCATTAATGGAGCATAGTCAAATTGATCGCTTAGATGAGGCTTTAAAGTCAGGAAAAAAGGTGATTGTCCAGGTGGCTCCAGCAGTACGCGCTGCCATAGGTGAGGAATTTGGATTACCAATTGGTACTCCTTGTACTGGTAAGATGGTTGCTGCATTACATCGTTTAGGATTTTATCGTGTGTTTGATACTAATTTTGGTGCTGATTTGACCATTATGGAAGAGGCAAGTGAGCTTTTAGAGCGTTTGACAAAGAACACAGGACCAATTCCAATGATTACCTCTTGCTCTCCAGGCTGGATTAATTATTGTGAGTATTTTTATCCTGAGTTGATTCCAAACCTTTCAACCTCTAAGTCACCTCAATCTATGCTTGGTGCAATTATAAAGACCTATTATGCTGAGAAAAATAATCTAGATCCTAAGGACATTTTTGTTGTTTCTATTATGCCTTGTACAGCAAAGAAGTATGAGGTTGAGCGTCCAGCTTTACAAAATGAGGATTTACCAAATGTAGATATCTCTATAACAACTAGAGAGCTAGCAAGATTGATTCGAAGAAATGGAATAGATTGGAAAAAGCTTCCAGACGAAGAATTTGATCAGGATTTAATCGGAGAATATACAGGTGCTGGAGTTATCTTTGGTGTTACAGGTGGAGTTATGGAGGCTGCTCTACGTACAGCCTATCATACACTTACAGGTGAGGAAATGGAGCCTGTTGTATTGACACCTTGTCGTGGTCTTGATGGAGTTAAAGAGGCAACCGTTAAGATCAATGGAACAACGTTAAATATTGCAATGGCATCTGGTATGAAGCATGCTAAACCATTACTAGAAGATATTAAAAATGGTTCATCAAAATATCATTTTATTGAAATTATGTGTTGTCCAGGTGGCTGTATCAATGGTGGTGGCCAGCCATTTGTTAAACAAGTATTTTTACCAAATGAAGAGGATGAAATTTTAGATACTTACATTGCTAAGCGTGCTCAGGTTTTATATCATGAGGATGAAAACCGTCCGCTAAGACGCTCTCATCTAAATCCGCAAATTCAAAAGCTTTATAATGATTTCTTGGGTAAGCCATTATCTCATAAGGCAGAAGAATTATTGCATACATCCTATAATAAGAATAGAGAAAAATATCCTACAAAATAGGAAAAAGGGACTGGAAAGTTAGAAAATTCCAGTCCCTTTTGGTTTACATAGTATTAAGCCTTTTTAATCCCGTATTGGTAAGCTCGTAGGTTTCCAAAGCAACCTCCTCTAATAATTACTATCATGAGTAACACATAGTATAGCTCCCTTAAAGTCTTTTAACATAGATCTTATAATAGGATAAGCGGCTCTCGGTTTCATTATCACCTGAAAATAGTAAGTAGAGAAAATATTCAATGGCAATAATAGAAATGATATGCTATAACAACGGATTATTGTGGGTGCAATATCCAATATTGTTTTTGTTGGTTTCATGAAAATGTAAATGTAAAAATTAGGGCAAATCAAACTGAGTGCAGTCCAAAATATACTAAATACTCCAATAGTGTATAGAGCATATCGCAGAGTTTCTTTGATACGCCGCCATTTCTTTGCACCATAATTTATAGTAATAATTGGCTGTGCAGCCTGCCCCACACTATAAGCGCAGCACTGGACAATCGTACCTATATTGACAATCGGTCCATAAACAGCTAGTGCATTACTGTCTAAATATTTCATAATCTGACGGTTGAAAAGTACCGTCAAAATCCCCATTGCAATATCGACAAAAAATGTTGGGAAACCAGTAACCGTTATTTTTCTCAATTTTCTCAAAAAACCAGTTGGTTTTCGGAGAACTAGCGTATTTTTCTTGGACCAGAAATGTGAAACCATGACTGCAAACGAAATCCCAGAACCAACTGCTGTTGCAAGTCCTGCACCCAAAATTCCCATATCAAAAGTAAATACAAAAATGTAATCGCCAATAATATTGAACAATCCTCCAGCTAATATGCCGATAGTAGCAAGTTCGGGGTGATTGTCATTCCGTAGAAAAGCCGCTAGCATTTGATTGAACAGGTACAGCGGAATGACTGCTTTTACAGGCGTTAAATATGATTTAGACAATGAAAGCAAGTTGCTATCTGCACCAAAAAATGATAGGATTGGCTTGTCAAAAAAAATATAATTGCCACCCATGATATGATAGCAAGAATGACTGATCCTATAATGGAAACAGTAAAATACTCATTTTCGTTTTCTCTTCTCTTTGTTTCCTGTCCTCTAACTAAACTAAAAATTACAGAGCCGCCAATTCCCATGAGAAGCCCTAGACTATAAATAATATTTCATACAGGAGCAACAACAGCTAACGCTGCCGTACCATCTGGACCTTGATATTGTCCGACCATTGCCATATCCACAAGTGAATATACTGATGTAATCATTGCACTCCCAAAGGCAGCAGATAAATACTTAATATAGATTTTTTTGATGTTTCATAATAGACATTGAACTTTGATGTGTATAACTAGGACATGGAAAAAATTTAGTCATGATTCCATAGCCCCATAGAAGTATCACAAAGTATTTAGGGTTTGTTCTAAATAGCCTATAGAATTTTTCGAAATCTCTATATGACCATGATAGAAGCAGTAATCATCAATTAAATTTTATCATAAATGTATTTGATTAGAGTGGATTTTCCATTGCCCTCTTCGCCTATAATTGCAAGCTTATCCTGATTTGATAAGGTGAAGGTTAAATGTTCTACTATTTTCCTTCCGCTTTTCAAAGTTAAAGATATATCATTAAATTTCATTTTTAACACCTCAATTTCTTGAGACGCTTTTAAAATATAAATTGGATTGCAAGTTTATAAGCTTAAATGCACATTGGTATCAGCACCCCTTTCTTTTAAGCTATTATATCATAGAAAAAAAGCTTTTCTCAATTCATATGTTTTATTTATTTTTATGATATTTTAAAAAAACTATATTTTATAAAAATAAAATAGAAAATAATAATAGAGAATATAAATCATTAAATTTTATCAAAATGTGATGTTAACCTCGTGGAGTTTAAACTCAACTTATAAGATAATTAATTGGGTGATGAAATTTGAGCATAATTAACTATACGGAAGAAGAATTTAAACATAGAAAATTGTTAGGGCAAAGAATCGTTGAGCTTAGGCATAAGTATAGAATGACACAGGAAGAACTTGCTGATAAAATTAAAATCGCTCCACGCTCTTTAAGTGAGATTGAAAATGGAAAATGTTCTCCCAATGCAATCATAGTCTATAGAATTGCTAAGGTTTTAGAAATTCCCCTAAACGAATTTTATTCTTTCCATGAGAAAGAAAAAGTTTTATAAATAATTTAAAAAATGTTCTAAGTTTACATGTCCTTAGAACATTTTTTAATGGGAGTCACCCTAAATAAAGAAGAATAGAATCTCCTTCTTTTATTTTTTCTCCTGCATCAGGAGATTGATAAATAACTTTATCTCCCTCTCCATAGAAGATATAATTATAAAAGCTAGAGGTTTTGATTTCTTTTTTTGTTTTGCCTATGTAGTTTTCTACCTTATAGGTTGGAGTATCTAAAAACCATCTTAAATTTTTTTCAATCTGATTTACGTAATCTCTTTCTACTCCTAGATAATTTAAGGATTGTTCCATGATTTCTCCAACAAGAGGGGCTGCCACAGTACCTCCATATTGGACAACATTCTTTGGATGATCAATTGCTAAATAGACTGCAATTCTAGGATCATTCATTGGAGCTAGCCCGAGAAAGGATAGAATGTATTCTCCACTAATATAGCCACCATTTGAGGATATTTTTTGAGCTGTTCCTGTTTTTCCTCCTACCCTGTAGCCTTCAATAAATGCATTTCTACCTGTACCTAGAGCACAAACATTTTCTAAAGCATATCGCATTAGGCTAGATGTTTTGTCACTGATGACTTGTCGCTTAACCTTTTTTTGGTTTGTATAAAGGATTTCATCTGTATAATTATGAATTTCCTTTAATAGATAAGGCTTTAAAAGTGTTCCACCATTTGTGGCAGCAATTGCAGCCATAACTAATTGGATAGGAGTATAGGCACTGGTTTGCCCAAAGCTTTGAGTTGCAAGCTCAACAGGTCCACAATTATTTTGATTCATTACAATTCCCTTAGATTCTCCCTGTATATCAATTCCAGTTTTTTCAGTGAAACCATAAAGCTTAAGATATTTATAAAAATTTTCTACTCCAATTCGTCTTCCAAGCTCCATGAAGCCAGGGTTACAGGAATTTTGAATGACCTCTAAAAAGGTTTGAGAACCATGACCTCCTGCCTTCCAACAGCGTATTTTTCTATCGGCAACTGTAGTACTCCCTCCACAATAAAAGAAGCTGTTCATGTCAAATAGACCTAGCTCTAGGGCAACGCTATAGGTGAATATTTTAAATGTTGACCCCAATTCAAAGGAATAAAAAATAGGAAGAATTCGATTGTAAATACTAGGATCATAATCCTGATAATGACTTGGTTCAAAATAGGGATAGGAGGTCATAGCAAGAACCTCACCTGTTTGTGTATCTACGATTAACCCCATTACTTGGTCTGGGTCATATTGAGCAATGGCATTATTGATTACACCGTCTAAGATGAGCTGTAAGTTCATATCTATCGTAAGATATAGATTCATCCCAGGGGTGGAGGCCTTATAAACAGAAGTAGTATCATGCATCAAATTTCCCTTGGCATCCGTATAAATAGATAAAGCTCCCGTTTGACTAGTTAAATAATCATTATATTGATACTCAATTCCTGAAAGTCCCTGCATGTCAATTCCACAGAATCCTAAGACCTGCCCTAGAGTAGAACCATAGGGATAATATCTTTTAGAGTCAGCAGTTAAATAAATCCCAGGTAGCCCCAAGGAATTGATTTTCTTTGCTTGTTCATCTGTAATTCGTCTACCCTCTGGCTTGATCAATTCTAGACTATTGTTTTTATTTAAATGGGCTAAAATATCCTCTGTCTTACAGTTGAGTATTTCTGCAAGTGTTTTTGCGGTAGCTTCTTTATTTTTTACTTGACGATTTATAGAGGCTACGGTATAGGCTAACTTATTTCCAACAATTACAGTTCCATTTCGATCATAGATCAATCCTCTACTGCTTTGTACGGGAATATCTCTTTTCCATAATTCATTAGCTAAAATATTTATTTTATTAGAATCATAGAAGGTTATAACTCCTAATTTAATAATTAATGCACTAAATAAAAAAATAAAAAATATAATCACCATAAAAATTCTTTTTTTCAAGTAAATCACCTAATATAAAATATGGTAGGAAAGGATAATTCATAACGAAAAAATTAAATTCTATACAAATAGCTTTAAAAAAGAGGTCTAAGCTAATCTTAAGACCTCTGTAAATTAAAACATATCAATTTCTTTTTTTAATTCCTCTAAAATATTTTCTTCTTTGATTTTTCTGATGATTACTCCCTTTTTAAAAAGAATGGCTTCCTGCTTGCCACCGGCTACCCCTAAATCTGCCTCCCTAGCTTCTCCAGGTCCATTGACTGCACATCCCATAACAGCTACATGTATTTTTTTGTTGACGTAATTTAAATATTCTTCAATTTCTTTAGCAATTGGAATCATATTGTAGGCAGTTCTACCACAGGTTGGACAGGCAGTTAATGTGGGGATATTATCAAGATAATGTAGCTCCTTTAAAATTTCTTTTGCTGCAATCACTTCATGCTTAGGATGATCGGTTAAAGAAACTCGAATTGTATTTCCGATGCCTAAATCAAGGATTTTAGAAATTCCAATACTAGATTTTATTAATCCCTTAAAGGATGTTCCTGCCTCTGTAATGCCTACATGTAGAGGATAAGGAAAGGTTTTGCTAGCTAGCTCATAGGTCTCAAGTGTCAAATCAATAGAAGAGCATTTTAACGATAAACAAATATTATAGAAGCCTAATTCCTCTAATATGACAATATGTCTTCTTGCCGCCTCTATCATATGCTCCTTCGTTGGCTTGGCTATATCCTTAGGAAGAGAACCTCCGTTAACTCCAATTCTTATAGGGATATTTTTTTCTTTACAAAGCTGTACGATTTCAACTATTTTCTCTTTATTAGAAATATTTCCTGGATTCAATCTTATTTTATCTATGCCTTGCTTAATGGCTATAATAGCAAGCTCAGGATCAAAGTGAATATCTGCAACCAAAGGGATATGAATTTGCTCCTTTATTTTAGCTATACTTAGAGCATCCTCTTGGTCTAAAACCGCAACTCGAATGATTTCACAGCCTAATTGCTCTAATTCTAAAATTTGGGCTACGGTTGCTGCTACATCCTTTGTTTTCGTATTGCACATGCTTTGAATGTAAATGTGCTGATTTCCGCCAAAGGGTAAATTTTTCAACATAAATTGTCGTGTTTTTGTTCGATTCATCATTGTTATCACCAACTCTTATTATATCAAAGCTAATAAAAGAAAAAAAGTAGTTGCATTAAATAATTTTATTTGATATAATTTTAAAGGAAGTAATCTTTAAGTCTGGAGGGAAAGAAGATGCGTGATTTAGTAAAGCTAGTTTGTTCTGAATGCAAGAATGAAAATTACTATACAGACAAAAATAAGAAGACAACTCCTGAAAGAATGGAGATTAAAAAATATTGTCCTTTTTGCCGTAAACATACTACTCATAAGGAAAAGAAATAAGCTTGCAAAAAGCTTTTTTCTTTTTATTAGGCTATGATAGAAAAAATCGTTACTGGAGAGTTTCAAACGAATACATATGTAATTTCAAATCAGGGAAAATGTATTTTAGTAGACCCTGGGTTAGACTTTAAGCGTTCGGCAGAAAGGATTAAAGAAAAATATGAAATACAAGCTATTCTTTTGACACATGGACATATAGATCATATAGATGGAATAAGATTTTTTAATGTTCCTATTTACATTCATGAGGCAGAGCTTCCTTTTTTGAATGATTCAAGTCTTTCCTTATATCGAATGCTTGGTTTGACCCAACCCTTTTCCTCAGCCCAATTTAAAATTATTCCCTTAAAGGATGGAATGGAATTTGAGCTTATCGGGTATAAGTTTAAGGTATATCATATGCCAGGACATACGAAAGGCAGTGTCGTATATGCATATCATCGTAAGCTCTTAAGTGGAGATACCCTATTTCATATGAGCATGGGAAGAACAGATTTTCCTACAGGAGATGCTTCTAAGATGAGAAACAGTTTAAAGCGTATTATAGATACCTTTGAGGATTCAATAGAGGTATATCCTGGACATGATGAAAAAACGACTATAGGATTTGAAAGAAAACATAATCCTTATTTATAGTTCAAAGTACACAATCTTTGCTTGTGTGCTTTTTCTTTTATAACAATTTTTAGCACTTTTTAGTTGACAGTGCCAAGGGTTTGGTATATAATAGTGTTGCACTAAGGAAATGAGAGTGCAAAATTGAGGTGATGAAATGTTAAGCGATCGTCAAAAGTTAATTCTTAAAGCCATTATAGAGGATTATGTTACGAGCAATGAGCCAGTAGGCTCTAAGGCTTTAACAGAAAAGCCTTATTTGGATTTTTCTTCCGCTACCATTCGTTATGATATGCAGGATTTAGAGGAAAAGGGATACCTAGAAAAAACACATACCTCTTCAGGAAGAATTCCTTCACAAACAGGCTATCGGTACTATGTTGATCATTTGATTATTCGTGATGAGCAGGTTTTAGAATATTTTAAATATTTAGATGAAATATTAGATAACAAAAAGCTTGCAAAAGAGGATGCCTTGAAAAAGCTTGCAGATTTTTTAAGTGAGTTGACAGGCTACTATACAATCATATTAGGCTCAAGTGCTGATTTTGCAAAGGTAAAGAAAATGGAAATTGTTCCACTTTCTAATACAGAGGCTGTAATGCTTATAGTGACGAACACAGGACAGGTTCAATCGCAAAGAATAACGATTCCTGAGGGGTATAATCAGGATGATTTATTGAAGATTATTGAAATGTTTGACAATGCCATGTACAATCATTCTGTATATGAAATTCGAGAGGTTTTATCTAAAGAAGCTTCTAAGCCAAGAATTCGGCAAATGGTTGATTTTAGAGATGATATTTTGAATTTTATGATCAAAGGCTTTTCCAGGTTTTTAAATACAGAAACCTATGATTCTGGTTTATCTAGATTGTTTAATCAGCCTGAATTTCAGGATTATCAAATCATGCAAAAAATTTTAAAAGCGATTGATGATGAGGCTATCACAGATTTTGCGCAATGCTCAGCCGGAAATTTAAAAATACAAATTGGTAAGGAAAACACGAACGGACTAGAGGATTGTTCTATTGTGACGATTCCATATTATATTGATGACAATGAATATGGAACTATCATTTTAGTAGGACCAACTCGTATGAATTATCGTGGAGTTGTTCCACTTTTAGAATATGTTGCTAAAAGTATGCCAAAATTATATAATAGGTAGGTAATGAAATTGACTGAGGAAATGAAAGAAGAAGTAAAAGTAGAAGAAAAGGAAAAGACTGAGGAAACTCCAAAGGAGGATACTAAGGTCAAAAAAGAAAAGAAAGATAATAAATTTAAGGAACAAATTGCGAAGCTAGAGGCTGAGCTTAAGGAAAAGCATAATGAATATCTTAAGGTTTTTGCAGAAATGGAAAACACGAAGCGAAGATTAAAAGAAGAAGCGATTAAAGATCGAAAATATGCTTCTCAGAAGGTTATTGGAGAATTGATCAATCCTATTGATATGCTTTGTAAAATTGTAAATTGTGAGGCTCCATCTGCGGAGATTGCAAATTATTTGCTTGGCTTTCAAATGATAACCAATCAGCTTATGGATATTTTAAAGGCAGAGGGCTTAAAAGAAATTGAAGTTTTGCATAAGGAATTTGATCCTAGTACCATGCAGGCTATGTCTACAGAGGAAAACACAGAGTATGCAGATAATTTGGTAACTAAGGTTATGCAGACAGGGTATATGTATAAGGATCGCATATTAAGACCAGCAATGGTTGTAGTAAATAAAATAAATAAGATAGAAGAGAAACAGGAGGAAAATTAGTATGTCAAATAAGGTTATTGGTATTGATTTAGGTACAACAAATTCATGTGTTAGTGTAATGGAAGCAGGAGAAGCGAAGGTTATTACAAATGCTGAGGGTGTAAGAACTACTCCATCTGTAGTAGCATTTAAGGGAGATGAAATTCAGGTTGGTGATGTTGCAAAGCGTCAAGCAATTACAAACCCAAATACAGTAAGCTCCATTAAGCGTCATATGGGAGAAACAAATTATCGTGTAGATGTAAATGGAAAAAAGTATACTCCACAGGAAATATCTGCAATGGTTTTACAAAATTTAAAGAAAACTGCAGAAAGCTATTTAGGAGAGACAGTAGACAAGGCTGTAATTACAGTTCCTGCTTATTTCAATGATGCTCAGCGTCAGGCTACTAAGGATGCAGGAAAAATTGCTGGCTTAGAGGTAATGCGTATTATCAATGAGCCTACGGCTGCTGCCTTAGCTTATGGTATAGATAAAATAGATAAAGAGCAAACGGTGCTTGTCTTTGACCTAGGTGGAGGTACCTTTGACGTTTCTATCCTTTCTCTTGCAGATGGTACTTTTGAAGTATTAGCTACTGCGGGAGACAATGTTTTAGGTGGAGATGATTTTGATAAGGCAGTTATGGATTGGTTAGTTGCTGAGTTCAAGACAGAGAGTGGTGTTGATTTAAATCAGGATAAAATGGCTTTACAGCGTTTAAAGGATGCTGCAGAAAAAGCAAAGAAGGATTTATCAGGAGTTACCTCTGTAGAAATCAGCTTACCATTTATTTCTATGGGTGCTGCTGGACCTCTACATTTAAATAGAAGTCTATCTAGAACAAAATTCAATGAATTAACAGCAAATCTTGTAGAGCGCTGTTTAGGACCAGTTCGTAGAGCTTTAAAGGATGCTAAGCTTACAGCTAAGGATTTAGATCAAGTCCTACTTGTTGGAGGCTCAACTCGTATTCCAGCTGTTCAAGAGCTTGTTAAAAGAGAATTAGGTAAGGAGCCTAATAAGTCTGTTAATCCAGATGAGGTTGTAGCTATGGGTGCTGCTATCCAGGGTGGTGTTTTAACTGGTGATGTTAAGGATGTATTGTTATTAGATGTTACTCCACTTTCTTTAGGTATTGAAACCTTAGGTGGCGTATTCACGAAGTTAATTGAGAGAAATACGACTATTCCTTGTTCTAAGAGTCAGGTTTTCTCTACAGCGGCAGACAATCAACCAGCCGTAGATATTCATGTATTACAGGGAGAAAGACCAATGGCTGCAGATAACAAAACTTTGGGTCGCTTCCAATTAGGTGATATTCCAGCTGCTCCACGTGGAGTACCACAAATCGAAGTAAAATTTGATATTGATGCGAATGGTATCGTTAATGTTTCTGCTAAAAACTTAGGTACAGGTAAGGAACAAAAAATCACGATTCAGGGTGGTTCAGGATTATCTGATGCAGAGATTGAAAGAATGGTTAAGGAAGCTGAGGAAAATGCTGAATCCGATAAAAAGCGTAAAGAGGAAGCTGATTTAGTAAATGAAGCAAATCAATTAATTTTCCAAACAAAGAAGGCATTATCAGAGCTACAAAATGTAGATCCAACAGAAAAAGAAAATGCAGAAAAGCTATGTGAGGATTTACAAAAGGCTCTAGATAAGAACGATATGGCAGACATAAAGGAGAAGAAAGAGGCTTTAGAAAAGGTTGCTCAAGATATAGCTGTTAAAGCATATCAGCAAACACAAGCAGAACAGCCTCAGCCTGATCAAAACCAAGGTAATTCCTCTAAGAAGGATAATACGGTTGATGCAGATTTCTCAGACGTACAATAAGAGTTTAAAAATGAAGGGACCTTTTGGCCCCTTCATGCTTATGAGGTGACCTAATGGCAAAACGTGATTATTATGAGGTGCTTGGTTTATCTAAGGGAGCGAGTCAGGATGAAATTAAAAGAGCCTATAGACAATTGGCAAAAAAATATCACCCTGATATCAATAAAGAACCAGGTGCAGAAGAAAAATTTAAAGAAATAAATGAAGCCTATGATACGTTATCAGACGAGCAAAAAAAGGCTCGCTATGATCAATTTGGCTTTGATGATCCTATGGGAGGAGCAGGAGGCTCAGGCTTTAGTGGATTTAGTGGCTTCTCTGGTGGTTTTGGTGGCTTTGAAGATATCTTTTCTTCCTTCTTTGGAGGTGGGTCTAGGAATCAACATAATGGACCTCAACAGGGTAAGGATGTAGAAAAGACCATGACCATCAGCTTTGAGGATGCTGTATATGGCTGTAAAAAGAAAATTCGCTTGACAGTAGATGATGAATGTACTACCTGTGGAGGGACAGGAGCATATTCTAAAAATGATATAAAGACTTGTTCTAAGTGTAAGGGGCAAGGAAGAGTCTACATGCGTCAGCAAACAATTTTTGGTCAATCCACTGTACAAACTACATGTCCAGATTGTGGAGGCTCAGGAAAGGTAATTACCAAAAAATGTGATGGCTGTGGTGGAAAAGGCCGCATTAGAAAAACGAAGGATGTAGATGTAACGATTCCTGCAGGCATTGATACAGGAATGACCTTACGTATGGCTGGCTGTGGAGAAGCTGGTATAAATGGTGGAGGACCTGGAGATTTATATATTACCTTCACGGTTACTCCACATAAGAATTTTATTCGAGATGGATCAGATATAATTTTAAATGTACCTATTAGCTTTACACAGGCTGCATTAGGAGATTCTATTGAGGTTCCTACCATTGACGCTCCCGTTATGCTGAAAATTCCTGCTGGTACACAAACAGAAACTCGTTTCCGTTTGCGTGGGAAAGGAACCAAAAATCCAAAATCCTCCTCATCCTCTAGAGGGGATCAATATGTTATCGTACATGTTGAAACACCAACCAATCTAACTCAAGAGGAAAAAGAGCTTTTAGAGAAGCTTGGGAATGTTCAGAAAACAGAAAAGAAGTCTCCTTGGGAACGATTTAAAAAATTATTTCAATAAAAAATTGGCTAATTCTTTTGGTTAGCCCTTTTTTTTTATTATCAAAATTGATATAATACTTATGATTATATTTTAGGAGGAAAAAGCGTATGATGGAATATGAAAAGCTATTGTTTGAGGATACGAAAAGAAAAGAAACCCAAAAGGCACTTACAGAGATTAAATTAGGTCTTTTTGAACAAAAAGAAGAGGAAAAATTTGATTTTTCTACCTATACTAAAATGACATATGGAAAAAAATATAAAGGACTATACGATTTATATCAAAATAATGAAACCTTTCAATTGGTTATGGTTTGTCCCTTGATTGAAAATAATAAAAACGATTATAATGAACGTAAGGATTTAGAACCATATGGATATGATTGTCTATATTTAGAATATTTAGATCAGGAGGCTTATGCTCTAGTTTTAGAGGCAGCAATTCATGAAAGATCATTTTGGATTAATTTCTTTTATTATTTTGCTGTAGTTCTATATATTTTAGGCACTACACTAGCGTTAGGAGCTTCCATATATTATATTATTCAGGATTCTTTCTTAAATAGTATCCTAATATGTGGTGGTTTATGGGGAGGAATCATTGTTTCTACTATTCTTTTCCCAATTTTATTAATGAAATATCGTAAATTTAAGGCGAATTAATATGCAAAAATTTTTTATTTCTTTAGAAGAATTTGAAGCCACTACAATTGTTGGAGAAGCCGCTTATCAAATAAAAAATGTTTTAAGAGGAAAAGTAGGAGATCAGGTTTTGGTTGGCTTACAGGGAAAAACCTATTTAGCAGAAGTAACAGAAATTCATAATAAAGAGATAAAGTTTAGAGTTGTTAAGGAAGAAACCGGCAATTTTGAGTTGCCGGTCTTTGTCTCTTTATTTCAAGGATATCCTAAGGGAGATAAGCTAGAGTCTATTATTAAATACGGTACTCAGCTTGGAGTAGGAGAAATTCATCCTACGCTCATGAGCAGGTCTTTATTTAAGCTAGATCCTAAAAAAAGAGAAAACAAATTAGAAAGGTTCAATAAGATTGCGAAGGAGGCTGCAGAACAGTCTTTTCGCACGATTGTGCCTCAGGTCCATGATATAAAAAAAGTAAAGGAGCTTGATTTTTCTACCTTTACAATAAAGCTTTTATGCTATGAAGAAAGTGCTAAGAGGAAGGAAGCCTCTTTATTTAAAAAAATGATACAGAATGCAAAGCCTTCTGATAAAATAGCTATATTGGTTGGACCTGAGGGTGGTATTGCTCCTGAGGAAGTAGAGTATTTAAGGAGTCAAGGCTTTGTTTGTGTAGGCTTAGGACCAAGAATTCTTAGAACGGAGACAGTAATTTATTATGTGTTATCTGCAATGAGTTATGCGTGGGAATTAAAATGAAACGAGTTGGATTTGTTACTTTAGGATGCAAAGTTAATATATATGAATCAAATGCATTAAAAAATGAACTTATAAAACGAGGATATCAGGTGGGAGAGCCAACGGAGGATTGTGATGCATTTATTATCAATACCTGTTCTGTAACAAACATGGCTGATGCGAAAAGTAGAAGGATGATTCATAGGTTAGCTAAATTAAATAAAGATGCTGTACTATGTGTAATGGGCTGCTATAGCCAAACTAATCCTGAAGCTTTGTTGCTAGAGGGCATTGATGTATTGGTAGGGAATGGGAATAAGCTTGATATCATTCCTATGCTAGAAGATAGCCTCTTCCATAAGGATATTGCTAAGCAGATTAATATTTTAGATATATTGCAGCATAGAGAGTATGAGCCCTTAGAGGTTACAAGCTATGATCATACACGTGCATTTGTGAAAATAGAGGATGGCTGTGAAAATTTTTGTACATATTGCATTATTCCCTATGCTCGAGGACCAGTACGTTCAAAGCCAGCAGCAGATGTTATTAAAGAAATAAAGCGCATTGTATCTGAAGGCTACTTAGAAGTGGTTTTAGCAGGGATCCATACGGGAAGGTATGAGGATCATGGATTACATCTTTCAGACTTATTAGAAAGGATACTAAAGGAGATTCCTGGTCTTAAGCGTCTACGCTTATCCTCTATCGAAATAAATGAGGTAGATGATAAGTTTATAGATCTTATGAAATCCTCTACCATATTAGCCGATCATTTACATTTGCCCTTACAGTCAGGTAGTGACCTAATATTAGAAAAAATGGAACGAAAATATAAGAGTCAATTTTTTTATGAAAAGATAGAAAAAATAAGAAAAGCTCGTCCTAACATTTCAATAACAACAGATGTAATTGTTGGGTTTCCCTATGAGACAGAAGCTGAGTTTAAAAATACTTTGGAATTTATTAAAAAAATTAAGTTTAGTAAGCTTCATGTATTTCCGTATTCTGTTCGAAAAGGAACAAAGGCAAGTACATTTCCTCAAATTTCAGATGCAGTAAAAAAGGATAGAACTAGAATATTACTTGATTTATCAAAGACTCTAGAAGAGTCCTATGCTAAAAAATTTATCCATCAAAATGTGGATGTGATTCTTGAAAAATCTACCTCCTTAGAGGAAATGATGGGACATTCTAGTAATTATTTAGAGATCTATGTTCCTAAGGATGAGATATATTTAAGAAAAAATGTATGTGTTTCTATAGAGTCTTATCAGGATGGCAAGCTTAGAGGTAGGATTTTAGAAGAAAGAAGCTAATTCAAACAAAAAAAAGAATGCTTTTTTAGAAAAAAAATATTTTTTTACAAAATAGCTTTATTTTTTCTAAAAATATCTTTACAATCGCTTTTGAATTATGTATAATATTATAGGAATTCGTCCTTGGAAGGAGGCTTAGTCATGCCAAAAACTGTTGTACGTGAAAAAGAAAGCATCGAAGATGCATTACGTAGATTCAAACGAGATGTTTCTAGATCTGGTAACCTTCAAGAGGCGAAAAAGCGTCAATATTATTTAAAACCTAGTGATGTTCGTAAACAAAAACGTCAAGAGGCACGTAAAAAATATAAGTAAGAAGAGGGCATTTATGCCCTTTTATTCTTAGTAAAGGAGAAAACTATGAAAATATTTATGATGGGGGATTCCACTATGAAGTACAATAACATTTTTAGTTATCCCCAATTTGGTTGGGGCCAGGTGCTTCATTTATTTGCTAAAAATGAATGTTTGATTGAGGATCATGCTGAAAATGGTAGAAGTACAAAAAGCTTTATAGAGGAAGGTCGATTTGATAAAATATTATCAAAAATGTCAGCTGGCGATTATGTGATTTGTCAATTTGGACACAATGATGAAAAGAAGCAGGATAGCTCTAGATATACAGAGCCTTTTGGGACCTATCAGAAAAATCTAGCCTATTTTGCTGAAGAAATAGAAAAAAGAGGAGGGCATATTGTTTATGCTACCTCCATTACAAGACATAAATTTGAAAATGGGAAATGCATTAATTCTCATCAGGATTATCCAAAGGCTATGCTTGAATTTTCAAAAAAGCATGGCTATACCTGTGTGGATTTAAATCAGTTAACTATGAATTTATATACTAGACTTGGTGAGGAGGAGTCTAAAAAATTTCATATGATATTTCCTACTGGAAAATATGCGTCCCATCCTGAGGCAAAGGATGATCATTCTCATTTGGTTATGGAAGGTGCTTTAATGGTTGCAGAATTATTTGTACGTGAAATATTTAATACAGAGGACCCAATCAAGGAGTGCTTTTTAGATTTATCCAACAAAGAACCCATTGATGAACAAATGCTAGTTGATTAAGCCCGTTTTGGGCTTTTTATTTTTTTAACATAACCATATTCAAAGGATAGATCCTTATCACAGGTTTTCATAACATTAAAAATGATTCCCATCATAAACATTGAAATGACTAAGCTTGATCCTCCATAGGATACAAAGGGCAAGGTTACACCTGTCACAGGAATTAATCCAATAACTACAGCTATGTTGATGAATACCTGGATCATCAATAAGGAGGTAAAGCCAAACACTAAATAGCTGGCAAAGCTGTCCTTACTTGCTTTAGCTAGCTTATATCCTAAATAAATGAGAATAGCAAAGAGTAAGATTAAAAGTATACCACCAAGAATTCCTAATTCCTCTACAATAATTGCAAATATAAAATCATTTCCAGGTTCAGGTAAATAGAAATATTTCTGTTTTGATTTAAATAGCCCATATCCAAACAAGGAGGCTGGTGAGATTGCATACAAAGATTGAATGATTTGAAATCCACTTCCAAGTGGGTCTTCCCAAGGATTTAAAAATGATATAATACGTTCAAGTCTGTAAGGTGCTGCTAAAATCATTAGGGTCAATCCTCCTAATGCAAAAATCATACCAATCACAATGTTTTTTAATTGAAACTCCCCTACAAATAGGAGCATAACAATACCCATAACCATAATTAATCCACTGCCAAAATCGGGTTGAAGTAGGATAAGACCAAATATAATTCCTACAAATAGCATGTAAGCATAAAAATATCGATTTTTCTTTAAAATGCCTTTATTTTTAGAAAGAAATTTTGCTGTAAAAATAATTAACCCTAGCTTCATGAATTCTGCAGGCTGAATTGAAAAATCACCAATTCCTATCCAAGAACGTGCCCCACCACGAACAATTCCTATTCCTGGTATCAATACAAGAATGAGAAGAAGCAAGCAAGCAAAAAAGATTTTATTTGCTTGTTTTAGCCAAAACTGATAAGGGATTCTAGAGGCTATTATAAAGCCTACGAATCCAACTCCAAAAAATAAACCTTGTCTTAAAAGATAATAATACGGATTTCCAGTTTTATATTCTGCCCAGATACTTGATGCAGAATAAATCATGACTAAGCCTACACCTATGATAATAAAAAGAACAGAGGTATATAAAATTAAATATTTTTTCACAAGCCTCACCAAAAAATTTTATGCGAGAAAGCTTGAAATTATTAAAAAAAATAGTATAATGATAATAATTGCGACTGAGTCGCAAAAGGAGAAAGCATGTATCAAACGAATCATCAAAGGGAAATCCTATCTTTATTTAAAAATCATCCTGAACAAGGTTACACAGGAGTAGAAATTGTACATTTGTTTAAAGAAACTATAAATAAAGCTACAATTTATCGTAAACTTAAAAATCTAGAGGAGAATAAAATAATAAGAAAAAATTATAACCCCATCAAAAAATGCTTTGAATATCAATTTTCTTCGGATTGTGAAAATCATTTACATTTGATATGCAAGCAATGTGGTAAAATCACACATCTAGTCTGTGAGGAGACTAATGGATTTATAGCACATATTTCTTTACAGCATGCCTTTGAAGTAGATAAACTGTCTACTACTATCTTTGGCTTATGTCAGGAGTGTAAAACCTATGCTTGATCTTTTATTAGATTCATTGCTAGATAGTCTAAAGGTATTTGCAGTAGCCTTCGTATTGTATTTTATTTTTTCTTTTCTGCATGAAAAAGTAACACAATTGTTTCAAAAGCATAAAGGTATATCTCCAGTCGTTGGGGCTACATGTGGCTTAATACCTGAATGTGGAATATCGATTGTTGGAGCTGATATGTATCAAAAGAAGCAAATCAGCAGAGGGACGATTTTGGCGATATTTTTTGCATGCTCTGATGAAGCATTATTTATCCTATTTAGTGATTATCATAAAATGATTTATATACTTCCTTTATTAGGCATAAAATTTATCTTTGCCTGCATTTTAGGCTATGTAGTTGATGTAAAAGCTTCTTCTTTAAATACTATAGATGAAGTAAAGCTTGATTGCTGTGAGCATGAGCATAAAGAAGAAACTTGGATACACAAGCATCTCCTTCATCCTTTTTCTCATTGTTTTACTATCTTCTTATATGTATTTATCATTAATTTATTTTTCGGTATGTTGGTTTATACTATTGGAGAAGAAGTGATCTTAACATTTCTAAAATCAAATGAATGGCTTTCCCCTTTATTTGCAGGTTTTATAGGTCTTATACCAAATTGTGCTTCCAGTGTATTAATGACAGAGTTATTTTTAATGAATGGTCTTTCCTTTGGAGCTCTAGTGACAGGATTAAGTATCAATTCAGGTTTAGGGCTCATGTATTTGTTACGCTTTAAAGAAACGCGAAAGGATGCGTTATGGATGACTTTGATAGTATTTGCTTATGCACTACTTATTGGCTATTCTATTATGGGATTGATGAGGTTATTTTAGTATGCAAGAACTATATGAATTAGGAATAAATTATTTTAATAAAAAGAATTTTGTAGAAGCATTACGTTGTTTTTCACAAATAGATTATTTAGACAGCAAAAAATATGAAAATGATTGCATTGATCTTTTAGAGGATTTGATATATTATTCAAAAAGGAAACAGGCTTTACTTTATCTAGAATCCTTAGCATTTTATAAAGATTATTCTTTCTTTGTTGATGCTTACAAAAGAAGGAGAACCAATTTGATTTCTAAAATTTTAATGTTTGGAAGTGCTCTTATTGGTACAATCATCCTAATTATTTTAAGTCTAATGTAACTTCCTATAAATTTGACAATTTTCTTCCTTTTTTTGCCATTTTATTATAAAAATTATTAAGGGATTATTTATTTAGACCAGAACTTGAAGAAAGCAAAATTCTTCTAATTAATTCTATTTATTTCTTTATTAATTAAATTAAAGAAGATTTTATATCAGCAATTCGATTAATCCACACAAGTGGAGACATTCTCTTGCTAGTAAACTAATTAGTCTAAAAGTACCCTTATACGTAAGCATCTAATTTGATGCTTTTTTATATAAAAAGAAAAAGGATTTATTTCTCAACCAATCCATTAATTTTTATATGTCTTAAGCATACTGAAATAATACCTTCAAAAAAGGTTAGACGTACTGAAGTAATACCAATTTTAATGAAAATTGGCTGGAAATGAGCAGTTCAAATCCCATACACCCTAACATTAAAAACTATCCTTTTCGAGATACTTGTTATTTTCTCCCCATTAATACTCTTGTTTTATAATCATTAAGGAAGTTGATAACATCTGCTTTTTCAATCACTCTTTTATCCATTTTTAAGTTATATTTGTGCCTTTCTATTTTTAGTATTTTAGATTCATCTTTTATAATATTTTTAAATGTTTCAATA
This sequence comes from uncultured Anaeroplasmataceae bacterium, assembly GCA_910579215.1. Taxonomy (GTDB): domain Bacteria; phylum Bacillota_I; class Bacilli_A; order Acholeplasmatales; family Anaeroplasmataceae; genus Pelethenecus. The sequence continues at coordinate 160,902 of CAJTTN010000004.1, forward strand.
AAATAAGGAGTTTCTTTATCACTTCCATATATACAAATGAAATGTAATTTTTTTACAAAGGAATTCCATTTTTCTTCATTATGAGAAAAATAATCTTGCATTCTTTCTGAGATTATAAAAAACAATGATGATGGATTTCCACAATACATAGGAACAACAAATACAATTTTCATATAGTCATTAGCAGAGGCAAATAAATCATAAACATCGTCATAACGATATTTGCATATTGAATTAAAACACTCATAATTACATTTTGAACAGGGATTATAGAATATGTCTTTAAATAAAATCAACTTATCATTTTCTCTAAGTAAATAGTTTGCAACATCTTTACAATTTCCATCACTTCGGGCACTGAAAGAAACATACAATATTGAATCCTCATCTAAAGGACTAAATGATTCATTATGATTTCTATCAAATAATTCATCAATTTCCACTTCAAATTTTTTTATTAAAAGCATTAATTTATCATAACTGATTTCATTAATACCTTTTTCTATTTTATTTATAGTAGATCTAGAATTATATCCAAGTACTTTAGCAAATGCTTCTTGACTCAATCCTTTTTTAAGTCTAATCTCTTTTATTTTCTCTCCTAGCTTATTCATTTTCTATTCTCCTAATTGCTTTCACATAATTATCATTAAATAATTGTTTTTGTCTATTTGCTTCTTTATTTAGAATAGTTAGACGCTCATTTTGAGAAAGATTACTTTTAATTAATAGAGAATTATGATATTCCAAATTCGATAAAATTGAAAGTTCAATTGTTGTAGCATAATCTCTTATATTCCCATTTTTATCAGGGTTATTCTCGCGCCACTCTTTTGCTCTCAATCCAAATAATGCCACATTCAGCATGTCTGCTTCACTTGCATATACATAATTCATTTGTTTAGATGTTAGATTTATAAGAATTAATTTTTCTTTTATGGCATCTGTGTGAATTAAATAATTAAGTTTTGTTGATAATCTTTTCCCATGCCACTCAAGTTGTTCTGATTCTTGAATTTTTAGCCTTTGGAATTCTTTAATTATATATAATTTCACTTCAGGAGAAATCCAAGATGCAAATTCTAAAGCAATATCTTTATGTGCAAATGTGCCACTATTATATCTTCCTGATTTTACTCTTAATCCTATTGCATTGGTTAGAGTAATCCACTTTTTCGGAGAAATTGTAAATGCATTTTGTCCAGGCTTACTTTTAAACCCCTCGAAATCGGTGGGTTTAAAAGTTTCATTATTGATAGATTCCCATAATTTTAAAAAGTCTAATGTATCAACTCTTCTCATCCAACTAGCAATTACCATATTCGTGTCTTCATCATTCTTAATTCTTGCGATATCTGTTAAACTGATATAATCTTCGTCACTAATTCCTGTAATATTAATTATCCTATCTTTTACAATAATATTTTTCATTCTATACGCTCCCTATATAGTTTAATTATATAGCATTGTAGATTATAAATCAACAAAATTTTGTTTTAAATTAAAAAACAGATAATAGCAACGTATTATCTGAGTACGATTAAGATGGTGACCTGTACGGGGTTCGAACCCATAAATGCATGCGTGAAAGGCATGTGTGTTAACCGTTTCACCAACAGGCCATTTTTATATTGCTTTTTAATTATATCATAAAAGTACTTTTAGTCAACACATTTTTTATATTTTTGAAAAAAAGTATAAATTTATTTTTTGAAAACACTTACAATTTTTAATTTTTAATGCTATAATAAAATTGTAATTATAAGGAGGAGCATATCATGAAATATGTTATAACAATAAGTCGTGAATATGGAAGTGGTGGTAGATTTATAGGTAGGCTTATAGCTGAAAAGTTGGGGATCGGCTTTTATGATTCAGAACTTTTAACTAAAGCATCTGATTTATCAGGAATTTCAAAAGCCTGTTTAGAAAACTATGACGAGACAAAGGAGAGTGCTTTTTCTTATGCACAGGGCTTATATGGTATGGATATGTCATTAGGACAAAAGGTATTTTTAGCTCAATTTGATGCGATTAAAAAAATAGCTGCTCAGGAATCCTGTGTAATCGTTGGGCGCTGTGCAGATTATGTATTAAAGGACAATTCGAATGTGGTAAAAGTTTTTATTTGTGCACCACTAGAGGATAAAATTGAACGTGCAGTTACCTATTATAAAATTAATCCAGCTAAGGCTGCAAGTATAATATCTAAGAAGAATAAGAAGAGAAAATCTTATTACAATTTTTATACAGATAAGGAATGGGGAAAACCAGATTCTTATGACTTGTGTATCAATTCAAAAAATGGAATAGAAACAGCTGTGGAAGCTATTTGTGCTTACACAAAAAGACGATTTAATTTGGAATAAAGAATTGCTCGCAAAAGGCGAGCATTTGTTTTGTATAAAGGAGAAGGTAAAATGGGATTTAAAGCATTAGATTATAGTGTCAGTGTTATTGCTATTAAGAAAAAGGAAGAGCTTTTAGGTATGACTTGTGCTTGGGCTATGCAAGTGGATTATGATAAAATGGTCTGCTTACTTGGTGCTCAAAGTCAAACTGGAAAAGCCTTAGAGGTTGGAGATATACTTGGTATTTCTGTATTAAATAAGAAACAAAAGGATTATGCTATTAAATTTGGTGAAGGACATTCTAAAGAAGGTAATAAGTTTTTAGATATAAAATATATCCAAAAGGAAACGGCACTATTGCTTCCGAATTCAACACATATGATGATTTGCAAAGTTGAAGAAATTTTCCATTTAAAAGGAATTGAAGAAGATAGTTTAATATATGTGAAAATTATAGAGAAGAAGGAAAATGGAGAGGATTTTCTTCATTATAGTGATCTTTAATGTTTACAGTAGATTTGCATCTTAAAAAGGAAACAGTCTCTACTGCACTATATAATTTAAAAGAACAAATTAAACTTGCTAGAGCCACTAAAGAAAAAATAATTTGCTTCATAGTAGGCTACGGGAGTACAGGAGGAAGCCATAAAATCAGAAATGCTGTTCTCGAACAATTAAAGGAGTTAAAAGATAAAAATCAAATTAAGGATTATATTTTAGGCTCTAATATTGATATTTTTGATGAGAAATTTCATAATCTAAAGGGAAAAGAACTATTAGATGAAGATTGTAAAAAAAGAAAAAATCCAGGAGAAGTTATTGTAATTTTATGAGATATGATACAGAAATAAAGGATGTAGAGCTGGTAGATGCAGAGCCTAAGGATATTCCTGATATATTACAGTTGATTTATGAAATTGCTTCTTATGAAAAACTAACCCATGAGGTTACAGCAACTTTAGAAAGCTTACATGAGTCTTTATTTGTAAGAAAAAGAGCTCATGTGATTTTAGCTAAATATCAGAACAAGACTATAGGATATATGCTGTACTTCTTTAATTATTCAACATTTGTAGGAAAAGAGAATCTTTATTTAGAAGATTTATTTGTTTTAGAACAATATAGACATATGGGAATTGGGAAGGCACTTTTTAAAGCTTTAGCAAAGGTGGCTGTATTGCATGATTGTAAAAGAATTGATTGGGTTTGCCTAAATTGGAATGAACCAAGCTTAAAATTTTATCAAAGCATTCATGCAAAACGACATGATGAGTGGACTCTACATAGACTTTCTAATGAAGATATTTTGGAGCTTGCAAAATAATATGGGTTAAAACGCTTTAATAGTTTTACTATTAAGGCTTTTATGTTATAATGGGATAGCAATATTTAAGGATGTGAAAGCGATGAAGGAAATTAAACAATTTGATGTCGTTATTTTAGGTGGGGGTCTTGCTGGAATATATACAGCTTTATGCCTATCTCCTAAATTGCATATTGGTTTATTTGTGAAGGATGCTATTGAACGTGGATCTTCTAATTTAGCGCAGGGCGGAATTGCAGCTGAGCTTTCTTTAGAAGCAGAAATGCTAAAGGAGCATTTTGAGGATACATTAAAGGCAGGTGCGTATCAAAACAAGATAGAAGCAACCAAAATTCTAGTGAACGAGGCTAAAAAGAATATTGATAAGCTTTTAGCACTTGGAGTAGAGTTTGATAGAAAAGAGGATGGTACCCTACTTTCCACTTTAGAGGGTGGACACAGAAGTAGAAGAATTCTTCATGCAGGTGGAGATGATACTGGTGCACATATGATGAAAAATTTAAGAGAAGCCATATTTCAAGCAAAAAACATAGATGTTTATGAGGATGAAATGGCAATTGAACTCTTACATAATGAGAATAAGGCCTTAGGAGTTATTGTAATTAATCAACAAAATGAAGAGGTTTATGTTTTAGCCAATCAAATTGTTCTTGCTACTGGGGGTATAGGAGGAATATATAAAAAATCGACAAATGAAAAGATAGCCTGCGGGGATGGCATTGCGATGGCCTTCCGTGCTGGTGTAAAAATAGAGAACATGGAATTTGTCCAATTTCATCCTACAGGATTTTATGAAGAGGATCGAATTGGGAAAACCTTTCTGATTAGCGAAGCTGTGCGTGGAGAGGGAGGAATCCTTAGAAATATTGAAGGCGTACGCTTTATGGATAAATATGATAAGGAGCGTATGGAGCTTGCTCCAAGAGATATTGTGTCTCAAGCAATACATAGGGAAATGTTTGATACCTGGAGTGATCATGTTTATTTAGATGTGACACACCTATCTAAGGAATTTTTAATGAAAAGATTTCCAACTATTTATCAGCATTGTTTAGCAAATGGGATAGATATTTCAACTAAATATATACCTGTTTCTCCTGTAGAACATTTTTTATGTGGTGGTATAACCGTGGATGAAAATGGTCATACGAGTATGGATAATTTATATGCTGTTGGGGAATGTGCCTATACAGGAGTTCATGGAGCAAATCGATTAGCATCGAATTCATTACTCGAATGCATTGTTTTTGGAAATCGAATTGCTGAGGATATTCATCAATATGGTACCTTTACTAAGCTTGATGTAGTTTTACCCGATCTTGTATTTACTCACAAAAAGTATAACTTTAAGGACATACGAGTAGAAATAAGAGATGTCATGACCAAGTATGTTTTTATTGTAAGAACGGAAGAAAACTTACTTCTTGCTAAAAAGCTTTTAACTAAGCATTATAACAACTTAAAGAAAATTCAAATCTTTTCAAGATATTATTATGAAACTATAAATATGGTAACAGTAGCCTTACTTGTTATTGATCAGGCGTTAGCCAGAAAGGAATCTGTCGGATGTCATTTCCGATTAAATTAGGTGAAACAATGGAACAAAAAATAAAGGAAATAATTTTAAATGCTTTACAGGAGGATATGCCTCATGGAGACATTACTACAGATCATTTGATTCCAGTAAGTCATAAATCTAAGGCTTATTTTATTGCTAAGGAAAAAGGGATCATTTCTGGGATTCAGGCTGTAGAAGAGGTTTTTCGTGCTGTTGGTGGTACCTTTGAGTTGAAGTTTCTTGTGAAAAATGGAGAAGAAGTAGAAAATAAGACAGTTATTGCTACAGTAGAAGGAGATACTAGGACTATTCTTAAGGCTGAAAGAGTTGCTTTAAATATTCTACAGCGTATGAGTGGTATTGCTACTACAACTAGAGCCTATGTTTCTAGATTAAAGGGGAATTGTCAAATATTAGACACAAGAAAAACAACTCCTAATTTAAGAATTTTAGAGAAGCAGGCTGTTTTAGATGGTGGAGCTACAAATCATAGATTTTCCTTATCTGATATGGTAATGATTAAGGATAATCATATTGATGCTGTAGGATCTATAGCAGAGGCAGTTTATCTTGCAAAGCAATCAACGAAAAATGTAAAAATAGAGGTAGAGGTTGAAACCTATGAGCAGTTTTTAGAAGCTATGGCTACCGATTGTGATATCATCATGCTAGATAATATGCCAAATGAATTGATGAGAAGATGCGTTTTGGAAAATGATAATAAAAAATTATTAGAGGCTTCTGGAAATATGAATTTAGATAGAATAGAAAGTGTATCTGCCTTAGGTGTAGATTATATTTCCGTAGGTGCTTTAACCCATTCTGTAAAAGCAATGGATATTTCTTTGAAATTTCATCAGGAGATAAAGTAAGATGATATCCTATATAGAAGAAATTAAACAATTAAAGAAAGAGAAGAATGCAATTATTTTAGCGCATTTCTATCAGCCAAAGGAAATACAAGATATTGCAGATTATTTGGGAGATAGTCTAAAGCTTGCTCAGGTTGCTGTCGAGGCTAAGGCAGATATTCTTGTTTTTTGTGGTGTTCATTTTATGGCGGAAACTGCGAAAATATTAAATCCTAAGAAAAAGGTTTTACTTCCAGTTTTAGAAGCAGGCTGTCTAATGGCAGATATGATTACTGAATCAGATTTGAAAAAATATAGGCTCTCCCATCCAAATACAAAAATAATAACTTATGTGAATAGCACTGCCTCAACAAAGGCAGAAAGTGATTGTATTTGTACGTCAACGAATGCTTTAAAAATTATAAAGCATTATACAGATAAAGGGGAAGCTATCTTATATTGTCCTGATCAAAATCTTGCAAAGTATGCTATGAAACAGGGGAACCTTTCTTTTGATGCTTGGAAGGGATGTTGTCCCATCCATCATGACCTAGATAGGAATGAGGTTCTTAACAAGAAAAAGGAATATCCAGAGGCTCTAGTATTAGCTCATCCAGAATGCCAGCTAAATATATTAGAACTCGCAGATTATGTGGGCTCCACAAAGCAATTATTAGATTATGTGATAAAGAGTCCTAAGGATACCTTTATTATTTGTACAGAAGAGGGGGTAATTCATGCAATGGAGAAGGCTTGTCCAGAAAAAAACTTTATTTTAGCAAGCACATCTTTACTTTGTCCAAGCATGAAGTATACTACCTTAAAGGATGTTTATACCTGCTTAGCAAAGGAAACAAATGAAATTATTGTATCAGAAGAAGTATCTAAAAGAGCGAAACTGGCTTTAGAGGAAATGCTAAAGCTTTCATAGGAGTATGTATGAGTATTTTAAAGGTGACAGACGTTTCTTTTTCCTTTGGGAATCGAGTGATATTGGAGAATGCCAGCTTTGTATTGCAAAAAGGGGAGCATATTGGCTTAATCGGCTTAAATGGAGAAGGGAAAACGACATTTATAAAAATGATTACGGGTTCTTTAACCCCTGATGAAGGAAAAATTGAATGGTGTAAAAGAATTACAACAGGCTATTTAGATCAGTATACTACATTAACCAAGGGCAAAACAATACGTGAAGTTTTAAGAGAAGCCTTTCAGCATATGTATGATTTAGAAGCAGAAATGAATCAAATGTATGAAAGGATGGGCGATTGTACCCCTGAGGAAATGGAAGAGCTTTTAGAGGAAACAGGAGAAATACAATCCGAATTAGAATCTTCAGGCTTTTACTCCCTAGAGGCAAAAATAGAAGAGGTTGCCTTTGGCTTAGGGCTAAAGGATTTAGGATTAGATCATGATGTATCTGCCTTAAGTGGTGGTCAAAGATCAAAGGTATTGCTTACAAAGCTTTTATTGGCTCAGCCTATGATTTTAATTCTAGATGAGCCTACAAACTTTTTAGATGAAGCGCAGATTACATGGCTAAAACAATATTTAGAGAATTATGAAAATGCCTTTATTTTAGTTTCACATGATGTTCCTTTCTTGAATAGTGTTGTCAATGTAATCTATCATATGGAGGATGGAACGTTAACTAGGTATACGGGAAATTATGATGGATTTATGGCGATGTATGAGTTGAAGAAAAGACAGCAAAACATTGCTTATGAAAAGCAACAAAAGGAAATAAAAGACTTAAAAGAATTTATTGCTAAAAATAAGGCAAGGGTTGCAACGACAGATTTAGCAAAATCAAGACAACGACGCTTAGATAAAATGGAAATTATTGATAAGGCAAAGGAGCAAGTGAAACCAAATTTCAAGTTTAAAGAATGTGGTGCATCAGGTAAATTCGTTATAACTGCAAATGATTTAGTGATTGGATATCATGAGCCTTTATCAGCAAAACTAAATTTTACAATTGAAAGAGGACAAAAGGTTGTCATTAAAGGTGCCAATGGAATAGGAAAAACTACACTTTTAAAGACTCTTCTTGGCTTACTTCCTCCCTTATCTGGGGAATGTAAATTGGATTATAATATACATTATGGATATTTTGCACAAGAGGAATCTAATTCAAAAAATACAGCACATGAGGAAATATGGCAGGAGTATCCTGCTATGACAAATGCTGAGGTTCGAGGAGCCTTAGCAGCCTGTGGCTTAAATAAAGATAAGATTGAATCCTTGATGATGGTTTTATCAGGTGGTGAAGCAGCTAAGGTTAGATTATGTAAAATTATGCTTAAGGAATGTAATACCTTAATATTAGATGAGCCAACCAATCACTTGGATGTATTAGCAAAGGAAGCCTTAAAGGAAGCTCTTAAAGCATTTAAAGGAACGATTGTTCTTGTTTGCCATGAGCCTGAATTTTATGAGGATTTGGTAACAGATACCATAGATGCAGAAAAGTGGACAACAAAGCTTATATAAGAGAAGTATATTTAAAGAAAGTAGAGGTGAGCTAAAATGCTGAAGGAGTATAAAAATGTCAAAGTTAACTATGAAGCGGATGCTATTATAGAAATCAATACTAAGGAATATAGGATTCATGATTGTATTGATGGAGAAGACATTTTAGTTGAAACTGAAGGGAAATACCCTTATCTTGCAAAGGTTTTAAAGCCAAGCCCTCATCGTATTACAAATGGATGTCCTTATCAAAGGGAATGTGGAGGGTGCCAGTTTATGCATATGGAATATGGCTATGAGCTGGATCAAAAGGAAAAATTTTTACAGGAATTATTTAAAGGGATAAAGAATATACCTCCTATTGAAATCATTCCTAGCTTTGAATATCTTCACTATAGAAATAAAAGTCAAATGACTTACAAATTATCTAAAACTAAAAAGGTGGTTTGTGGTTTTTATGAGGAATATTCTCATAAATTGATTACCGTTTCGGATTGTATGCTACAGGCCAAGCCATCTAATGAAGTAATTAAAGAGATAAATAAAATTTTATCTAAGCATAAAATAAAACCATATGATGAAAAAACTAAGACAGGAACCTTACGTCATATACTTATTCGTTATGGCTATCAAACGAAAGAACTTATGTTGATCTTAGTTACCAATGGAGAAATTTTTCCAGGTAGAAATAATGTGGTAAAGGATATTTTAAAGCTTAATCTAAATATTAAAACCATTGTTCAAAATTTTAATGCTAGGGATACTTCTATTGTATTAGGAGAAAAAAATAAAATATTATATGGTGCTGGCTTTATTTATGAAAATATTGGAGCTTATCGATTTAAAATATCTCCAAATAGTTTTTTTCAAATTAATTCTTTAGGAATGAAAAAGCTTTATACCCTAGCTCTATCTCAAGCAGATATCACAAATTCAGATATAGTTTTAGATGCATATTGTGGGGTGGGAACTATATCTATCTTTGCCTCAAGATATGCAAAGGAGGTTATAGGTGTAGAGCTTTCAAAACAAGCGATTGAGGATGCTAGAATTAATGCAAGACTGAATCAAATTGAAAATGTAAGCTTCATATGTGATGATGCTACAAATTTTATTACTCATGCAGCAAAAGAAAAAGCACATTTTGATATTCTTATTCTAGATCCTCCAAGAGATGGATCTACTCCTCAATTCATACAAGCGATAGGATATTTAAAGCCAAGAAAGGTAATCTATATTTCTTGTAATCCTATAACCCTTAAAAGAGATTTAAATCTATTTAGAGATTTAGATTATAAAATATCTAAAATTACAGGCTATGATAATTTTCCTCGAACGAAACATATTGAGGTAATCACATTACTAGAACTAAAGAAATAAAACTAAAACCTAAAAATACATTGTAATATCAAGATATTTTTAGGTTTTTTCTTTTGAAATTTTAATCCATTATTTTCCATTTATTTTTAACATAATTCAACCAACCTTGTGTTGGTATCCATAAAAAACAAATAGATAAAAGGCTTTAACCTCGTTCTACGGAATAGAAATGGCTAGATGGAATTTCTAGTATTTTTAGAAGACATTCGAGCCTTGTTTTACTAAAAAAATAAGATCTTATCTTTGCATTAGTAAAGTAATAAATTTAAGTATGGTTTAATAAATAACATCAAAACCATCAATAACAATTAAGAAATATAAAAAAATTATATTTTAATTGAGTTCCTCAAAAATTAAATAAGGTTATATCGTTTATGATAAAATCTTTAAAAATTTGTAGAAGTGTACCAAAATTTATATATTTTTAGGAAGTATAACTCAAAGTAACTTACCCGAATTAAAAAATAGGGAAACTTAAAAAAATGACAATTAAAAAATATTACAAAAAATAAAACTTATGGTAAAATATATATACAAGGTATATTTGTTTGTTCATTAACATATACTAAAATGTCATGTGACATTGGGCTGGCTTTTGCCTTGGTCCACCAACGGCGGGAAATAGTCCCGCTTTTCTTTTGGTTTGGAGTGGTTTGATGGAAAAAATATTGAGTATTTTTATAGATGAATCTGGCGATTTTGGCTTTATAAAAGATGCATCAAAATACTATTTAATAACTATGGTCTTTCATGATCAAAAATTAAATATTTCTTCTAATATTGAGAAAATTAAGGGTAAACCTGTTTTTCATGCAGGTCCAATTATAAGAAGATAACCACCTTTTCAAGATTCAACTATAGAAGAAAGAAAAAAATATTTCAATCAATATTTCTATTTGCAATGAGTTTACCAATAAAATATAAAACTTTTCAATTTATAAAGAAAGAATATAATAATGATATATTGAAGTTTGAACGAAAAATGACAAGAGAATTATATAGCTTCTTTATGGAATATTACGAGTTTTTTAACGGATATAAAATAATTATTTATTATGATAATGGGCAACACCATATTACTAGAATATTAAATAATTCTCTAGCTATTACAGGATTGGAATATGATTTTAAAAGAGAAGTTCATCCATATAATTATAGGTTGTTTCAAGTTGCAGATTTTATTACCACAGTAAGATTATTAGAATTGAAATCTAATAATAAAGAATCATCTAAATCGGAATTGAAATTTATTGACTCAAGACATTTAAAGAAAAATTATATTAAAATGATTAATAAGAAAGAAATAAGTTGATTCATTCAGTCAGCCTGCATTTTAATTGTGTGTTCAAAATAGATGAAAATTTCTTCTTTTTAATAAGACAACATTTGTAAAAAGAAGCATATGGCTTTTTCTTTGAATTTATCCAAACAAATGTCCAGTTAAATATTGAATTAACAGAACAAGAACAAATCATATTCAATCTAATAAATAATTCAAAAAAAATAAGTAAATCAGAATTAGCACTCCGAATTGGCAAATCTGAAAAACTTTTCAGAGAATTATTGCATCACTTATAAACAAAGATTTAATCATTAGAATAGGTTCTAATAAAGATGGTTATTAGACTGTGAAAGATAATTAAGAAAATCTATTTTTTATATAAATACAAGATGTATGTCTGTTAGAATAGATGTAGATAATATTTTATAATAAGAAATGATATGTTATTATTTAAACTACAACATCCTAGTGTACTAGTATTTTTATAAGTACCATACATATTGAAGTAATAACATTATTAGAACTAAGAAAACAAAACATCAAAATGTATTGAAATTTGAACACTTGTTTAGAAGTCAAGATTTTCACTTAAAATAGGTTGCTAATTCATTAAATATCTTTTAAAAATAATTTAACCAACTATCCCACATAAATAAAATTTGACTAAGAAAGTTTACATTAATATAGTATTTTTGCTTCATGCATGATTAGAATGATCTTATTGTTGTTCTCTTTTTATTTTCTATTAGTATTTTTATAGTTTGATAGATATTTTGTTCTTTTATTTTTTATAAATTTTATCTTAATTTTATTATAAATTATCAAGTACGAAACCTGATATGATACCTCCAAAATAGACAAATAAAATAATTAAAATATAACTATTAACAAATTATCATCTTTAATGGGGAAAAATCTTTTTTCTTGACTTTATTAATAGGGATGCTATAATAATTTTGAGGTGAGTAAATTTGTGAAGAAGATATTATTTGTTTGTTTTATGTTTGTTCTTAATATGTTAATTATTGTCGGGGTAGATACAAATGCGTTTTCTGTTGATGATGAATATTATGATATGCTTGTGAAACAAGATCTTAAAGATTATTCTAAAAAAATAGAAAAATTAAGCCATTCTAAAAATATAGGTGCTTATTACAAAGTTGGAATTATGGGGCATCGTAGGGTTGTTGAAATAGGAGAATTCAAAGGGCTAAAATATGTTGAACTTTCTTCTAGTGAAGATTTTGAAATAGGCACTTTGAGTGGCATGGAAGAAAAAGAAACAACTGTTTATGAAGTAGAAAAAACCACGATGACTTCAAAAAAAATAGTTCTAGGTTTTTTAAAAATTCTTTCGACCACCCTTAATTTTGGCGATATAGGCTCAGTAGGAACTGAAAATAATTCTAGTTTTGAATTTGAATTTGAAAGTCAAACAAAATATTCAGAGAAGACTATTAAAGAGTACACACGAACTTTAAACTACAATTTCAATAAAGTAATACCAGAACAAACAACAGTTTCTGTTGGGCAAGTGGCTTTAGTTGCTGAATTTGCAATTACTTCTAGTTATACACAGGAACAAAATATGTTTGGGCAATGGGGAAAAATTAAAAATACAGAAGTAAAGGATTATATTGCTACGTATATTGTTGCAACTGTAACAACATTTATTTACCAAAAAGGGTTTGGAACTACAGATACTGCGTATCATCCTTTTGGAGTTATTAATTTAGATTAGAATGAAATCAAAAGAAAAATTTATTAAAATTATAAAGAAAAATTTATACTTATTTTTGACTTATCTAATAATATGTATTTGCATATTATTTCTATGTGTGTTTTTAGGGGATTCTTTTTGCAAAATAAAAGAATATAGAAGTTACTTTTATCAGAATCACGCCTATTTGGTATGCCCCTCCTATGAAGATTATAATTTCCTTATGTCTAAGGAAAATTTTGATAAAAATAGTGTTACATTATATGGCAAAGAAGTTATTGAAATAGAGGGATTAAATTATGAAGTAATCTATTCTTCTAATTTAGAAAATGGAGAAATTCTTATTTTAGATGAAACAATCAAAGTCTATAAAACGGAAGAAGCGTTAGATAAGTCAAAAATATATCAAACACAATCGAATTTTAAATTTGCGACAAAAAAAGATCTGTCTTTACTTAAATTACCTTTTGTAGAAGATAAAACACCCAGCTTTTTATATAAATATAAGGAAATGAAAACTATAGAATATAAAGGTCTATATTTGATTGTTTTTAATAAAGAATCAGAACTTTTTTATGACTTTTGTAAAATGTTTGGTTATCCTAATATTAGAGAGGGGTTAACAATAGAATCAAGATGCTTTGCTTATGGAACTGACGAGGCTAACTCTACAGGTATTATTCAAAATATTTTTAAATTTGTTAGTGTAATTTACTTCATACCAATAATATTTTTTGTTGTTTGGATTAAGTATATATATGAATTCTTTATGCAATCAGAATTAAAGGAATTACAAATTCACTATTATTTCTATAAAACAAAAAGTAAAATATGGGGACAAGAATTTATAAGAAATCTTTGTTTGTTTTTATTATGTTCTTTTTTTGCTCTTGGAGCTTATAGTATATTTGTAAAAATAACTAAAGAAGCCATTTTATTATTTTATTTATTTATCTTATTAGAAATTATGATATTATTTTTCTTTATTAAACATTTAGTATATAAAAATTTACGGATGGTGTTATGATGAAATGGACTTTACAAATTGAAAACAAAAGTTTTAATAATTTAAATCTTTTTTTAGATACTAAAGTAGAATTTGAATCTGGTAAATTTTATGCAATAAAAGGGGAATCTGGTATAGGAAAAACAACCCTTTTGAAAATGATAGGTTTATTAGAATCTTTTAAAGGCGATAGTTTTATAAATGAAAACAAGATAGACTATAAAGAATTAGAAAAATATAGACGGGATACCTTTACTTATATTTTTCAGGATTTTAAATTAATTCCTGAGCTTACTGCTTATGAAAATGCCATTCTGCCTTTAAAAAATCTTCATGAACCAGTGGATTTAGCATATCTAGATGAACTTTCTGAATTTTTAGGTATTGTTTCAATTTTACATAAAAAAGTTAAATTTTTATCAGGCGGAGAAGCACAACGAGCAGCTATTCTTCGTGCGTTACTAACAAGACGACCTTTTATTTTAGCAGATGAGCCTACTGGTAGTCTTGATGGAAATAATGTAGATATCGTAATGTCTATTTTAAAGGAAGTCGTTAAAAAATATAATCGAACAATCATAATGGTGACTCATGATAAAAATTTAGATGAATATTTTGATTGCATTTATAAAATTGAAGAGAAAAAGGTTGTGCTATATGTATAATCTAAGATGCATGTTTAAAGCATTAAAAGCAAAATCAATGAAAATGATATTTATTTATTTTGGGGTTTTATTTGTATTGTTTATATTATCTTTTTCTGTGGAATTATTTAATAAAGATAGCCAAAGATATTTTAGTAAAATACAAAATAATTACATTTATGGAACAGAAGAAATTTGTATTGAGGATTGTGATAAGTTTTATCAAAGTATTGAAACAAAAAATAAGACTTTACAAGCAAATCATTTGGAAATTCTTTCTTCTGGCTTTTATTATGAAACTTCCTTTAATTTAAATAAAGAAAAGGGAGCTTTTAGTGCAATTATTGGGTCTGATGAACATCTTTTAGATGTGATATATCCTGTAGAATTTAAATGGCTTTTTAAAAAAGAATTAATGAATGATGCGGTATATATACCATATGATCTGTATAAGGATTTAAATTTTCCAACCTCTATAACACTATCCAAGGAAGATATGAATTTTGAAAAAGAATATCAAATTAATGGGGTATTTAAAAGTGATAAAATAGTTAAAACTATCTTTTATGGTTCTTTTGAAATATCGAATTCTTTTCCAATTATAGTAAATGAACCAAACATTTTAAATGTATTTCCGTTAGATCAAGTAGAGGAATGCAACTATATAATAAAATTAGAGAATGAAATTAAGAAAGAGGATATATATTTAATCGATAACCTCTATAGTTCTGCTACTTATCATTTAAAACAAGAAAATAGCAATTTAAATATGATACAGGGAGCTTATGATGTTTTAATGCATCTTGTTATTATAATTTTTATTTTCTCTATGGCATTAATGACTTTATTATTTAGTTCCTTTTACAAAAGCCTAATTCAATATTTGAATATTAATTCAATTTTCTACTTGTCAATAAAGGAAAGATATTTATATAGCTTCTTACCTTGTATATTATTATTTACAGTTCCTCTTGTTGGGGTGATTTTTCTTGGCTTGATTTTTGATTTAATATTATATTTTAATTTTGGTTACTTTATAAATTTATTTCAAATAAGTGTAGTATCAGTTTATTTATTTATGATTTTGGTTGCTATAGTAGCAGGATTCATAAATATAAAAAGAAAAAATTAAAACTTTTTTGAAATTATAAATGAATAATTATAAAAAAGGTGCTCTAAAATGAGGAATATATGATGTCAATGATAGGAATATCTGTTAAATTATTTGTAGATGATAAAAGCTCTTTAAGTTGTTGAAATGTTAAGATGTTTGTAGACACAAAAAAGTGTTTGTAAACATCTTTTTTCGTTTTATAATTACATATATGCAGCTTATAGAATATTATATAGATATAAGAAGCAAAATGTATTTGGCCAACTAATTTTGATGAGCATTATATTTCAATTTCATATGGAAAAAGATTAAATGTAAGTCTAATAACGAAGGAACAGATATTTTGTTGGAGGCAGAAATAGTAGATAGAGATTATTCTTACTCTACTTCAACTCCTTCCATGAAGAAAGCAATAAAATTTGCCATTTTTTATAAACTTAGATGTGCTAATGGATTTTGGGGGGATTGGGCTTTTAATGGTAATGATAGTGGAAATATTGAAAAAGAAATGTATAAAACATATACAAAATAATCATTTTTTTCTAAAAAAAATTTTGAGTTCTATGAGTTTTCTTTTAGTTCTGATGATGGTGAAATTACTACATATTATGGCATTTTAAAATATTTAGGTAATGAAGAAGAAGTTATAATACCAAATACATATAAAACTTGTGAAGTACGATATATTTTTGAAAAGGTTTTTTCTTAAAAAATATTAAAAGATGCGCTTTTTATTCTTGTGAAAAGCTTGAAAGTGTATATTTTATGGGGAATCCACAAAATTTAGAAGCTGTTATATTTGATCATGAGCAAAACATAACTATTTATGGTTTGTCTGGAGGAAGTGTAGAGGAATACGCACAGAAGGAGGGCCTTTCCTTTTGTGTATTAGATAATAAATAAAACTTAAATTTATGTAAATTAGTATTTTTCTTATTGCATTAAAAATGGCAATAAGTTTTTTTTATAATCAAAAACAAATTTAGTCAAAAATAGGAATTCATTTGTATTATAATGGGTAAAATATATTTTATAGATAGTACGTTAGAAATGGTTTTTTTAACCATAATTCTTGAGAAAAAACATAAAATATGGTAAAATTATAAATAATATTGTAAAAAAGGGTGATTTATTATGGCGAATAATACCTATAATGACGATTCGATAACCGTCTTAGAGGGCCTAGAACATGTTCGTAAGCGTCCAGGTATGTATATTGGTTCTACTGATGAACGTGGATTACACCATTTAGTTTGGGAAATTATTGATAATGCAATTGATGAGGCTCTATCTGGCTATGGTAGAGAAATTGTATTAACTATAAATCATGATAATTCAATAACCGTATCTGATCAGGGTCGTGGTGTTCCTTGTGGTAAGCATGCTACAGGAAAGAATACGATGGAGATTATATATACAAAGCTTAATGCAGGTGGAAAATTTGGCGGGAATGGCTATAAGACCTCTGGTGGTCTTCATGGCGTTGGTGGTTCAGTTGTGAATGCATTATCCACATTCATGGAGGTAATCTCTATGCGTGATGGTAAAATTCATAAGATGCGTTTTGAAAAGGGAGGAACAATAATTAGTCCCTTAGAGATTTTAGGAGAAACTAAGAAGACAGGAACAATTGTAACATTCAAACCTGATCCAGAGATTTTCTCTACTACCTTATATAACTATGAGACGATAAAAACCAGATTAAGAGAGAGTGCCTTTTTAATAAAAAATTTAAAAATGGTTTTACATGACAAGCGTAATGGGAAATCAGATACATTTATTTATGAGCATGGAATCTCTGAGTATGTAACCTATTTAGATACTAATAAAAAGCCAGTGCATCCTGTTGCTTATTTTGAGGGGACTTATGAATCTATTGAGGTAGAGGTAGCTCTACAGTTTGTAGATACCTATAGTGAGACGATTGTGTCCTTTGTAAATAATGTTAGAACCTCAGATGGTGGTTCTCACGAGACTGGATTTAAATCGGCTTTAACAAGAGCATTTAATGATTATGCTAAGAAGTTTAGCTTGTTAGGGAAAATTCAAGCTCTTGATGGGAGTGATATACGTGCAGGAATGACCGCCGTTGTTTCCGTACGTATCACAGAAAATTTACTAGAATTTGAAGGACAAACTAAGGGTAAGCTAGGAACCCCTCTAGCAAAAACTGCAGTGGATGCAGTTTTATATGATAAGCTATCCTTTTATCTTATAGAGAATAAGAGCCTATCTGAGGCCATTGTGAAGAAAGCAATTCGCGAGGCAGAGGCTAGAGAGGAAGCTCGTAAGGCTAGAAATCAAGCTCGTTTAGATAAAAAAGATAAAAAGGAAATGAATCTATCTACTAAGCTTGCACCTACAAGTGAGAAGAATAAGGAAATTAATGAGCTATATTTAGTCGAAGGAGATTCTGCAGGAGGCTCTGCAAAACAGGGGCGGGATAGAAAATTCCAAGCAATCCTTCCTCTTAGAGGTAAAGTTTTGAATACAGAGCGAGCTTCTGCAGATGCTGTTTTAAAAAATGAAGAAATTGCTACAATGATTTATACTATAGGTGCAGATTATGGTAGCTCCTTTGATATAAAAAAATGTAACTACAAAAAAATTATTATTATGACCGATGCCGATGATGATGGTGCCCATATTCAGGTATTGCTACTGACCTTCTTCTTTAGATATATGCGTCCTTTGATCGAGGATGGAAGAGTTTATATTGCCTGCCCACCCCTATTTAAAATTACAAAGCGTGGGAAAAAGGAAGAAATTATTTATGCTTGGACTAATGAAGAAAAGGATATGATTCTTTCTAAATGTAATTCACAGACGCTCGTACAGCGCTATAAGGGTCTTGGTGAGATGAACGCAGAGCAATTATGGGATACAACGATGAATCCCGAGACACGTAGCTTAATTCAAGTAAAGCTAGAGGATTTAGCAGAAACTGAAACAGAGATAGATATCTTAATGGGCAATGATGCAAATCGTCGTAGAGACTGGCTAGAAAACCATGTTCAGTTTACACTAGAAGAGGTATAGGAGGGGTAGAATGGCTAAGGATATTAAAAAGAAATTAGATATATTTCTTGCTGAAACCTTTCAAGAAACTAAATTAGAAAGTGTTGTTGGAGATCGGTTTGGAAGATACTCAAAATATATTATTCAGGAGCGTGCTATTCCCGATATTAGAGATGGATTAAAGCCAGTTCAAAGACGTATTTTATATGCAATGAATGAACTAAAAATAACGGCAAATGCTCCTTATAAAAAATCAGCTCGTATTACGGGTGAGGTTATGGGTAAATATCATCCTCACGGAGATTCCTCTATATATGAGGCTTTGGTTCGTATGAGTCAAACCTGGAAAATGGGTGTACCTTTAATAGATATGCATGGAAATAATGGTAGTATGGATGGGGATGGTCCTGCTGCCATGCGTTATACAGAAGCTCGTATGAGTAAAAATGCAGAGTTTCTATTAAAGGATATTGATAAAAATACAGTGCCCTTTATTCCTAACTTTGATGAGGAGGAAATTGAGCCTACTGTTTTACCAGCGAAATTCCCTAACCTTTTAGTGAATGGTTGTATGGGAATTTCCTCAGGCTATGCTACTTATATTCCAACCCATAACTTTAATGAAGTTATAGAGGCAACCATTGCCAAGCTAGAAAACCCTGAGATGACCTTAGATCAGTTATTAGAGATTATGCCCGGTCCTGATTTTCCAACAGGAGGAATCATTCTAGGGACAGAAGGAATTAGAGAGGCATTTTTAACTGGAGCTGGCGCTGTAATCGTCCGTTCAAAATATTCTATTGAGGATATGGACAATGGGGCGAAGCGAGTTGTTATAACGGAAATTCCTTATGACACTGTAAAATCAAAAACAGTTGAAAAGGTAGAACAGCTCAGAATGGATGGGAAAATTCCAGACGTATCTGAGGTTAGAGATGAATCTGGTCGTGATGGACTACGTATTGCGATAGATTTAAAAAAGAATGCCAATGTTTCTGCAATAATGGCATATCTATTTAAGAATACAGATTTACAGGTTTCTGTGAATTATAATATGGTATCTATATGCGATAGACGCCCTATGCGCTTAGGTGTTCTTCCAATCTTAGATGCCTATATCAATCATTATAAGCAAGTCGTAACGAATCGTACGAATTTTGATTTAATTAAAGCGAAGAAAAGGTTACATATTGTAGAGGGACTAGTTAAGATGATTTCTATTCTTGATGAGGTCATTCGTATTATTCGTGCAAGTAAAAATAAAGCAGATTCTAAGCAAAATTTGATTAAGGAATATGCCTTTACAGAAGAACAAGCAGAAGCTATTGTAATGATGCAGCTTTATCGTTTATCCAATCAAGACATTACAATTTTAATGGAAGAGGATAAGGAATTAAATGAAAATATTGCAATCTATGAAAAGATATTAAATTCTGAACGTGAACTGATTAAGGTTATCATAAAGGAACTAACTGAGGTTTCTAATGCTGCTAAGGTTAAGCGTCGTACAGAAATAGATAGGGAAGCCTCAACAACGATTAAATATGATGAAACAGATCTTATATCGAAAGAGCAGGTTATGGTATCTATTTCAAGAGATGGATATATGAAGCGTGCATCAATCAAGGCCTTTAATGCTGCTAAAACAAATGGCTTAAAGGAAAATGATGCAGTTCTATATTTAGGAGAGGTTTCAACTCTAGATACACTATTACTATTTACGACCTTAGGTAATTTTATCTATTTACCTGTCCATAAAATTGCTGAATGTAAATTTAAGGATGTCGGTACCTACATGAATAGTGTTGTAGCAATTGCTCCAAAAGAAAAGCTGATTCGCTGCTTTGTAATCTCAAAATTTGAAACAGGAGAGACGGTTCTATTATGTACAGCTAAGGGTGCTATGAAGCAAACTCTTTTATCTGAATTTAATGTTAATCGTTACACTAAGCCTGTTCGTGCTATGAAGCTTAGTAGCGATGATGAGCTTGTTTCAGCAGATATTATAGATAATCCTTTAGAGATTTTAGTATTTACTAGAAATTGTGAGGGCTTGCGCTTTAGAGCTAGTGATATTTCCTTATATGGCTGTAATGCAGGTGGTATTAAAGCTATCAATTTAAAACCAAAGGATAAGGTGGTTTCTGCCTTTTATGCAAATAAGGAGGATGATTTCCTCTTGTTAACTACTAGATATACTCTAAAACGAATGCGTATTACAGATATTGTTTTAACGCGTAGAGCTAGAGCGGGATCTATAGTAATTAAGCCTGTGAAAACAAATCCGATCTTCTTAGTAGATGCTGCCAAAATGACACCAAATCAATTTAGAGAAAATGTAACGATTGATGTACGTTATAAGCATGGAAATGACGGAATTGAGGCTAGATCTCTTAAATACAATGTGTCCGATAATGGAAGAAGTATTCAAGTAGAACAATACATAGATCCTGAGGGACTATGGCTTCCAAAGCCATCCAAACCAGATGAAACAGTTTCTGGAGATTATTTGATTGAGGTAAGACCAACGTTATTTAATATGGATGATGGTGCTGAAAATGAGAAGCCATTGATGTCATCTAAAAAACAAGATAATATATTAGATGAATTAGATAAGATTTTAGCAAGTGAAAATGCTAAAACAAAAGAACCAACGACGCTTTGGGATATTCCTTTGGTAGAAAAGACTGATCCAGAACCTCAAAAGATAGTACCTTCTCCTAAGGAGGAGCCTAAGGATTTATGGGATTTAGCAGAAGAAGTGGAAGAGACTTCTGAGGAAGAATTGCCTATAGCATTAGAAGAGCAGGCTCCATCCATAGAGGATGTAGTTACTTCCACTCCTTTAGAAAATACGTTATTGATAAAGAAAAATACTTCTAAAGAGGAAGAACGACCAACCACTTTAGCAGAAAATGATTTGCTAGAGGAGGATGATTTTGACACCTCATTTTTAGAGGAGAAAGATTCAAAATTAGTAGAGGAAGCTGAATCTTTTTTGCAAGAAAATACAAAAAAAATCCTTCCGATAGAAGAAGCAGATGAAACAGATAAAAAAGAGGATTACCTAGAACCTCTTCATACACCTAAAGATTTATTTGAATATGAGGAACAGGAAGAGGATGCTTATGCCTTTGAGGAACATGAGGATGAGATTCCGCAAGGCTCAGAGCCTAAAGAGGTTAAAATAATAGAAGGTGAAAAGTATATCGTTAAGGAAACAAAATCCTCCTTATTTATAAGAGAAAAAGATCCTATAAAGGAAATTGATGAATCAGAGGATGAGATTCCAGATATCCCTTACAAAAGAATAGATTTTAATAATCGTTAAAGCGTCTAAGCTTTATATCATATTATTTATAAGCAAGAGAATGAATAAGGATGAGTGTCTGATTTTTGTAGACTACAAGTCCTTATTTTTTAATTTAATCTTTTATTATAATTTTACATATGTTATAATAAAATAAAGTAAGCGTTTACAAGAGAAAGGAATTGAGAATATGAGTAAAACCATACGTAATGTAGCTGTACTAGGACATCAGGGGAGTGGAAAAACATCATTGATAGAATCCCTATCCTCCGTTGTTTCTAATCGTCCAAAGGGTAGCGTTGAGCGTAAAAATACAATTAGTGATTATTTGCCAGAGGAACAAAGTAGATTGGGCTCTGTTCGTTTATCTATTGTTCCAATAGAAACAGAAGAATGTATCATCAATTTAATAGACATACCAGGAAACGATGATTTTATTGGAGAAGCAATTTCTGCTGTTACTATTGTAAAAGGGGCTATTTTAGTTATTGATGCCTCTAGTGGTGTAGAAGTAGAAACTGTAAAGCATTGGAATTTTCTTAGAAAGAAAAATATTCCAACCTTAGTCTTTGTAAATAAGATGGATAAGGAAAATGTAGTATTTGAAAATATTCTTACAGAGATTAGAGAGAAGTTAGGAAAGAATGCGATTCCTTTTTGTTATCCTATGGGACATAATGATAATTTTGATGGCTTTGTTAATGTTGTCACTTTAAAGGCTAGAAAATATAATGGTCAAATATGTGAGGATGCTGAGATCTATGATGATAAAAAATTAAAGGTTTTTGAATTAAACAATATGATGGTAGAGGCTGTAGCTCAAACCTCTGAGGAATTGTTAGATAAGTTCTTCATGGGAGAGCCTTTAACTCATGAGGAAATTCAAGTGGGATTACGCTCAGGTGTGCTTGCAGGTGAGTTGATTCCTGTATTAGTTGGCTGTGCAACAAAAAATATAGGTGTGCATACTACCTTAAGAATGCTTATGGATTATTTGCCTAATCCTTCTGATTTAAACCCTATTATGGGTTACGATGATCATCAAAAGGAAATCTACAGAAAAACATTAAATGAGGAGCCATTTTCAGCCTTTGTCTTTAAAACCTATGTAGATTCCTATTCAGGGACTACAAGTATATTTAAAATTAATTCTGGTGTTTTACATGCTGGGGATGAGGTGATGATTGCTAACACAAAGAAAACCTTTGTTGTTGGGCAATTATTTAAGATTTGTGGAAACAAACAAACGGCTGTTCGTTCCTTAAGTGCTGGAGATATTGGTGTTTTAAATAAGGTAGAAGGCTTAGAATCGTCTATGACCTTATGCTCTTTAAAGCAATTTATTGTATATCCAAAAATAGAATTTCCAGGTGCTGTTTATTTTAAGGCCTTAGAAACTAAGAGTAAAGGGGATATAGATAAGCTTGGAGGGGTTCTAGCTAAAATGATGCTAGAGGATAAATCTTTAGAAATAAGAAGAAATATTGAAACCAATCAGCTTTTACTGGGGACATTAGGTGTTGGACATTTAACCTACATCTTAGAAAGAATGAAAAATTCTTATAAATTAGAGGTTTCCTTAAATGATTATAAGGTAGTTTATAGAGAGACTATTAAAGCCTCTGCCCATGGAACAGGAAGATACATTAAGCAAAGTGGTGGTTCCGGATTCTATGGGGTAGTAGAAATGGATTTTTCTCCAGCAAAGGAAAATATTTTCACTGAGGAAGTATTTGGTGGTACAGTTCCAAAAAATTATTTTCCAGCTGTAGAAAAGGGCTTTACTGAAGCCTGTGAAAAGGGACTTCTAGCTGGTTTTCCTGTCATTGGAGTTAAGGCTTGCTTAAAGGATGGAAAATATCATGCAGTGGATTCTAATGAATTATCCTTTAAAATGGCTTCAATTCTTGCCTTTAAGGATGCCTATTTAAAATGTAAGCCATGTATTCTTGAACCAATATTGGAGGTTACCGTTACCGTTCATACACAGGATGTAGGTACTATTTTATCGGATTTAAATTCAAGACGTGGAAGAATTACGGGAATGGACATCAATTCAGTAAAAGATCAAAAAATTACAGCATTAGTTCCTGAACGTGAAATATTAGAATATGTAAATGATTTAAAATCTATGACCCAGGGGAGTGGATATTTCTACCAACAATTCCATAGCTACGATGAAGCGCCTAGTCATATTCAAGAAAAAATATTAAAGGAAATAAAACTATAAAGGTATCCCTCTATGTAAATTTGCATAGAGGGTTTTTAAATGCATAAATGGGATATACTATATATAGGAGGTAGCTATATGTGTACAGCAATTACTTTTAAGACAAAGGACTCATATTTTGGTAGAACGCTAGATAATCCTTATTCCTATGAGGAACAGGTAACAATTACCCCTAGAAATTATAGCTTGAAATTTAGGAAAAGAGAATCAATACAAAAGCATTTTGCTTTTATAGGTATGGCGCATTTAACTAAAGAATATCCCTTATATTATGATGGATGTAATGAAAAAGGGTTAGCCATTGCAGCATTAAATTTTGTAGGGAATGCCTTTTTTCCTAAATCAGAAGTTGGAAAAGAAAATATATGTCAATTTGAATTTATCCCCTATATTCTTGCGACTTGCAAATCAATAGAGGAAGTATTAGAAAGATTACAAAATCTTTTAATTATTGATGAACCTTTTTCTAAGGAATTTCCAACTGCAGAACTACATTATTTCATTTCAGATGCAAAAAGATGCATTACAGTTGAGCCCCAAAGGGACGGACTAAAAATATATGATAATCCTATAGGAGTATTAGCGAATAATCCACCCTTTCCTAACCAATTATTTCATTTAAATATCTTTATGGGATTATCAAATACAAACCCCAATAATACATTTTCTAATCAAATAGATCTAAAGCCTTACAGCAAAGGAATGGGAGCCATTGGCTTACCAGGAGATTTATCCTCTCCTTCTAGGTTTGTACGAGCTTCTTTTGTTAAAATGAATTCTGTTTCTAAAAAGGATGAACTTTCAAGTGTGAGTCAATTTTTTCATATTTTAGCCTCTGTTGATCAGCAAAGAGGCTGTTGTAAAACAGAGGAAGGAGCCTATGAGGTTACCATATATACCTCTTGTATGAATCTCTCTAAAGGCTTCTATTATTATACTAGCTATGATAATCATCAAATAACAAGGGTATCTTTATTTGAAGAGGATTTAGAAGACCATTTGTTAGTATCCTATTCGTTACGCCTGCAGGAACAAATTTTTATTCAAAATAAATAATTTTATGGACACCTTAATCAAATAATTGAGGTGTTTTTATAGGTCAGTACTATTTAAAAAAAGAAAATTTAAGCCATCTAGTTATTATTTTCTTAGTCAATATAGTATATTACCTTTTGCATCCTTTTTGATATATTTTATGTTATACATAGCACTATTATTTATAACAAATATTTTAATTGCTAATCCTTATGAAATTGCTGCAAGCTATTATCTAGATAATAACTTTACATATGTGCCATTAAATGCTTCAGAACAGAATAAGGATCTTATCTTGTATTATGGAGTAGAGCTTACAGATAAAGAAAAAATTGAATTGACTCCATTTTATTCTGTTACATATTGTACAGAATTTAATTTCAGCTTAGCAAAGAAAATAGAAGAGAAGGAGGGTTATAAACCATGCTTTGTCTTTGAAATAGATTATGAAGTACTTGGAAAAACATTTACTTATGATGGCGAAAAATATTATGTGAAGGGAATTATAGATTATCCTTATTCAAAGGACTCAACCATATCTACATTATCTACTTTTTTTGTCATTGGAGAAAAGCCTGAAGAAAAGGATATATTTACCCTTTTTACAAATTTTAATGATGATTTAAAATTGGTAGATTATTTTAAAGCAAAAAAAGTTTATTTAGAAAATTCTGGCTTTCTATCTGCAATTAACCAAAATTTAAAAAAAGATGTCTATCAAATTTTATTAATCATTACCATTTTAATCACATTATTTTTTTACGGTTTTGCAGGTGTAATTCAGATGAAAATTGATAAGAATAAGCTACTATTTTTAAGGCAATATGGAAAAAGCGAATTAGAATTATCAATCTCTAAAATTTTGGGGGAGATTCCTAAATTTATCCTTATTGGATTATTAGGGTATTTTTTAACTGCATATTTACTTAATATATACGAAAAGAATATTATTTTTCCTTGGAGAACAATGTTGATTCCATCGTTGCTTTTAACTATTTTACTCTTAATCATAAATTTCTTATTAATGCTTGTTTTACAATACATAGTTTGGAAAAAATATAATAAAAATTTATAAGAAAACTTCTCCTGTTTTAAAATGATACTTCCAAAGTAGACAAATAAAATAATTAAAAGGAAACAATCTTTTAGTGGATTTAGACCTTGAGATTATGAAGTCTGCATTGGAGGTTTTTTCATTTGATAAAAATATTAAAACTAACTCTTTTTAAGAAATAGCATACTATGAAATATGTCTAGAAAGATTATATAAGATTAAAAAAATTAAGTTTTTTTAAATTTTTCTTTCATTTCCTAGGAGAATAGAGTATAATAAGGCTTAGAAATTTTGACGAGGTTTTAATATATGTTTACTTTTACTTTAATTGATTTTAATATGACTCCTATGCAGATAGCTGGAAATATTCTAACTTTAATAGGAATGAGTTTCTTTTTTATTAGCTCTTTTTTAAAGAAAAAAAGAGATATTGTTTTAACACAAACAGGAAATCACGCTATTAGCTTAATAGGTCAATGTCTTCTTGGACAGGTTTCAGGAGCTGTACAGGATGGTGTATCTGTAATCAGAAACATTTTTATTGTTTGTAACAAGAATAACAAATATTGGAATATCTTTTTTATTGTTTTAGGTGTTGTTCTTGGTACAATTTTAAATGTTGTTTTACAGTTGGATTCTCCAATGATGATTGCCCTAGGGTTTTTACCAGTCTTTGCAGCCTTCCAGTATTCTATCATTATCCTATTACCTAATGTTAAGGTTCCATGGATTAAAGCATCCATGGCATGCTCCTGTGTTTGCTGGACAGTTTATGGATTGTTCCTTAAAAATTATTCTATGGCACTTACAAATAGTATTATTTTTATTGCAACCATTATAGCCCTTATTCAGTATTTTGTTGGGAAAAATAAAGCTTCTACAGTTGATGAGGAACAGCCCTCTGAGGAATAATTTATAAGCAAAGAGTGAAAGCATTTTAGGTTACTCTATTCTTTTATTAAGATAGAAAATGTGCTATGATAATACATAAGAAATATGGAGGATCTAGGTATGAATAAACCAGAATTAGTTGCAAAAATTGTTGAGCAAATGAACTTAACCAAGAAACAGGTCGAAGAAGTGACGGCTGTTTTATTTGATGTGATTATGGAAGCCTTAGTAAAGGGAGATAAGGTTGTTATATCTGGCTTTGGCACCTTTGAGGTACATGAGCGAGCAAAAAAAATAGGAAGAAATCCCCAAACTGGAGAAGAGATTCTAATTGAAGGATCTAAGGCTCCTGTCTTTAAATCTGCAAAGGTTTTTAAGGATCAAGTGAATAGAGAATGAAAGAGCCCTTTTTAAGTCTTTATCGCAATGATATTCCTTGTTTGACCGACTATACTGAGCATGGAAAAATTAATATAGTTGATGAGCATCATCGTTCTTTGCTTCATCATGCGATAAAGCTTGGATTAAAAGATGCATTTTCGCTTCTCATAGGCTGTTATATAGATTTGGATATAGAGGATGATATGGGGAACACCTGTTATCATTATGCGGTGCTTCATAATCGACTCAGCTTTTTAAGAATCCTATTTTTAAAAGGTGGAAATCCCATGCAAAAAAATAAAGAGGGTAGAACACCTCTATATTTAGCTTGTAGGTATGGAAAAGAAAGTATTATAGATTTATATTTAGAAAAATATCAGCTAGATATGGGAGAAAAGGATAATTTGAGTCAAACGATTTGCATGGCCTTAGTTCTTTCAGGAGGTAGTCATTTATTAGATAAATATGGAAACTATTTATCTTGGCTTGAGGAACCTAATTATCTAGGAGAAACTCCCTTAATGCTTGCAGTAAAGCTAGAGAATATTAAAATGACAGAGTTTATACTCTCTAAGGGCGTTTTTGTAAATCAAAAAAATAATTTAGGTGAATCTGCAATCTTTTATGCTGTTCGTAAGGATAATCGGGAGCTATTTAAAGTTTTATTTCATGCGGGAGCCTTTTTAGATTTTAAAAATCATTATGGAGAGACTCTACTATCGTTAAGTACAGATAGAATGAAGGAATATATAAAGGAGTGTAGGGCTACCAGTTTTTATAATTCCTATGAAAGAGCTTATCCCTTACAGTATGCAATCTATGTCAACAATCAAAGAGAAATTGAAAAAAATTTGGTTTTACCCTATGCCATCTTAGAAGATGATTTTCATTATACACCATTGCAATTGGCAGAAAAATATCATCTTATGGATGTGATAAAGGCGATAAAGCATTTAGAAAAACAAGCGAAAATTCAAACCTTTCGGACAAAAGTATAGACAAGTAAGATAGAGTATGATACAATACATACGTTAAAATTAAAAAATAGAGGTAGCAATGCAAAAGAGTAATCTATGGAGAAGGCATTCTGAGAAGTAGAGGAAAGGTAATCATTGCCGAATAGATATCTAGGCATAGGTAGGCTATGGGGATATAAGGGAATACCTATATCACTCCTACATTATTCAATGTAGAGGCGCTAAAAAATAAGAAAAAATTAAAGGCGCCTTAGGCGCTTTATTTTTTTTAAAAAAGAAGAGGGATTATGATGAATTATAAAGAATTAAAGAGAAAATATGGAACTCCCTTATACATTTATGATGTAAATAAGATTAAGGATATCATCTCAGCCTATAAGAATAATTTTCAGTCAGGTAAGTTTGAAACGGAAATAATCTATGCGTCTAAGGCCTTCAATATCAAAGAAATGCTTCGTTTGATTAAGAATGAGGGGTTATCTTTGGATGTTGTATCTTTAGGAGAGCTTTATACAGCTACGAAAATAGGATTTCCTATGGAACGCATTTATTTTCATGGAAATAATAAAACTGAAGAGGAGTTGCGTTTTGCTATAGAGTATAATGTGGGTATTTTTGTTATCGATAATTTAAGTGAACTTAGGAAGCTTTCTATATTATCTAAGGAATTACAAAAAAAATCCTCTATTTATATTCGTTTAAATGTAGGTGTAGAGGCACATACACATAAATATATAGTTACCTCACATATAGATTCTAAATTTGGTGTTTTGTATGGTTCAGAAGAATATAAGCAGATGCTTCAGCTTATAGAAACCTGTGAGCAAATTGAACTCAAAGGCTTGCATTGTCATATAGGCTCACAAATTTTTGAGCTTAATCCATATGATATTGTTATAGAAAAATTAACTACGATTGTACAGGACTTTCCTTATCCCTTATCCATAAATCTAGGAGGAGGCTTTGGCGCATTTTATACTCAAGCTGATCATGTTATTCCTTATGAGAGGGTTGCAAAACACTTGATTCAAAGAATGGAAGAAGAACTTGAAAAGAAAAAATTGCGTATTCAAAAGTTATCTATAGAGCCAGGAAGAAGTATAGTGGGAGAAGCAGGAAGAACCTTATACACTTTGGGTAGTACAAAGCAGACACCAAATCGTTTATATTATTTTGTGGATGGAGGCATGACGGATAATATTCGTCCAGCCCTATATCAGGCTATCTATGCAGCCGATGTTGTAGGTAAAGAAAAAGAAATAAAAAATAAAATGGTTACGATTGCTGGAAAGTGCTGTGAGAGTGGAGATATTCTTGTAGAAAACATTTTACTGCCAGAAGCTCAAGAAGGAGATTTATTGGTTACCTATTCTACAGGTGCATATGGATATGCGATGAGTAGTAATTACAATAAGGCGTGTACGCCTGCTGTAGTATTCGTTGAGGATGGTCAAGATAAGCTTGTAGTTAGAAGACAAAGCATGGAAGAATTAATTGAAAGGGAGATATAAATGGAATTTTATAAAATGCAGGGATGTGGAAATGATTTCTGTGTGATGGAGTATGAAGAGGGAATTGACTATTCTGCCTTAAGCATAACCTTATGTGATCGTCGTTTTGGCGTAGGAGCAGACGGTATAATCGTAGTCAAGAGAGCACCTTTGGAGATGCTTTATTTTCATTGTGATGGATCTAAAATTGGGATGTCTGGAAATGGTATTCGCTGCTTTGCTAGATATGTCTATGAAAAGCAGCTAGTAGATAAAATGCAGTTTGAATGTCTTACACAGGCAGGAAATAGAAAAATAAGTATCACTAGCCTTTCCCCATTTTTATGTAAGGTTGATATGGGCCAGCCTGCATTTCATAATCAAATGATTTACGTGTCAGATGATATTACTTCCTTTGGCCGACTTTTTACAATTGGAGAATATCATCTAACAATTTATTCTTTTTTTATGGGAACCATACATACTGTAATTTTTGTGGATAGCTTAGAATCTGATTTATTACAGCTAGCAGCTGAAATATCCCATCATAGATTATTCAAAAAGCAGACGGATGTTAATTTTGTACATATAATAGATGAGAGTCATATAGAAATGAAAACCTATGAGCATAATAGCGGTTGGACACTTGCCTCAGGAACTGGCGCATGTGCAAGTGTTATTACCTGCTATAAGCTAAGTCTTACCAAGGCAAAGGTTGAAGTGCTTCTTCCCAAGGGAATGTTAAAAATAGAAGTTGGAAAGAAGGAGAATGTCTTTATGGAGGGGCCAGCAGCTCTTACTTATATTGGAACTTTAAAGGAGGTTGTAAAATGTTAAAGGGAAGCTTTGTGGCATTAGTTACCCCATTTGATCAAAAGGGAAATATAGATTATAAAAGATTAGAGGAATTAATTGAATTTCATATACAAAATCAAACAGATGGCTTTGTTTTATTAGGAACAACAGCTGAGGCAGCAACGATGTCTCTTGAGGAACAAAAAGAGCTAGTATCCTTTGGGCTTAAGCAAATCCATCACCGAGTTCCTGTTATTGTTGGCGCAGGCTCCAATCATACCAAGCAGGCTGTGGATAAAGCAATCTTATTTTCTAGCCTGGGGGCAGATTATATATTATCAATAACTCCATACTATAATAAAACAAATGAAAGGGGACTTATTGCTCATTTTGAGGCTGTAGCAGATGCAGCAAAATGTCCTGTAATTTTATATAATGTACCTTCTAGAACAGGTATGTCTATTTCTATTTCTGCCATAGAGTCTTTAGCAAAGCATCCGAATATTATAGGTATAAAAGAGGCTTCGGGAGATATAAGCTATGCTGCTAAACTTATGCCTTACCTGACAGATGAGTTCGTTATGCTCTCTGGGAATGATGATTGCATTGTTCCTCTTATGTCTATAGGTGCGAGTGGTGTAATTTCTGTATTGGCAAATATTTGCCCTCAGCATACACATAAGCTATGTGAGTATTGTTTGAAAGATGATTTTAGCTCTGCTCGGGAACTGCAAAAAAAGCTTTTACCTATTGCAAATGCTTTATTTTTAGAAACGAATCCTATTCCTGTTAAAGCAGCTATGAATGCTTTGGGGATGGATGTTGGAGGATATCGATTGCCATTATATGATATGGATGAGGGATTAAAAGAAAAGCTAATGTATATTTTACAAGAGCATAAGGAGATGATTTATTGATGAAATTATGTGTGGTTGGATATGGAGCTATGGGAAGGATTGTTTGCGAGCTTGCAAAAGAGGAACTTGCCTATCCTGTTTCCCTAGAATGTGAATTTAAAACTTTGGAAGAAACTGATAAATGCTTTGATTGTATTATTGATTTTTCCCATCCTTCCAATCTAGATATGATTGTTTCTTTTGCAAAGAAATATCATAAGCCTGTCGTTTTTGCTACCACAGGCTTTACGGAAAAGGATAGATTAAAAATACAGGATTTGGCAAAAAGTGTTCCTGTACTTCTAAGTGCAAATTTCTCATTAGGAGTCATTTTACTAAATCGTCTTGTAAAGCAGATTACGCCAATTTTAAAGGATGGCTATGATATTGAAATTGTTGAAGCTCACCATCATAATAAGGTTGATAGTCCAAGCGGAACAGCAAATATGCTTTTGTCTACCGTTATGGCTGCTACAGAGTATCATCCAGAATATGGTCGTCAAGGAAATGGAATTCGCCATCCGAAAGAGGTAGGTATGCATTCTATTCGAGGAGGCTCTATTGTCGGAGAACATGAAGTATTGTACTGTGGACTAGATGAGGTTATTTCCTTAAAGCATCAGGCACAATCTAAAAGAATATTTGCAGTAGGAGCAATAAAGGCGGCACATTTTTTAATAAATCAGCCCGTTGGCTTCTACGATATGGAAGATGTCCTTTTTGGTAAAGAAAAATAGAATCTTTTATGGTTTTCGTATTTACCTAAGGAGTTTGTAATGGTCAAAATCCAAAAGGATGCATTAAATAATACTGAACGGCTTTCTTTTTGCCGTCTGGTTTCTTGTTTGTTAGGAGTGAAAAAATGAAGAAGTATAATATAGGAATTTTGGGGGCAACAGGAGCAGTAGGAAGAGAAATTTTGAAAGTACTTGCAGAGTACAATATTCCTGTAGGGGAGTTAAAGCTTTTTGCTAGTAAGAAGAGTGTAGGAAAATCTATTTTATTCCGGGGGACTTCTTATCAAATAGAAGAAGCATGTGATACTTCTTTTATTGGTTTGGATTTTGTTTTTGGAGCTACCTCCAATGAGGTTGCAAAACGGTTTAGGGATAGTATTGTTTCATCCAAGGCAATATTCATTGATAACTCTAGTGCTTTTCGCTTAGATTCTACGGTTCCTTTAGTTATACCTCAAATTAATGGGGAGGATGCAGTATTACATCAAGGAGTTATTGCAAATCCTAATTGCTCAACGATTATTGCTTTAATGGCAATTTATAGTATTGAAAAGCTTTCAAAGATAGAGTGCATGCTGGCAACTACCTATCAGGCAACAAGTGGAGCTGGAGCATTAGGACCACTTGAGCTTTCTCAGCAAATGAACGCTATATGCAATGATAAGCCTTTGGAAATAGAAGTATTTCCCCATCAAATTGTAGAAAATGTTATACCTCAAATTGGATCATTCCTAGAGAATGGATATACAACTGAAGAAATGAAAATGCAGAATGAAGGAAGAAAAATCCTTCATCGTGAGGATTTATGTATTTCATGTACCTGTGTACGTGTTCCAGTTGTTCGTTCTCATTCCATTGCAATAGAGCTTGTTACGAAAGAGGAACTATCCATAGAACAAATAAGGGAAACATTATCAAAGGAAAATGGTGTCTTATTGTATGATTCTCCTGAAAAAAAGGAGTATCCTATGCCTATCCTAACTTCAAATCAGGATTTGGTGTATGTGGGTAGAATACGTAAATCACTATTTCACCCTAGAGGGATAGTTCTTTGGTGCTCAGGAGACCAGATAAGAAAAGGTGCAGCAAGCAATGCTGTTCAAATTATGATGAAGCTTATAGGGCTAGTGTTTTAGGAGGGAGTATATGTTAGTAGTGACAAAATTTGGTGGTTCATCTTTATCATGTGCTACCCAGTTTGCTAAAGTAAAAAGAATTGTTGAATCAGATGCAAAAAGAAAAATAGTTGTTGTTTCTGCATTAGGGAAAAGAGATGCCTCAGACACTAAAATTACAGATTTATTATATATTTTGCATGCACACTTGAAGTATGGTGTTCCTTATGAAGAAATTTGGAATATGGTCGTTACACGTTTTTTAGATATTAAAGCGGAGCTTCATTTGCAATATGATATTATGGCTGATTTAGAAGGTCTAAAGCTAGAGTTAAATAAAGGAATAGCAGAAGATTATCTAGTTTCTCGTGGAGAGTATCTAACAGCCAAATTAATGAGTGATTACTTAGGATATACATTTGTAGATGCTAAGGATCTCATTTGTTTTAATTATGATGGTAAAATTGATTATGCACTTACAGAAAAGAAAGTTAAGCTAGCATTTTCAGAATATGGTATTATTGTAGTTCCAGGCTTTTATGGAGCTTATCCTAATGGCAGTGTAAAGCTATTGTCTCGTGGTGGCTCAGATGTCACAGGTTCAATTTTAGCAAAATGTCTAAATGTTTCTTTATATGAGAATTGGACAGATGTTTCAGGTATTTTGGCGGCAGATCCAAGAATCATAGATCATCCTAAAGCTATAAAGGAAATTACGTATGAGGAACTACGTGAGCTTTCCTATATGGGAGCAAATGTTTTACATGAAGAAACTGTATTCCCAGTTCAAAGCTTAAATATTCCTATTAATTTAAAAAATACAAATGATCCAAATCATCCAGGAACCTTGATTAAAAATATTTGTGATGATAAAACAGATATTGTAACTGGCTTAGCTGGAAAAAAAGAATTTGTATCCTTTGATATTTCAAAAAATCATATGTCAAATGAAATTGGCTTTTTGAGAAAGGCCTTAACTATTTTTGAAAAATATCAGGTTTCTGTGGAACATATTCCTTCAGGAATCGATAGCTTTTCTGTAGTTGTACCTCAAGATAGTGTTGAGAAATCTCAGTATGAAATTATTACGGAATTAAAAAAAGCGTTAGGAGCTGAGGTATCCTTAGATGAGGATATCGCATTGGTTGCTGTAGTAGGAAGAAATATGGCTGGTAAAAGTGGAATCTGTGGAATGATTTTTGAAACTCTTGGAAGCCATAATATCAATGTTAAGCTTTTAGCACAAGGTCCCTCAGAATTAAATATTATTATTGGTGTTTCACAAAAGGATTATGAGGCAACCTTAAAGGCTTTATATCAAAAACTATTATAAGGCTTAAATTGCGCTATAAACAAATTGCTTAGCTATAGGCGAAGCATTTTGGCTACTGGTGTAGAAGCATAGAAGTGAATTGAATAAAATAAGAACTGTGAAAAAACTGGATTTTAAAAAATTAGGATTTCACAGTTTTTTTTGATTATTAAAATAAAAAAATTGGAATTAAGTATGAAACGAATGTATATTACATCTTTTTTATGTCTTAGGAAATTGTAAAAGAGGGAGAAATGAAGAAGAACACAAAAAGACCTATACCTGAATTTGTAGGAATAGGCAAGAAAAACATTGTACCTGGTATAATAATTGTTAAAAAAGATACAAATGTGATTATGTAATTAGAGAAAAGATATTTGCATATATGAATGATGTTTTGTTAGTTATAAATATCATTAGTAATTAAGATAAATAAAAAAAGGGGGCTGTAAAAACTAGCATAGTAAATAGTACCCCAAGTCAAGGACACAATAAAAAAAAGATGTATTATTTAATTGG
>CAJTTN010000005.1:0-117357 GCA_910579215.1 uncultured Anaeroplasmataceae bacterium
GAAATAAGAAAACTTATTAAGGTTTCTTATGGCTGTTCAAATTTTACTAGATTTAGAAATAGGATTATGTATATAATCAATAAAAATGAACCTATTTTAGGTGTTAAAAAACCGAATAATAACAATCGTACTTTTAAGCTTCGCGGCTCTTATAAAAAATAATTAATTGATTCTTTTGATTTCGCGATATTAAAGGGCAGCTTAAACGGCTGCCCTTTATAATAAGTACATATACACTTATTTTTTGTTACATACATTATTCTTTGTATCTAACATACATCTTTTTTTATAGCTCACATACACTCTTTTTTAGAGCTCGGTTTCCCTTTACATACACTAGAATTTAGAGAACCTTTATTATTTAAATATTTTATCAAAGTAATTTAAAATGAATAAAGCTAAATCCTTTTGTTTTTTACTGATAATGCCATCTAATAAAATTAAATATCCACGCAATTCATTTTCAACACGAATTTCGTAGCATATACAATCTCGGTCAAAGGTATAATTTTTAGTTAGAGACATTTTGTTTAACACTGAAATTTCCATATTTAAATAGGAATTTATTCTTTTTAAAAACTCAGAATCTAAGGCTTCATCATTTAAATCATATTCCAATGTGGAATATACCACTTTATGAAGATTCGTTACAATCATATCTGTTTGATATGTTTCTTTTACAGATGTACAGAAGGATGCTATCAATTCCTGATCATGATTTAGAGGATGAAATTTAGACAAAACAACGCTATCCTCTTCTATACTGATATCAACCAAGTCACCACTATCCATACGAAGACGCTTACGAACCTCCTTAGGAATAACAATTCTTCCTAGTTCATCGATTCTTCTTACGATGCCCATAGTTCTCATTTTATCACATCCAAGAATAGTATTTACAAAAATTTACATTTTTAAACATTTTTAGTTAAATTCTTTATAGACGTGATTTAAAACCTTAATTGCAGGTGCTGCCACAGAAAAGTTTTTCACACCTGCTTTAATAAATTCTTTCAAGGCTGGTTCTATCGCAGCTAGCTCTCCACAAATCGATAATTCTATACTTTTCTCATCACAAAACCTAATTACCTTTTTTAACTGAAATAAAAGATCATTCAAATATGCTTGAAGCTCCTCTTTTTGCTGTTCTCGATCCACATGATAAATAGAGGCAATAAGATCATTCGTTCCTATAGATATAAAATCTACCTCTGAAAAGCTAGTTATAGTATCTAGTGCCTCTTTGGTTTCTAACATAATACCCAGTTTAAAGGAAGAATGGTTATGTATATTCTGTTGGATTTGCTGCACCCATTGTTTAAGTTGCTTAAACTCCTCTGCATTATATATCATAGGAAACATAATTTTTAATGTATTATAGCGATTTGCCCTGAGGAGGGCCTCGATTTGAGTTTTAAACAATTCTGGATTCTGAATATAATTATCTATCCCTTTTTTATAAGCTTTTACATAGGTAAGCTGTTTATCATCCCCTATATCAAAGGTTCGAAAACATACACTTTTTTTCTGCATTTTTTCAAAAGCCTCTAAATATATTTCGTATTGCTCCTCTAAAGTATAGGCACGATTACTATTCATAAAAATCATTTCTGTACGATATAATCCAATACCATCAAAATCATATTCCACTACCTTATCTAGCTCTATGTTGCTTGACACATTAGCTAAAAATTTAAATCCCTCATGAGATACTGCTTTAAACCGTTCCTCTGATAATTTTTTCAAAAGAATTTGATATTGTAATAGTTCTTCTTTTTCAGGAGCAACCTTGATACTTTTTTTTCTGGTATCTAGAATAAGAATGCTATCCTCTTCTACCTCAACTTTTGCAATCATATAGGGAATATTAAATTGTCGGCAAAGAATCGCTCCATGGGAATTATATCCACCCTGCTGAGATAGAACACCTAAAATCAGCTCCCTATTTTGAATTAATATAGAGGGATGTAATTCTTCACAAATCAAAATATAAGGGGTGTCTCTTTTTTCTATGCTTTGTTGATCTAAATTTCTTATAATTCTATTCCTTATATCTGCCAAATCAAAGGTACGCTCTTTTAAATAGCTATTGGTCGATTCCATTAGAAGCTCTATATATTCCTCTATTACCTTTGTAATAGCTTCAAATGCAGAATATCCTTGTTCAATTACTAAAAGCGTCTTTTGAGATAATAAAGGATCTTCTAACAATAATGTTTGTATAGAAAGATACTCTTCATTTTCCGGATTTTTTTCAATTAAATCTTTAATTTCTTCTGTAGAAAGAAATAATGCTTTTTTAAATTTTTCTTTTTCTAACTCCATAAGGATTGGCTGTCTTACTATAGAATTTGGCCTCAAAATGTGGGCATTACCAACAGCAATTCCTTCTGAAACGACTTTACCAGTTAAACACTTCATACAAGCATCACTTCCTATAGATAATGACTGGAACAAGCATCTCCTCAGCAGTAATACCTGCATGATGACTTTTAAATATAAAATTATCTGCTCCTTTGTAATTAAAATAATAATTCGCCTTAGCTACTGCAACATAATCTCCTAAAAAATCATAGGCTCGTGCACAAGGCTCATCCTCCTTAGAGCCAAAAAAGCCTTGAT
Organism: uncultured Anaeroplasmataceae bacterium; assembly: GCA_910579215.1. Classification (GTDB taxonomy): domain Bacteria; phylum Bacillota_I; class Bacilli_A; order Acholeplasmatales; family Anaeroplasmataceae; genus Pelethenecus. Next base: position 2,623 of record CAJTTN010000005.1, read on the forward strand.
GTATGGCATCATAAGAGGAATAAAGCTCAAAGGCATACCCAAAAAGCTGCACAAACAGAATAGGAAATTCCTTACGATATTCCTCTTTTACACTAAATGTAGTACAGCGAGAATCATTCGCTGGAGCACGATTAAGCATCTTCATTAAAGGTGTACAAGCATATAAATCTATAGCTTCACTGTCAACATGTCCATGATCTGCACTTATAATCAATAGGGTATTCTTAGGAAGCTTTTTGGCATACCATTCTAAATCCTGATTTATTCCCTCTAATATAGCGCCAACTTTTTCATCACTCGTACCATATTCATGCATTAAGCTATCTGGTTGTGTGTAATAAACATATTGCATATTTACTTTCTTTCTTTTAAAATTCTTTAAGCTTTTTTTCAAAACGCTTTTAAAGGCATAGTCTTCTTTTGAAAAGTCAGGTAAATGAAGAGAACCATTGACATTTAAATCATGAAAGAAAGGTTTATAAGGCAATGCCTCATAGGCATTAAATCCAGTGGGTGCATCAGTATAATAATCGGCTCCTGTAAATAAAACAATATTTCTCTTAATTTCTTTAAAATAATTAGACCATCCTAGCCACCCTGTGCGAATTGGCGATAAACCACTAATGGTTGCTGTAGTAGAGGCAGCGGTAGTAGATGGATATACTGCTGTATTTGTATAAGCATGGTGTCTTTTTAAAAAGGAATCTGCTGTCAAATGCTTTTCTAAAATAGCTTCTCCTAACCCATCTAGTAGCATCACAATAATATTTTTATACTTGTTTTCCTTTAAAATTTCATCTAGATGATGATCTGTTTTATACTCTATCTTACCATGGTATGTTTTACGAATAGAGGCTATCGTATTAATTAGGCAATACTCAAAATTAGGATATACCTTTGTATATTCTCTATCTAATGCCTTTAAGGTATTCTTTATATTTTCATCAATTGTATCCACAAAAATATAAGATAATAAAATGCTCTTCTCTTCCTTAGAAGCCTCAACACATAGATGTAGTGAATCTGTAATAGTATACTCATCTGCTAGCAATTCCTCTAAAGAACTAAAATATTCAGATTGTTTCTCAAAGTACCAATATTCATAGTTGTCGTTAATAATTGTCTTCTGCATTAATGATTTACCTCCATTGTTTCACATATAGGTAGTCCTAATTCTTTAGCAAATTCTTCAGCCTGTTCTGTATATTTACAGTTTAAAGCCTTTGGTGTATGTGCATCTGCTCCTATAATTATTTTTAAATTCGTATACTGCTTTGCGATCTCCCAAAACTCTCTACAAGGATATAGCCATACAGGAGATTTTCTTGAATTGTAAATTCCATTTGCATTTAATTCTAAATAAACATTATATTTTATGGCAGCCTCTATAATCGCCTTACTGACTACCTTACAATGTTCATCAAAGCATCGATTTCCATTCACGTCCTTATATCCATACATAAATAAATCTGGATGAACTAGAGTGTTAAATAAGCCTGTTTTCATTCCACTAATACAAGCCTCAAGATAAAAATAAATCGTGTCATAATCAATATCTCGATAGCTATTTAAAAGATTTTCCTTATATTCAAACAAATGAACACCTAAATTTAAATAATCTACCCTTTTCCTTAAATATCTAACAAAAAAATCATTCATAGGAAAATACTCTATTTCAAAAGCAGATAAAATCTTAATCCTATCTTTATACTTTCTTTTGGCTTCCTCTACCTCGGGTATGTAACGCCTTAAAGCTGTATCAAGCGTCATTGTATTATAATTTCTACCAAATCTTTCAAACTCTAAACTACTCATAACGCAAGGAAGGAGGGGAGCATGATCAGAAATACCTAACTCCTTAAAATTGTATTTTAAAGCTATTTTAATATAATCCTCTACATGTCCATGCGCATGATTACAATAGAGAAGATGACTATGATAATTTGCATGAAGCATAAATAAATGACCTCTTTTCTCTTATTAAAATTATAGCATAACCCATACAGTTTTGCTATAACTATCTATTTTTTGTTCTCTATCTAGGTTTAAGATTTCTCCTTAATATAATATTAACCTAACATAAAAGCTTTATAACCAAATGGGACATTTCATAAGTAAATATAGGTTTAAAAGTAAACTATTTGAATCAGCGTTGTATTGTAATTAGTACTTATCTCAAGCAACAAAATGGTTACAGAGAAAATATTTACAATTCCTTACTATTTTGTTATAGTATAAATGAGGTGTGTGGAATGTTTAAAGATAATCTGAAGAAATATAGAAAAGAAAAAGGATTCTCTCAAAATGATTTAGCCCAAAAGCTTTTTGTTTCCCGACAATGCATATCAAAGTGGGAGAGGGGTATAACACAGCCTGATTTACAAGCTTTAACTCAATTAAGCGATTTGTTTGAAGTCTCTATAGATGTGCTTATAAAAGAAAATAAAGATAATATAAATCAAAGCATACCCAATTATAATAAGGGATTATGTATTACAAATATATTCATTGCTTTCTTTTGCTTTGTTGGATTTATAATTGCTTGGCGATTTCTACCCATAACTATACCCGCACATTGGACCAATGGTGTAGTTGATAGATTTGGAAATCGTAACGAAATTTTTATAAATGAAATTACTGTCATTGTGTTTTTAGTTTTGGATATATTTATATATTTGATGCTAAGAAATATTACGGATAAAAAGACTATTTATATCTCTCACGGAAGTATTGCTATATTTCAAATTACCTACTTCGTTTTTATAATTGCTGTATATGCCAAATATTTGAATAGCATTTTATCTTTCATTTCTTGTTTGAGTATCGTCTTAATTTTATGTGTGTCAATGGCAATACACCCAAAAATCGCTAAGCCAAATTATTTGTTAGGTGTAAGAACAAAAGAAACATTAAAATCCAGTGTCATATGGAAAAAAACAAACGCTTTGGCGTGCTACTTATTTTCAATATATTCCTTACTATTGCTTGTAATAAATATGCTGTGGATAAATAAGTTCAATTTACTTTTTTTACTTGGTTATTTACTATTGACTATTCTTGCTGTACTATATTCCAAAAAAATTTGCAGAACCCTAAAGTAAGGTGGAAATTTGATAGTTTCTTGTAATTGAATCTTATAAGATTTCTTGTTATAATAAGCTTATTATAAAGGGGTAGTAGTATGGATAAAAATAAAATATTTCAATTTATAGCAAAACAAAAAACAGCATTTATTGCTTCTGTCAATGAACAAGGTTATCCTGTTATAAGGGCGATGCTTGCTCCTCGTAAAATTGAAGGAAATGAAATTTATTTCTCTACAAATACTTCGTCAAATAAAGTTAAGCAATATTTAGAAAATGAAAAAGCATGTGTCTACTTTTATAAGCGTGGAAAAATTAAGTATCAAGGGGTTGCAATCACAGGTAAAATGGAGGTTTGTACTAACCAAGCAACAAAAGAAAAGATTTGGCATTTTGGAGATAAAATTTTCTATAAGCAAGGGGTAACTGATCCCGATTATTGCGTTCTGAAATTTAAGGGTATAACAGCCGAATATTATTGCGATTTCAAAGTTGAAACCATAGAATTATAACCATTCGTTTTGAGTTAACTTCTCTAAGAGTTTATACTATTTATTAAAGTACAAGCTATTTAATCATTGGCATAAAAAACTCCTTTACTATGATGACTAAAAATCATTTTTAAGAAAGGAGTTTTTTATTATTAGCTTTAACCTGTTTTACCATCTAATATAATTATTATAATTTATAAGATAAAATAATCTAAGTTTAATTAATTTATATTTTCTTCTTTATAAACACAGTTTTAAAAAATTCTGCAATAAAAGAAAAAAGACCCAATTATTTTTAGTATAACTGGGTCAATACGTTATCTTTACTTTTTTTTGTTTTTTCTATGAAATAAAAATTTATGTTCCTTTTCCTTTACAGCCTGAAAAAGCTCAGTCAATCGTTGTTCATAATGTTCTGTACAATCTTCTGTACTATCCTCTTCATGAAGACATTCTCCCTCTAAAAGATATTCATCATGAATGATACCAATGCATATCCCATTTTTTATGCCTATTACTGCTGGGACATTAAGCCTAGGTATTAAAGTATCCTGAACAAGAGTATCACTTGTAAAGCCCAGCTTTTCAATTAGATAATAGTAATTTAGTTTTGTCTCTAAATCACCACAATCTCTTAAGTCTACCTCTTCTTTAAAAACATTAATAAAGTGTGGATCATAATGTAAAATTGTTCTTATTTTATTTTTTTTCGCAGTTCGATTAAGTATAGATATAATTGCTTGACAATTTTTGCACCAAGCACCACCAATATAAACTACCCCTGTTTTAAATTTATAAAACATTTCCATTACCTTATCATAGGTTGCACTACGAAAAACATTAAATTTATCCTTTAGCAGCGGGTATTCATCATTATAGCTCAAAGGAAAGACCTCCCCTTTATTTTATATTTTTATATTCTATATAAGCTTTATAAAGCTCACTTCGACTTTTTTGCATAAGCTTAGCTATTTCCTTAATTGCCTCATTAGGCTTATAGCCTAAGGAAATTAATTCATCTATTCTTTTGAAGGGCTCCTCAATTTGGGCTTCTTCCTTAAAGCCTTCAACGATTAGAACCATTTCTCCCTTTTGAGGAAGGTCTAATAAAATCTCTTCAATTGTACCTCGAGAATATTCTTCAAATGTCTTTGTTAGCTCTCTAGCTAAGGTGATTTTACGATTTCCCAAAATTTGGAGCATATCCTTTAAAGTGTGTTCTATGCGATGTGGAGCTTCATAAAATATAAGCGTACATGCTTGATATTTTAAATCCTCTAATTCACTATTCCGTTTAGCTGCTTTAGAATCTAAAAAGCCATAAAAAAGATATGGCATTGGAGCTAAGCCTGATGCAATAAGAGCACTAATTCCCGCAGAAGCACCAGGTATTGTAGAAACAGCAATATTATGTTCTATAGCTAACAACACCAGCTTATAACCAGGATCAGAAATGACAGGTAAGCCTGCGTCAGAGATGATTGCAAGTCGCATTCCTGATTGTAATTCTTTTAAAATTTGATTTGATTTTAAGTCTTGATTAAATTCGTGATAGCTCTCGAGCTTTGTTTGTATGTTATAGTGCGATAATAAAATACCAGAGGTTCTAGTATCCTCAGCATAGATTTTATCAACACTATTCAACACTTCAATAGCTCGAAAGGTTATATCCTTTAAATTTCCTATTGGTGTAGCCACCAAAAAAAGTATCGCCTTTTCGGCATCAAAGCTTCTAATTTTCATTAGTTTTTAATGATACGATTTGCCTTTTCTCTTAAATCTCTTTCTGCATAAACAATAGATATCAATTCACGACGTTTTTCTGCAGAAATATCAAATTTCTTTTGAATCTTTTCTAAGAATAAAAGCTCAGAGGTGTTATATAAATCATCCTCCATAGAAATTATCACTAGATTTAAATAAACTACATTTTTAACAACCTTGTTTGTATGAGCAAAGAAATCAATCGTATTTTCAACAGAGTCTGTTAATCGGAAAGAATATTCATCCTTTATCTCATCTAATTCGGCTATCATTTTATTTAGGATACGCTTCTCATACTGTGTTGGTTCACCATCTATATCTACCATATAAATAGCCAAATCCAAAAATTTAAGCATTTCCTTTTTATTTAATAAACTTAAGAACATAATCATCACTCCTTATCATAATTATATATCCTTACTACCTCTTTTGTCCACTGATTATTTTCATTATATATAATAAGTGGGGGTAAAACCACAAGTCCACCAATAGAACCATCCTTTATGCCTTCAATTAATATATGATTACAGGAGCTTCCTAATTTAGGATAACAAAAGCGTAGTCTTTTAGGCTCAATGTGATATTTGCGAAATAAATCCATAATTTCTAATAAACGATCAGGCCTATGTACTAATGCAAACCTTCCCTTTGTATTTAGAAGCTCTGCAGCTTCCCTTACAATATCTTCAAGGGTTGCTAATATTTCATGTCTAGCAATAGCTTTTCTATCGTTAGGATTTATTTGATGATCTCCCACCTTAAAAAATGGTGGGTTACAGGTCACTACCTCAAACTTGTGTTTCCCAATTTTAGAAGATATTCCCTTTAAATTATCCAAAACCATTGTGATTTGATGATCTAAATGATTTGCTAAAATGGACTGAACAGCCAAATCAAAAGATTCCTTTTGCACCTCAACTCCAACGATATCTGCAGAAGTCCTTAGGGTTAAATATAAAGGAATTGGTGCATTTCCGCTACATAAATCACAAATTCTTTTTGTTCTAGCTGTAATAGATACAAAATCCGCTAGTAGCATAGTATCAATCGAGAAGTTGAATCCATCCGTATCCTGATAGATTTCAAGAGCAGGTCTGCCAAGAAGATCATTCTTCACTATCGGCATCTTCTTCCTCCTTGCGCTTATCCATAGCTCGTATAAATTCAATATCATCTAATTTTAAATAGCCAAATTTATTTTCCTCTTCAATATATCTCACCTTGCAAGATCTATTTAAGACATCACAAGAAAGCACCTTAGCTGGCCCATCTGGCGTTTTAACAATATCACCAATATCTGGAGCAAGCTTTCTAAGCTCTTTGTATAATTCATTTTCATAATTAATACAACATAAAAGCTTTCCACAATTTCCACTGATTTTGACAGGGTTTAAAGAAAGATTCTGATTCTTAGCCATTTTTACAGAAACATTATCAAATTCAGTAATAAAGGTTCTACAGCATACAATTAAGCCACATGGTCCAATACCTCCGAACACTTTAGCTCCATCTCTAGAGCCAACCTGTCTTAATTCTATTCTAGTATGGTAAACCTCCGCAAGTCTCTTAACCAACTCTCGGAAATCAATTCTATTTTCTGATTCAAAATAGATAATCAACTTGGATTTATCTAAAGTGTATTCTGCCTCTAAAACCTTTATTGGCAAATCCAGTTCCTTGGAAATTTCTTTCGTCTTTTTTATAATTTTAGGCTCCTCTAACCGATTCTTTTCGTGAGCCTCTATGTCCTGCTTATTTGCTACTCGCACAATATCTTTAAGCTCAGAGGTTAAATCCTTTTCCTGTAGTTCAAATACCTCACCACTACAATATCCAAGCTCTAAGCCTCGAATGGTATTAACAATGACTAAATCCTGATCCTTTAAGTCGTAGCCTGCCGTACCAAAAAAATATCTTTTACCAACTGGTTTAAATTTTACTCGAATTGCCTTCAATATATCACATCCTAATATAGCTTAGTCATTAACTCATGCATAACGTTTTTTGCTGAAACATTGTAATTCAGTTTAGAATAAAGATCTAATATAAATTCAAACCTTGCTTTTAGCATAGAAAATTCTGTTTTTGCATACATAATTATTTTATCATATAAACTTATCAAAATCAAATCTTCTTTATCCTCTGCCTTAAAGACATCCTCATATAAGGCAATCAACCATTTAAAAAAGTATCTTATATTTTCTAATGAAAATTTAGTCGCAGAGTTAACAAAAAAAAGCACAGATTGCTTTTTATTTTTAATTTCTAAAAACTCTAAAAAAATCGTCTTAGCATCAAGATATATCTTAGATTGTAACAGCTCCTTAGCCTCATCAACATTATTAATAAGGAGGCTAGCCAAGGAAGCATCTAGTGCTTCAACACCATCTTCTTTTAAATTTTGCATCAATCGTTTTACCTCAATTGAAGGAAAATGAAGTAAAGAGCATCTAGAAACAATTGTTGAAACCACATTAGCCAAGTCTGTTGCTATAAAAATCCCTATAGTTGGTGTATTATTCACAGGCTCCTCAATAAACTTTAATAGACTATTTTGTGCGGAAGCTGAGGCCGTATCTATGCCATCTACTATGTATATTCTTGGTCCATCTAGTAAAGAGGTTTTAGAAAATTCCTCCTGAAGATCTGTTATCTGCTCCTTAGATATCAATTTTTTAGAATCTAAAACGCCGATATAGCTAACATTTAAATGCTGTCCCTCTAAAATATTTTTACATGTTTCACATGCTAAGCACCCATCATGCTCACAATAAAATAAACAAGCAAGGGCATAAGCCATCTCTTTTTTTCCTACCCCATCATCTCCATAAAAAAGATAGGCATGAGATAATCTATCCTTAAGCTTATTTTGCTTCAAAACATTATAAATATGCTGTTGGTTTTGAATCATGTGTAAGATGTTCAAAATAATCACCTGCCAATTTTACGTAATACAAGGGATATACAATCTTTACATATTAAGTCTAACTTTCTATTGCCATCGACTCTATGAATGCGCTCTGGATACATTTTGCAAACCGCCTCATAACCTTCATAAACCGCTTGGTGAAATTTTAAATCTTCTAAATCTAAACGATCCGTTTTATTACGAGTAGATAATCTTTGTAATGCAACTTCTGGATGTACATCTATAAATAAGGTTAAATCTGGCAAATGATTTAAGGCAAAATGATTAATTTTCAAAATAGATTCCATACCTAACTCTCTGGCATATCCCTGATATGCTAAGGAGGAGTCTAAAAAACGATCACATATTACAACTTTACCTGCCTCTAAGGCTGGAATTACTCTTTCTTTTAAATGCTGCATACGACTTGCAGCATATAACAAGGCTTCTGTTTCTTCAACCATAGCCGTATTTTTTATATCTAATATAATTCCTCTTATTTGCTCAGCAATATCAATGCCGCCTGGTTCTCTAGTAGAAATATAAGGTATTTTTTTTTCTTCTAATACTTTGCATAGCTCTTGTATTATTGTGGTTTTTCCACTACATTCTCCACCCTCAAAGGTGATAAATAATCCCTTCATATTTTTACCTCTTTTCAATAAATACTTCAAATCATGAGTTTGATTTAAGTCACTTTTAACTTAAAATAGCTCTTTTTCTAATAGGTTTTTTATATTCAAACCTTTCTATATAATCTTATCACAAATACCTAAAGAAATAAAGGAAAATAAATATTTCATATACGAAAAAAGGTAAGTCTACATACCCTTAGACTCACCTTTTTTAAACTATTGATTTATTCTTTTAATATCTTTATAAAGATAGGCTGTGATTTGATATTTATTCAATTTATCAATTAAAATATAAAAATAAAATAAAAGGATTCCTGGGATGGCAATAATCAAATCCATCATTGTATCATATACAGGAGTATGTCCATTGTCAATGGATTCTTGAATTCTTTGTGTGTCACTTCCTGTAAGACTATCCATTGTAAACTCACAAATCTCCCACATGCCTGCAGCTCCCATAGTAACAAAGAATATAAGTACCAATATTAAAATTAAACTAAGTTTTTCTCCATTAAAATTTAATAATATACAGAATACTAGGGCACTACATAAAAAGCCAAAATATCCATGTAGAATCATATCCCAAGAGGGTATTAAATCATAAAACTTAAAGCCACCGCCCAGCAATAGCGCCATGATTAGATGAAGCATTAACAAATAATTTAATAAAATAGGAATTCGAACAAGCTTTGTAAGATTTAGTAGCTGAATCGCCAATAAAAGAACTGGTCCCACCAAAAACTGAACATAGGCTATAAACTCTTTTTCTTCTGTGATAACACTATATACAATCGTTGCAATAAGGGATAATATTAAATCTATAATAAATGGAAGATAATTTGTTAACTTTTTCATAATTTCCTCTCTTTTCAATTCCCAATCCATAACTTTCATAAGTATTGTATCATAGGAGACATTTTATTGCAATTTTTTTAAATCAAACTTAAAAATTTAAACAAAAGATACTTCTTTAATCCAAAAGAATTTTTACCTAAATACTTAAACTTGTTTGAATAGAAAATTTTCATATCAGTAATTAAAAATGACAATATTTTTATAAACACATTCGTATAATACGGCATGGGTGATGCATATGAAAAAATATGCGGTATTGGCTTTACATTCCTGTTTTTATATAACAGCCTTATTGTTTTTTCCTGATACAACTTCTATTTTCACTGCTGGCTTCTTGATTTCTATCTTAGCCCTAGAAAACATTTGGTTTATTATACTTCCTCTTTGTATAACCTTTTTTATTCCGATTAGCCATATTTACATTTTAGTAGCTGTTCTATGCTATCATATATTATTATATCCCTTTATAAAAAGGAATCGATATTATGCATTGGGAGTATATGCATTAAGTAGTATAACAACCTTTACGGTATTAACTATAGTAGAAGGCTTTCATATCAATACAATTTATATTATGCTATATCTCTTTATTATTTATTGCTTTATCAATATACAATATGTATTTCAAACAATCAACCAAAAGCAAACTATTATACCTTATCATCAAAAGCTAATAGACTTAACCTTAGTATTGGGATATTTTTTTATAGTTTTTTTTGAATGCGAAAATCAATATGTTATGCTATTTTTATTTATGCAATTATTCTTAATTCATGATTTTAAATACAACATTGTATTTCTTTTACTTTATGCTATAACTTCTATGACTCAAAAATCTTTTCCTATTGAAGAGACATTAATTCCTTCCTTTATGTCTTTTTTCCCTGCTGGAGTAATCTTATCCTTTACATTTGAGGGTTATCTTTGGATTTTAGGATTTATATATAGTATCGCCATTACAATTCTTCCCTTCTTAGGTAAAAAGCTAGCGATACAAGAAAATTATTTAAATACATTATTTGATGATTTTAATAAATATCTAAACAATCTAAATTTAGAATACAATAAGAATATAAAGCTTAAGGAATTAAAAGAAAAAAAATTTACTGAAATAAGTACAACGTTTTGTTCTGGATGCAATAAAACAACGTTATGTAGAACAAAATTAGAAAAACGATACAGCTTTCTATCTGCCGCAATGCTTGGGGCTAAGTTAAATATCTATAATTGTCCTTATTATAATAATTTCTATACGGATATTAACGCAGATAATTTGAATAAAAGTCTAGAATATAGTGCAATGAAATCCTTATCCTTTGAACTAAGCTTTCTTTATAATCAAAGTCTATCTATGAAAAAGGAATATGAAAAATTTATATCCCTATTATATAGCTATGGCTATCCTATTCAATCCTTAGATATAAATTTAGCATCCTCCTCCTTATACTTTTCTATACAGCTTAATACAATGAAGCCTGCAATAGAATCCTTATTTTTAAGATGCTGTTATAAAGCTTTTGGTGAACATTTAGAAATGAAACAAAAGGAAAATCAAATTTATTTTTTTAAAAAACCACAAATAAAAATTACCTATGCTCATACCGTTTTGGCAAAGGAGGGTAATCTTATGAGTGGTGATAATTTCTTTATTAAAAAGGATTATAATAGCTCCTACATTTTCGCCTTAAGTGATGGGATGGGCAGTGGATATACTGCCTATACAGAATCAATGGATGCCTTAAAAACAATTTCGACATTATCTAGCTATCACTTCAGAACAGAGACCATTTTAAAGCTTTTAGAAGATATTTATGAATTAAGAAGTAACTATGATCGCTATGCAACTCTAGATTTTTTAAGTGTTGATCCAGCGAATCGTAAAATGCATCTTTATAAAATGGGTTCTTCTACAACCTATGTTCTTCATAATCAAAAACTTTTAACCTATGAAAACCAAGCACTACCTCTAAAATTAGATGATGTTAACTCAGCCTATGAATTAGATGTTTATCCCGGTGATTTTATATTTTTATTATCCGATGGTATTGGTGATTTTATCAGTAACCAAGAATTTGAACAGCTAGTGGATCATCATCAAACTGCTGAAGAAGCGTGTTATAGCATTGTAGAATATTTAAAACGTAAAGAACAAGGAAATTTTAAAGATGATTTATCTTTAATTGTTATTAAAGCCATATCATAAAATCATGGGTAATTATGTGAAATATAAGAAAAATTCATCAACTTCTTAACCAACTCTTAAGATTATGATATAATGATAAAGCTAAAGAAGTAAAGGTGGTGAAAATGAATGGAAAAAAAAGTGTTAGATTTCATTGGAAAAGAAAATTTAATTACTCCTAAGGATACGATAATTTGTGCTGTATCTGGTGGGGTTGACTCTGTTTGCTTGCTTCATATTTTGCATTCTTTAAAATATTCTTTAGTATTAGCACATGTAAATCATCACAAAAGAAAGGAATCTCAGGAAGAGGAGCTATCTATGCAAAGATTAGCAAAATCCTTAAATATTCCCTTTGAGCTTTTAGATTATTATGATGAGCATAAAGACAACTTTCAGGCTATGGCTCATCATGCAAGATATTCATTTTTTAAAGCATTAGCAAAAAAATACAATACTTCTATTATTGCAACTGCACATCACTTAAATGATCAAGCAGAGACTATTCTAATGCGACTAATTGGTGGCTCTAATTTATATGGGTATGCTGGTATATCTATCAAAAAACAGGAAGAGGGATTCACCTTTGTTCGGCCATTGCTCTGTGTATCAAAGGAAGAAATCTATGCGTATGCAAAGAAAAAAAACCTTACCTTCTTTGAAGATTCTTCCAACGCCTCGGATGCTTATTTAAGAAATAGAATACGAAAAAATATATTACCCTTATTTGCACAAGAAAACGAAAGCTATCTAACAAAAATTCAAGAATTTTCTATTTTAGCTAAACAATCCTTTCACTTTATACGAAATCAAAGTATAAATTATTTAGATAAATTAAACAATATTATAGAAGTATCTTCTTTTAGAGATATGGATATAGCATTACAAAAGGATATCCTTTGCTTATTGTTTGAGCGCTATGAACTAGAAAAAAATAACGACATAATAACAAGCTGCTTAAGATTAATCCAAAATAATCAAAATAAAACCATATCTTTAAAAGAAAATTACTTCTTCTACGTTACCTATGGGAAAGCATATATAGAAAAAGAAAATCAAATAGATCTTTTTGAAAAAGCTTTAGATTTGAATAAGCCTGTACAAATTCATGATCAATATTTACTGTATTTTTCAAAAAAAAATCCGCAAAATAATGCAAAGTATTTGAAACTATGTTATAATGATTTAAAGTTGCCTTTTATTGTTCGCAACAAAAAAGAGGGCGACTTTATTAAAATGAGTTATGGTAATAAAAAAGTTGCCCGCATAATGATTGATGAAAAAATCCCTGTAAAGCAAAGAAATCAAATTCCCATTATTTTAAATAGAGATGAGGAGATTTTATGGGTTTATGGCCTTGCCAAAAGTAAAGCAGTAATTAATCAAAAGGACTTGGGTGATATCTATCTTGTTTGTGAGGAAATGACTTATGATAAATGATATCAAAAAGATTAGTGTCTCAGAAGACAAAATTCAGAGTATTTTAACCAGATTAGGAAATCAAATAACAAAAGATTACAAGGACAAAGAGCCTTTGTTTATCGGTCTATTAAAGGGATGTAATCCTTTTATGGTGGATTTAATGAAGCATATAAATTTATATTGTACCTTAGATTATTTAGATGTTTCTTCCTATGCAGGAACAAAGTCCACAGGAAATGTTAGAATTAATCATGATTTAAATACTAATGTAGAGGGAAAAGATATCATTGTTATTGATGATATTTTAGATACTGGCCGAACCTTGCTTGCGGTTGTATCCCTTTTAAAGGCTAGAGGTGCTAAAAGTGTTAAGCTTTGTGTACTATTAGATAAACCTGAAGGGAGAGTTGCGGCAATAGAGGCTGATTATGTAGGAGATCTTGTACCAAACGAATTTGTCGTTGGTTATGGATTAGACTATAACGAGAAATACCGCAATCTGCCTTATATAGGTGTATTAAAGGAAGAGGTATATTCTAAATAGGAGGAATTATGCAAGATAATAATCAAAAACAAAATCAACCACAAAAACCAGTAAGAAGATTTGATTGGAAATTTCTTTTAATCACAATGTTAGCCATTATTGGTATAACACTTCTTATTCGTTATTTAATGCAACCAAATCCAAAAACAATTACGTTTACAGAATTGGTTGTTGCAATAAATGATACTGAAAATCCAATAGATTCAGCGACTATGGCTGCTCAGCCAGCAAGTGGATCAAATAACGCATCCCTTTATGTAGTTACAGGAAAATTTAAGGATGGAAAAAGCTTTACAGCAAATATTACTGTAGAAAATTATAATCTCCTTACAACAGGTGGAGATATTATCATTTCTATTAATGCGGATGGAACTAAGGACGTTGTTTCTATTCCTGCAACTTCCATAAGACTTTATAAGCTAGAAACCAATATCTTCTTATCCTTAATTATTAACCTATTACCTTATGTTATTATGATTGGATTTTTTATCTTCCTTTTCCGTAGCCAAGGCAATGGTAAGGCCTTTGATTTTGGAAAATCTACAGCACGCTTGTCTAGAGGAAAAAGTGTAACATTTGCTGATGTTGCAGGCTGTGATGAGGAAAAAGAGGAACTCGTAGAAATTATAGATTTCTTAAAGAATCCAAGAAAATATTCTGAAATTGGAGCTAGAATACCAAAGGGTGTTCTACTAGTAGGTCCTCCTGGAACTGGTAAAACTTTACTTGCAAAGGCTGTTGCTGGAGAAGCTAATGTTCCTTTCTTCTCTATATCAGGATCTGATTTCGTAGAAATGTTTGTTGGTGTTGGTGCTTCTCGTGTTCGTGATATGTTTAAAACTGCAAAAGAACATGCACCTTGTATCATTTTTATTGATGAAATAGATGCTGTAGGTCGTCAACGTGGTGCTGGTATGGGAGGCGGTCATGATGAACGTGAACAAACATTAAACCAGTTACTTGTAGAAATGGATGGCTTCACAGGCAATTTAGGAATTATTGTTATGGCTGCTACAAACCGTCCTGATGTTTTGGATCCAGCTCTTCTTCGCCCAGGTAGATTCGATAGACAAATTACCATTAGTAACCCAGATGTGACAGGTAGATTGGCTATTTTAAAGGTTCATGCTAGAAATAAGCATATAGATTCTTCTGTTAAATTAGAAGAGATTGCTCAAAGAACACCAGGCTTTAGTGGTGCAGATATTGAAAACTTATTAAATGAGGCTGCTTTATTGGCAGCAAGAAATAATCGAAAGGTTATTGTTACAGCTGATATTGATGAGGCGATAGATCGTGTCATGATGGGTCCTGCTAAAAAATCTAAAAAATATACTGAGAAGGAAAGACGTTTGGTGGCGTTCCATGAATCTGGTCATGCTGTAATAGGTCTACGTTTAAAAAATGCCTCTGTTGTTCAAAAGGTTACTATAATTCCTCGTGGTCAAGCTGGAGGATATAATTTAATGATGCCTAAGGAAGAAACCTACTTTAGTACTAAATCTGAATTACTAGAAGGAATTACAGGATTATTAGGTGGTAGAGTTGCGGAGGAATTAATTTTCCAAGATGTAACTACAGGTGCACATAATGACTTTCAAAAGGCAACAAGAATTGCACGTGCGATGGTTACAGAGTACGGTATGTCTTCTTTAGGACCTGTACAATATGAACAGCAAAGTGGAGATGTCTTTTTAGGAAGAGATTATTTAAAGGAAAAGAATTTCTCTGATCAAGTCGCTTTAGAAATTGATAAAGAGACGAGACTCATTATTGAAGAATGCTATGCAAAAGCGAAAAAGGTTATCTCAGATAATCTAGATTTATTAAAAAATATTGCAGAATATCTTTTAAAGGTAGAAACATTAACAAAATCAGATATTGATGAGATTGAATCTACTGGACACTTAAAACGTTATGATGATATGATTGCAGCTAAAACAGAGCATGAAGATAACTCTAAAGAGGAGTTAGAGGATAAGACTGCGGAAACTTCTTCTCTTCTAAACGATGGACTTCCCTCTATCTTAGATGAAAAAAGCGAAAATGAGACTAGATAAGTACTTAAAGGTTTCTCGCCTTATCAAGCGACGAACTCTAGCGAAAGAGGTTGCAGCTAATGAACGCATTTTAGTAAATGGCAAGCCAGCAAAACCATCTAAAGAGATAAAGCCTGGTGATGAGATTACTATCTCTTTTGGAAATAAGGATGTAACTGTAAAGGTACTATCCTTAGAGGCTTCAACCAAAAAAGCGGATGCAATATCATTATATGAATTTGTCAAAGAAGAAACAAAATAAATTATTATAAAAAGGATTAGGGGAATGATGCATATCATTCCTTTTTCTTTACACAAAATAAAAAACTCAATACTTCTTTCTTGCATGCACAAGATTAAATTATTGAGTGGTTTAAATTATTTTTTATTTTTATTGGCCGGATTAAAAACAATATTTCCTGCATAATCATATTTTGTGCCATGGCAGGGACACTCATAAACCTTTTCGTCTTTATTATAAAATAAAGCACATCCCAAATGATTACATCTCTTCTTGGGTTTCATTAGATTTATGAATGCGATTCCTGTATTTTTAAGTATCGGATAAAGAGGACTTTTTCGTTTTGGATCAAAAAGATGGCTATATTTATTATTTCTATTTTCTATACTATCTGTTAATATAGTTGCAGCGAGCATAGCTCCCGTCATCCCCCAAAGATTAAATCCCGTAGCTACATACACCTTATATTTTTTATCATATCTACCAATATAAGGTAATCCATCTAAGCTAACACAATCCTGATTCACCCATTGATATAATAAAGGATAATCTGCATAATGTCTCAAAATATGATTAAGAATAGGAATATATCCTCCATTATCATGCCCTGTCCTTTGATCATTACCACCTATTATAAGTTTATCCTTATAGGTTCTAAAATATAAATCTCCACTTTCATATCCTACTGCATTAAAGCTCTGTTTATTTACCATATGATCTATAACTGCTACATATGATTTTTTTTGAGTTAGTTTTAAGGGATAGAGACCTTTTATTTTTAAAAATGGATACCCTGTAGCTACAATAATGTGCTTAGCACTAATTGAGTTATGCTCCGTAAAGGCTGTAGTTTTTTTAATTTTAATAACTTTAGTATTTTCATAAATCTCTATTTTATCTGCTAATTGATTGATTAGCTTTAAGGGATTCATTTGTGCTTGATCTTTAAAACAAAGTGCATAATCATCCACTATCTCTACAGGATATCCTAAACCTTTAATTGCCTCATATTCTTCTTCCATCATACTTTTATTATTTTTAAAATATTTATAGGAATCTACCTTTTCAAAATCAAAGGAGTATTTTTTAGATAGTTTTTCATATTTTCTGATACATTCTAAATTTGCTTCTAAATATAGTTTCGCAGCCTCTTTTCCTTTTTGATATATTAAATCCTTATATAGTAAATCCTGTAAAGCTGTAATGACAGCTGTAGTTTTATTTGTTCTTGAAGAGGAAATTTTGTTTGCCTCAACCAATACCACCTTATGAATGGAAGCAAGTTGGCTTGCACAAAGGATACCACATAATCCTCCTCCAATCACTAATATCTCTGTTGTTATATCCTTGTTTAATGAGGGATATGATTTTAATTTTGTTTCCTGCCAAATACTTTGCATTGTTGTCCTCCTAAATTTATTATTATTTTGCTATAAATTTAAAAAGGCTATGCACAAAAAAAGAAAAAGGAACTCATATTTTAAGTTCCTTACTTTACACCATTACTTTTCGCCATACTTAAATATCTTAAGGCTAGACTATAATATAACTCACATTTTTCCTTTGCTTCTTCAAATTTATCCTCAGGAATTCCTAAAGATGGATTATAGCCCTGTTGAAAATCTGCTAAATTCCATTCTTCAGCTAATGTATAATAAAGCTCACCTAAGGTTGCTTGAGCTAGAGGATGCCCTAAATCTGCTGCTAGCTTTAAAAATTTCTCACAATTTGGATCTGTCTTCTTTGTCTTATATAAACAAAAACCAATCATGTATAAAGCATCTGCATTATCACTGTTAGCATATTCTATTAAATAAGCTAATGCTTGAGCATAATCCTGATGTTCAAATAAGTCCTTAGCCTTCTCTATACCAGACTGAGGTTTACTATACTCAACTGTTTTTTCTGTGTAATTATTTTGTGCTGGCTGTACAGGAGTAGAAGGTGATCTACTAAAATCCATACCACACATTGGACAAAATCTAAAATTATCTTCTAATTTGAAACCACAATTTGGGCAAAAATTATATTTCATTTTAATATCTCCTTCTCTATCGAAGCATTTTGTAAAAGCGATCTACCCATTTATAATATTTCGCTTTGTTTCTATTATAACAATTCACAATCCTTTTTGCAAGTAATATAGCCATTTCATAGTCGCTTATTGTAATTAAATTTTCCTCTACCGCAGATTTCAACTCATCCTCATCTAAAATTACAGGCTCATCGTCAATAGAAAAAACAACATCTAAAAACATATCGATAAATTTTGGATTTGCTTTATTAACTAATATATTTTCTTTTGTGATATCAAAATAGCTTTCAACTAGCTGTTCCTGTGAATTATAAACGACCGTTAGCCACCAATTCTCATTCTCAGGGGAAAATTGTAACCATTTATATCCAACATCAGCAATACAAAGCTGTCTATCGTCTTTTTTTATCCAAATGGCATTATCTATACTTATAATAGTAAACAAGCTTACTATGCCTTTAAAATCTTTTTCGCAAACTTCCTTTGTAATAATTATTTTATGATTTAATTTTGGCATTTCATCTCTTAAAATATTTTTATGAATCAAATTCATCAGTTTCACCTCTTTATAAAAAATTTATCTTTTATTTGTTAAAAAGTATATAACTTTTAAACAAATTAGTCAAAATAAATCATACAAATCATTTTAATATTGTATAAAATAGTGATGTATTGGTTTATATCTTATTCAATTATTCCATATTTCAAGCTTCAAGCATTGAATACACTACCACTCAAAAAATACTTTACCGAAAGGACATTCCACTCACATTGACAAAGGAACTGTTTCCTCTATGCTTAATAAGCTTAAAAAGGACTTGAATATTGATATTCTTAGTCCTCATCGTTTTAGACATTTATACGCTACACAATTACTAAGAAATGGAGCTGACATCTACTCTGTTAAAGAGCTGATGGGGCATCAAAGACTAGAAATCACCCAGCGTTATATTGATTTCACAAACGAGGAAATTAAGCAAAATAATTTCAAATATAATTCGCTAAAAAACTTTGAGTAGTTTCAATACCGCTCAGGTGTCAGTCCATATATGAAATTGAGTAGATTAAGGAAAGAAAAAAGGTTGATAGAAAGGATTAAAATACCTTATCATATCAACCTATTTCCATATCTAAAATTTAGAATTTCGCCGTCCTAAATTTAACGATTTCCAGTGGAGCCACAGAGCGGAATCGAACCGCCATCATATGCATGGCAAGCATAGGTACTAACCGTTGTACTACTGCGGCATTTTTTTGTGCATTCTTATTATAGCACAAGATGAAATAAATTCAAGTTATTTTTTAACAAAATTAAAAAATATAGTAAATCTTCACAATCAAAAAATACTTAAGTTTAAATTTGTATATAATTAATTCTATAATAGATACTCTTATTTATACTCTACAATACTATATATAATTATTTTTGGTAAAAAATTCCAATTTTGTATAAATGGTTGCTAAATAGGTTATATTAACAAAAGTAAAGGAGATATAAATATGGATCTTAAAAATTCAAAAACAGAAAAAAACTTAATGACTGCATTTACAGGTGAAGTACAAGCACATGCTAAATATCTTTATTTTGCTGATAAAGCTAAACAAGAAGGATATGAACAGATAGCTGAAATATTTCAATACACTGCAGATAATGAATTAGAACACGCACGTTTATGGTTTACAAATTTAGGATATTTACAAGATACGCTAAAAAACCTTGAAACTGCAGCTAGTGGAGAAAATTTTGAATGGTCAAAAATGTACAAAGAATTTGCCGAGGAAGCTAAGCAGGAAGGCTTCTTACAAATTGAGCGTTTATTTAAAGGTGTGGCAGCTATTGAAAAGCACCATGAAGAACGCTATAATAAGTTAATTGCTAATATGGAAAATGAAGAGGTTTTTGAAAAAATAGACGAGGAAATGTGGCAATGTAGGAATTGTGGACACATTCATTATGGTAAGAAAGCTCCAAAAGCTTGTCCAATTTGTAGTAAAGAACAAAGCTTCTTTCAAATTTATCCAGAAAATTATTAATAGTAGAAAAATATTAAAAAGATTGTGGAAGCTAAGACTAATCCACAATCTTTTTTCATTTATTTATTTTTTGAATCAACACTTATGCGTATTAAACCTTTACCAATTAATTCCTCTGTAGAGGAGTAAGGCATCATATAATTTGTTTCTGCTTTGTCAACCTTTTCAACTACCTTTTCTGTAAGAAGTATTTGGATCATGTCTATTGCATTTAATAAAGCTTCTTCATTTAAAACTTGATACATACAAGGAAAGTTACTTCTATTGCTATGTAAGGACAAATCTATAACTTTAAAGTCATTTTCACTAAAACGCTTAGGATCCATAGCAAGACACAAACATAAACTCTTATTACGTATAATAAAACAAGCAAAGGCTTCTTTTCCTAAAAAGAATGTTTCTCTTTTCCAATTGATTCTAGTCTTAACACCCTTGTAGGATAATATGTTATTTTTTAATTTAGAGTATAGCTTTTTAATGTAATCTGGCACCTGAGCAATTGCAGCAAGATAGCTACGATTATAACGAACCATTTGCCCATTAGTATCAATTTCCTCAACATCATCTGTTTCTTCATCTTCAAGATAAGTATCAGGAAGAATTGCACTATCCTCTAAAACAACATCATTTACAATTTCCAGATTATCCTCTTTTAAATCTACTTCTTCCTTACTAGCTTCAACTACTAATTCTTGATTATTTATAAGTAACGCATCGTTTTTTTCAATGATACGAACTAAATCTTTTTCAATTAAAGCTTCTAATTCTTCATAAGGAATTGTAAAATCTTGATTTGGTTGTTCTTTAAAATCCAAATGAAATTGTTGGTTAAAAAGAATATCTATAAGTTCTTTTGCATATTTTACTTTTCTATAGCTTGAAATTCGATACATGCACGGTGTCTTACTTTTTGGACTACGAATAGATAAATCTATTACCTTATATTTAGTATCTACAAATTGCTTTGGATTCATTGCTAAACAAAGGCGTAATGACTTACCACGAACTACAAAGGTAGCAAGTGTGTTTCTTCTCTGACGGAAGGATTCCTTTTTCCAACTGATTCTATTTTTAACTCCCTTAAAAGATAGCATATAATTTTTGAGCTCAGAATACCAAAGATTTATTTCATCAGAAGCTTGAGACAGTCTTGCAATAAAGCTCTTATTATATCTTACAACTATACCATTTAGAAGAGTTTCTTCTACAGTTTCAGAATCATCCACCTCATCTATAGACAAATCATCTTCTGTTTCTTCAATGCTTGGCTCTTCTACTGGTGTATCTATAACCTCTTCCTCTATAGAAACCTTATCCTTTGATGAGAAATCGTCCGTTCCTACAACTCGTATTAAATCTCGCTGAATTAAAGCATCCGTAGTTTCATATGGAGGCATATAATCCTCAGGATCTCGGTCTATTTTTTCTAACAAATAGTTCTCTACAAAAAGCATATCAATCAATTCTTTGCCATATTTTACTCTTCTATCATTAGAAATTCGATACATGCATGGTGTCTTACTTTTTGGACTACGAATAGACAAATCCATTACCTTATATTTGGTATCTACAAATTGCTTAGGATTTAATGCTAAGCATAGACATAAGGTTTTACCACGAACTACAAAGGTAGCAAGTGTATTTCTTCCCTGACGAAAGGTTTCTTTTTTCCAGCTAATTTTATTTTTAATACCTTTATAGGATAATATATAATTCTTAAGCTCTGAATATCTAGATTTCAATTCATTAGATGCTTGAATAATTCTTGCAGTAAAGCTTCTATTATATCGCATAACAATGCCATTAATAATAACCTCATCAACGATTTCTTGATCCTCATCCACAAGTAAAGTTTCATCATTTTCCTCTACAGGCTCCTCCTGTGGCTGTGTAACCACAGGAGCAGTCCCCATATTAAAGAAAGGTTTGTAAGGGGTAGTATCTTCAGAAAAAGCCGAATTGGAACGCATAGCATTTAATTGACGTAAATACATTTCTCTTTGCTGCTGTAAAATCTTTGAAAATAATTTTCTTTCTCCACGCTTATGAAATAGATAAGCTAAAATAATATTTAAAGCAATCAGAAGTACTCCTACTACAGAAACTACGATTAATATTATCGTCTGCTGTGGATTGAAATAGGAAGCTAATATATTATTCATTATTCTTTCCTCCTGCTTCTGGTTTATTTGTTTTTGCTGAAGC
Organism: uncultured Anaeroplasmataceae bacterium; assembly: GCA_910579215.1. Lineage (GTDB taxonomy): Bacteria > Bacillota_I > Bacilli_A > Acholeplasmatales > Anaeroplasmataceae > Pelethenecus. The sequence goes on from CAJTTN010000005.1 coordinate 25,061, forward strand.
CTTATCTGATGGTTCTCCTACTGGACTAACCTCATCTACCATTAGACCTTGAACAGCAAGCTCATCTTCTAATTCTTTTTTCTTTTTTCTTTTATGCAATGCATATTGAATTACTATTGCTATACCCGCAATGGCAGCTATAATACCTATAACGCTAACAACAATTATAAATACCGTATCCCATCCAACAACAAACCAATCAAAGATAACCTCATCAACAGTACCGTCTATCCACTCATAATTTTGCGTATCTTTAATCGTTACTGTCACCTTAAAGGATCCTCCATAGCTTGTTTTATTTCCTTCAATTTCCATAGTTTCTTCATCAAACCCAACAGGAATAAAGGTTAATGTTCCACCATTGACCATAAACATGCTTGTATTCATGGTTGGCTTCGCAAGCTGCTTACGTCCTACTTTCCATTGGAGTATCGCTTGTTCATTCTCTATAGTAGTATTACTATCCCACGTATAATTTGTAGAGTCATTTAATGCAAAGCTTACCATATACGTTTTAGCCTCTAAGCCGTAAATAGCAACTACATTTCCTACAGAAGAATCTCCATCATAAATCATTCTCATTATTGCTGGATCATAGCCTGAAATAACTGCCTGCAATCTTGAGCCTGTATAGGTAGTATTCTTTCCTTCTCCTTCATATACAATGACAATAGAAGGTGCTGACACGGTTGCTTTAGTAATATGGAACTCCTTAGCTTCACTTGTAACAGCATAATAATTATCTGTTTGTGGAGCAGTTATTCTTACCCAATATGTCCCTGCTTGTGTAGGTATATTTGGTGTATATTCCCCATTTTGAGAGGTAGCATAGCTAAAGGTAAAATCATTTGCAGAACCAAAACGAATCTCAGCATTAGGTAAATTTTTAGAAGGATCATAAGCTCCATATACCCAATCGGCTATAGACACTTCACTTTCAAAAGTATTATAGCCTCTAACGATTTCAAATGGTATTTCACACGTGTCTCCATCTACAGATGCCCATCTGTAATTATGAGCATCTTTTAAGGTTAATGGTACAAAATAGGAACCAACATTCTCAAAAGAAACCTGCTTAGTATGATATAGACCTTCTAAATTATGATCTGTAATTATAGGCGTAATTGGATTTCCTGTGTACTCTATAGCTTCAGCATAAATAGAATCTCTATCGGTATCATCTAAGACTTTTCTTTCTACAACAAAGGAAACACTTGGAGTTCCCATGTTTGTTACTAGCATGTAATTATTCGTCTGTGTTGCTACAGCAGTTGCATGATAATTACCAGCAAGCATTGGCTCAGAAGGCCACATATCTGCATTAGTATGAGACCAATTTCCATCATTAGAGCTTCCCCAATAATTAAAGCGAATTTTTGGTGCCACCTCTGGCGCAAATTCCTCTAATATATTTCTATTGTCATCAGCTGCATAGACTCCTGTTAATTTAACAGGGTTAATCTGCCCTTGATAAACTCCACCACCAGCTTCTACTGTAATATAAATATTTAATGGCATGATTGTATATACACCAGAACCAAATACAGTAACATTATAGTTTTTGCTAGCGGAATATCCCTCTGCATTAACCTTATAGGAGGTTGCAGAGTTAAAACTGCTTTCCATATCTACTCTCGCAGAATCAATACTCAATTCAATATTTAAATCAGCTAAGGAATCTCCATCTACCAATTCATTATTTAAAACAACCATGCTGACTTTAGATAAATCAATCTTTTCACCATATACAGATTGAGCATCACCTAATACAACGGTTACTGCCTTTTTCTGAACTGTAAATGTACCCTCTGTTGCTATGATTGTGTAGTTGTCAGCTGTCATACCAATAACCGCACCATTTTCCTCTGCTAATTGTAATGCATACTTCCCAACCTCTAGCTTATCAGGCTGCTGTATTAGCATATACTCAATATCGCCAACTGTAACCAAGGAAGCTGTATCATTATTTAAGAATCCTGCAAATTGATAAGTATAGTCTCTGCCACCAGTTGAACTAAAAGTATCTCCATAAATCATTGAACCAGAAGCTAAAACATATAATTCGGCTTTATGAATTGTAAAGCTGATTTCTTCACTGATAGCATCTGTATCTATTGTTCCAGAGTAGTAGTTCTTTGTTGCAGGACTTATCGCACGTACCTTATATGTTCCTGCTTGTGTAGGTCTTGTAGTTCCCCATAATTCATCAATACAATACTCTATTCTAACGGAATCTCCATATTTAGAGATTGCAGAAGGATCCATATAATTATCTCCATAGGTAAGTCCAGCTACTAGCTCCTGTGTATCAAAGGCAGTAATTTCATTATCTGCGGCTGGAAGAATTCTCCAAACATATTCTCCTACAGATGCTTCGTCCCAAGTGTAATTAGAATCATCACTTAAAGAGAAGGAAATAGAATATCCTCCATCCAAAACATCCTTCGCATGTAGAATCATACCCTTACCAGCTGTAGGAGCACTCATGCTTCCTGCGTAGCTTATATCTAAAAGCTTAGTATCATATCCAAGCTCAAGATATAACGTTTCTCCAGTATAAACCATTTCAATAATCTTTTTTCCATCCTCTTCAATAAATTCATAATCTGTATTTATTAAATCTGGAGATTTAATTGGTGCTTTTGTAATTTCAAATACTAAGAACGCCTCAGACATTTGATATTGATCAGAACCAGGATACCATGCACACATTAAATATGTACCTGCATCTGTTGGCATTGTTGGAGAATATCCATAATTATTTTTATTCAAATAATCTGTCAAATTCTTATCTGTAATCATTTCACCAAATACAGGACTTGTGAAATCGTTAGGAATACTGTCTATTCTAGCATATTTATACAATAACCCTACACCTTGGACGTTAGTTTCAAACGTTACCTCTGGCGCAAAATTTCCATAAATCCATGAGCCATATTCAAACTCTAAACGATCAATAGTAACACTTGAAGCAGCAACACGGAAGGCCAATGTAAATTCTGCACCACTAGCACCACTCATATCTCGCCACTCATAGTTTCTTATTGCTGAATTTGCAATACTAATAGTAGCAGTATATAGACCGACACCATAAATTTTTAAAGTAACTTTACCCTCTCTTGTATTAATATAATATCTTCCATCACTTAAATTAGAAGAGCTCAATGCTTCTGTTAAATGTTCAATAACCTGCTCAGCGCTGGAACTCGTATACTGACGATTAATCATTGAAACATTCATTATTTCATTGATATAATTTTCAATATCTCTGTATTTGTCATCCCCTGTATTATAATTCAAGTAATCTGAAGAAACTTCGTTCCAATTTATACTTAGCTTCTTTTTATGTACAGTATATGCTAACACTGTTTTAACGTCTGTTTCGTTTCCAGTTACAATTTTGTAATCATAATTTCCCTTATTAGAGGTTATAGAAACTGTTGCTGTATAGACGCCTGCCTTTCTAGGACCATCCGCGTGTATTACTTCATCAGAATCCTCAAGATTACGATAGCTTGTTGTGTGTTTAGGAGCATACTTAGTGATTACTCCAGAATTTATTACTCCATATTGATCCTTATCAATTTTTCCATTGGTATAAAACTTATCAAATCCAACAGTATTATATAAGGAAGAATCGTAATCTCTAAATACTACCTGAGCTGCATGATAGGTACCCTCTACTCCCATATGATAATTTATAATACCATTATCTATATGTTCTGTATAAGTTCTATCCTCTGTACTAGCAATCACAAGACGACTTACAACCTCCATTTGTGCTGTACGCCATTGTGTAACTTGATAATTCTCAAATTCTATTTCATTAGGAAGGATAGTATAGATTGCTCCAGCATGACTATCCCAAGGAATATAGGTATCCTCTCCATCTCCAGAAGTCCTTGAGGTTGTATACGTCAGCTTCGCATTTATTGTGCTAATAAAAGTATCTGTATTATCCTCTTCAACTAAACCCTCAAACTGTGATGTTAAGTAATAATATGTAGAATCTGTTTTTTCTAAAAGATTGCCATATGGAATTGTAAAGCTTGTAACAAATGATTCTGTATGATTTAAACCTGTAGAACCTGCTTGAACAATTAAATTCTTTTTAATTATTTTAAATTGAGGTGCAATACCTAAATCTGTAGAAGGATATTCATCCAATATCTTCCCCTTTGAATTTTGAAAAGTCACATCATAGTTGGTGGATAAATTTCCTCTATGAATGTTAATGTAATAGGTATTTGCATTTAAGCCTTTACCACTATTAACACCAAAGCTACCATCACCATATAAATCTAAAGAGACGTTAAATAAAGTAGCAAAATTCGCATCCTTATCCTGAACTGCATCCCCATACCATTTAATATTACCATCTAAATCCTTAGGGGCAAAATAAGCCCAAGAGGATTCTTCACTTGTAAGGTCAGGTCCTTGTAATTCCCCAGTATACGTCACACTTGCAAATGAATTATTTGTTTCAGCGCCACGAACGACAACAACGATTTCTCTTTGCTGAACGGTCATAACACCAATATTACTATATTGGACATCATAATTATATAATACCAATCCTGATGGTAATATATAGCATCTTTCATTAGCTCCAGTCAATTTAGAATCATAATCAGGAACACTATAGGTCACCTTTGAAGCATCGGCTGACCCCATAAGCTGACCATTTTCTGCATTTAAAAGATTTAGTGTTGCTTGATCTAAAGTAAATCCTCCAAATAATTGTGAATTTGAAGTACTACCATCTAAAGATACAGGCGTACCATATTGTATGGTTGTATTTTGAGCACGTGTAGCTGTTTTCACAGCTCTTTTTATAGTAAATGTAAATTCATAGGTATCGGTAGTGTTAGGCTTTAAGTAGGCATTAGGGAATTTATAATTGCTTGCTTCTGTTCCTGATAAGGTAAGACAAACTGTATATACCCCTGAATGTTGAGCAGTAAGCTCATATATTGCTAAATCAACATCATAAGAATAAGATACAAAGCTATCTGTATATGCAGTAGCTAAACTCATGGCTGTCTGGTCAATTGCTTTACCATTTACTGTAATATCAAAATTTAAACGAGCATCCTTTCCATCTCCAGCAACAACACCTGTATTGGTATAAATGCTATTTCCAAATTTTAATACTAGCTTATTTCTATTGCCAACACCTAAATAAATTGTTCTATCATTACCATAATTATTAGACTCTGCATAGTTTCCTGAATCATTGATATCTGCAGTCCAATCCAATTCTCTTTCTGTAATACGAACCCTTGTTCCTTGACTACCTGCATCAAATGCATAATTAGGATTATCTACAACGATGCGAACAGGATAAGTCCCCACATTGATTGGAGCAGCATCTAAATAGGTATTATTACCATAATCATATTGTGCTTTATATGCAATTTGACCATAAGGATCATTTTGACCATAGCCCTCAATTTCAACCTCTTTACCAAGTCCATCATAGGTTGCATTTGGAGCAATCAAAGTAAGTTTTAGATTGGCTGATATAATACAATAGGTTCCTGCCAAATAATTGGCCTCTGTTTGAACGCTAATCATTTCATAATTGCTGCTTAGTTTAGCATAATATTCATTTAAATATGTTTCATAGAACGTGTATTGTAAATCCTCAGTAGTAAAATAATCATTAACTCTATTTTCTAAATCTATATCACGATTATATATGGTTTGCACTGTTATAGCGTAATTCTTCTTTGCGTTAGCATCTGCATATGCAGCAAAAATTCCATAATTTCCTACATTTTGTGTCTCCACAACACCTTCTAATAATGCATTTGTAAATAGCTTTATTATATTTTGTGTATCATTATCAAAGGATGTGCCATGAATTCCTATGAATGGGTTTTGATTTGCAAAAGTAATGCCTAATGTATTATCTCCTAAAGATGCATTAAAGGTCAATATCTCTCCGTGCTCATCCTGTACGTCAGAAGCTTTATTAAAATCATACTTACTTGTTTTTTCATCAATCTCAATAACGATTGGTCTAGGTAAAACCGTAAGAGTTCCCTTTCTTTCTGCTTCTTCAAGAGTTGCATTCCAATGCAAAACATAATTTGAATATTTTATATTTTCATAATCAAGATTTGTAGTATATGTATAACTATCAGCATCAGAGCTTCCTGCAATATACTCGTATTCATAAGTAACAGATAAAACATCACTAAGTACATCTACAGTTCCACATCCATTGTCAACTAAGCCAAAGGTTTCTACTGCACGACTGAAATCTTCTCCATAATAGGTAGCCGCGTCCTTAGCCCAAACATATAAATCTCTTGGATCTACTTTAAAATATCGAACATCGGTAGCATCCTCGTAGTTTGAATTTCCTTTTAAGGTGTATTCAACCTTATATGTGGTAGCATTTAATTGTCCTAAAGATAGTACGGAAGCAAATAAAGATATAATATCTGTTGTTTCAGCACCTAATAAAATCCAATTTGAACTTAAAACATCCTTATAAGATAGGTGATATAAAACATCTGTATTTATACCTTCTTCTCCAGGAACACTATTAAATTTAGCAGTAGGTAGCTTAATTTTATGTGTTTCTGCATCATACCCATCAGTTGCATTAACACCATAAACCCAAGCCTTTACAACGATATCCTCTGTATTTGTAAGATCCTCTACTCCCTCAAATCCAAACACATTAGTAAATACATTTACAGCAGACATAATAACAAACACAGCTGTTTTTCCATCTAATGCGTTATTTGGAGCATCTAATGTATTTTCCTCAACACGCACAGAAATATCGTAGTTAGCAAATAAGCTATTTTCCTCTAATGATTCAACTAAATATAATGTATAGTTTGCAACATCATTAGTAGCTATAACATTTCCGCTATCATCGATTATTAAAGCATTTGTCATCAAGGTGACAATATCATAAATATTTTTATCAGCTTTTAAATAGCTTGTAACTCTACCATTCACAGATGGATCTATAGTAACGATTAATTTCTCATATAATTCAATAAAAGCATCAACGATAAGAGTATCACTAGCTTCTTTTTGAGAAACATCTTGTATATACACATTGGATAAGTTAGGAATAAATATTTCAATAGGAAGTTCCTTTACCTCAATCCTACCAGCTTTTGCTTCAAATGTATAATTATCAGCAGTTAGATAATCTACATCAAATGAAGTTGTATAGAATCCAATTGCATTCCATACAGCATAGTCTGATGAACTATAAGTAAAGGTTCCTTGAATAACACCTCTGTCATCTTCTCCCTTTAATCCTTCAATTGTATAAATATTTTCATTTAAATCTGTGTTTAAATTAGGTAAGGCTTCTCCATAAAATAATGCATTGTCATCTACAAAATCCACAGATAGGATAAGAACAGCCTTTTCAATTTCTACAACAACCTCTACTTCCTCAGTTGAAGAATGGTTGGAAGCAGAAGCAGTTACAATATAAGTCGTTTGTGTAAATGCATTAGTAATACTTCCAGAGACTATATCTAAGGTATTCTTTTTTGTAATTGTCCAGCTTACGTTATTATCCTCTAAGTTGACACCCTTTAATCCTGTATAGGCTATCAAAGAAGGACGTTCCTGATGTGTAGAATCTTTAATCCAATCATAAGGATTAGCATCATAGGTTATGGTAGTGTTTCTATCAACGTTTCCTAAAATACTTTCAACTGTAAGTTCTGCTTCTGTAATGGTATAATCTCCTAACTTAGCAGTATCACCCTCATGATTCAATGCTTCATCTATCACATGAACAATATAGTTTTTATCCTTACCTTTAATTACTCGTATTTCATAAATACCTACGGAATTATACGTTTCTAAAGTAACATTATTCCCAACTTTATCAAATAAAGCTAAAGTGAAAATTTCATTTAGTATATCTCCTGAAACTAACCAATCTGTTACATTTTCATCTACCCCATGATTAACTGTATATGGAGTTCCTAATGAAATAGGAGCTTGTTGATATACACTTGTAGTTTTATTATCACTATCATCTAAAAGTAAAGTAATTTCTCGAGCAGTTATATTTAATGAACCATTTGTAGTAGAATCAGAAATTATGTAATTTGTAATACCGTTGGCGACTTTAATTTTAAACTCATAAGTTCCTACAGTATATTTTCCGTTTTCTACGGGATTAATAATTTCATAGGTTACCACTGTCTCTGGATCATCATTATCACAAACTTGTGCACTACCAGCTTGGTAACTCCACCAGGAGGTACCTGATAAAGATGGTGTAAGTCCATATTCAATGCTTGTAACATTAGGAGTACCTGATAAATTTAACGTTACAGGTGTAATTTCTAAACTTGTAGATATAGATTCTTCTGTTGATAAAACATTGTAATTTTTGCTATTCTCATCCGTTCCCGTTATAGTTAGAGTAAATGTATATGTTTTCGCATCTCTAACTAGGGAAGGATTGGAAGTGATTTCATATGTAGGAGCAACTGGCACATCCGTAGCATCCTTCTTAGCCAAGTTTGTAATTGTTGCGGATAATAAATCATCTGGTTGATAAGTGTTACTTGTATAGGTCATACTCCAATCTGTAGTTGATCCTTCTTGTACTAAGTCAAGCTTTGAGGTCCAATTTACCAAAATATTTCGAGCTTCTACTTCAAAGGAGAGCGTTAAAGGAATGGATTGGAATTGGTAGGAATCAGGGAACTCAATAAGAACACGAATTCCATAATAGCCTTTGTTCCAAGGAAGACCATTTACAAGATCGGTTATTTCAATAGCTTCATCGACACTGAACTGGTCATTTAAACTATTCAATTGATAAATTTTGTAAGAAATAATTGGTTCTGAATCTAAAACGGTTGTTGCATCGTCACTATCTGCCAAATGGATAAAATTATTTTTATTCCCTAGCTCAGTATTCTGTGTAAATAATTCTTCTACACCATTATTTCCAAAGATATATTTTCCGCCATTTAAGATTTCTAATGTAGGCTGAAAAACCTTTCTAGTTATCATATAAGCTAAGAATAGTGCTGTACCCTTTATAGCATCTCTTTCTACTTCGCCCCATCCAGAGTCAGTTAAGAACTGAAGCTTATCTGTATCTGCATCATTACGAACCCACTCATAATTTAAATGAGATTGATTTTTCGAATCAAGAATATTAAACTCCAAATAATATACACCATAATTTATTGGTTCAATGGTAGAAGTAATATAAGCAAAGCCAGCTTCCTTATCATATTCTGCGAACTGTATGGTCCAAGTAATTTGATGACCTAAAATATCAACACCCAATCCATCTGCATTTAGATAATATTGTGTTCCATCCACAATGACATAGGAGGTTTCTTGGAAGCTAGGCTTTTTCGCAAAGCCATCAAATTCAATTGTTCTAGAATCTCCTAATGCTGGAGCAGTAATTTTCATTCGCTCAATCTTTATATCTTGGATAACTACCTCTGTACCTGTTTGCTTCCACTTATAGTTTTGTGTATCTGTAAGTGTAAATGTAAGAGAATATGTACCGGCATTGCTATAAGTAAATACTCCTAAATTATAACTTGCTCCATGTGCTGTAGAGCCAAGACTATCCCATCCACCTAAAACATTACCTGCTATTATTGTAGTAGCATCATATCCTGTTACAGATGAGGCCAAAGGAAGAGTAACATCTAATGCTTGATTAAAGCCTGTAAAAACTCCTGTTTTTGTTGACATCGTAGGAGCATCTAGCTCGTAAGGATTAATTGTTATTTCCTTTGTAAAATCACTAATTGTATAGTTAAAAGCTCTTATAGATGAATCTAAAAAGCCATTTAATACAGCTGTATAAGTTCCTGCTGTAATTCCATCGCTAGTATCAGCAGTTACTGTAATATCCTTCAATTTCACATCAGCTTGATCAGAAGCATTTAAAAGCTTATTTTCATCAATTGATGGTGTTGGTGTTTGTTTCAAACCATTATACGTAAATGTGGTACTTCCCCATAAAATATCTTCTATCATGAGGGCTTTTGGCGTAATAGTAAAGGTTGCAACAAATCCCTTCTTATCCTGAATGTCTATAGGTGCAGATGCACCAAAGGAAGCTAAGGATTTATTCTCCCAATCAAAGTTGGTGTTAGGATAGATATAAATATGATATGTTCCTGTATCCGTCAATAAAGGAAGCATTTCTCCATTTAAATTTTCTGCATGCTCATGATTAGAAGCGTCAGAAACAACATAATATAATATCTTACTACTAGCATGATTTGCTCCATAAGTATATTCACTTAAATTTGTTATAAAATCCGCAAAATTAAATGCATTTCCCTTATATTCTCCTTGTAGAGAGGATGAAAGCTGAACATCCTTTAAGGCTGCTGATGCAACAGTAAATACGATGATTTTTCTATCAGCTGGAAATTGATAGTTGTTTGCAAGGTTATATCCAGCAGCATTGCTATCTCCCGTCCAGCCTGTAAGCAGATAGTAGTAATCAGCAGCCATCATCTCATGCTTATTTTCTGCAGTAATTAAAGTATCATCAGAAGAATAATGCAAAGTATAGTTCAATGTAATATTATCAGCTAAAGCAATACCAGTCATAGTAATTGTTGGCGTCTGTTGTCCTACGGTAGATTCAGGATTAAAGGTAAATACATTACTATCCCAAGTATAATCCCTATTATCATCCGTTGTTAAGGATCCTTGTAAGATCTTTTGGTTCATCGTTAAGGTGATAACAGGTGTATCGCTAGGAGTTTCCTTCTCCATAACAGATTCTGTTTTCCATTTATAGTTTGAATTTAGAGTGATTGTAAAGGTATAAACACCTGCATGTAATACATTTATCGTACCTGTAGAGGAATCAAACGCAGTATCAAAGTTTGCAAGGTTTAAAGCAGAATCTACATCTAGTGTACCATCATTTTTAAACGGCTTACCCTCCAATACTCCTGTTAAAATTGGACTGCCAGAATTATCAAGTCCAGAATTCCATTTTGCGATAGCGTATTGCCAAATGTCACCATTATAAATAGCTGAATCACTTGCTGTTTCTATTCTTTCAATTTCCTTTTGTTCTACAATAAATGTTGCAGAGGCAGTAGGCAAGGTGTAGTCAGATTCCAAATGTCCAACTGCAGCGGATAGTTCACGCTTTACTGTATAAGTCCCTGCTGGCCATGTATTAAATTCTGCCGCTAATACTTCATTGTTAGAAGAATCATAATATTTTACTGTTCCTTCTTCGGCAAAGAAATACTTTGGCTTTACAACTTCAAAAGTAGGACTATTTGGATTAAAGGAATCGCTATATCCAAAGGTAGGAGCAGGTAAAGTATCTGCCCCATAAACAAAGCCTAAAGAATTTTTGTTCAAAATATCATACCCTAAAGTACGTTTATTTATTTCAAATTCCTTTGTGACAGTATTATCTGAATTAACATTTACATCATCTGCCCAAGTATAATTATTTTTGTAGGCATCCGCAATAGAAAGCTTTACAGAATATTTACCTGCATGTAAAGCTTTTTTATCACTTGAAAGAGGAACACCTGCCGTAAGAGAGGTTAAATCCTTTGCAATAACCACATCAGAATCACCATATTTAATTCCCGTAACACCAGTTACAAAATCATCTCCATCACGAGAAATTCCATCAAATGTTATATTAGGTAGTAGGTCATTAGGTGATAATGGGGCTGGAGTTATCGTTACAGTCGGACAACCATAGCCTGGTCCTGGAGTTGAGTATGCTTCTAAATAGTTTATCGTATCAGGAATATATACTTGAACATAATATTCTCCAACAACCAAAGTTTCCTTTGCTAAATCTACTAGCTCATATCCCGTTTCGGTTTTACGATAATAGTTTATCACATATTTGGCATAAAGAACATTAGATGAGATATCACTTGCCTGATCTCCATATAAAATGCTCAAGGATGATCCATCTACTCTTGTTCCTGTAATAATTGGAGTCTCTGGTTTATCTCCATAAATCCATGTCCCCTTTTGATAGGAAACAATAACAGGATTAATTGGTCCCTTGCTAATTTCTACTGTATATCTAATTGCAGTTCCAGTTACACCTTCACCACTTGCCCATTCAACCTCATCTTCCAAGGCATCCGAAATTTTTAACTCAATATAATATTTTTTTCCACCAGCTAAAAATTTAATGTCTTCTATCTTTGTCAAATTATTGGCATTAAATTCAGCAAAAGCACTAGTGCCTGAAAAATCAGGAGAATCTGAAACATTCAACGTAATTCCACTTAAAATGTCATCCTCTATAGAGTTATCAAAGAGTATTGTTTTAATTGCATTAGAGGAAAAGCTAATGCTTCTTGTATCAAAAGAAGGAAGTGTAACAACATATTTTTTTATTGTAAGCTCAGGCACTGCTGAAAATGCTCCTTCATTCCAAGAATCCTCAGTTATATTGTACCTAAATTGCACGAGAATAGAGCTAACATCCTTTGTAATTACTGGCGTTTCTCCTATATATTGTCCAAGCTCCACACTTCCATCTAAATCACTATATAAAGTGATCATAATATGCTGTGAATTTCCGTCTTTATCTAAAAAATCAGTTAATGGAACCTGACGAGTTGTATTGTTCCATTTCATATTCACATATAAATCACCATAATTAAATGGCATTCTCATAGTTTGATCAGGAAATTTATTGTTAGCAATACCAACGGAATTCCAAGAGGTAGGTTTTACATATTTAACCCTTACAGGATATTTCGTAGTAATTGTATTATCAGCACTATAAATGATAGTAACCTCTTTATCATAATAATAGGAGGCCAACTCCTCATCTGACATGCTTGATGTTGCAGCTATTACCTCAGCCGTTGGATTTAAAGTTCCTGAAACTGTAAACTGACTGGAGCTTAAATAATTATTTTCATTCCAAACGCCTGTATTGGCTCTTGTGATAATATAAGACTCATTACCACCTGGCTTAGTAAAGAAAGTATTATTAGAATTTCCGCTAGAGGTTAATCCTGCTGCATCCTCATTAAATCCTGTGGCTTTTATTTCAACAATTTTAGCTAATTCAAAATTAATAGAAATTGAAGCAGTTACAGATTTTTTACCTGAGCGACTACTAACCTGAGCAGTAATATCATTGTTATTTTCTACAAATGTCGTATTATTAAAAACGACATATTCATTAGAGTCAGCTATAGCAAAGTTTTCTCCTATAGTTGAAAAGGATAATGTTCGACTAGAGTTTGGATAGTAAACTGTTATTTTTAAACCATCCCCATAAATATCTTGCATAGTAGAGCCAGTAATACCATTAGCCTGCGTCACAAACGCTGAAAACCATTTGTCTTCTTCGCCTGGTTCTTCACTTCTTTTCTGATAGTACATACCATTTAAGCGATACTCTGAATTTACACTGAAATCAGCCGCAAGTAAATCCGCTTGTGTAATGTCTAAAATCTGACCAGTAGCTGTGACTCCCTCTCCTAACGTATAGGAAACCGTGAAGCTCGCTGTAGAACCTGGATTTAGAGCATCTAATGAAGTAATATCATAAAGTTCCTTATTTGCTATAATATTCCCTTCGCCATCCTTAACCACAAGAAGCTCTTTAATAGATTCCTTATCATGATCGCTAGATAACGAACTAATATTATCAACTGTAATAGTAGTAATATTTTTCAATTCCTCATACTCTGTAGAATCTGCAACAGAGGAAAGAGGGATTGAAATACTTGCCTCTATTTCTCCATTTGATTTTTTAACTTTAACAATGATATGGATAGATTGAGATGCCTCAGGCATTTCATTTAAAACAATATCATTCTCAAGCAATTCATGCGTATAGCTTTCAATTGCGACTTGAAGAAAATATTCACTTTGCTTTAAAGGCACAGATACAGATGAGCTTCCACTCATAAAGGTTCCTGTTACCTTAAGATTATTTTTCAAATCCCTTGCTGTAGTAATACCAGCAAAAATCTTAGCTCCCGTAGCTATACTAGCTGTTATACTAGTATAATCATGTTGGGGCTCTATGGACTGAGAGGTTGGAGCTTCATCTTTCCCCTCTAAATCTTTATCAGAGGTATTAACTTGTGTATTATCAATCTTTATATCAGCTGACAATACTGGTATAAGTGCAGTTACCAAGGCGACTATACTCACTATCATGAAAAGTGTACCAATGATAAATTTATGTTTTAAAAATTTTCGTAAGACTTTCATATCTAAGCTCCTCCTTAATTTCGCTTTAAAACTTTTTACTTAATACAGGAAAAATGCAATCAAAAATAGATTGCATTACGACTTGATTATTTTATTTTTTCTAATTCTCTTTTTAATTGCCTTAAATTCTCCCGCTCAAGTTCAATTAAGTTCGTGTATAATTTAAAATATTCAACATCAGAAGCATTAGGTGCAACATTGTTAACATGTGCCTCCATTAAAGAAGATTGCGAACGTTGACGCTTTTGTTCTAATGCTATAATCTCCTTTTCACTTTCTATAATTTGCTTTTTTAAATCCCTTTTCTTAGACATAAAAACACCTTCCCCTTTATTTGAAAAATTTATAAAAAAAATATTGTAAAATATTACTCCAATAATCGATATTTTGTCTCTTTAAGTAAATTAGACTTCTCCCATGTAACTTTTTGTCAAATATATTCTACTAATTCCGACAAAATTATCTATTTAGATTATACTTTTTATAAATCCTCTTGTCAATTGATTTATTATGTTATACATAATAAACTTATTATTTTATTTCATTTTTATTCTATTTCATTATATTAATTAATTCTTCAATATAAAATAGGGCAATTTAAAACATAACCAATCCTAACCAAATTTCTCCTAAAAAATGTAAAAAACGCAACATATATTGCGTTTTTTACAAAATTTTTCCGTTTTTAATATTCTTCACTTATATCTTCTAATTCTCCAAATTGATGCTCAAAATGAATTACAAAATAGTAGGTAGTAGTGTCATCTGCTATCTTTTCCTGCAACCCTCTTAAAATGGTTTCATCTGAAATTTCAAACTTATAAGGTCGTACAAGATCAAAGATAATGTTTATATGTGTCGTGCCAACAACTACTCTAAAATCATGCATTGAAAGCTTTGGATGAATCTCCTTGATGGCCCCCTTAACTCTTTGACGCAAATCATTAATGACTTCATTGTCAATCACAATAGGGTCCATATGAATTGTAAGATCTATTCCAAATTGCTCATGCACCTTACGTTCCAAATTATCAATTGAATCATGCACATCTAGAATTTTTTGATTGGCATCTACCTCTACATGAATTGTCATAAAGCATTTGGTTGGTCCATACATATGACAGGCTAAATCATGATAGCCTAATACAACAGGGTCTGATTTTAAGAGCTCGATTACCTTTTGTACAAATTCTTCATTTGTGGAAACACCAATCAAAGGATCTATCGTTTCTTTTATCAATTTGAATCCTGAAATTATGATAAATAAGGATACTAGAATTCCTAATAAGCCATCCAAGCTAAAAGGAATATCTTGTATAAATAATAACACAATATTACCAATCAATAGAGCACTAGTGGAAATACAATCATTTAAACTATCCTTACTCGTTGCCTTTAAGGCTACGGAATGTATAATTTTGCCAATTTTAAAATTGAAATACGCTTGCCAAATTTTTAATAAAATAGAAACGCTTAGGATACCTATAGAAATATAAAGTATCTTTTTTTCAATGTACATCGGTTCATAATTGATCATTTTTTGAATAGAGGACAATAGAAGGCTTCCCCCCACAAATAATATTATGATGGAAACAACAAGCCCTGTGATGTATTCTATTCTTTGATGACCATAAGGATGCTCCTCATCGGCAGGAGCACTTGCAAGCTTAAAGCCTACTAATGTAATAATGGATGAGCCCATATCTGACAGGTTATTAATACTGTCTGCAATAATTGAAATACTTGCAGATAAAATTCCTGCGATTAATTTGATGACAAACAGTATCATATTAGAAAATATACCAAAAAAGCCAGCAAGCTTGCCATGTCCCACTCTTACATGCTCTTCTTGAATATTATTATAATTTTTAATAAAAATTTTACGTAATATATTTACCATAATTCTACCTCTTTAGTTTCTATTATATTACCTCTTTTTTTAGTTTTTGTAAATTAAATTAACAATTTTTACAATTTATAATTTTTTATTAATTGCAAATACTAAATAAAGAAAGAGGTGCTTTACATATGAAGCGTAAAATCATCATAATCTCTATTATTTTTTTTACCACCTCTATACTTTTTCTTTTCTTTTTTCAGCCGATAGATTCTATCGCAGACATTAGCACAACCCCTGAGCTTTCTATAACAGATGCAAATGATCAAGAAATTATGCACATCATTCATGGACATAAAACTACACCCATTGATATTAGCAAGCTAGACCCTAAAAATATAGCTATTCTTTTGAATATAGAAGATAAAAATTTTTATAAGCATAGCGGTTTTAATATAAATCGTATTGTAAAAACAATTATATCTAATATAAAGAAAAATGAAAATCATGGAGCTTCTACCATAACACAACAATATATTAAAAATGTCTATCTTAACAATAAGAAAAGCTTTGGTAGAAAGCTTAAGGAGCTATATTATGCTATAAAACTAGAACAAGTCTCTACCAAGGATGAAATTCTTTCTGGATATTTAAATTGTATCTATTTAGGAAATGATATCTATGGCTTGGCTAATGGAGCAAAATATTATTTTAATACGAGCTATGAGGATTTAAGTATATCGGAAATGACGACGCTTGTTGCCTTATTAAATGCTCCAAGCTATTATAGTAGTCATTTAGATGAACTAGAAGAAAAAAGAAACAAGTTATTAAAGGTTTTGTTAGAAGATAATATAATATCTAGCTCTGAATATAGCGAAGCTAAACATCCCTTAAAATTTACAATTAATAAAAATATTTATAATAGTAATCTTCTTTATTTTGTGGATGGAGCATTAAAAGAATTTAATTCTTTAGATCTAAATTCTAAATTTAATAAGCCTTTTATTATTAAAACAAGATATCATCAGGCGTTAAACTCTAGTACATACAATACGATAGCTAATTATGCAGCAATGGCTGTAGACAAGGAGGGATATATTTTAAGCATGATTGGTGATAAAAATTACTATTCTTCTAGCTACAATATAGCTACAAAGGGAAAACGAGATATTGCCTCAACTATTAAACCAATCTTGTATTATGAAGCTTTAAAATGTGGTTTTTCTCCTAATACAATGTATTATAGCGGCCCTTATTCTTTTTCCTATCATAATGAAATAGTAACTATAAAGAATTTTTCTTCAAATTATCCTTACAAAAATATATCTATGAGAGAGGCTCTTGCAACATCTGACAACATCTATGCTATCAAAACGCACCAAGCCTTAGGCTTTAAAACCCTTGCTAATCATTTTAAGGCCTATAAACTTGAAGCTAACAGCCTCCCTTCCCTAGCCTTAGGAAGTATAGGAATGAGTCTATATGATCTTACTCGCATCTATTCACAATTTTTTACAGAGGGAACCTATTTAAATTTCAAGTACATAGAGCATATAAAAAGAGATGATAAAAAGGTATATCAACGATTAATCAAACACAAAAATTTAGGGGATGCCGCTCACTTTAAAACAATAAAAAACCTAATGGCCTCAACCTTTGATCCTACTATTCCTCATTCAACAGCTGGTTCCTATGCAAAATATTTAAAAACAAAATGCTATGGAAAAAGTGGACTATCTGATTTTGATTCCTATATGATGGGATTCAATGATGATATTCTTGTCGGTGTATGGGCTGGCTATATTGATAACACCATTTTAGAAGATTTAGCGACTAAAAGATTACCAAAAGAAATTTTTATAAAAATGATAAGTAGTTACAAAAATTAAAAACCTATAAAGACTTTTTACCTTATTATTTTCAATATCAATTTAAATGAGCCTTGTAAGAAGGACATTACAAGCAGTACATTCTAGTAAGATGTTTATACCATTTCCTTCAAAAATACCCTATAATTGTGTAATAATACAAAAAGAAAGGCTACTTGTTGAGAGTAGCTTTTGCTTTCATTACATTTTAGTATAGGTTGATAGGTTCAAAAAACAAAATCTGTTTATTCAAAGAACGGGCATACTCTATTTCTTTTTGTGTTGATGCTACCACATATCGTGATAATTTTATTCATAGCGGTCCTCCACCTTACAACAATACTTATTTTTAATACTACTTATATTCCTTGTACTCCTGTTTATCCTTTTCTGTTAATCCTTCTATAGTAAAATACCCATAATTCATCTCAATACTTACACTCCCTTTAGCTTGATTTACTACTACCTTGTTTGAAAGATATTTATCAATATATTCGTTTTGTAAAGCCTTAGATATAAATTCATCAAGTAAAAGATTAATACCTATAGGTAATAGACTATTACAAGAAATGATAACCTCAACAGGTAGCTTCATAGTTATATTTTCATCAGGAAAAATAAGATCATTAGAAATATTAAGTCTCAACGTAAAGGTGTCCTTTGTAGTATCTACAATTGTTACCTCATAAAGATCGACTAGATTATTCATATTAGGAATAAATTCAGACAGCTTATAATACTTTAAAACGTCTAAGCTAGAAATAATCATAGCCTTATATTGATCTGTAAAACTTTGGATATTTAATTTGTGCTTAACCTTTATTTGTGTATTACCAGTTTTTAAATCGCCAGTCATATAAAGAAAGGCATCATCATTAAGTACAGTTCCTGTAAATTGATCTTTTGTTTTCAAGGTCAAGCTTGGAGACTCTGTATTTGTGTATCCATCTAAAATAATTGTTCCATCTAATTGATATTTTTTGAAATTTGTAATCGCGTCAATATTTAAATTATACCCTAAATCAATACTTCTTTTTTCAGGTGTATCCACCATGACCTGACCCTCTAAATTGCTTTTCAATTTGAGATGAATTCCGTTAAAATTCGAATCTGCTTTCTGCTTTTTTAAAATATCAACCAATTGCCTAACCTGTTCAGGATCCTCTGTTTTTTTAATATAATAGACTTGTTCAACTTGATTTTCATCTAAATATTTAAATTCTGCATCTACTTGCGATTTAGAACAACTAACAAGCAACAGGAATAAAATGATACTTAAAAATATATGTATTTTTTTCATTATTACTCCTTATTTTTTATTGCAACCTCTAATTGGTTGAATGGAATTTCTATTTGATTTTCATCAAATGCTTTTTTTATTTCTACTAATAAATAATTATGGATTGTCCAATAATCACAATTATTACACCATACACGTATATTTAAATCTACACTAGAACCAGCATATTCCCTAATGCCAACAAATGGCTCAGGATCAGTAAATATAAGACTATTTTGCTTACACACTTGCTGGATAACTTCAGTAGCTTTATTTAAATCCGTATCGTAAGATATAGACATTACAACCTCTACTCTTCTCGTTTCCTTTGTAGATGTATTAACAATCACATTGTTTGCTAAAGAACCATTAGGAACATGAACTACCTTATTATCTGCTGTAACTAGAACTGTATAAAACATGTGTATATCTTCTACAGTTCCCGTTTCACCATTTGTCGTTATTTTATCTCCAATACGAAATGGGCGCATCGCAATAATGATAATTCCTCCTGCAAAATTTGATAAGGAGCCCTGAAGCGCTAAACCTAAAGAAACTCCTATAGAAGCTATCAATGCAGTAATAGAGGCCGTTTCAATTCCTATATACCCAACAAAACAAATTAAAGCCACAAGCTTTAATACGATACGTATGGCTTGTGTACCAACGCGAGACAAGGTCTCATCTGCTTGTTTTTTCTGTAAATGTCGATAAAGCTTTTTGGTTAGCATATTTGTAATTTTAAAAATAATAAATAAAAATAAAAGTCCTATGATTAATTTTATACCAGTTGATGTACACCAGTTTAGAATTGTTTCTAATAAGGCCTTCCAATCTATCGTTTGAGCTTCCTCTGCTAAAAACATTAATTTCCACATCCTTTACATAATTTCACATGATAATAATATTTTTTTCATATATTTATTTTATATACTATAAGTGTCAAAAAAAGACAGAAAGGAGAAATTATATAATCGACCTATAACTCCCCCCCCTTACAAAAATGTCGATTCAATGCTCTAGGAAAACTAGAGCTTTTTTCATTTTAATGGCTGAATAATAGATGTTCCTCCCATATAAGGCTGCAAAGCCTTAGGAATCGTTACACTTCCATCCTGTTTATAATTATTCTCTAATACTGCTATTAGCCCTCTAGGGGTTGCTAAAACTGTATTATTTAATGTATGTACTAGATATGTTCCAGCCTCTCCCTTTGTACGAATACCAAGACGTCTAGCCTGAGCATCACCCAAGGTAGAGCAGGACCCAACCTCAAAATATTTTTGCTGTCTAGGGCTCCAAGCCTCTATATCACAGGATTTCACCTTTAAATCTGCTAAATCTCCTGTACAGCATTCTAAGGTTCTAACAGGTACATCTAAGCTTCTAAAGAATTCAACCGTATAGCTCCACATTTTATTATACCAAGCCATACTATCTTCTGGCTTACATAAAACTATCATTTCTTGCTTTTCAAATTGATGTACTCGATATATTCCACGCTCTTCAATTCCATGAGCTCCTACTTCCTTACGAAAACAAGGGGAATAGGAGGTTAACGTAATTGGGAGCTCTGCTTCTTTAACTATCTGGCTTTTAAATCTGCCAATCATAGAATGCTCTGATGTACCAATTAAATAAAGATCTTCTCCCTCTATTTTATACATCATATTTTCCATTTCTGCAAAGCTCATAACTCCTGTAACCACATCAGAGCGAATCATAAATGGAGGAATACAATAGGTAAAACCCTTTTGAATCATAAAATCTCTTGCATAGCTTAGCATCGCAGAATGAAGTCTTGCAACATCTCCTACTAAATAGTAAAATCCATTTCCACTTGTTCTTCCAGAAGCTTCTTTGTCTAAGCCGTTAAACCTAGCAATAATATCTGCATGATATGGTATTTCATACCCTGGTACTATAGGATCTCCATATTTTTCTATTTCTACATTTTCAGTATCATCCTTACCTAATGGTACACTTCCATCAACAATTTGCGGAATGACAAGCATTTTTTGGTTCATTTCCTTTTGCAAACTATCTAACAAAGGATCAATTTCAGAAATTCTTTGATTATTTTTCGTAACCAAGGCTTTAACTTCTTCTGCCTGAGCCCTTTCATTATTCTTCATCAATATTCCAATTTGCTTACTCAAATCATTTCTTGAAGCACGTAGAGTCTCTCCTTCAAGCTTCAATGCACGTATTTTTTTATCTAATTCTAAAACCTCATCCACAAGTGGTAATTTAGCATCTTGAAACTTCTTTTTAATATTCTCTTTCACTACCTCTGGATTTTCTCTAATAAATTTAATATCTAACATAGCTTTCTTCCTTTCCTTAATAAAAAAAATAACGTCCTTATAATAAGGACGATTTTAACCGTGGTGCCACCTTAATTCTTACCTTCAGTAAGCTCTTAAGTCCTTTAACGCAGGATATACGATTCTCATCCAAGGTAGATTCATTTAATTTCCTGTTATCAGCTTTCACCAAGCACTGACTCTCTAAAAACCATCCATTAAATTACTTGGTCTCTTCATTTGAGATTCTTAAAAATTATATCATGAATTTATAGGGATTGCAAATGGTAATTATTGAACAATCGGTTCCTCTTTCGCCTGAGGCTTGTTTTGCTTGGCTTTAATTTCGCTTTTAATCCAAAAAAATGAAATTACAAATCCAGCAACCAATAGTATTATAACGATAAGCATAGTTACCCACCATAATCGCCAGGCTGAATAGCTCCAAATTCCATAAACAAGCATAGCTAAAATCGTATAAACTGAAGCTATACAAATATTAACATAGTTTTCTTTTATTTGTTCTAACATAAATACCACCTTATATATTATACCACAAATTTTCATGACTATCTATGATTTTTTATAGGAACTTTACATGAATATAAAAAAGGCAAAGTATTAAATTTTACTTTGCTTTTCCTATAGTTATAATTCTTATAAAATGGTTATCTTCGCTCCTAAAGCTTTAACACGATTTATAATATCATCATAGCCTCTTAAAACATATTCAAAATTACTGATTTTTGATTTTTCATCTCCAAGCATAGCAAGAATTAAAATTGCAACCCCATGCCTTAAATCTGAGGCTGTATAATCTCTAGACTGTACCTTATTGCTTCCCACCACAGTAGCTTTATTATCTGTTACGACACAGTCTATACCACTCGCCTTCAAATCAAAATATATTTGCATGCGATTTTCAAATATCGTTTCTTCAATTTCTGATTTTCCAAGTGTATTTACAAACAAAACGCCAAATAGGGATTGTAAATCTGTAGGAAAGCCTGGATAACAATCCGTTTTAATTTGCATTGGCTTTCCAAAGCTTTTTTTCGCATGAACCTCATTTTCCTTTACTTCCAAGGCAAAGCCTGCTTGCTTTAAAAGCTCTAACGGAAATGTCATTGTATTTGGTCTTAGCTTTTTTACTGTAACATCTCCCAGTAAAAGGCCCATAACTATATAAGTTAATGCTTCTATTCGATCTGGAACAATTGTATGCTTTACTAATTTAAAATCTAAATTGGTTTTTTCAAATAAAAATTGACTATTTGTATATAAGATATTATATCCTATTTTTTTCATAAATTCTAAAACATCTAGACCCTCAGGCTCTAAAAGAACATTTGTTATGGCTACTCTTGATAAGGCTATAGAAGCAAACATGGCATTTAAAGAAGCCCCTACACTTTTTTTACTTAATTGAATATTGGCTTCTTCTATTGCGCTTGTTTTATAAACCGTCAATACATTACCAACCAAATTATATTTAAAGCCCAAATCTAGAAAGGCTTGTAGGTGAACATCTATAGGTCTTGCCCCTATTTTACACCCACCTGGAAGCCAAATTTCACATTTAGAAAAAAGTGCTAAAAATACACCAATGAAATAATAGGACCCTCTAATTCTTTTGCATTCTTCATAGAACAAAGGCTTATATTTTAAGTTTGCATTATCAATAAGCATAGTATGTCCTTTGAAAATTACCTTACAATCTAAATATCGTACGATTTGACAGATATCAAAAACATCGCTTATTCTAGGTACATTTCTTAAAAGAACCTTTCCTTTTGCAAGTAGACTTGCACAAATCAAAGGAATCGCCGCATTTTTTGCACCTGAACATGTCACATTTCCCTTTAAATACGTACCGCCTGTTACGGATATATCCATGTAGCATCACCTAATAAATCGTATGCAATCTACCTTAACTTCATGTATTTAAATTAAAATAACTCAACTCATATATAAATGTAAAATTTTAGACTTTTATTCCCTAAAGATAATACAATGTAAAAAGCTATAGCAATCAACTATAGCACATATATTCAATCAATAATAAATTCCATAACTTGACTTCTTCCTGTCAATCGCATAGGAAATCCCCATGTTCCATATCCTCTTGTTATTGCTAATACAAAATCACTATATTTGTGAATTCCATTTGAAGGACTTTGAAAAAAAATCTGATTGAGAAGAAATATTAAAATATCTCCTGGAAAAATTTGCCCATTGTGTGTATGACCAGAAATTTGCAAATTAGCCAAATCCTTGGCTTCTTTATAAAATTGAGGCTGATGATCAAGAACTATTAGGGGAAGATTAGTATCGCTTATAATGGTTTCTAATTCTTTTCTACCACCTCTATAATCAATCCTTCCTACAACACGTAATTGATCATTTATAATGACTTCCTCATCCAATAATAAATGAATATTCGTTCCTTTATAAAACTCCTGGATTTCTTGCAGACTATTTTGCATAAATTCATGATTTCCTGTTACAGCATACACACCATACCTGCTTCTTAATTGATTTAAAGTATCAACAAAATAGCTGTGATTTAAATTATTTACCTTATTGTCAAAGACATCCCCAATGAATAGGATTACATCTGGATTTGTTTTATTTATATTTTGAACCATTTTTTCTAAAGATAAAAAGGAACCTGTTGCACCAAAGTGAACATCAGAAACTACTGTAATTTTCATAGATTGATTAAGTCCTAAATCTAATCTTTGCTGAGTAAATTCTGGCATTTGGGCAGCTAAAATACCATAGATGCATATGAGTATACTCATTCCACTAGCTAAAAAAACGGAAAATCTGTTGGTAAATACATTTGATTTTCTTAATAAAAATATGCCTTTTTTTATAACAAGGATAAGTCCTAAGGAAAGTACATAATAAATAAAAAATCCTAACATCAAATAGCCAATATATGCCATGAATTCTACAAATAGAATTCCTCTAACTATATAATCTAAAATACAAAACAAAGGAATACAGCTTATAGAATAACCAACACAAAAGACTAACTTTTTCTTTTTGATATTAAATTCATTAATTATCATTTTTAACAAAAAAAATACTATAATTAGATAACAAATCAACCCAAAAAATAAGATGGCAATTCTCATTTTATCCCTCTTTTCTATCACTACTTAGTTTGACAATTTTTTATCAAAACTATGCAAAATTTACAAGTTTCTTAATAAATTTGCTTTGCTGTCCTTATTTGTACAATCGCGCATTTTATTGGTCACTTAAAGTATCCACTAAAGAAAATAACTTATACTATCAAGAATCATATTAAAAACCAAAAACTGAAGGGGCGATCCCCTCGCCCCTTTACTACTTTTTCATTACCAATAGTATTATATTTGCAAAAGCTCATTTCTTGTCTCTTTATCAAATTTTTCGATTGCATAACGATAAGCAACTCGTGGCATTATTTTGCAATTTTTTATCAAGTATTCTTTTGCTGAACTAGGATTTATTTGTGATAAGCATTTCAACATCCAACCATAGCCTTTTAAAACTAAATCATGTGCATCTGACATTAAACGATCGGATATTGTAAATGGTTCTATTCCTATATAATCATTTTTCATAATGGAGGGTATTAAGATAACTGCTGAAGCTCTTCTTACCCAAAAATCACGATCATCCGTCCATGCCATTATCTTTACAAATAAGGATTTGTTTTGTCTAAGTAGCTCTC
Source organism: uncultured Anaeroplasmataceae bacterium (assembly GCA_910579215.1). Taxonomy (GTDB): domain Bacteria; phylum Bacillota_I; class Bacilli_A; order Acholeplasmatales; family Anaeroplasmataceae; genus Pelethenecus. The sequence continues at coordinate 50,307 of CAJTTN010000005.1, forward strand.
CAAATGCATGTGTACAAAAATCATCACAATCTCCCCAGCCTCTTACATAATCTTTTAGCCAACGATAAAATATCTCATATGTTGATTCATTATAATAATTTTTCATTCGATACGCAAAATCAAACGCTATTACTCCTAATGCCCATGAGTGCTCATTTAATAATTCTTCACATAAAATAAATACATTTTCAATGCTTTTATATTCAATTTGACGGAATAATGTAGATGATAACTTTCGCACATCCCCAGTAATTATATGTTTTCCATAGGGAGTGTTTGCTTCCAGCTCTTTGATTTTCTGAATCGCTTCCTCAACAATTTTATGCATATGATACTCCTTTTATCTTTCTTCTGTAATTGCCTGCGCTTTCGATTTCTGTCCTAGTCCATAAATGTAAAATGTAAATAATTATAAATCTAATTTTATTGCAACACCTAATATATTTTCTATTAATATCTTTCTAAATATTTTTTAATTTCCCAATCTGATACATGCCTTCTATACTCATTCCATTCCACAGTTTTAGCTTCAATTAGCTTTTGTGTAATGTGACTCCCCATAGCTTCCTGCATCAACTTATCCTTCTTGAATTCCTCAAGAGCCTCCTCTAGACTTGCAGGTAAGGCATACACCCCCATAGACTCTCTTTCCTCTTTAGTACAAGTAAAAAGATTTTCATAAATAGGCTCAACCTCCTTACAATTTCCTTCTATACCATCTAATCCAGCTGCTAAAATTGCGGATATTGCTAAATAAGGATTTGCAGAAACATCTACACTTCTTATCTCCGTTCTTGTTTTCATTTTTCTTGCTGCAGGTATTCTTACCATAGTTGAACGATTAGAATCACTCCATGAGATATAACATGGTGCCTCAAAGCCAGGAACAATACGCTTATAAGAGTTGACGATTGGATTTGTAATAAAACAAAATCCCTTGGCATGCTTAAGAATACCTGATATCCATTTGCTTGCAGTAGAAGAAAGCTGATTCTTTGTATTCTCATCATAAAATGCATTTGCTCCATCAGCAGTGATTAGGGAGCAATTGACATGCATACCACTTCCATTAATTCCCTCAATTGGTTTTGGCATAAAGGTTGCATGTAATCCATGCCTTCTGGCAATATTCTTTACAACTAGCTTAAAGGTTTGGACATGATCACACGCTTCTACTGCTGAATCAAATTTGAAGTTAATCTCATGCTGACCAGTTGAAACTTCATGATGTGCTGCTTCAATAATAAATCCAATATTTTGTAGTGCTAAAACAATGTCTCTTCTACAATCCTCTGCCGAATCCATTGGGGAAATATCAAAGTATCCTCCATAATCATTAAATTCTAAGGTTGGATTTCCTTTTTGATCTAGCTTAAATAAGAAAAACTCTGGCTCTACTCCTACATTAAAAGCAGAAAAACCCAAGGTTTTCATTTTTTCTAAATTTCTTTTTAATACTCCTCTTGGATCTCCCTCAAAGGGGATATGATTCCCATTTTGGCCTGGCCTATAAACATCGCAAATAAATCTAGCCACCTTACCATAGGACGTATCTTCCCAGCTCAATACTAAAAAGGTATCTAAATCTGGATGTAAAAACATATCTGCTTCATAAATTCTCACAAAGCCCTCAATGGAAGATCCGTCAAACATTACACTATTCTCCAATGCATCCTCTAATCTTGTGATAGGAATTTCTACATTTTTAAGCATTCCCATCATATCTGTAAATTGCATACGTATATATCTTATATTTTCCTCTTTGCAAATTTTTCTTATGTCATCCTTAGTAAATTTCATGGCTTTTTCTCCTTATCATTTAAGAATATGTTTATACGATCAATTTAAAAACTGCTTTGTTACACTTTTAGCTAAATATACCTTTGCTATAATCCCACTGAGTATACCTGTCAGTATAGAAAGTAAAGCAATAAAAGGTAGATAATATACTACTGCATTAGTTCCTAGTAAGCCAATCGCAACAAATATTTGTCCTGTTGCATGACTTATTGAACCTAAAACAGAGACTCCAACTGGTGAAAATATTTTAATTCTAGAAAATAAAAACATGATTATAAACGATGTAAGTCCTCCGCTGAGTGCCATAAAAAAAGTTGGAGAAAGAAAACTCCCTCTTAAAAGACCTACCATAAAAATTCTTAAGATATCAACCATTAAGGCCTCTGCAGGCTTAAACTCATACAGCATAATTAATATGATAATGTTCGCAAAGCCAAGCTTTACACCTGGTATAAAAATGGTAAAGGACTCAAGCACATTTAAGACAATAGCTATAGCTAAAAGCATTGCGATAATGGTAAAACGTTTCACCTTACTCATATGCCTACGTCCACCTCACTTCCCTCAATCTTTATAAAAACTCTTTGAGGTAAACAGGTAATAGTTTGTCCTGCATAATGAATTCGTCCCTGATGAACACAAATCTGATCCTTACAATCTGAGCTTATTACTTGAACTTCCTGATTTTGAATTTTAACTACAACGCTATTAATCAAAATTTCTGTGTCCTGATGTAAATCCAAATATTCAACAAGCTCCTTTTCAAAATATACTGCAACCTTTAAATTTTCTTTTTTTTGTAATGTGAAATATAAAATCAAAGCTATACTAGCAAGAAGAATGCACCCTATAATTAATAGTATATCATTTTTATATTTACGCATAGTCCTCTACTCCTTCACTTTGAAATAGAAGCTTGTCTTGTTTAGCAACAACAAATTCTAAATTTTTATTTTTAAGAAATGTTTTAAGTTCCTCTAGTTCCATCGCAAAGCAGGCTGTAGAATAAGCATCTAAAGTTTTAGAGTCTTCTCCAATAATACTTATCGAATCATATAACATAGCTGGATATCCTGTTTTAGGATTTAATAAATGGGAATAAAGTGTATCCCCTATTTTCACATACTGTTCCTTAATGGAGGAGGTGGCAATCGCCTTTTCTTGTAGATGTAAAATCTTATAATATCCACTATCAAAAGACTTAGAAAGACCAACAACAAAATCCTTCCCCTTTTTATTTCCTAACACAATAGCAGAGGCTCCAGCATTTAATAGATAGGAATGACAGTCTAATGAATCTAAGTATTCCTTTGCTTTGCTTGTTGCAAAGCCCTTTGCAACTCCACCTAAATCTATATTCCCCTCACCAATAAGCTTAGCATGTAGACCCTCTATCAGAATATCCGTTTCATTCATAATAGAAAGCTCAGATGCTATTATCGCATCTTTAGGTAGTTTCTTATCCTCTAATGCCTGTTTCCATAAACGGGATAATCTTCCAATACATGGATTAAAGAAACCATCTGTATCCTTTTGCATTTCTATACTAAATTCTAGCAATTCCTTTAATTCAAAGGAGATTTCAGCCTCTCTTTTTTCATTTAGATCATAAACAGTACAAATCCCATTTCCTCTATGATAATCATCTGCAACATTTTCATATTTTTTATATATACTCTCTACATTCTTAGCAAGCTCTTTACTTTGTTCTGTATCATAAAAGGTAATAGTTATAACTGTATCCATCGCATAAAATGTATATTGTTCTTGAACAATAGCTTTTGAACAGGAAGCGGCAATGAAAAGCAAAAATACTATTATAAAACTTAACCTTTTCATCAAGAACACTTCCTCTCATAATTATAAATTATACAATAATATATCCTAAAAATAAAGAAAAGCCTTATTTATTTCACAATAAAGGTATGAAAATAGCTTTCACTAGTAAATAATTATTTCATCTTAAATTTTAATATGATAAAATATAAACTGCGAAAAGGAAGATATTATGAAAAAAGGATTGTTATTTTTATTATTATTTATTGGGCTAATATTTGTTTCTTGTTCAACAAAAACAACAGAATACACAATTACCTATCATGTTGATACAAATGAAAATACGGTTACAGCTATTACATATGCCAAGGATTTTATACTTGAAAAAACAAACCTTCCTTCTGCTACTAAAGAAGGATATGGTATAGCGGGCTGGTATGTAGACTCTAATTATACAACACAGGTGAAATTTCCATATACCGTAACGAAGGATGAATATTTCTATGCAAAATGGGCAAAGCTTCATAAGGTTAGCTTTAGCGTAAATGGAACCATCTTCTCTACGGAAGAGGTAATGGATGAGCATACATTAAGTAGAAAAGATGCACCAACTATAGAGGGCGGAACCTTTATAAATTGGTATGTAGATTCTGTATGTCAAATTCCATATGATTTCGAAAGTAAGGTTTACTCAGATTTCACTTTATATGCTAAATATGAAATGGAAACCTTTACTGTTAGCTTTATGGATGATACTTCTTTATTAGAAAAACAAATTGTATCTTACAAAGAAAATGCTAAAGTACCAGATGCTCCTAAAAAAGAAGGGTTCATATTTAAAGGATGGTCTATTCATGAAGATACCTTTGAAGAATTTAATTTCAATACCCCTATTACAAAAAATATAGTTCTTTATGCTTACTTTGAAGATGGAAAGCAAAATCTACATTCCGTGACTTTATGGATTGATGGTATAAAAACAATAGTAGAAATAGAAGATGGAAAAACTCTAGAAAATATCAAGCTACCTGAGAAGGAGGGTTATCTTCTTAAGCGCTTATATTTAGATGAAAATAAAACCATCTCCTTTGATTGGACTTCAAAAATAACTGAAGATATCATATTATATGGCTCCTTTGAGGTTTTAACCTACTCTATAGAATTTATCGTAGACGAAGCTGTATTTTATACAACTACTGCTTCATTTAATACTACAATTTCTTCTATAACAGCGCCAGATAAAAAAGGGTATATCTTTAAGGGATGGTCTACATCTAATACGGAATATACTGCATTTGATTTTAATAGTACCATTCATTCTAATTTAAAGCTTTATGCGTTTTATGAAATACAAACCTTTACTATTAGATACTATGACAAAGCAAATCTACTTCTAGAAGCAACCGTAAACTTTAATCAAACTGCTGAAAATAAGAGCGCTCCTGTAAAAGAGGGATTTACCTTTAAAGGGTGGTCTTTAAAAAAGGATGTTTTTGAAGCTTACGATTTTTCAGCTCCTGTAACAAAGGATATTACTCTGTATGCTTATTACGTTGCAAATGAATATACTGTTAAATTTATAAATGAGGGAGAAGAATACTACTCCTGCTCAGCACCATATAATACAACCATTCTATTCCCAGATGCTCCTATAAAAAATGGATATGTTTTCAAGGGATGGTCTACTAGTAATATAGAATATATTGCCTTTACAAAAGATACGCTTGTAAAACAAGATATAATCTTATATGCATTCTTTACGGAGGAAATTATTGTTACCTTCATAGTAGATGGAATAGAAACTTTAGTCAAAGTAGGGTTGGGAGAGCTAATAGAACTGCCAGAATCTCCAAAGAAGGAGGGCTTCCAGTTCCTTGGCTGGTATTTAGAGGAAGATAAATTTGATTTTTCAACACCAATTTTAGAAAATTTAACTCTTGTTGCTAAATTCAGTGAAATTCAAATTGACTTAAAGTCATGTGGAGGATATAGCGAAGGATTCTATTTTGAAGCTACTCCAGTCCCTAATTCCTCTATAGCTGATTATGTTGTAACGTATCGCAAAAAGAATACGACTACTTGGTCTAAGGTGGATGATGCTTTAATACGATTGGAAAACAATTTAATTCGTTGTGATGCTGTTGGGTTAGCGGCAGGAGAGTATGAGGTTAACATTGAGGTACTTGAAAAAAAGGTGGATTTTACCTGTACAGTTTCTTCCTATGACAGATCAGGATATGCTCATTTTAAAGCTTCTTCTGGTATCGGAGCCTATAATAACGATGGAAGCTTAAAAGCTAATGCTGTTGTTGTATATGTTACTGATCAAAATAAAAACACGGTAACTGCAAAAATCGGTTCAAATACTTATACAGGATTATCAGAAATACTTCAAAAACAAAATGGAAAAATACCTGTAGTAATTCGCATTATCGGTACCATTAACGCAGCAACCTGGAATAAAATTGATTATAAAATAAATGGAGTTACTTCTATTACTCCTAATCAGGTTGTTGGAGCAAACCAAAAGCCTTTATCCTTAAAGACTTATGATGAGAGCGAATTAATCTCAGGAGGATTTAATGATTTTTCAAATGATATTCAATCAGGAATTACAAAATTAAATGGACTAACAAATAAAATTAAATATGATCCTTCTAAGGAAGAATTTGATTCCTATTATAATATGTTAGATATTAGTGGTGCTAAAAATGTAACTATAGAGGGGATAGGAACTACTGCAAAATTATATCAATGGGGTTTCACTTGGAAAAATTGCTCATCTATAGAAATTCGCAATTTAACCTTTGATGATTACACAGAGGATGCTTGTAGCTTTGAGGGTAGTGATGATTCAACTACACTTGATGGATTTACAACAGGACATATTTGGATTCATCATAACACCTTTAATGAGGGAAAAAATAATTGGGATGTTTGTAATGAACAGGATAAGCATGAGGGAGATGGTGCTACCGATTTTAAAAAGAATGCCTACATAACCGTTGCCTATAATCATTATTATAAGAACCACAAAACAGGGCTAGTTGGGGGATCTGATTCTCAGCATACTGCATGCGTAACCTTCCATCATAACTTCTATGACCAATGTAGTAGTAGACTACCTTTAGGTAGACAAGCAAATATGCATATGTATAATAACTATTATTATAAGTCCTCTGGAACAAATATGTCTATTCGAGCAAACGGATATGCTTTAGTAGAAAATTGCGTATTTGAAGAGGTGAACAATCCGTTTGAAGTTAAGGCTACAGCTGCTATTAAGTCTTACAACAATATACTTACAGGCTGTAAAGGATTAAATCAAGCAACAGTTGTAAACTCTAGAACTGAAGCTGTAGAAAATTCTAATATATATGGAACAGATTTTGATACGAATGCTTCTATCTTCTACTATGATGCAACAAATAAGACTTCTAAAGTTTCCATTTTACATGAGACTTCCAAGGTTAAAGAATACTGTAAGCTTTATGCTGGTGCACTTAAAAATAGTGCTACAAATCCTGGTGGTTCTTCTGGTTCAAATCCTAATCCAACTCCACCAGAAGAAACAGGAACATGGGAAACAATTTTTAAGGATGATTTTTCTTCCTCATCAATTATAACTCATACTTCAAATGGATCTATACCAACTGAACAGGGATTTTATTATACTTATACTACTGGAGGCAATCAAGAATTAAATCATATAGCTGTAAGCAATGGAGTTTTAAATATCAATGATACTTCTGATGTTGCAACCACCTATGGATACTATATCATTGGATCCTCCTATACAGCTAAAAAGGTGAGAATTTCCTTAGATTTCACACCTCAAACATCTAATGGTAAATGGACACCCATACACTTTTTAGATGGTCAACAGAATTTAGGAATACGTACTGATGCAGATAAGGTTTTAGGCTATACAATAGATGCTGGAGTTACAAATGTTAAAATCTTGTCTTCTGCGATGAGTGCAAAAACAATGTATCATATTGAGCTACTCATAGATTTTACAACAAAAACTACTGTAGTAAAAATAGATACTTCGTCTATGGAAATAACAGGATATGCTCCTGAGATTCAAGGAATAATGTTTCAAACTGCTACAGCGATACGTTCATTTATAATAGATAATTTACATATTGAAACGTTTAATTAAACAAAAAAAAGAGTTTATCCATTGGAAACCTAGATAAACTCTTTTTTATTACCTTTAAAAGAGAGGTGCAAATAGATAAAGAATATAAGCAACTAATCTTTGCCATAGGGATCTTTTTTTCCATTCTTCATAGGTAATTTGACGACTTTCTGCACAAGCCTTTAAAAAATCATTTTGCATATTTTTAATTTCTTCATCTAATAGAACTAAAGCTCCACACTCATAATGTAAAAATAAGCTTCTATAATCCATATTAATTGTACCAATAAAAGCATATTTATTATCTACAATAATATTTTTAGCATGGTTAAATCCTTTTGAATATTCGTAAATTTTTCCTCCTGCTGTTAATATATCTCTATAATTCGAACGAGCCAAATAAAAGGCTGTTTTTTTATCTGGTATGCCTGGCATTAGAATTCTAACATCGACTCCACTTTTTGCTGCTAATACTATATTTTCTAACATATTACTATCTAAAACTAAGTATGGTGTAGAGATATACAAGGTTTTATCCGCACCTGTTATTAAAGAACGAAATACATCATAGCTAATATTTTTTTGATTTGATGGCCCATCGCCAAAGGGTAATATAAAGCTTGAGTTTCTAGAAATTCCTGTATCCATATAATAGTTTTCTAAAGGTAAAATTTCTTGTGTTGACATATACCACATTTCTGTAAATAATGCAATAAATGTAGTAACTGCATCTCCATAATATTTACCACAATTATCTCTCCAAAAGCCAAAGCGTTCTTTCATATGAACATACTCATCTGCAAAATTATCTCCACCGCAATAGGCTATTTTACCATCAATGATTGTTATTTTGCGATGATCACGATAATTAAAAGCTGGATTAATGTTTAATCCTAAAGGATTATAATTCGTAATTTGACAGTTTGGAATATTGGTTATTCTTTTCAATGTCTTAGTTTTTAAAGTAGCCTTAGATCCTAAGTCGTCATATATAATTTTTATTTCTACTCCTGCTTCACCCTTTTGTTCTAAGATAGGTAAAAGCTTTGAAAGAAGATACCCATCTCCAATAATAAAGGTTTCTATAAAAATATATTTTTCTGCCTGCTTAATTTCTAAAAGCATATCCTCAAACTTTTCCTTACCATCACGTAAAAATGTATAAACTGTATTTTTATAAACTGGATAATCATCCTTCAAAACTCTCGCAAATTTTAAAGCCTTAGAATCTAATAATCCAAGTTCATCTATAACACCATTATCAAAGGAATACTTTTTCATTTCTGAGTAGAATTTTTTTTGTTTTCTGCGAGGGAGCCTTCTACTAGAGGAATTTAACATATAAAGAAGCGTAAATGGCAATGGCAATAACATAATTAGGATAGACCATGTCAGCTTATAACTTGTTAAAATTGGCTTATGGATAATATGCATGACCACAATAAAACCAATACATTCAATAACCAAATATAAAACGATATTCAATTGATTATAAAAATTTATTTGAAACATTAAAGTAAATAAATAAATTTGAATAGCAAACACAAAAAGTGTAATACATAAGGTAACTATTCTTTTCCATATTGGTAAACTACGTCTTTCGTTTTGCGTCATTACCCTTCACCTCCTATAGCTTTACTTTGTTATAATAAAGGAAACTCCTATAGACTCATTCTTTACAATCAGCTTCATCCCAAAGAAATCCACTGTTTTTTGAACTATAGACATTCCCAATCCAAATTCTCCTTTACTTCCTTTTTCATAAGGCTTAAAAGAATGTTTTATAAATTGCTCATCTATATGCTCTCCATCATTATATATTCTTAACCGATCTTTTTTTAAAATGACCTTTATTTTTGATTTTGCATATCGTTTTGCATTATCTATTATATTATCTACAACCGTAAAATAATTCTCACGATAGCCTTTAAAGAAGATATCCTCTGTCAAATCAAGTTCAATTTCTAACTCTGTTTGGAACTTATAGCCCATGACAACCTCTTCAATGACCTCCTTCATATCTACATCCTCAAATTCATGATCCTTTTGTAAATATTCCAAGGAATTGTATTGAAGAAGTCGATTAACTTTATGCTTTAAAATTTCTGCCTGAGAAATAATAATACGGCTACTCTCTTCATCTGCCATTCCATCTTGCTGAGCTTCTGCATAGGACTTGATAACGGCAATAGGCGTTTTGAAATCATGACTCATATTTTGAAGCATTTCTTGCTTCTGCTTTTCACTTTCCTGTATCTCCACTCTCATAGTCTCAATAGTACGAGATAGCTCTCCAATCTCATCTAAGGCAGCATCTTGATAAGATACATTATAGCCATTAGAAGGAAGGCTTAAAATATGATTTTGTAATCGATGTAGTCTCTTCGTAAATTGATTACTCCAAAGGACGATACAAATAATTGCTAAACAAACGATGATAATAAATACTAAAATAATTTGTAACGAAACTGTATTCGATAGATTATGAACAAACAATGAATTTGTAACAATTAAATTGAAGCCTTGTATTCCTTCTGTAAATGTAACAACATAATAGATAGTCTTATGATCTAAATTAATAATCTTTCTTTTTACTATAGAGGTATCTTTTTGAACTGCAATTGCCTCTTCAATAATTTTTTCTAATTCCTTAGGACTTAAATAGGAGGTAATATCAGTAGAAGCCATGACAAGTCCACCTCTAACCTTTACAAAGCCTACTTTCATATCGTCAAAATCCACATTAGGATCCTGTGTATGGGCATTTAAAAGTGCAGAATAGGTAATTAGACGAGAATAGGTTTCTTGTTCAGCAACATCCTTTAAACGAATTAAGGTAATGGATGTGAAAGAAACTGCAGATATGATTAAAATAAAGGTAAATAAAATAGCAATTTGACCTGAGATAGATAATTTTTTCATGGAATCAGCCTATATCCATATCCATAAATTGTTTCTATTTGTAATTCAGGCATTTTAGAACGTAATCTTCTTAACAAATCATCTACAACACGATCACTCCCAAAATAGTCTTCTCCCCATACGGCATTTAAGATTTGATCTCTAGAAAAAGCCTTACTTGGATTTTCAGCCAAGTATAATAATAGATCATACTCCTTAGAGGTTAAAGAAACTGGATCATTTTGAAAGGAGACACTTCTTCTATCTTTATCTAAAATATAATTTCCTAATAGTAACAAATTTTTATTTGTTTTAATCGTAGAATTAAATTCATAAGTTCTAGCTAAAAGATTTTTCACACGTAACACAAGCTCTCTTATAGAATAGGGCTTAGCTAGGTAATCATCACTCCCCAATTCTAATCCCATAATTTTATCGATATCCTGATCTCTTGCTGAAGTAAAAATGACAGGCTTTGTCGGATTTTTCTCTCTAATTTTTTTGATTAAATCATATCCACTTATAATTCCAGGCAGCATAATATCTAAGATCCATAAATCATAAGCAAACTCTGCATCCTGTAAAGCCTCTTCTCCATTAGAATAAAGCTTTACCTCATATCCCTCTGTACAAAGATATTTGAGAACTAGTGCTGCAAGATTTTTTTCATCTTCTACAATTGCAATTTTATACATTTCAATCACCTACTTAATGTTACTATACTATTATTATACTATACTTTTTAATAGGGATAAAGGGCAACCTAAATTTTTCGGTTGCCCTTTATCTTGGGAGAGTTATAGTTTGCTTATGAAAAAAGTTTCTATCTATGTAGGGATATTTAGATAGATACTGTCTTTTAAAGACACCTATAGTATATAATAAGAAAACGTTATGAATATCGCAAAATTATGGGAAATTGTGAAAAAATTAAAAATTTAGTTTTTTTTACTATTAATCGTAATATTTTTCCTTTTGGTGAAGCTTTAAACAGTTGTGCTGTTCCATAATGCTGTCCAATTTAACAATAAGCTTAGAATTTTTAATATGAAATATAAAAGCTCCTATTGCGTATGGAAAAAGAAGTATTTCTGAAAACAAAAGTAAAAGGGTTTTTTTTATCAAGTTGAACTGGAAGAAAGGATTCTTATCTTTTGCAACAATACCCTCAATAACTTTATTTTTATTTCTTCCAATATAATAATAATTTCCATAAAATTTAGAATTCGTCAATTTAATTTTAATTTTTGTTTCACAAAGTAAATCTGAATTTTCTTCTATTTTATAAACATTGTGCTTACGATCTGCTATACTAATTCTAGGAGCTATAAAAACGTATATTCCATTTAAAATTATGATTACACCAACCGTAATTCCTACCCATCCATTTAATTTTTTTACTTCATTTGGCTGACTAGCAAAGGAGGTAATCGCTATGGTTGTAAGAGCTATTGCTGTAAAGGCTGAGCATAAATTTGTCACCTTAATATTTCTGTAATAATGTCCTTTCCCATAAGCATTAAAGCATCCCTTAATCGCTACTCCAAGCTCTACAAAAGAAACCAATGCTATTAAAATTCCTAGGTATTGTGGATATGTCCTAGCCTCAAACCTTTCAAACAACATGAATATCATATAAATCGTATATTGTACTCCTGCAAGAATTAAAAAGATTCCTACACAATTATTTCTAAACTTAAATGTTCTCCTTTGTGGCTTCGTAGCACCTTGAAGACATTCCCATCTAGAAAGAAGCATAAAAAGATTAACAACTGCAGTAACAAAAAAAACTGCATTAATTACAAATCCTAAGATCAACTTAATTCCAGCTAGGATTAAATTAAATAAAATAGAGAATCTCGCATGAAACATTGTGCGCTGCTCAAAGCTGAGACTTCTATATTTTTGAAGCCAATCTCTCATCATTTACTTCTCCTTATTACCTCCATTATACAATAATACTAAATAATAATCTATCTAATTTTTTAAAGCTTTTTACTCATTTATAAATAATAATAAAACCAGTATATTTCTATACTGGGCTTTGTAAATTATTCTTCGTACATATCCTCATAATCATCCATAAGATCATTGTACTTATCTTCATTAAAGTCGTCTTCTGAATATCTTTCTGTCAAATCACCATCGATGATAGCCTCATCATCGTCGTCATATTCCTCATCTTCATAATCAGAGTCTTCTTCATCCTCATCATATTCTTCATCGTCGTCGTACTCATCATCCTCATCGTCGTCTTCGTCTTCGTCTTCATCATACTCGTCAACTTCATCTTCAAGAACATCAAGTACTTCGTCCTCTTCTACTGGTTCATCTAAATCTGCACCCTTAACATTAAATGCGGATCCATCTTTATCATATTCATCTAAAGATTGACGTTTTTTAAGATCCCATTCCTCATTCCCCATATATACGAATTTTGAGCTAGTCGTTATATCAATATATAATTGTGTTGAAATTGTACCATCTACGTCATCTAGTCCCTTTATTTCTAAAACTTCTTTTATAAGCGCACGAATGGATTGCTGTGTCTTTTTTTGTTCCATTAAATAGATTGCAACTTCTAATAATGACATCTGTGAAACATTTTCCATGAAATAATCCTCCAATATTTGAAACACTAGATATTTTACTAAAGATTTACAAAATTATCAAGTGTTTTCGTTAAAATTCAAGTTTTACTTTTAAAAAACGAAAATTGAATTCTTTGTTGTGAGACTTCGTCTCCTTCAATACTCATCGTATAAGCTATTCTTATCCTAGAATTTTCAATTTTTAACTCAGTTGTCCGAATAGAAAAAGAAAACTCTAGCCCATCTTTATTATTATATACTCCATGAGTTATCTTATTTAAGCAAAACTGCATATCCATAGTACAATACCCAAATCGTCTTAATGTGACGAAATCTGTAGTTTTAGTTAATTCTATAGAAGTATCTTTGAGCGACTTGTCCAAAAATGTATATGTATTATGATATACAGTTGCTTCCGATTGATATGCTATTTTATGATTTTCTTGATCGATGCTTAGAAAGGATACTACCATACTTCCTCCTACAATATCAACAATATTAACAAAACTATAAATCCAGGCAATCTAAAAAAGCCAATCAAAACAATAGATAATATATTTAAGGGAAGACTTAGATTTACAAATTGCCCAATTAAGTTAAATACTAGTACTGAAACAACACCAATTACTATAGACTTAAAAACATATTTGATAGCTTTTAGCATAAAATCACCAGTTAAGTATATGATGATTTCTATGTTAATATTCTCTACGTCCTTCCATAGCTTTAAGAAGTGTCATTTCATCAGCATATGACATCTCGCCACCAACAGGGAGACCATGAGCTATTCTCGTCACTTTCACAGGATGACTTTGCAATACTTCCTTTATATATCTTGCTGTAATTTCGCCTTCTAATGTAGCATTTGTAGCTAATATAACTTCATCTAGCTCCTCTTTTTTTACTAGATCTACTAAGGATTCAATATTTAAGTTTTCTACTCCAATCCCTTTAGATATACTGATAGCCCCATGTAGAACATGATAAATGCCATTATATTCATTTACATTTTCCACAGTATATAAATCTTTAATAGTTTCTACAACTAATATTTGTTTATGATTTCTTGTAGAATCCTTACATATACTACAAATCTCTTCCTCACAAATATTTCCACACTTTTTACAAAGATGAACATTTTCTTTCACATCCAATAGACGCTTAGAAAACTGTGTGGCTTGATCTAACGTCATTTTTGTATAGACATATAGTGCATAGCGCTCTGCAGTTTTTTTACCAACAGAAGGTAGCCTTGAAAAATCTTCAATTAAATCCTCTAATGGCTTAGGATATTTTAACATTAGAATAAGCCACCAAATCCGCCACCGAAGCCTCCTAAAACCTTTTGAGATTCAGCTTCTAATTTTTTTGTAGCATCGTTTAATGCTGCCACAATCGTATCCTCTATCATCTCAATATCATCCTTAGACTCTAAAGCATCTGGATCTATTTTTACTGATACTACTTCGTGATTTCCTTTTACCTCAACAGTAACCATGCCACCTCCAGCAGTTCCAGTAAATACTGTGGCCTCTAGCTTTTCCTGTGCTTCCATCATTTGTTTTTGCATTTTCTTTAAACGCATCATTGCTTGCTGATTCATTTTATTAATCCTCCAAAATTTCTAATTTTTCTTTATCAATAAGTTCCTTCACTTTTTCAAGTGATTCATCTATTTCTTCAATAAATTCAGGCTCTTTTCTTTTTATTACACCAATTTTTATTTTTTCTAAATTCACTTTAGGATTTTCTTGTGTATATTTTGATCTATAGTCTAATCTAATTTTATTCCAAATGCTTTTTGGTAAACAAATATAATCTGTTATATTTGCATTAAAATTACTAAAAATCTCCATTATTTTTTGATAATTTTCATAGCGCATAAGTCTATTACAATAGCCCAAATCGTTTAATACAACGATAAATTTATTTTCGTTTACCGCAACAATCTCTCCTGCAACTAAGATTTGAGCAATAAATACGCCTGAATATTCAACACCAATTTGACTCCATATAGCCTGTAATCGTGACTTCCTTGATTTAGAAGCTGAATTTAAAATTTCTTCAATCTCCTCAATTTGAACCTCTTCCTCATGTTTATCTTCTGGTTCCTTTATTGGTTCAGAAGTAATTGTATTTTGAATTTGAATTACCTCTTCCTTAGAAGGAATGGTTACAGGAATCGTTTCTTTCATAGGAGCTTCTTGTTTAGGTATAGATAGCATATGTATTGTATGCTCAAGCTGTTCTATTCGATATAAAAGATTGGCTTCTTCATTTAGCTTAATATCACTTATTTTTAAAATAGCTAACTCTAAATAAGCACGTTTTTGATTAGAAAATCTCATATTGTTATTTGTCTCATTCAAAATATCTAGCCAATCATAAATAATCTTAGGCACAATTTTTTTAGCAAATTCAATAAAGTCTTCCATATGGAATTCTAATCTATCATCCAATACAGCATTATTTTTATATAATAGAACATCTCTTAGAAAAATAATACAATCATTAAGAATTCTAGGTACTTCTTTTCCTTGCTTTAAAATTTGATCTACCTGTTTTAAAGCATCTGTACTATTTCCATTCAAACAGAAATCTAATATTTTTAAAAGTTCCTTATAGCTTACATTTCCACTTACAGCTAATACATCCTCTAGGGTTATCTCCTCATGAACACTAAAAGAAATGGTCTGATCAAATAAAGACAGAGCGTCTCTCATTCCTCCCTCCGCAGAGGAAGCTATTTGTGTAAATGCCTCTTCCGACATCTTGATTCCCTCTTGTTGAGCAACAACTTTTAATCTTTTTAAAATTTCTTCAATAGATAGGGATTGAAAATCAAAGCGTTGACATCTAGACAATATCGTAGCTGGAAGCTTATAAGGCTCCGTTGTTGCTAAAATAAAAATGACATGCTTTGGAGGCTCCTCTAGAGTTTTTAATAGTGCATTAAATGCTGCATTAGAAAGCATATGAACCTCATCTATAATATATACCTTATATTTACCAACAGAGGGCATATATTTCACACTATCTCTTAAGGCTCTTATATCATCTGCACCATTATTAGAAGCAGCATCTATTTCAATTACATCTGCTACAGTTCCCTTTTGAATTCCTTGACAAATATCACAAGTATCACAAGGCTCTATTGTAGGTCCATGCTCACAGTTTAAGGCCTTAGCCATTATTTTAGCAAGCGTTGTTTTTCCAGTACCTCTAGGTCCACAAAATAAATAAGCATGTGCAACTTTATTTAATTTTATAGCATTTTGTAATGTTTTTATAATGTGCTGTTGACCAACAACATCTACAAACTTTTGTGGTCTATAGGCTCGATATAATGCAACATATGCCATAATATTTCCTCCTTTATTTTGTGTCTAAATAATAAACATGCTGAATTCCTTCTGCATCTATAAAGCGATAATAAGTTATATAAGTTTCTCCACTTATTAGTAAATCATATACAGATGTTGTAAAACCATCCTTATTTAAATTGACTCCAATGGAAGCAAATGCCTTCGCTACTAAATCACTACAATAGGATTTATTTTTGGTATTAAACAAAAAGGAATAATTATAAGGGTCTCCTGCCAAGGCTAATCCTCTAGCAATAACTCTATGTCTTTCCTCTTCTGTCATTTTTACTCGAAGTCCAATGATAGGATATTTATACCTTGTCCAATAAGCTTTAGAGCAGGTATCTGCCAAGTTTAAATCATCATTTAATCCAGAGGATTCTACTGTATATAATTCATTCACATGATCTAAAGCATCCTCATATTCTCCTAAAACTAAGGCTGCATGTCCTCCTGCAAACAAAGATATAAATTCATGTACAAAGGGGATTTCCAGCTCTGAGGTCAATGTAATCAATATATCTCCTGCATTACCAGGATACTGTTCAACCCCAATTTGCTGTTTTACAGGCAAAGTCTCGTCTGATGGTATAGCATAGAGTTTTGTCATTTCCGTAGATTCTTCTGCATTGTAAATTGCTTTATTTTTAAAATTTTCAATTAAAACATCTGCATATATGGTTTTTGTTATTGCGCTAGTTAGTCCTCCAACCACGACAAATAATACTGAAACTTCTATACAGGTTAATAAATATTTTATTATTTTTTTCATATCCCTATTTTACCATACTGAGAATAAAAATACTAGAGTAGAGCTTTCAAATTTACGATTATTCCTCTATTTCGTTTTTGATTTTCTCATTTTTTTCTTGAAAAATAATTTGAAATTTTCTTGCCATAAAATACGATATCTATGAACCATTTTTTTGAAATAAATTCTATCCGCTTTCGTTAAATTTTTATAGCGTTTAAATATACCCACAAGAGAACGAATCGGATGTCTAAACCAATCTAAAACAGTAGCATAGGAATGCTCCATACCAACCTTAAACAAAATATGTAAAAATTTCTTTCTATTATCTATGGAAGTCGTCTCAATATAATCGCCAACCGTTTTCTCAAAGGTTAAAGAAAAAATCGTTACACTTTTAACATATCGAAAGGTTCCTTTTTTTGTTAACAACCAATTATAAGGATCATGTTGGAATATACTTACACCTCTTGCCTTAACAAAATGAATATGATTGGAATGATACAGAAGAATTCCAATCATAGCATTCCCACAAGAAAATTTTTTTATCCTATGTTCAATTTTATGAAATTCTTTTGTTTTATAAATATCAGTTTGAAAGCCTGGACCATCATAATCTAATATTAATTTTATTTTACTCTGAAGTTCTTCCTTTACAGATAAAGAAGCATATACTGCCAAATTTCCTCCCTTAGAATGGCCACATACATATATAGGTAAATCTCTTTTATTTCCTACTCTTTCAAAATA
Source organism: uncultured Anaeroplasmataceae bacterium (assembly GCA_910579215.1). Classification (GTDB taxonomy): domain Bacteria; phylum Bacillota_I; class Bacilli_A; order Acholeplasmatales; family Anaeroplasmataceae; genus Pelethenecus. The sequence continues at coordinate 68,385 of CAJTTN010000005.1, forward strand.
GCGGCTAGCTTCCTTTTGTGAAGGAATAACTTCTAAGAAGGACATATTTAAATCTTCCTTCCAGCCCAAAAGAGTAACATCTGTTCCTCGATAGGTGATAAACATAGTATTGTTAATAAAAAACGTCATAGCACAAAACTGAAGCACCTCATCTACATTAAAAAGATTTGTAAAATAGTTTGCTTTCAAATTTTTAAATCTCAAAGATTTTTTTAAATAGAAAATCAATTTTTCATTATTTTTTCGATCTAAAGTTCCTTGACAAATTGCTTTAATTGTTGATGAATCAAAGCAATCAATTAAGCTCACGTCCTCTTTCGTGTCATCTATTGAGGGAATAAGAGTATCTAGGTTTAAATAGGAAAGCTGAGAAAGAATTAAGCCATCAACCTCATTTAAAGGAAATTCCTCAAAGGATTTATTCCCATAACGTTTCATATAATATAAAATATTTTTCATCAAGCTTCCCCCTTTTTAAAAAATTCTAATACCTCTTTTTTTAGAGAGTATGCGTTTGTAATAATTTTTCTATTTTGCCAGTGCTTAGGCATTAATCCTTGATATTTCATATAGGTAAATCTTTCATCAATCAACAGAGCAATTCCCCGATCCTTTTCACTACGTATAACACGACCAACTGCTTGTATAACCTTAGTAAACCCAGGATAAGTATAAGAATAATCAAAGCCATTTTGATATTTTTCTTCAAAATAATCTTTTAAAATATTATTTTCATCACAATACATTGGCAACCCAACACCAACAATAATGACGCCATTCAACCAATCTCCTATCAAATCGATTCCCTCTGCATAAACTCCACCTAATACAAAGAAACCAACTTTACAACCACTTGTTGATTTAAAAAGTTCAATAATAGCATTTCTTTCCTGCTCAGTATCCGAAGACTTTTGTACAATCACTTCAAAATCAACGTCTCCTAAAGCATCCACAACCATTTGCATATATTGATAGGATGGAAAAAATACGATATAATTTCCAGCTTTGACAGAGGTAATGATTTCAATTGCTTCAACAATATAATCTATAGAATATATTCTATCCTTATATTTTGTTGATATTTTATTATGAATCATAATATCTAAATTAGCGGGATCAAATGGAGATTGTAGTTCTAAAAACTTTCCTTTTCCTTGAGTTAATAAATCAGCATGATATTGAAACGGGGTTAAAGTAGCTGAAAAAAATACGATTCCCTTAATAGAGCTTTCTATGGTTTCTAATAAAAATACAGAAGCATCCAAACACATCATGGATACTTGTATAATATCTTGTTCTAATTTGGCTATAAATCGATGAGTTGGACCAAAATAAGTTGAAATTTGTATAAAATTTAAAATTTTAAAATAAATCTCCAAGGCTTCATCCTTGTGAGCAATTTTTTTATTGTCGATGAAGATTGTATCACATTTAGTTAAGATTGTTTTTAAAATGGTTATCAATTCTGTATCTAAGGCTTGATTCACATATATCGTAGTTTCTGCTAAAAGTTCTCTATAGCTATTTAATCGTTCAATAGCTTTATTACAATCTGAACGTATTAATGGTTTAAGCCCTGTCAAAGCCTTTCTTAAGATTCGTAAATCCTCTTCTGTAAGAACTGCAGAATACATTTCTTTACTCCTTGAGATTAAATTGTGAGCTTCATCCACTAATACCTTTGGTTGATAGACAGAATTTTCAAAATACCGAATTAATCTTACTCTTGGATCAAAGACATAGTTATAATCAGCTAAAATTACATCACAATAGTAGGACAAATCTAAACTAAATTCAAACGCACAGATACGAAATTTGTTTGCTACTGTACTGATAATTTGTTCATCAAAGGTATCCCAATTTTGAAATATGTATTCTATTGCTTCTCTGATTCTGTCAAAATACCCAATAGCGAAAGGACAGTCCTCTGGTTTACAATTTTTAAATTTTGAATTACAAATTTTATTTTTAGCGGTTATATTTATGGTTTTTATTCTCAAGCCTTTTTCTTCTAATATTTTTATTGCAGCTAAGGGGGCATTTTTTCCACTCCCTTTAGCGGTACAATAAAATAACTTATCCTTGGCTTGTAAAGTTTTTAATGTAGCAAATAGGGTTGCCATAGTTTTTCCTATGCCAGTGGGAGCAATTGCATAAAGAATATCCTTTGTTTTCATAATTTGATAACATGCTTTCATCATGTCTCTTTGACCTGGACGCATCATAGAAAACGGAAACTTAATAGACTGAATTGTCTCTTCTTTTCGCTTTATAGCCTCTTGATTAATTTCTACCCACTCCATATATTTTTCTAATAAAAAGAAAAAATAATCCTCTAGTTCTTGAGTATTTACAATATAATCAAATAGTTTTGTCTTAAAATCTATCGTTGATACATAGGTTAATCTCATATGAATTGTTGTCATTTCATTTTCTAATGCATATAAATAGGAATATACCTTTAATTGTGCTAAATGGTCTTCTTTAATTTCTAACTCTTCAAAATCCATTTGTGTGGATTTTATTTCTTCGATAATAATCTCATCATCTATATTTAATACACCATCTATAAAACCATGCAAAACTATAGGTTTATTATGATAGGTCATTTCCTTTTTTATATAAACTTCACTTTTACTTTTATCATTATATTTTTTTTGTAGCAATTTATGCAATCTGCTACCTTCTTCATAATCCTGTGATGAAAAATATTCACTTGTCAAATTACCTGATCGACACACATATTGAGCCAATTCCTTAACAGCAATTTTTATTTCCATATTTTCACCACCTATTTTTAATTATATCATAAAATGATCAATAAAATCTAAAGGATATAAAATAATTATATTTTCTAATGCTCTAACAATACGTTTTTATTTAACTTTTAAGACTTATAAATACTCTTTTTTTAACTTATATAGTTCTTTAGTTTTTTAAAAATAATAGCTAATTTTAAAATCATTTAATCAAAAAATAAAGTTCGACGCTTTGTGGTTATTTTTTTAGTTCATTCGCCAAAAACGCAATCTTTTATAAAATAAAAATTGGTTCATTTTTTTAGTTTAGAACCAATTTTTATTTTTCTATTCTTCGACTTCAGATACTTGTTCCACTATCGTATTCTCTGAATTTATTTCTTCAGTAACCGATGTTGGAGTTTCTGTCATTAAAGATTCTTCTAGATTTTGTTCTTCCTCATCAATCTGACGATCTACAATCGCTGTATTTGCAATGGATTGATCTCCCTTAAGCTTTATTAGTATGACACCTTGTGTGTTTCTTCCAGCTAAAGAAATCTTATCAATATGCATACGGATGATAACTCCTTTATCTGTTGTGATGATCAAATCATTTGCATCACTTACACTTCTTAAAGCAACTAGCTTACCATTTTTAGCAGTTACATTAAAGGCTTTTACTCCCATACCTCCACGACTTTGTAATCTATATTCATCAATTGTGGATCTTTTTCCATAGCCTTTTTCTGTTACAATTAAGATTTCATTTCGAGTCTCGGTAATAATACCCATTCCCACCAAATGATCTTTTTTGGATAATGCAATTCCCTTTACTCCTGTAGCACTTCTACCCATTGGTCTTACATCTGTTTCTTTAAAATGAATTGCCTTACCATTAGAGGAGCCTAAAACAATATCACGATTTCCGTCTGTTAATTCTACCTGTAGCAATTCATCATTTTCTTGAAGATTAATAGCTATAATACCATTTGTTCTTATATTTTTAAACTGAGATAATGCTGTTCTTTTAACTGTTCCTCTTGTTGTAGCAAAAAACAAATAAGAATTTTCATCATCTAAGGAATGAACAGAGGTGATAGCAGCAAGCTTTTCATCCTGCTGAAAGGTCAAAATATTAACAATAGGTAATCCTTTCGCAGTCCTAGAGGTTTCTGGGATATGATATCCCTTAATAGCATACACTCTACCTTTATTCGTAAAGAATAACAAATAGTTATGTGTCGAAGTTGGAATAATGAATTCTACATCGTCATTTTCGTTAGTTTTTATTCCACTCATTCCTACTCCGCCACGACTTTGAGCTTTATAGGCATCCTGTTTCATACGCTTTGCATACCCATTATTAGTAATTGTAATAACGACATCCTCACGAGGGATTAAATCTTCATTTTCAATACTAATATCTGTACTTAGGCAAATTTCAGATTTACGTGGATCATTAAACTTATTCTTTATTTCTAATAGTTCTGCTTCAATAATTGATTTCTTTTTCTGTTCATCAGATAAAATTAATAGATATTCCTCACAGGCACGCTTTAACTCTGCATGCTCTGCCAATATTTTTTCTCTATTTAAGCCTGATAATCTTCTTAACTGCATATCTAAGATTGCTTGAGCTTGAATTTCATCTAAATGGAAATGCTGCATTAATTTTTCTTTTTCTGTACCATCTGTAGTTTGACGAATGATTTTAATTACTTTATCAATATTGTTTTGAGCAATAATGTAACCATCCAAAATATGAATACGAGCTAAAGCTTTATCTAAATCAAACTTTGTTCTGCGCGTAATAATTTCTAATTGATGTTTTAAATATACCTCTAGTGCCTCTTTAAGTGTGATTGCCTTTGGCTGGTTATCTACAAGACAAATCATATTCATACCAAAGCTTGTTTGAAGCTGAGTATATTTATATAGATTATTTAGCATAACCTCTGGATTAACATCCTTACGTAATTCAATAACTATTCTAATTCCTGCACGTCCAGACTCATCTCTTAAATCTGTAATACCTTCTACAATCTTATTTTTAGCTACCTCTGCTATACGCTCAATTAGTTTTGTTTTATTGACCATATAAGGGATTTCTGTAACAATTATTTCATTTTTACTATTTTTCAAATGAACAATTTCCGCTTTTGAGCGTATAACAATAGAACCATTTCCTGTAGTATAGGCGTTTCTTAACCCTGTTCGTCCTAAAATTTGTCCACCCGTTGGGAAATCTGGTCCTTGAATAAATTGCATTAATTCTTCACTTGTTATTTCAGGATTATGAATGACCTCAATAACTCCATCAATGACCTCCCCTAAATTATGCGGAGGAATATTTGTAGCCATACCTACAGCTATACCAGTAGTACCATTTACCAATAAATTAGGGAATCTTGAAGGTAATACTAGAGGCTCTCTTTCTGTAGCATCATAATTATCTCCAAAATCAACAGTATTACGATCTATATCTCTTAGCATTTCCATGGCAATTTTACTCATACGAGCTTCTGTATAACGCATTGCTGCTGCTCCATCACCATCAATATTACCAAAGTTACCATGTCCATCAACTAAAGTATAGCGATAACTAAATGGCTGAGCCATACGAACCATTGCCTCATATATAGAAGAATCACCATGAGGATGGTATTTACCCATAACATCTCCAACTATACGTGCAGATTTTTTATGAGCAACATTTGAAAATATTTTTAATTCATTCATTCCATACAAAATACGTCTTTGAACTGGCTTTAACCCATCTCTTGCATCAGGTAGAGCTCTGGCAATAATAACTGACATAGCATAATTTAAGAATGAAGTTTTAACTTTATTATTAATATCTAATTGTTCTATTCTGTCATATTCTTGTTTTTCTAATTCAACAAAATTTTCTTTATCTTTTTCCATACTTCAAACCTCTCACTCTTAAATATCTAAGTTATTTGCATAATGTGCATTTTCCTGAATAAATATCTTACGAGGATCAACATCCTCTCCCATTAACATTTCAAAGGTTTGACTTGCTATAGTCGCATCCTCTAAATGAACTTGCACAAGAGTTCTTAAGGCTGGATCCATTGTTGTTTCCCATAATTGCTCTGGATCCATTTCACCAAGACCCTTATAACGCTGTACATCTGGTTTACGTTCAGGATATTGCTTTTTATAGTCTTCTAACTCCTCATCAGAATAAGCATAATAAACAGCCTTACCAAATTGCGCTTTGTACAAAGGAGGCTTAGCAACATAAATATAGCCTTTTTCAATCAATTCTGGCATAAATCTAAAAAAGAACGTTAAAAGTAAAATGCAAATATGCTCACCATCTACATCGGCATCGGTCATGATAACTATTTTATGATATCTAGCTTTAGTTATGTCAAATTCTTCGCCAATACCAGTTCCAATAGCTTGAATCATAGATAAAATTTCATTATTACTTAGTGCTCGTTCTAATCTCACCTTTTGAACATTCAAGACTTTACCACGAAGTGGTAATATTGCTTGATATTCACTATCTCTTCCTGATTTAGCAGAACCTCCTGCTGAATCTCCCTCTACAATATACATTTCAGATTTGGAAGGATCTTTACATCTACAATCTGCTAATTTAGAGGCAAAGCTTAAATTATCTAATGGTGATTTTCTACGAGTAGCCTCTCTAGCCTTTCTTGCAGCGATACGAGCACGAGACGCTAATAAACACTTATCTATAATTGCTTTTGCATCATTAGGATTTTCTAAAAAATGTCTATCTAACGCTTCCCCTAATAATTGAGAAACTATAGCACGAACCTCTGTATTTCCTAATTTTGTCTTGGTTTGTCCTTCAAATTGTGGATTAGGATGCTTAATAGAAATAATAGATACTAATCCTTCTCTAACATCCTCATTGTTGATTTCTTCATCCTTTTTTAATAGATTATTTGTAGTTGCATAATTCTTTATACATCTAGTTAAAGCTAGTCTAAAGCCTTCCTCATGAGTACCACCCTCATGAGTATGAATATTATTGGTAAAAGAATAGATAAGACCTGTATAGGTGTCATTATATTGTAAAGCTACCTCCACTTGTATATTATCCTTAAAACCTTCACAATAAATAATTTTAGGTTCTATTAATTTTTTACCCATATTTAAGAATTCTACGTATTCCTTAATTCCACCCTCATAGAGATAAACATTTTCTATAGGTGTTTCTCCTCTTTTATCTCTCAAAGTCATTTTAATGCCTTTATTTAAAAAAGCCAATTGCTGAACTCTTTGACGTAACGTCTCATAATTATATACGGTAGTTTCTGTAAACATCACAGGATCAGCTTTAAAGATAACCTGACTTCCTGTATGATGTGAAGTTCCACTTTCCTTTAAATCATACTTTACTTTTCCTCGCTCAAAGCGCTGTTTATATTTTCTTCCATTACGACTAACAATGACCTCTAGCCACTCAGACAAAGCATTAACTACTGAAGCTCCTACTCCATGTAAGCCACCTGAAACTTTATAAGAGCTTCCGTCAAACTTACCACCAGCATGTAGGACTGTAAATATAGTTTCTACTGCACTTTTTCCCGTTTTTGGATGTATATTTACAGGCATACCACGTCCATCGTCTGTTACACTAATTACATCACCATGTAAAATTTCTACTTCTATATGAGAAGCGAACCCTGCTAAAGCTTCATCTATTGAATTATCTACAATTTCCCATACTAAATGATGCAGTCCAGCAGGACCTGTTGTACCGATATACATACCAGGGCGCTTACGAACCGCCTCTAAGCCCTCTAATATTTGAATATTTTCCGCATCATAATTTTTATACTCTTTTTCCATAACATTTACCTCTCTATAATCGTATAATTTGAGCTTCTTTTAGTAAGTCATCAGGAATATTAAAAAGAGAAGTAGTTGTAATAAACGTTTGATCCTCTTTTTTTATATATTCCATGATATGATTGATTCTTTTTTGATCTATACTAGCAAAAACGTCATCCAGTAATAATATTATATCGTGACCTTTTCTTTTATAAAGTTCCTTTAAAGATAACTTGATCGCCAAAACAGCATTGCGCATTTGACCTTCAGATGCAAATTCCTTAGCTTCCTTGGTATCTAATTCTATTTTAAAATCATCTCTATGTAATCCTAAATTTGTCGTTTTAGAAAGAATATCATAGGATAGCTTAGCTTGGAAGGATGCTTCTAAATTTGCTATATCATAGCTACTAAGGTAGGTCAATTTAATTTTTTCACATTCTAATTCTTCACACACACAAGATAATATTTCATTTAAAGATGCTAGAAATCCTATTCTAACATCATAAATTTTATAAATATATTCCATTAGTTGCTTCGTTATGACCTCTAAAATTGTTTTTTTCGATTCTGTATATTTTTTTAATAGCTCATTTCTCTCTTTTAATAGCCTTTTGTAACCCGTAATGGCTCTTAAATAGCTTTTATCTATAAGAGACAGTTCCAAATCTAAAAACCGTCTACGACTGGATTTAGAGCCTAATATTAAATCCATATCTGTAGGAGAAAACATAATAACTGAAATTTCTCCAATAAAATCACTCATTTTAGGATAAGATATGTCATTAATATAAACCTGTCTGCCTTCTTTAGAAAGCTTTAATTCGAACTTCTTTTTTTCTTGAACTACAATATTAGTTTTAGATTCATGCTGTAAAATTAATGTTTCATAAGTTGTTGTTCTATGACTTTTTGATGTGGATATTAAATATATTGCTTCTAAAATAGAAGTTTTTCCTGTTGCATTAGGACCTACAAAAATTACAATCTTATTTTTAAAATTCAAACTTAAACTTTGAAATTTTCTAAAGTTTTTAAGTTCTATAGATTGAATCATTCCATTCTATACTCTTTTCCTAAAATTTGGACAACATCCTTAGGATAAAGTTTTCTACCTCGACGTTGTTCTAATTCTTGATTCACATACACTTGATGCGAAGCTAAGAAAAACTTTGCCTCTCCACCACTTTGAATCACATTTTCCATTTTTAATAGTTGCTGTAATGTAATAAATTCTGTTAGAAGTTTTATCTGCTTCATTTTTTCACCCACATTCTATATGATTATATCATATAGGCTTAATTTTTGCAATAAAAAAGTGTTTAGAATTAAGTTTATTTTTCACAAGCATATCCTATACGATAGTGATAAAAAAGCCTTTAAATTTGATTTTTAAAGGCTCTGAGACGATTTTATATTATTTTTATATAAATTTTTGAATTTAAAACATGAATTAATCCATACGTACAGGAAGAATCAATTGTGTTAAATTAGGATCCTTTTCTCCTCTAATTACAAAAGGACGAATTCCCTCTGAACAATTTAATGAAATTTCAGAAGATTCGAAGCTTCTTAAGGCTTCTACTAAATATCTGGAAGAAAAGCCAATTGTGATTGGAGCATTCATTTGAACATCTAATGGAACAAGTTCTTCTTGAGCATCTCCTACAGATGCATTAGTAGTAGATAATATTATATTTCTATCTTCACTAACTGTAAGCTTAATAATACTATAAGAAAGTTCATTTGTACTCATTTTTTCTCTTGGAGATAATAAAGATACTCTTTCAACTGCATCTAATAATTCATTTTTATTAAATTTAATTACAATAGGAAATGCTGGTGGAATAATTCTAGAAGTATCAGGATAATTCCCATCTAATAATCTAGTTTGAAACAATACATTCTTAAATTTTACTAACAATTTATTTGTAGCAAAGTATAAAGAAACTTTGTCATTATATGTATCCATAGCTCTTGACAATTCATCTAATGACTTATTAGGAATAGTTATATTAAAAGGTCTATAATTATCAATTTCTAGGATAGTTTGAGATAATCTAAAGGAATCTGTTGCAGTTACATTTAATTTTGTATCATTTAAAGAAAAATGAACTCCTGTTAAAATAGGCTTTTTCTCACTTTGTGCTGTAGCAAAGCTCGTTTGCTTGATCAACATTTTTAAGCATTCAGAAGATAATTCTAAAGGATTTTCTAAAGTCACAAAATCAATATTAGGATAGTCTAAAGGATCCATTATATGTAGCTTATATTCTCCACGATCTGCTTTGATTAATAAAATTTTATCATCTAATAAGCATAAATTCACTTTTTTGGAATTAATTTTCCTAATTATATCTATAAAAAATCTTCCAGGGACAACAGTTTTTCCTGGCTTTGTAATTTCTAAAGAGGAATCAGAAATAAAGGTTTCTACTGAAATATCTGTATTAGATGAGGTAAGATATAGGTCAGAAGTTGTAACCTCCATTTTTATTCCTGTTAATATAGGCATTGGACTCTTAGCTGGTAAGCCTCTTGAGATAATGTTTAGATTTTCAAGTAAAATTTCGCGATCAATTGAAAAATTCATAATGTACTCCTTAATTAAAAAATTAATTTTATTAAATATTATTATTACTATTATGAGTGTGGATTTGTGGATAACTGCAAAATCCCTCAAAATATCAATAAAATTATATCATAAATCTTTGTGGAAATCTATTAAATTTATCCACTTTTTATAATTTCTTCAAAATAATGTTTATAGCCATTTTTAATTCTTGATTTGTTTTTAATTCCTCTTCTATTTTAGTACATCCATTCATAATTGTAGTGTGATCTCTTCCATTTAAAATCGCACCAATTTTAGAATAAGTAAACCCAAAATGAGTTTTTAAAATATACATTGCAATATGTCTTGGTAAAACATATTTTGCATTTCTAGATTTTCCTAATAAATCAGCAGTACTAATACTATAAGTATTAGATATTACACTTAATGCCGCTTCGTAATTTCCTTTTTCCTGCGCTTTTTGTGCCTTAATTAATACCTCTAAAGCCTCTTTTGCTAACTCTAAGGATGGCTCTTTATTATAAACCTCACAATACCATAAAACGCGATTTAATCCTCCCTCTAATTCACGAACGTTATCTACAAAATTTTCTGCTATAAAGGTTAGGATTTTTTCATCTAATTGCTTATTGGAATTTTCTGCCAACTTTCTTTTTAAAATGTTAACTCTTTGTGGTAAATCTGGTTGTTGAATATCTACACTAACTCCCATTTGAAATCTTGAGGTTAAACGATCCATTATGCCAGTTAATTTTTTTGCAGGACAATCAGAAGTGATAACAATTTGTTTTTGTCTGCCTATTAAATCATTAAATAATTTGAAAAATTCCTGTTGGGATTTATTCCCTTGAGCTAGCATTTGAATATCATCTACTAATAATACATCTAGGTTTTCGTATTTTTCTTCAAAGGATGTCATATTTTGTGCTTGAACTGCTTTTATATAATCAGTAATAAAGTCTGATGCTTGAATATAAAGCACGTTATTATTTAAGTCATTTTCTATTATTTGGTTTCCAATTGCATGCATTAAGTGGGTTTTTCCTAATCCTACCCCACCAAAGATATATAAGGGGTTAACAAATACACCAGGCTGTTCAGCAACCTTAAGACCAGTAGAATAGCTTAATCGATTAGATTCTCCAACGACTAACGAATCAAAAGTAAAATTATTTTTTAAATTGTTTTTGTTTAATTTTATTTGTTCAGGCTTTTCTACTTTGATTTCCCCCTCACAAACAAACTTAAATTTCACACGTAAATCGGTAAGTTTAGATACTATTTCTCCAATTTTTCTTGCATATAGATTGTTAATTCTAGTCTTTATATATAAGGAAGGCGTAAGTACATAAATTATGCCATTTTCATTTTTAAGAACTTTTTTTACATTTGAAAAAGTTTCATCAAAAGTTTCTTCTGCTAGACTAGCTGCTAATTTGTCTCTTGTTTTATTCCATAAGTCTTGATAAACATCCATAATATAACACCCACATTCTTAAATATAATAGCATAATTTTAAAATATAACAAGTCCTATTTTTCCACAAAAAATGTGGATAACTTTTAAAAGAAAGAACTCTATTATTTTGAAAAATGTGGATAAAAGTATAAAAAAATGGCTAAAAATAGCCAAATTTTAAAGAATTCTACAAATTCACGGGTGGATAAAATAGTAGACAAGTTATCCACATTTTTTTATTTTTTTTAAACATTTTTTTCAAAAGTTTTAATTTGAAAATTAATTCTTTTTTTATATTAAATTTTTTGAGAAAAAGTATTTGACATCTATCATATTTTTTGCTAGAATAATATAGCGTGGTTTCGTAAGAAAGGTAGGTATGAATTATGAAAAGAACTTATCAACCTAATAAACGTAAAAGAAAAGTTACGCATGGTTTCCGTGCGAGAATGGCTACAAAAAATGGCCGTCATGTATTAGCTCGTAGACGTAAAAAAGGTAGAAAACAATTAACTGTTTAATTTCATAATAACATTGACAAAACTAGTACAACCTGATCAATTTATAAAATTAAGGTTGTATTTTTTTGTTTATTATGTAACTACAGGGGAAAAACTATGAAAAAACAATATCGCGTAAAGAAAAGTAAGGAAATAGAAGCGATTTTAAAAAGACATCGTATCTCTAGTTCACCTTATTTTACCATTTACATTAAAGAACAAAATCACGAAACCCAACATTTTCGTTATGCGATGAGTGTAGGAAAAAAAATAGGTAATGCTGTAGTAAGAAATCATATAAAACGTCAAATTCGGGCAATTGTACGTAATGTAAATATTATTCCGCAGGTTGATGTTTTTATAGTTGCAAAAGTGAAAATAAAAGATTTATCTTTTCAAGAAATTGAAAAAGAGTTATGTTTTTTATTTCGCAAACAAAAATTACTTGTGAAAGGAGAAAATAATGATTCAATTTTTAAATAGACATAAGTCTAAACTTATAATGCTTGGATTTTTATTTATATTATTATTCGGATTAACAAGCTGTAGAACAAATTCTAATGAATGGACAACTAGACCTTATGTAGATGGTTGGGCTGGCTATTCTCAGGATTTTAAATTTAATTCTTCTTGGGAAGCAATGTGGGGCTGGCCAGTTTCAATATTATCTTGGCCGATTGCTTGGATTTGTTCACATATAGGTAAAGGATTAGGAAATTCTTTCTTTTGGGGTATTTTATTTACTACATTGATTGTCAGAACCTTAGCTTGGCCTATTTATTCAAAACAAAATAGTATGAGCTTAAAAATGAGTTTAATGCAGCCAGAATTAAATAGAATTCAAAGAAAATATGGTAATCGTAAGGATCCACAATCTCAACAACAAATGCAAATGGAGACCATGAAAATATATAAAAAATACAAAATTAATCCTATAGGATGTATTTTACCTATGTTTATTCAATTTCCAATTTTTATGGCAATGTATGAGGTGGTACGACGTATCAATGCAACTACCTCTGAGACGATTCAGGGTGTTGAAGTTGTACATTATGGCACCTTTGCTTTACAAAATACAAAAATGTTTAATTTCTTTGAATTAAATACTTCATTCTTTGAGGCTACAGCAATTCAAGATAAAATCTTTGCGGTGGTTTTAGCTGTTGGCTTCGGAGCACTAACTATTTTATCTCAAAAACTTGCACAGAGAAAACCAAAATATATGAAGGATTACAATGCTAGATCATCAAATTCTAAGCAAGATCAGCAACAAAAACAGATGAAGATGATGAATTATGTAATGACGATAATGTTTGTTTTTATGTCTTTATCTTCTACATCCTTAGCATTATATTGGTTAATTGGTGCAATATATCAAATATTCCAAAGCTTTATTGGACGAAAACTAAATGAAATTAATTACTTCAAGGCTCAAAAGAAGAGTACAGTAATATAGGAGGTAGCTTATGCAAAAAAAGATAGAAATTATTGCTAAAACTCAAGAAGAAGCGCTTGAAGAAGCAGTAAAAAGATTACATTTATCAAGTGAAAAAATATTTATAAATGTTTTAGGCGAATTACCAGAGGGTTTAAATTGTGAGGCATTGGTTGATGTGAATTTAACCTTAGAGGGAAAAAAATATTTAGAAAATATATTAAAATCTTTTAATATAGGATATCAAATAGAAGCTAGATCTGTAGGGGATTCTCAAATCTATTTCAATATTGATAGTAATGAAAATCCATTATTAATTGGAGTTAAAGGCAAAACTCTTGATGCTTTACAGACTTTAGTTCGTGCATTAATTTCCTCATATACTAAGGATAAGATTATTGCCACCCTAGATATAGGTGCTTATAAAAGTAATAGAGTCCATCAATTAGAAATTCTTGCTACTAAGACAGCAAAAGAGGTAGCTAAATCAAAAATAAGTGTAAAATTAAAACCAATGAATTCTTACGAAAGAAGAATTATACATGAAAAATTAAGTGAATGGCGTGATGTTTTTACCGAGTCTGAGGGACAGGGAGAAAATCGTGCTATCGTAATTAAACCAAAAAATGTTTAAGTAAGTATAAAAGCCAAAATATATTGATATTTCAATGTATTTTGGCTTTTCTTTTTTTTATTATTTTGTATTTTGATAAGGATAATAATAATTAATTTCTTCATCAAAGGTTACATAATTTAAGTAGATTGTTAATAATAGATATCTCATATTATTCGTTGGATCAGAAATAATGATATGATCCTTACCAGCTGCTTCTAGTTTACCTTTAAAAATTTTGGATCCCCATTGTGAATTTTCAAAATTCATGTAAACAGAAACAGTTTTTCCTAAATTTAAACGTAAAATATTTTCAATATAGGATTGTTCATCAGACATATCGGTGTTTTGTTGTTGGTATGGATAATAACCACCTGTATAGCCTCCACCATAATAGCCATAAGGATTTGGGTAAAAATAATTCATGTAATTTTCCTTTCTTAATAACAATTTTCGTTTGGACTTGGAGCGTAAAAGCAATGCTGCTTATAGGTTCCACTATGTTGTTGGTTCCACCAGGTGCTTCTACATTCTTCTCCATGTGGATTATAGAACCATAATGCATTTGTTGCTGGATGAAATTTCTCACCTTCTAGAATACGTTTTGCTAGTTTTTTATCTTGTGAACGAGCGGCTTGATAAAAATATCCTTTTGAGGTTGCCTCAAAGCCTCCAGGCTTTTGCATTACAGCCTTCTCTACTGTATTGATTTTCTTAAAATCTAAACAATTAGCAACCGCACGATTTACACAAACATTTCCTACTAAAAGCATTCCCATTTTGCCTTCGCCTTCTGCTTCTGCTCGCATAAGCCTTGCTAACAATTGTAATTCTTTATCGGTATATGCTATTCTTGCCAGTTGAATCACTCCTTACAATTAACCATATGAAAAAAAATACTGAAATATAACAGAAAAATTAAAATACAAATTGACTTTTTTTTGTTTTGTTATACAATAAGTATTATAAATAATAAATCTATGAAAAGGACGAATTTATTTAATAAATTATTGATAGAGAGCCTACATATGGTGGAAGGTAGGTAATAATAAAATAAATTAGAACACCTTTGAGAGCTAGAAGAAATTGAGTAGAACTAGTCGTATATCCTGTCGTTAAAGGATCTTGAGTGCTATAGAATCATTCTATAGAAGTAAGGTGGTACCACGGAAAATTTCGTCCTTAGCATTTCGCTAAGGGCTTTTTATTATTTAGGAGGAAACATGAGAACAAGAGTAAAAAAATTATTTGTAAATGCTAAAGAATTAGATCAGCAAGTCGTAACTTTAATGGGTTGGGTAAAAACCAATAGAGCCCAAGCTCAGTTTGGTTTTTTAAATATTAATGATGGAACCTATTTTGATAATGTACAGATAGTTTATGATGAAAAATTAAATAATTTTAATGAGATTTCAAAGTATAGAGTGGGTATGTCAGTTCAAGTTATTGGTAAAGTAATATTAACTCCCGAAATGAAACAGCCTTTAGAAGTTCATGCTGAAGAAATTACTATGCTTGGTGATTGTCCTGAAACTTATCCAATCCAACCTAAAAGACATACAAGAGAATTTTTAAGAGATGTAGCACATCTTCGTCCAAGAACAAATTTATTTAATGCAGTTTTTAGAATTAGAAGTGTAGCTGCTATGGCCATTCATCAATACTTTCAAGATAATGGATATTTATATGTGCATACTCCTTTAATTACTTGTGCAGATTGTGAGGGGTCAGATCAAATGTTTAAAATATCTACTCTTGATATGAAAAATCTTCCATTAATAAATGGAAAAATTGATTTTACTAAGGATTTATTTGGAAAACAGGCTTTTATAACAGGTTCAGGCCAACTTCATGGAGAAACCTTTGCGATGGCTTTTAGTGATATATATACATTTGGACCAACGTTTAGAACGGAAAATTCTAATACAAAGACTCATGCAAATGAATTTTGGATGATAGAACCAGAAATGGCTTTTTGTGATATCCATGAATTAATGGATATAGAAGAGGAAATGTTAAAATTTGTTGTGCAATATGTTCTTAATACCTGTCCTCTTGAAATCCAATTTTGCGATCAATTTGTAGCAAAAGGCTTAAAGGAAAAATTACAGAAATTATTGGACTCCAAATTTACTAGAATTAGTCACCATGAGGTCATTGATATCCTAAATAAAGCAAACGTTAAATGGGAATTTTTGCCAAATTATGAAGAAGATATCGCTAAAGAACATGAAAAATATATAACAGAATATTTTAATGGACCAGTATTCATAACAGATTGGCCAAAGGACATCAAAGCCTATTATATGAAGTTGAATGCCGATGGTAAAACGGTTGCTGCAGTTGATTTAGTTGTTCCACAAGCAGGGGAATTAATGGGTGGCTCACAAAGGGAAGAAGATTTAGATAAGCTTTTAAGTCGCATGAAGGAGTTGAATATCAATTCTGAAGAAATTGATTGGTATTTAGATACAAGAAGATATGGTGGTTGTGTACATTCTGGCTTTGGTATGGGTTTTGAAAGGTTGGTTATGTACTTAACAGGAATTGAGAATATTAGAGATGCTATTCCATTTCCTAGAACCCCTAAGAATTGTGAATTTTAATATATATGTAAAGTCCTCTAAACATAAGAGGCTTTATTTTTTACCAAAAATTACAAATTATTTTTCAATTCCAAATTTTTATAAAAAAACTTTGGTAAAAATACTTTTTTCTATTTCTTTTTTTTAGTCGCTATGT
Organism: uncultured Anaeroplasmataceae bacterium; assembly: GCA_910579215.1. GTDB lineage: Bacteria > Bacillota_I > Bacilli_A > Acholeplasmatales > Anaeroplasmataceae > Pelethenecus. The sequence continues at coordinate 85,285 of CAJTTN010000005.1, forward strand.
TACAATTATATAGTAAGAAACATATCAATTTATTATTATAAAATGTATGAATTGGTTAAAAAATTTGATAGTTAATTAAGGGGATTAAAAATGAAGATTGTACTAAAGAATTTAACTAAAGTCTTTACTAATAAGAAGACTAAATCAGAAGTAAGAGCTGTTGATAATTTAGACATTGAAATTCCAGATGGTAAGTTGGTGGGATTGCTTGGACCATCTGGTTGTGGAAAATCAACAACATTATTTATGATAAGTGGTTTACAAACTCCTACATCTGGTCAAATTTTCTTTGATGACATGGATGTTACGATGCTTGCTCCAGAAAAAAGAGGTATTGGACTAGTGTTCCAAAATTATGCCTTATATCCTCATATGACTGTAAGAAAAAATATTTTATTTCCATTAGAAAATATGAAGATTAGCAAAGCAGAGTCTGAGAAAAGAACTTTAGAAGCAGCCAAATTAGTTCAAATTGATGCCTTATTAGACCGTAAGCCAAGTGAACTATCTGGTGGACAGCAGCAAAGAGTTGCGATTGCACGTGCGATGGTAAAAAATCCAAACGTTTTATTGTTGGACGAACCATTATCTAACCTTGATGCTAGATTGAGACTTCAAACAAGAGAGGAAATCAAGCGTATTCAAAGAGAGACAGGAGTTACTACTATTTTCGTAACACATGACCAGGAAGAAGCAATGAGTATTTCTGATTTTATAGTTGTTATGAAAGAAGGAGTAGTACAACAAGTAGATGAACCACAGACAGTTTATGATGACCCAGCTAATCTATTTGTTGCAAAATTCTTAGGAACTCCTCCTATCAATGTTTTCACAGGAGAAATAAAAAATCATAAGGTCATTATCAATGATGAAGTGGTAATGGATACTGAATTTGAAGATCAATTAATTTATGTAGGTATTCGTCCAGAAGGCTTTATTGTGGATAATCATGGTAAATTCACTTGTGAACTAAGACAGGTTGAAATTATGGGTAGAGATAGTTCAATTATTTCTACGAATCCAGCCTGTGAAAAGCCAACAATTCGTTCAATTGTAGATGCAGATGTAAAAATCCCTACATCTGGGATTGTTAAATTTAATTTAAAGCCTAATAAAGTATTTTTATTTAATAGAGAAACGGAAGTAAGACTTGGAAGAGAAATTACACCAGTTCCTTCTCAAAATGAAGAAGAATAAGAGGTGGATTTAGATGGAAGTCAAAAACCAAAAGAAAGCGTGGCTTTATCTATTACCAGTTTTAATAGTTTTGGCCGTGTTTACATTTTATCCAATTATAATGTCCTTTGTTTGGGCATTTTTGGAAGGATATCGATTAAATACTCCAATTAGTGGAGTTGGAATTCAAAACTTTATAGAAATTTTTAAAGCAGAAGATGTAATTATAGGAAATAACTTCTTAAGAGCTTTGCAGAATACAGCAATTATTGCCTTTGTTACGGTTCCTTGTTCAACGATATTAGCTTTATTAATATCTGTTGCATTAAATAGTATTAAGCCTTTGCAAAAAGCATTACAAACAATTTATTTCTTACCTTATATTACAAATACCTTGGCTATTGGTGCAGTATTTGCATTGATTTTTAGTAATCCAACCCAAACCTCTGGTGGAATTGTTAATGATATATTAAAAATGATGGGGTTATCTCAAATCCACTGGACAGATGGATCAAATTATCCAGCCAGCTTAGCATTAGTTTGTATTTATGATATTTGGTCAGGATTACCATTTAAAATTTTAATTATTTTAGGTGCTTTACAGTCTGTTAATAAGCAATGCTATGAAGCAGCTAAGATAGATGGTACCCCTCGTCGTAGAGTTTTATGGAGAATTACAGTTCCTCTAATATCACCTACATTGTCTTATTTATTAATTACAGGATTTATTGGTGCTTTTAAAGAATATAACTCTATTATTGGTTTGTTCAGTACAGGTGGAGAAAAAACACCTAAAATGGGAGCAAATAATTTCATGCTAACAATTGTTGGTATTGTATACCAGTATATTGATGCAGGTACGGCTACTCAAATTGGTAATTATGGTGTTGCCGCTGCAGGAGCGTTAGTACTATTTGCAATCATTATGGTTCTTACTTCTATAAATCTTTATGTAAGTAAGAAAAAGGTACATTATTAGGAGGTGCTGAACATGGAAGATACAATTAAAAATGGCGAAAACATATTAAAAAAACAAAAAATAGTCAAATATACTTCAAAAACTTTAATTTATATTTTCTTGATTGTTGTGGCAATAACTACGTTATTCCCATTCTATTGGATGATTAACACCTCATTGAAGTCAAATTACGATTATAGAAATCAAAATCCTCAAACCTTTTTGCCATCAACATGGCACTTTGAAAACTATCAATTAGCATTTCAAAATGGATTTTCAGAATATTTGATTAATACATTAATTGTTGGTATTACCTCAACAATTTTAGGGTTGATTTTTACAATATTAGCAGCTTATGCTTTTGCAAGACTTCATTTTAAAGGAAAAGACTTCTTGTTTAGTGCTATGCTTGCAACAATGATGATACCTGGAGAATTATTCCAAATTACTAACTTTATTACTGTTAATCAGTTACAATGGACAAATTCCTATATAGCATTGATTGTACCATTCTTGGTTAGTATATTTTATATTTATTTATTGAGAAATAATTTTAAACAAATACCGAATGAGCTGTACTATGCTGCAAAAGTAGATGGTACTAGCGATATGAAATATCTTTGGCGGGTTATGGTCCCACTTTCTATGCCGACCATCACTTCAATCACCATTTTGAAGCTGATGGGATCATGGAATTCATATATTTGGCCTCGTTTAGTAAACGTTACAGGACCAAAAATGGTTACGAACTGGATTATGAATGCGTTTAAGGATGCAAATGGCGAAACAAGCATTCCTATGAGAATGGCCGGTGTTGTGATAGTTTCACTACCTCTATTCTTAGTATTCGTATTCTTTAGGAAGTATATCATGAGGGGCGTTTCTAGATCAGGAACAAAGGGATAAAAGAAAAACAAAAAAGTAAAAAAGGAGAAAAGATGAAAAAGAAATTATTTGCCGCAGTTCTTTGTGCATTTGCAGGTTTAACATTAGCTTCCTGTGCAGGAAAGGACTATAGTCACACTATCAGATTTTGGCATACAATGGGTGACAATTTACAAAAAGTTTTAAATCCTCAAGCAATTGAGAAATTTAAAAAGGATTATCCTGATTGGGATATAGAATCTACTCAAATTGGTGGATATGATGATGTTAGAAATCAAACTATAACTTATATCGCTGCTGGTAAGAATCCAGACTTAGTTTATTGCTATCCAGATCATATTGCTGCTTACAACAGAACTTCTATTCAGGTTGTGGATTTAAATAAATATATCAATGATAGCGAAGTAGGTCTAACTGAAGCTCAAAAAGCAGATTTCATTGAAGGTTATTATAATGAAGGTTCTGCATTTGGAGACAATGCAATGTATTCTTTACCATTCTCAAAGTCAACAGAGGTTTTATATTACAATAAAACTGCTTTCGAAGATGAGGAATTAAAAGTTCCAACAACTTGGGAAGAAATGGAAGAGGTTTGTAGAATTTTAAAAACAAGATATAAAGAATGTACCCCACTTGGAATAGATAGTGAAGCAAACTTCTTTATTACAACTGCAGCTCAAAAGGGTGCAGGATATACTACAGCTAAGGGAGAAGAGCATTATATATTTGATAATGCTGAAAACAGAGCAACTGTAACAATGTTAAGTGAATGGGTAGAAAAGGGTTATGTTACTACTCAAGAGTTATATGGAGGTTATACTTCTGCATTATTTACAAACACTACAGCTGCAAGAGGCTTTATGTGTGTAGGTTCAACAGGTGGTGCTAACCATCAAAAGCCTTCTAATGGTGCATTTGAAGTTGGTATTGCGCCAATTCCAACTTTTGAAGGAAAAAATTTAAAATGTATTTCTCAAGGACCTTCTTTAGCAATGTTAAAGCAAGCAGATGAAGAGAAAATGAAAATGACTTGGATATTCATGAAGGATTATTTATTAACAACAGATTTCCAAGCAAGATTCTCAATGGCTTCTGGATATAACCCAGTTTTAAAATCAACTTATGAAAATCCAGTTTATAAAGAATTCCTTGAATCTTCAGATGGTTATGATAATATTGCTGCTTTGGCTGCAAAAACATCTTCTACTTTAAGCGATAGCTTCTTTGTATCTGATGCATTTGTTGGTTCTTCTACTGCAAGAGATGAAGTAGGAAACTTAATTAAGAATGTTATTGGTACTAATAAAATGAGTTTAGATAAAGCATTCGAATATGCTTTACAACAATGTAGAAAAGGATAAAAATAAAATATTATGAAAAGCATTAACAAAATTATTTGCGCATTTGTTCTTGTCTTTTCGCTTCTTGTCCTTGCAAGTTGTGGGGAAAAAGATGTTGATTATGTTGCAAATTTAAAATTAGAAACTCCATATGAAAATAAAGAGTTTGTCAAAGATGGTATTGGCAAGGTAGAACTTTATCAAACTGTTGATGGTGATACAGCATGGTTTACTAGCGGAGGAGTACCAATTAAAATCCGTTTTGTTTCTGTAGATACACCAGAATCCACAGGACAAATAGAGCCATGGGGAAAAGCAGCTTCTAAATTTACAGGAGATATTTTAGAAAAAGCAACTACTCTAGTTCTTGAGTCCCATAATGGAGAAAAGCCTTCTCTAGATACAACAGGAACAAGATACTTAGCTTTTATATGGTATCGTTTGGACGAAACCTCAGATTTAAGAAATCTAAATCTTGAAATTGTTCAAGAAGGATTTTCTACCTCAAAGGTTACAGAGAGGTCTAAATATCAAACGGAATTTAATAGTGCTACTACTCAAGCTTTAAGAAAAAAACTACATGTTTATTCTTCTAAAAAAGATCCAGATTTTGATGATTCTAACGGAAAAGAGTTAAATATTAAGCAAGTAATTGAACAAGCAAAAGATTTATTAGGTTCTAGAGTTAATTTTGAAGCTATAGTAACTCGTAAAGATGGGAATTATGCATATGTTGAAAATGTAGTTGAGAATGTGAGATATGGAGTCCTTGTTTATCTTGGATTTTCTTCAACACTTCCTCAAGCCTTTAAACCAGGTTATAAATTGAGAGTCCATGGATTTGTTCAAGAATATAATGGACAATATCAAATTTCAGGATGCTCCTATGATTTGTTTGAATACGGATCTACATCTCCAGATTATACAAAGTTTGTTAGAGTATTAGATAAGAATGCAAGCCTAGAACCCACTGTTGTTACAGCAAAGGATTTGAATACAGGAAAAGTAAATTTAAAAACTCTTGTAACCATTAAGGATGTTGTTGTAAATGATATTTATATGAATGATACAATGGTAGATGATGGATTTGCGAAGGAAATGACTTTGACATGTAAATCTGGTGGAGAAACTGTTCAGGTTAGAGTTTCAGAAATCTATGTAAATGGTGTTCCCGTTACAGAAAAAGATTTTAGAGGTGCAAAATCTAATATTGATAGTTTGACAGGTATATTAGATATTTATAATGACACTTATCAAATACGTTTGGTAAGTATGACAGATGTTGTATATAAATAAAAAAATTTATATAGAAGCATATTAGGAAAGGGAAAAGTTATGAAAATTAAAAAAATTTTAACCGTGCTGGGTTCAGTATTCTTAAGTGTTTTTGCAGTTATAGCTTTAGTAGCTTGTAGTGATTCTAACGCAGGCGAAGAAGCTATAAACAGACTTTCACTATTGTTAGATTTGGAAGTTGAAAAGGCAAAGGATAATGGTTTAGCAAGTAATCTTGAAGTACCATATAGTATTGAAGTGGATCATAAAGAATATGAGGTAACTTATACTACAAATTTAGGTGATAATGCTAAGGTTGTTCCAAATCTTGAGGATGAGGATAATAAGGTTTATATTATCGAAATTACTCAGACAGGTGAAGAACAAAAATTAACATTAACTGCAGAGGTTGCAAAAAAGACAAAATCTTGGGAATTTACGATTGCTAAAAAAGATGTTTCCATGTTAAAGACTCAGGCAGAAATTAATGCAATGGCTAACTTAAAGACCTATGCTCAATGGGCTGAGGCTAATAGTGGAACAGAAGTTGTAATTCAAGGTTGGATTACTCATGCATGTGATTATAGAACTGCTGGTGATGCTTGTGTTTGGTTACAAGATGAAAATGGCGGTTATTATGGATATAGAGTAAAGTGTACACAAAAAGATTTTAACGAATACTTTAAGGTTGGTAAGAAGTTAGCTTTAGCTGGTAAGGTTTCTCCATATGGTGGATGGCAAGAGCTAGGAGCTGGTGGTACATATTATGTAATAACAGATGCTGAAGATAAAACTTTTGAATATGAAGATATAACTTCAATTTGGAAAGCAAATAAGGCAACAGATAAAGCAGCTTTAGCAACTCAAAATAAGAAGATTAAGGTTACAGCAAAAATTACAAGTGTACCTGATTACAGTAGTTCACAAATGTCTATTGGCTTATCTGTAGATGGCAATGAATATACTGCTTTCTGTAAATCAAATTATTTTACAATTCCAAAGAATTTTATTGATGATTTAAAGGTTGGTTATACTGTTGAAATTTCTGGTGTTGGTGCTGTATCAAGTAATAAAGCACAAATTTGTCCTACCTCTGGAGATGCTATCAAGGTTGTTTCAAGAGAAGTAACTCCTCAGGATTTGGTAAATGGTGCAGTGGCTGAAATTAAGAAGCAAAATATTTCAACAACTTATTATGATTCTTTAGATAAAGCAATTGAATTAGTAACTAAAACTAATGATGATTGTAATGTAGCTTATGCACTATCTGATGTTAAAGGAACAGGTATTTCCTTAGCAGATAATAAATTAAGCGTAACTGTAAGCAACACAGAAGTTTCAAGTGCTAAATTAACGGCAACTATTACTAAAGAAGGTGCAGAAAAACCAGCAACCTATGAATGGAAAATAACTACAAAGACGGATAAAGATGTAATAGCTGATCTTAAGAAGGCTGTTGCTAATCAATCTATTACTACAGTCTTTGAGCCAGTTAGCAAAGATGCTCGTCAAGAATTATTAGAAGTAGTATCTCCTTCCAAGAAAGAAGCTAAGGTTGTATACTCTGTTCCAGAAAATGAATATATTAAAGTTGGAGTTAAAAAATCAGGTACTCCTTACTTTGAAATCTTAAAGGATGTTCCAGCTGAAGAAAAAGCAGTAAAAATTGTTTTAACAGCAACGATTACATATAATGAGACCTTAACAGAGACTGTAACATTTACAATCACTGTAGGTGTTCCAGCTGAAAATCCTATGCTTGAGAAGGCAGAGGATGTTAAAGTAGATCAACCTTTATTAATCAAATTTACACAAGGTAATTTGAAGAAGGATTTCTATTTAACAGGCTTGATTGAAAATCATTATTGTGCAACTACTGAAAAAATTGAAGAAGCTAAGAACTTCTATTTAGAAGCTGTAGATGGCGGCTACCATATTTGGTTATTAGGTGCAGATGGTAAGAAGCAATACATGAATGTTATTAAGAATGGTACTTATATTAATGCTGTATTTGAAGAAAAAGCTAGCAGTGTTTGGACGTTCAATACGACATTAAAAACATTTACTACTAAGTTAGATAATAAGGATTATTTCTTAGGAACGAAAAATGATGCATCTTATACGACTTTAGGACCAGTTGCTGATGCTTCTAAAGCCTTCTATGCTAATTTCTATGTAAGTAATGTGTTTGAAGCTGATAAGCCATATGTTATTTCTTTAAACCATGAAAAAAATAATAAAGTTTATTATTTGAATGGAAAATTAAGTGGTTTCTATGCAGATACAACTGAAAAAGCTGCTGATGCTTCTCAATTCTTCTTTGAAAAGACAGAGGAAGGATATTATGTTTATATCAAAGGAGAAGGAACTGCAAAGAGTTATTTAAGTCTTATTAAAGATGGTAACTATACGAATATTAAATATTTAGACAAGGCTACAACAGCTTGGAATTATAATGTAGAGTTAAATGCATTAACTGCAGTTATTGGTGGTGCTGAATTCTTTATGGGTACATCCAATACAGGAACTTATAATACATTAAATGCTGTAGCTGTAGATAAAGCAGATAAAAACTTTATGGCAATAGCTTTACCAGCAGTAGCTGGAGATGCTACTGAGCCAGACGTACCACAAGAATATAGTGGTGTGGTTACAGCTGTTGGTTTTAAAGATGATACTTCTAAGAATCAAGTTAGATGCTTTGCTTTAGTTCAAAATTCAGTTTATCCTTTTACTGCTAAATATGTTTCTATGACTGTAGCAGTAAGTGAAACAATGACTGTTGAAAAAATTCATCAGGATTGGGAAGCTAAATTTACAAAGGGTAAAGAAGTTGTTTTGACAAATGGAGAAGAAAGTGCTTATAATGGCTTGAATCAATATGTGCTAGAATCTTTAGATGGAGTAACAGTTAAAGGCGAAGGAAAAAATCCTTCAGTATCTGATATTACTGGTTTAGTTACTTCTGGTGCTGATTTAACTAGTAAGCAAGCATTATTAGTTAAAGTTTCTGGTATTTGTGTTGTTGATGGTACTAAATATTACATTCAAACAGCTGAAGATAAGAAAATTCTTATTTATTTTGATAGAGCTTTCTATGAGGCAAATGCAGCTGAGCTTTTAGAGGCTGGAAAGGAATATACGGTTTCAGGATTCTTAAATTGGTTTAATAATCCTCAAGTAACTCCTATCGCTGAAGGAGCAGTTGTTGAAATTCTTCCACAGAAAACAGTTGAAGGAACTGAACTTGTTATGGCTGATTTAGGTTTTGAAAATGCAACTCCTATTTCATGGGTTAAGTTTACAGATGGTGAATTAAGAGCAAGTGCAGGAACAGGCTCTAACGCACCTACCTATTATACTAGTGGAACTGCACTTAGACTTTATAATGGTAATGTTTTGACAATTAAATCTAATAAAAAAATTGTTAAAATTGAACTTACTTTTGCAGAATCTCATCCATTAACTGAAAATTTAAAAGTTAATGATGGTACTATGGACTATACAACTGGTGTTTGGACGGGAGAATTAAATGAGTTCGTTCTTACAAATACTGCTTCTGCACAAGCAAGACTTCTTTCTATAAAAGTTACTTATGCTGAATAATTGATAAAAAAGTTTTGAGATAAGGCTTTAAAGTCTTATCTCTTTTCTTTTTGATAAAAATATTAAAATATGCTATAATCATAGTGAAATAAAGGAGGAGAGTCATATGAAAAAAATTTATGCTTTTATTTTACTGCTGTTTTCTATTTTTGGCTTGACAGCTTGTGAGGATAAGCCTTCTATCCCAGTGGTAAATCAATTCATAGTTATTTTTGATTCTGTAGGAGGAAGTTCAGTTCAAAAACAGATAGTAGATAAAGGGAATACTATAACGAAGCCAACAGATCCAACAAAGGATGGATACACCTTTGAGGGATGGTATTGGAATAATGAACTATTTGTGTTCACAACGATTATTGATCGTGATATGACATTAACTGCACATTGGTCTAAATTAGAGTTACAGTATACAGTAGAATTCGATACGGCAGGTGGTAATGCTATCGCAAATCAGGTGGTAAAACATGGGGATAAAATTGTTGAACCTATACAACCAATTAAAGAGGGATATACCTTTGATGGCTGGTTTTTAAATGATAAGCTGTATGATTTTTCGCAACCTGTATTGTCTAATTTAAAATTAATTGCTAAATGGACTAAGAAGGTTGAAGTTGGAGAGCTGACAGGATATTATGAAGCAATGAATGGACATTTAGACTCAACTTTTAAAAACACATTGCATACACTTTTAAAGGAAACGCATAATAAGAAGTTATCTTATTCGCCAGAAACTTGGACAGCTTTGAAGGAATTAGATGAGGATCCTAATAACTCTGACAATATAATTTGTATATATACTGGAAGATCTATTCCGAAAGCTAATCAAGATACAGGTTCTTCAGGCAATAATATTTGGAATCGAGAGCATTCATGGCCTAATAGTCACGGCTTTGGTTCTAAAGATTATGCTGCCTATACAGATATACATCATTTATTTGCTTCCGAAAAAAATATTAATGCTACACGTGGAAATAAAGATTTTAACGTAGTGACTAATGGCAATTCAGATTCCTATGGAAATAAGTGGAACAATACCTTTTTTGAACCTAGAGATGAAGTAAAGGGAGATTTGGCTAGAGCTATGTTCTATTTGGTAGTTCGTTATGATGATCCTCAAGAATTAGATTTGGAATTAAGTGAAAGTGTTACAAGCTCTTCTTCTAATAAAACTGGGCAGCTAGGAATACTTTCTGTTTTGCTTGAATGGCACAAATTGGATCCAGTAAGTGAAAAGGAACTTGAAAGAAATGAAAAAGCTTATAAAATTCAAGGAAATAGAAATCCTTTTATAGATTATCCAGATTGGGTTTCTTTATTATATCCAAATGCGTAGCTAAAAAGGTGAAAAATGAGTTCGAAAAGAAAGCAAAAAAAGACTAAAATTTTGGGATTGGTTATTGTATCCCTTCTCTTAATTGTTTTGGTACTAGGTATTCTTTTTGGTGCTGGTATCCTTCAATTGAAAAAGGGTACCTTTGAGGTATCATTTGAAAATAATGGTCATGGAGAAAAAATAGAAAGTATTTCAGGAATTCGTACTTTGCATGAGCTTCCAGTTTTAGAGGAAGAGGGCTGGAAATTTGAAGGTTGGTATTTAGATAAGGATTTAACTGAAAAAGTACAATCTGATTTTCAATTGCAGAAAGATATAATATTATATGCAAAGTGGACGAAGCTTACGAATGATACAATATGTATTGTTTCCTTCAATTCTTTAGGAGGAAGCGTGGTAAGCTCAAAGAGTATAGAACAAGGAAAAAAGCTAATTAAGCCTATAGATCCGGTTTTAAAGGATAAGTTGTTTGCAGGCTGGTATAAGGATGAAAACTGTTCAGAGCTTTGGGATTTTGACGTTGATGTTGTAACAGAAGACATTACTCTTTATGCAAAATGGAAGGATATAGAGAATAGTGTTATTGAAGAGGGAGAAGTATCTATTCATTTTTTAGAGTTGGGAAATTACTATGCTGGAGATAGTGTCTATATTAAGGCAGGAGAAGTGGACATATTAATAGATGCAGGCTCAAGAGCTTCAAGCTCTACTACAATCCATAATTATATTAAGGAATATTGTACAGATAGAAAACTAGAATATGTTATTGCAACGCATGCGCATCAGGATCATATTGCTGGATTTGTGGGGACTTCCTCTAATCCAGGTATCTTTGATTTATACGAATGTGATGTAATTATTGATTATGCTTTGAAAAATACAACGAGTTCAGTTTCAAAAAATTATGAGACAGCTAGAGATAAAGAAGTAGCCTTAGGGGCAAAGCATTATACGGCAAAGGATTGTATAGAAGGTAATAAGGGCGCCTCTAATATTTATCAAATTACAGATGAAATAAGCTTAGAAATATTGAATCAAAAATATTATTATGAAAAAACCTCTGATGAGAATGATTATTCAGTTTGTGTGATGTTACACTATGGGGATAATAGGTTTTTATTTACTGGTGATTTAGAGGAAAGTGGAGAAAAGTCCCTTGTTCAACTTAATTCGTTATCTCATTGTAAAGTATTTAAAGGTGGTCATCATGGATCTAGGACCTCCTCTAATGAAATACTCTTATCTAAAATCACCCCAGAGGTTGTCTGTGTCTGCTGTTGTGCAGGGTCTAGCGAATATACAGATAATGTTGATAACATGTTTCCTACACAGGAATTTATAAATAGAGTTGCCAAATATACAGAAAGAATATATGTTACCTCTTTAGCTAAATATACAATTGCTACTAATAAAGAGGGAAAAGAATACCCTAAGGTGAATGGCTTTACTTCAATGAATGGAAATATTATTGTTGGTTTAGATTCATTTGGAGAGGTTAAGGTTTCTTGCACAAATCATACAATCCTTTTAAAGGATACAGAATGGTTTAATACTATACTTACATTAAACAATGTTGAACGAAAAATGAGAACTTGGCCAACAAGATAAAAATGAAAGCACGGAAAATAAAATTCGTGCTTTTTGGTCTTTCTCATGGTATAATATATTAAACATAGATTCAAGGGAAAGGAACTATAAAGAATGGAAAAAATAAAAGAATATATTGAAAAATATGATACAATTATTATACACGGACATATACGTCCTGATGGAGATTGTATTGGAACTCAATATGGATTATATTATCTAATTAAAGATAATTATCCTCATAAAAAGGTTTATATAACTGGAGAAACGAGTGAGTTTATAAGCTTTATCGGTAGACCAGCATTGGTGGATGAGTCTTTATTTCAGGATGCTCTTTCGATTTGTGTGGATTGTGCTACAAGTGATAGACTGTCTGATACTAGAGTAAATTTAGCAAAGGAATATATTAAAATAGATCATCATATTCCAGTCGATGATTATGGCAATTATCAATATGTTGATATTACAGCTCCAGCTTGTTCTCAAATCATCACAGAGTTATATATGATGTATAGAAATGAATGGGAGCTTTCAAAGGAAGCAGCCCAAGCATTATATGTTGGTATTACAACAGATACAGGTCGTTTTAAATTTGATAGCGTGAATTCAAGGACCTTTCATGCAGCTGCAGTTCTTTTAGATGCAGGAGTAGATTTGGGATATATTGATAATAAGCTATCCGTAGAAAGCTTAAATACTTTAAAATTAAAGGGACATATCTTATCTAATTTTAAAATGACAGATCATGGCTTTGCTTATGCAAAATTGACAAGAAAAGAAGTAGAATCCTTTGGTGTGAGCTATGAGGATGCAGCTGCACAGGTTTCAACAATTTCTACGATTGAGGATTGTCCGGTATGGGCTCTATTTTTAGAATATTCCGAAGAGGAAATAAGAGTGCGTTTGCGTTCACGAGGACCTGTTATTAATTTGCTTGCAGAACAATACCATGGTGGTGGACATGCTAAAGCTAGTGGGGCCACCTTATACAATTGGGATGAATTAGAGGGCTTTGTGTATAAAGCAGATGAATTGGTTAAAAAATATAAATCAGCGAAGTAGGTTTTAATATGATTAAGTATGTTGGTGTTAATGATCATCAAGTAGATTTATTTGAGGGACAATATAAAGTTCCTAATGGCATGAGCTATAATTCATATCTTTTATTAGATGAAAAAATTGCAGTAATGGATACAGTTGACATTCATTTCTCAGATGAATGGATAATGAATTTACAAAAGGAATTAAAAGGAAATGCTCCCGACTATCTAGTTGTTTTACATATGGAGCCAGATCATTCTGCAAGCTTGCAAAACTTTATTAAGACTTTTCCAAATACGACAATTGTGGGAAATGCTAAAACATTCCCAATGATTACGCAATTTTTTCCTGAATTAGCTTTGAACCATAAACTAGAAGTTAAGGATGGAGAAATTTTAGATTTGGGTAGTATAAAGCTTAAATTTGTATTTGCTCCTATGGTGCACTGGCCTGAGGTGATGATTGCCTATGATTTAACGAATAAAGCTTTATTCTCAGCAGATGCATTTGGAAAGTTTGGTGCTTTAGACGTTGAAGAGGATTGGAAAGAAGAGGCAAGACGATATTATATTGGTATAGTTGGAAAATATGGGGTTCCTGTACAAACTCTTTTTAAAAAGGTTGCTGGTTTAGAGATACAAACAATTTATCCATTGCATGGACCTATATTGAAAGAAAATTTAAACTATTATCTTGATTTATATCAAACCTGGTCTAGTTATCAGCCAGAATCAAGGGGAGTGTGTATTGCTTATACCTCTATTTATGGAAATACGAAAAAGGCTATAGACTTATTAGTCAAGGAGCTTGGAGATTATCCGTGTGAGACATTTGATCTTGCAAGATGTGATATGTCACTAGCTATCAGCAAAGCTTTTCAATATGAAACTCTTATTATAGCATCTCCTACTTATAATGGTGGGGTCTTTCCACCTGTAGAAGCCTTTTTACATGGCTTAATAGAAAGAGGCTATCAGAATAGACACATAGGTATAATAGAAAATGGTTCTTGGGTTCCAGCAGTAAAGAAATACATTTATCAATATTTTGAAAAATCTAAAGATATAACTTTCATGGAAGAAAATGTAACGATTAAATCTTCTTTGAATAATGAAAATATATTACAAATTGAACAGCTAGTAAAAGCAATTAAACAAGCTTAATAAATTTATTTTTATTATCTTCTTTGAAAGATAAAAACCATTTAAATAGTAAAAATGAAAAATATTACTTGCTTTTCTTTTCCAAATAAAGTAAAATAAAAAAGGACTCTAAAAAGGAGTTTCTTTTATAGGGCTATAGCCAAGCGGTAAGGCAAGGGACTTTGACTCCCTCACTCACAAGTTCGAATCTTGTTAGCCCTGCCATTAAAAACATATAGGTTTGATACAAAGAAATTGAGCAGATTTTCAAGTGTCAAGCCTTTTTTCTTTTCGACTTTAGTGATTTTGAAACCCTTTAGAACAAAATTTGATGTTTTAAGTTCAAAATGAGAAGTGATTTGTTACAATAAAGTATTTTTAAAACCATTTTAGATTAGGTTTACATGGTTAAAATTAACAGTCGGGCGAAGAAAACTCCTACTGTTAATCGAAAGGTCTAGGAGTGGAATGAAGAATTATGGAATGTCCTATTAGAAAGTGCAATAGTTCAAAGAAATAAATCAATAACCTTCAAATTTAAAAATGTCACAGGAATAAATATTTTGAATACAACTGAAAAATAGTGGTTGGATTTTTGTATTATAGAATGGAGTTTTTGAAGAAAATAATGTATAATTGTCGTGGTGTTTGATAGTAATAAAACTTGTATAAAATATCAAAAACAAAAAATTTTGGAAGTAAATACGTTTGTTTTTTGACATAATGAAGGAAAGACAAACAATAATTTACAGATCTGACTTAAGATAATTTGTTAAGCACACGAGGAGACCTATTATGATAGAATTCAAAAAAACAATTGAATTTCCTAAAGGAACTTTTTATAAGCAATTAGTGGACGCCTATTCGTTCAATGATAATTGTAAAAAGACTTGGAATGATATGTGGAATGAATATGATGAATTCTTTTATTCAAATTTAGAGATAGCTGAAAAATGTTCATTCATTACAGTATTAGATGGAATACCAATTGGACATATATCTTGGGATCCAAGAAATAGACCAGATTATGTAGAAATAGGCCATAATTGTATATTAACTAAATATAAAGGTAATGGATATGGTAAATTACAATTGCAAGAAGCAATAAGAAGAATAAAAGAATATGATGATTTAAAAAAGATAATTGTAACAACTAATGAAATTACATTTTCAGCACAAAAGAATTATGAAAGTGTTGGATTTATAAAAGTTAAAAAAAGAGTTAATAATGAAACTCCTTTTTTAGGTGATTATATTGATTATGAAATTATATTAAAAGATTAACAGATTCCAATTTATAGTGCACTGCCTAAAATAGGGGGTATGCAAATTGTATCACAATAGGATATCTTTGCCACTTAAAAAAATTGAGAAGGAATTTCAAATATGAAGTGATAAGATGTTTGTAGACATAATAGACATCTTTTTTCATTTTAAATTGTATTTGATTATTTTTAATAGTATAAGGTTTATGTTTTTTATAAGACATAAATATTAGATACTATAAAATGATAGTGCGATGGTGTTATGTCTTTATGTATTTTTGTTCTTTATTAAATTTCAAATAGGTAAAATTAATTTTCACGAAATAAAGTATAGATTATAAAAACTTAGCTATAGAAAAAAAGAATGAAATCATATATAATTGTAATGTGTTTGTGAGGTGAAAACAATGGTGGAAAACATTTGTGCAAAGGCCACACCCTATGGAGCCTCTGCAATAGCAATCATACGCTGTAGTGGACCAAATGCTATAATACTTGTAAATAAAATATTTAAGGGTTGTGATTTAAGCAAAGTATCGTCTCACACAATGCATTATGGTAGAATTGTCGATGGAAAAGAAATAATCGATGAGGTTTTGTGTAATGTTTTTATTGCTCCTACATCTTATGATGGTGAAAATATGGTTGAAATTAATTGTCATGGAGGTGTGCTTGTTACTGGAAAAATTCTACAGCTTTTATTAAAAATTGGCTTTAGAATGGCAGAACCAGGAGAATTTTCCAAAAGAGCTTTTTTAAATCACAAATTAGATTTAACTCAGGCTGAGGCTATTATGGATGTTATACATGCTGAAAATACGATAGCCTTAAGGGCTGGGCAAAATGCATTACGTCAGTCTACTACTAAATTAATTATATCATTTCGTGAGAAGCTTTTAGATGTTCTTGCCAAAATAGAAGTGAATATTGATTATCCAGAATATGAGGATAGTATTGAGATTACAAGAGAATATTTGTTGCCTGTACTTGAGGTTGTACAAAAGGATATGAAAAAAATTTTGCAAAATTCTAAAATTTCTAATTTGGCAATTCATGGAATCCATACAGTAATAATTGGTAAACCTAATGTTGGAAAATCTAGTTTACTCAATATGCTTTTAGATGAGGATAAAGCCATTGTAACAGATGTTCCAGGAACAACTCGAGATATTATAGAGGGCTCATTTACAATAGGTGATTTAACTTTGCATCTAATGGATACTGCGGGTATTCATCAAAGCTTAGATATTGTAGAAAAGATAGGTATTGAAAGAAGCACAAAGGCTATGGAGTCTGCCGACTTGGTACTTGTGGTAGTAGATGCTTCTAAGCCTTTAGAACAAGAAGATTACGATATTTTAGAAAGTGCTAAAAATAAACCAACGATTCTTATTGGAAATAAACAGGATCAAGGTATTACTATAAGTAGAGAAGATGATTTAGTTCTTATGTCTGCTAAGCACCATCAGGGTTTAGAAGCTTTGATTGCTGCAATCAAAAAGGTGACCCAGATTCAACAGTTTAATGTTGATGAGGATAAGTTTTTGGCTAATCAACGTCAAATCCATTTCATGCAGCAGGCTGCAGATGCCATAGATCAGGCCCAGCAGGCATGTTTTATGGGAATGGATATAGATTTGGTTGAAATAGATATAAAGCGTGCATTTGATGCTTTGGGGGCAATTACGGGAGATGCTTCTCCAGAAGAATTGATTACAGCTTTGTTTACAAAATTTTGTTTAGGAAAGTAGGTAACTATATGAGTACATTAGTAATTGTGGGATCTCAATGGGGAGATGAAGGAAAGGGAAAGGTTACAGATTATTTGGCTCAACAGGCTGACGTAGTTGTTCGTAGTCAGGGAGGGAACAATGCAGGTCATACTATTTATTTTGACGGCCAAAAATATGCTCTTAGAAGTATACCTTCTGGAATCTTCAATCCAAACATCAAGAATGTTATGGCAAATGGGATGGTAATTGATCCTAAGCAAATGCTAGAAGAGCTTCATGGACTAATGGAGCGGGGGATAAAAGATTACCAGCTTTTCATATCTAACCGTGCACATATTGTTTTGCCTTATCATAAGGAATTAGATGGTGCTTATGAATCTTTAAAGAAGGATAATAAAATAGGCACAACAAAAAGAGGAATAGGACCTGCTTATGCAGATAAAGCGAATCGGATTGGTATTCGTATGGGAGATTTTATACATCCTGAAATTTTTAAGTTGAAATTAAAGAATGCTTTAGAGCTTAAAAATATGGAATTAAAAATGCTCGGCTTAGAGGAGCTCGAGTTTGAAACAATGTATAAGGAATATAGTAGCTATGCTCTAGAGCTTAAGAAATATGTTTGTGATACCTCTTTACTATTAGAAGAAGAGCTTGAAAAAAAATCAAAGATATTATTTGAGGGTGCACAGGGAGTTATGCTCTGTTTAGATCATGGTACATACCCTTATGTAACCTCCTCCTCACCTACAGGAGCTTCTGTACCTTTGAATTGTGGAGTGGCTCCTAGACATATTACAGATGTTCTTGGAATTTGCAAGGCTTATACTACGCGAGTAGGAGAGGGCCCATTTCCAACTGAATTGAGTGGAGATCTGGCCCACTATATTCGTGAAAAGGGACACGAATATGGAACTGTAACACAACGTCCACGACGTGTTGGCTATTTAGATTGTGTAGCATTAAATTATGCAAGAAGAGTATCAGGAATTAATCATTTGGCGTTGATGCTATTTGATGTTTTAAGTGGTATAGATAGTATTAAGATTTGTTATGCTTATGAACTTGATGGTAAGAAGATTCAAACAATTCCTGCCACAAATCAAGAATATTCTGAGGTTGTTCCGCTATATATAGAAATGCCAGGGTGGACAGAGGACATTTCTAATGTGACTTCCTTTGAGGAATTACCACTAAACGCTCAAAATTACATTAGAAAAATAGAAGAGCTAACAAAAACTAAGGTATCGCTTTTCTCTGTAGGACCAGATAGAAAACAGACCATTCAAATGGAAGAATTATTTTAATGAAAGAGAAGCTATTGATTTCAGCGTGTCTTTGTGGAAAAAACACGAAATATAATGGGAAAAATAATCTATTATTAAAGCTTTCAGATTTAGAAAAAAGCTTTGATTTACATTTGATTTGTCCTGAGGTTATGGGAGGCTTACCTATTCCAAGAGACCCAAGCGAAATAAAAGGGGATTTTGTATTTTCTTCTCAAGGAAAAAATGTTACGAAAGAATATCAACTTGGTGCTCAAAGGGCTTTAAGGATAGCCTTAAAAAATGATATTAGAATAGCTTTACTAAAGGAATCCTCTCCCTCTTGTGGTTCCTTTCAAGTATATAATGGTGAATTTACACATGAAAAGATTCCCGGGGAGGGCATGACAACTAAGCTACTTAGAAAGCATAATATTTTAGTTTTTAATGAAAATCAAATCACTGACTTACTTAATTTTATAAAATAATCTTTTCAAATGAATTAAAATGTGGTATAGTAATTATGGCTTTAAGTTCTATAAAAAGAGCTCTACTTCTTATAGAATGGCTTGCAAATTGAATAGTCGTAGAGTGAGTTTCTTAATAATGAGATAGCGTGATGATAATTTAAAGGCTTTTTGCCTTGAAAACAATCACGTTTTTTTATTTTTAGGGTAAATAAAAAAGGAAAGAGGAATAAAAAATGAAAAACGTGGAAAATATTAGGGTCGATGAAAATTTTAAAATTGAATTATCTGAAAGAATGAAGAAGCATCTAAACATCAACACAAGAGATGAACTAAAGGTATTATATACTGACGAGGCCTTAATTATTATGAAATCAGAGGTCTTTGGCGAAAAAATTTTAAAAAATTAGCACTCTTTTGTTGACAATGCCAAAAAATGTGGTATACTATAATTGTATTGGCAATATTATATATAGAGCGCCAAAAAAATAGAAAGGGTGATTGTGATGTTTATTTTTGATAATGTGTTTGATGAATTAAATAATTTCTTTTATGGGCAAGGAGGATATAAGAGCTTTCCAGTAGATATGGTAGAACTACCAAATGGTTTTCAGATTATAGCTGAAATGCCAGGTGTAGAAAAAGAAAATATCCATATGAATTATGAGGATGGTATTCTTACCATAGAGGCAGATAGGAAAAAGGATGATAAAGCTAAATATTTAATTAGTGAACGTGATGTTACACATTTAAAAAGAAGTATAAACTTTGGAGATGTAAAAGAGGAATCCATTACTGCTAAGCTTGAAAATGGACTTTTAATAATAACTTTACTTACAAAGGTCCCAGAAGAAAAGCCTAAGAGAACTATTGTAATTGAATAATAATTTAAAAGTAGCATAAACTAAGAATGGAGTTGAGATTATGTATTTTATTAAGAAAAATAATGAAGAAAAGAAAAACAATTTAGTAGATGATTTTCAAAATTTCTTTATGGACTCATTTTTTTCCAACAAGGCTTTAAAAACAGATATAATAGAAACAGAGAATTCTTATGTGTTAAAGGTTGATCTTCCAGGTGTAGATAAAAAGGCTGTTACGCTTGATTTTAATAATCAATATCTTACGCTATCTGTTAATCAAGAAGAGGATAAGGAAGAAAAGGAACAACACTTTATTCGTAAAGAGCGTAGCCGTTTCTCCTATTCTAGAAGCTATTATTTAGATAAGGCAGATGAAACTAAAATTAAAGCTAAGCTTGATAATGGTATTCTAACTATTACTATAGGAAAATCAGAAGAGGAAATCAAGAAGTCAATTACTATTGATTAAAAAAATAAAGGTATACCGATTTTTTAAAGGTATATCTTTTTTCTTTTTTGGTAAAATGATATAATTATAATTAAGAATTATGGCATTTTTTGAATATATTTGAATTTTTATGAATTGACAAGAATTTTTAAAGATGCTATACTAAATATATAAAGGAGAGTGTAGCTATGCTAGAATTAAAGGCAGTATCAAAAACATATAAAAAATCTAAAGCCAAGGCTATAGATTCTATTAATCTTAAAATAGAAGATGGAGATATTTATGGATTTATTGGACCTAATGGGGCTGGAAAATCTACCACGATAAAATGTATTACAGGAATACATACCTTTGAAGAAGGGGAGATTCTTCTTGATGGTGTGTCTATAAAAGAAAATCCAATCCAGTGTAAACAAAAAATGGCTTATGTACCAGATAATCCAGATGTATATGAAAATTTAAGTGGAATTTCCTATATTAATTTTATTTGTGATATTTACGGAGTTGGAGAAGAAAGAAATTCTCTTATCCATCAATATGCTGATCTATTTGGCATTAAAGATCGATTATCAGATCATATAAAAAATTATTCTCATGGTATGAAGCAAAAAATTGTATTAATTGCTGCATTAGTTCATAAGCCTAAGCTATTGGTTCTAGATGAACCCTTTGTGGGATTAGACCCTAAAGCTTCCTTTGATTTAAAGGAAATTATGAAAAGCCTTTGTAGTCAAGGAACCATGATTTTTTTCTCATCGCATGTTTTAGAGGTGGTAGAAAAGCTTTGCAATAAAATTGCTATAATAAAGGATGGAAAGATAATAGCGAGTGGAGATTTGGAAAGTGTTCGTGGAGATTCTTCCTTAGAAAATGTTTTTTTGGAGTTATTTCATGAGTAAACCAGGTCTAGCATTATTAAAAGTCAGCTTATCTCAAAGCTTTGATTTTCGAAAAAAGGATAAAATTAAAAATGTATCTATGCTTGTTCCTATAATTTTAATATTTATAGGAGGGTGTCTTTTAGCATCTATTTATAGTTTTTTCTTTAGCTTTATACTTTTAGATTCTAAAAATGGCGAGCAATTACATAAGGTTTTATATGCAATGGCTGGAATTGCCTCTTTACTAGGAATTGTAACAGGTTTTACCAAAGTAAAAGGAACGCTATTTGGGGGAAACGACTATGATATGTTGGCCTCCTTGCCTATTCCGAAAAGAAATATAATTTTTGTTAAACTATTTAGTCTCTATTTGATTCAATTCTTTTATACTGCTATCTTTGTTCTTCCTGCCACTGGAATTGTAGCATTTATGGGGAAACAACCTCTATGGCTATTGGATGGACTACTTCTATTAATATTATCCCCAGTATTTCCGTTATTCATTGCTGGATCTTTAGGAATTCTTATCGGCTTAATTTCAGATCGGTTTCGATTTGGAAATGTTATTACTGTCCTATTCTATATCGTATTTTTAATGGCTATTATGTATTCCTCTTTTTTAATGAACTCAGGTGGTGGGACAGAGGAATATGATATTATAGGCTTGCTTCGTCTTTTATCTATTATGGGATGGATAAATCCTTTCTCTAAGCTTCTGACATTAGAAATGATAGGCGTAAATCAAGCTCTTTACATTGCCTCTACTTTGATTTTGTTAACAGGTATGATTTATTTATTTGCAAGATGCTATGATTATTATCATGTATTAATGACCTCTACTAGAACAAGTATTAAATATGTACAAAAGATGCAAAAAAGAAGAGGGCAATTTAAGGCTTTATTCTTTTTAGATGTCAAAAGATATTTCACATCTAAAATGTATCTTTTAAATACGATTACAGGGGGAATCATGTGCATATTGGTTACCGCCATTATGTTCTTTTCTTTTAAAACTGTGAAAGATCCTGAAGCGATGACAATCTTTAAAGAGATAGCTCCTTATATGGTATTAATTGTGGTATGGTGTGTAGGTATGGCTGTACCATCAGCAGTTTCCATTAATATGGAGGGGAAAACAATGTGGCAAATAAAAACATTACCAATAAGCTATAAGCAGTATGCATTAAGTAAGGTATTGCTATCCTATCTTGTGCTTGCCCCATTCGTATTAATTTCCTCTATTCTTTTAACTATTTTTACGGGCTTTACCTTAGCTTCTGCTATTGTTAATTTTATATTACCGCAAGTTTATATCCTAAGTATGTCACTTTTAGGACTATTGGTTAATTCATATTTTTATAAATTAAAATGGAGTAATGAAACAGAGGCAGTAAAAAATTCCTCAGGTATGCTTATATCTATGGTATTAGATTTTGCTTATACAGGAATATTATGTGTTTTGTTACTTGTACCTGGACTATTAGGGTTTTATCTGCTTGGGGCAATCGTTGCAATCCTCTTTGTCATAGGTATGGCAATCTTATTCTATATTCTCGTTTTAAAGCTTTCTGTGTCTAGTATAGAACATATAGAGTGTTAAAAAATTTAAAAATTTCATAGAATTAAAAAGGAGAAAAAATGAAAAATTTAAAAGAAGATCAAGAAATATTTAGGGCAGTAGAGGAAGAAGCAAATCGACAGGCTTTGCATATAGAGCTAATTGCTTCTGAAAATTTTGTTTCACAAGCTGTTCTTGAAGCACAAGGAAGTATATTAACTAATAAGTATGCCGAGGGCTATAGCCGTAAAAGATATTATGGTGGCTGTGAATTTATTGATAAGGTTGAGGATATAGCTATTGCTAGAGCTTGTCAATTATTTCATGCAAAATATGCTAACGTACAGCCCCATTCTGGGTCTCAGGCAAATATGGGAGCTTATGGAGCCCTCTTATCTATAGGAGATACTATTCTTGGGATGTCTTTAGATGCAGGAGGACATTTAACGCATGGCTATGATAAAAGCTTTAGTGGTAAGCTTTATAAATCCTACTCTTATGGACTGAATGAACAAGGATACATTGACTATGATGAGGTAGAAGCACTTGCAAAGAAGGTTCATCCTATGCTTATTGTTGCAGGAGCAAGTGCCTATTCCAGAAGAATTGATTTCAAAAGATTTCGAGAAATAGCTGATACAGTTGGTGCCTATTTAATGGTAGATATGGCCCATATTGCAGGCTTGGTTGCTGCTGGGTTGCATCCAAATCCTATGGATTTTGCTGATATTGTAACCTCTACAACCCATAAGACCTTACGTGGTCCTCGAGGAGGGATTATCCTTACAAATAATGAAGCTATTGCAAAAAGAATCAATTCTTATGTTTTTCCTGGAATCCAAGGAGGACCTTTAATGCATGTTATTGCAGCTAAAGCAGTAGCATTTAAAGAGGCTCTACAGGAGGACTTTAAGGTATATGCTAAGCAAATTATTTCAAACTGTAAGGCTTTAGCAGAGGAACTTCAGCATTTGGGGTATAAGCTTATTTCTGGAGGAACAGATAATCATTTGGTTTTGGTAGATATTTTTAATAGTGTAGGCGTAACTGGAAAAACAGCAGAGGATATATTATATTCAGTTCATATTACCTGTAATAAGAATGCAATTCCACATGACACACAAAAACCAACCATTACATCTGGCTTACGATTAGGTACTGCAGCTATTACTACTCGAGGCTTTAATGAAGAGGATTGTAGACAAGTGGCCAGATGGATAGATAGAGCCTTAAGAAATTATAAAGATGAAGGTGTTCTAAAGGAAGTTAAATCTGAAGTAATTGCTAAAATGAAATCTCTCGCAGAATAAATAATTTAGACTGCTCATTAAACAAATTTAAGTTTAATGGGCTTTTTCTATAATTAAGCATTTATTTTGTTTGCTTTATGAAACAAAATGATTTACAATAGTAATGTAAGCGTTCTTATTTTTTTATAGAAATTAGGCTTACGTAGTTTAACTTTACTATGACGTAAAGTATTTTAATTATAAAAAAATTAGGAGGGGTTTTAGTGATAGGAAAAACAAGGCAAATTACAGGTGCTGTTTCTACTGTCAGCTTACCTACGTTACGATATCTAGAGCCAGAATATATTTATATGGCTGTAACGAATGCTAGATGTGCTGAGGCTGAAATCAATGTTAAGGTTGGAGATAAGGTTAAAATAGGACAAATACTAGGAATAAGAAAGGGGCCTTTTTTTGAACAGCCGATTCATTCAACAGTTTCTGGAGAAGTAGTAGGGTTTGTTAAAAAATTTCATCGTAGTGGAAAATTAACAGAGTTTATACAAATAAAAAATGATAAAAAGGATGAATGGATTAGTCCAGAAATTCCTAGAAGTGATGAAGAAATTGATCAGTTAACCTTAGAGGATTATGCAAGAATTACAAAAGAGGTTGCGTTAGTAGGCTTAGGTGGAAGTTCATTTCCAACCTACATAAAATTTCAAACGAAGGATCCAATTCATACGATCTTGATTAATGGAGTAGAATGTGAGCCTTATATTTCTTCAGATCATCGCATGATGCTTGAGCATCCAAGACGAGTAATTTTAGGTACTAGCTATGCTATGAAGGCCTTTAAGGCCAAAAAGGGATTAATCTGTATTAAGAAAAAATATCAGGATTTATATGATTGCTTAACTGCAGAGCTTACCCGTTTTCCAGATTTAAATATAGAGGTTTGTCGTGTGGGAAATTATTATCCTCAAGGCTGGGAGATTGAAATGATTAAATCTGCTTTAGGGATAAAGGTGCCTGCAGGTGTTTTACCTGCCAAGCTAGGACTTATGGTATTTAATGTATCGACTATAGTGGGACTATATCGTGCTATAAAATATAATCAGCCTGTCATAAAAAGAAATTATACTTTATCTGGGGATGGTATTAACCTACCACAAAATATACGATTAAGAATAGGGACCTCTTTAAAGGAATTAATTGATGTATGTGGAGGCTATAAGGGAGAAGAAAATAAGGTTCTTATCATGGGAGGACCTATGATGGGGGCTAATCTTGTACGTGATGATGCAGTGATCACTAAAACCTGTACCTCAACGATTATTTTAAATGAAAAGCCTATTCATGAAGAGCCTTGTGTTCATTGTGCTTCCTGTGTCTATTCCTGTCCTGCTGGATTACAGCCGATTCAAATTATGCAGGCAGTTAAAAATAAGGATAAGGACGCATTGCTTCGGTTGAATGTGAAATCCTGTATACTTTGTGGAATGTGTACATATTCTTGTACTTCAAAAATACATTTAACAGATTATTGCCGTAAGGCGAAGCGAATGATATAGGAGGAAGGAAAATGAAATTAGTTGCGCAAAGTGCTCCTTATATTCGTAAGCCAGTTTCTGTGAAGCGAATGATGCTTGACGTTTTACTTGCTTTAATGCCAGTAGTATTATTTGCATGTATACAAAATGGGTGGAGCGGTATTTATGTATTTTTAATTTCAACGGCAACAATGCTTATAGCCGAATGGCTTTGTCATATGTTTATTAAGTGGCCAAAGGGATTAAAATGGAAACAATTATTCAGTAAAACAGGATTTTTAAAAATTAAACAGCAATATAGTATAAATAATATACTAGCTCCTTTAATTTCAGCATGGATTTATGCTTTGATTATGCCTGCTGGATGCAATGGATATGTTGTATTTATTGGAGCGTTTTTTGGAATTTTTATTGGTAAAATGATTTTTGGTGGTTTGGGAAGTAATATATTTAATCCTGCAGCTACAGGCCGTGTCTTTGTTGGTGTTTGCTTTGGCTCTAAGCTTGTCTATGGACAAGGTGGTGTCGATGTATCAGCATCTGGTACACCGCTTGCTATCGTTAAAGGAGACTTAGGTATGCTTGGTAAGGCATTGAATGAATATAGCCTATTAGATTTATTTTTAGGGCAAGTTCCTGGCTCTATGGGTGAGGTTTGTTCAATTCTAATTCTTGTTGGTGGATTATATTTATTTATTAGAAGAAGTGCAGATTTGAGAGCTTTTTTATCTATGATAGGAAGCTTTGCTATTATAACACTTGTTGTAAGTATTACAGCCTATTTTATTATAAATCCATCCAGTACGAATTTAGAGAATTCATGGAATATATTTGATTTATTTATGTTTGAGATGCTTTCTGGTGGCTTGCTTTTTGGAGCAGTATTTATGATAACTGATCCTGTCACATCACCTACAACTAAATTTGGGCGTATTGCCTTTGGTACAATGGCAGGGATTATAACTGCACTTATACGTTATTGTGGTGCCTATCCTGAGGGAGTAGCATTTTCTATTTTAATTGCAAATATGTTTGCTCCAACCTTAGATTATTTAATGCGGGGAAGAAAAAATTCTTATTCCTGGAAGCAGCTATTAGGCTTGGCAATATCTATGATTGTAATTTGCTTAATTGTGGGATTTTCTGTTGCTTCCCAGTTAGGAGGTTTGTAAAATGAAAAAATATGCATTAACTGCTATGATATTAACCATGATTGCGGGTGTTTGTGCAGCTCTAATTGCTAGTGTTAATTTGTTTACTGCTCCTATCATTAAAAAAAATAATGAGGAAAAAAAGGCAAGACTTTGTCAAGAAATTTTTGAAACCTATGCTGCAGAGCAATCTCAAATCATTACAGAGGATTTTACCTCAGATTCTATAGAGGAAATTATAGTTTCTTATGACGCTGAGGGGACATTTTTAGGATTCATATACACTGTAAAAGGATCTAATGGTTATGGAGAAATTAAATTATTGTTAGGTATTACTAAAGAAGAGAAGCTTGCAGGCATACAATTCATCACGAATGGTCAATCCTTTGCTAGTGAAACTAATACGCATCTTGAGAATCAATATAAAAATGATATGACAGAGTCAGATGTAGATAATATGGACCTTTCTAATCCAGATGTAACTGCAGGAGCTACCTATGCATCAAAGCTTATTCGTAGCTTAGTAAAGGTTGCCTTTGCGGATGTAAAGACAAGGGGAAATCAAGAAGGAGGGATTAAGTAATGGAACAAGCTAAAGAAAAGCCTATAAAAGAGAAATCTTTAAAGCTTAAATCCTTCTTAGCTGGAATTATTAAAGAGAATCCAGTTTTCGTTGGCTTGCTAGGAATGTGTCCGACATTAGCAACGACGAAATCCTTAGAATCAGCATTTGGTATGGGTATTCTTGTTATACTTACCTTAATTGGTTCTAATGTTTTAATCTCCTTATTGCGTAAGATAATTCCTTCAGAAATTAAAATTCCTTGCTATATTGTAATTATAGCTACATTTGTTACGATTATCAAAATGCTATCTGAAGCATTTTTACCAGAGCTATATGCTAGTTTAGGTGTTTTCATTTCTCTTATCGTGGTTAATTGTATCATTTTAGGAAGAGCAGAGGCCTTTGCTTCAAAGAATGGGCCCTTATTATCCCTATTCGATGCCTTAGGCATGGGTATTGGCTTTACGATAGCGTTATGTATTATGGGAGTTATTCGTGAGGTATTAGGAACAGGTGGTCTAACCTTTGGTGTATATTTTACATTCCTTCCTTTGGTAAGTTTTACGCCTCTTGCAGAGTATGCAATTAAGCTATTTATATTACCTGCTGGTGGATTTTTAACCTTAGGTTGTATATTAGCAGTCATGACCTTTTGTAAAAATCATAAGGATGAAAAAAAATTAGAAGAGGAAAGAAAAAGAATAGAAGAATTAAAAGCAAAAAAGGCTGCAGAATTAGCAGCGAAAAAAGCGAGTATAGAGGAGGCGAAGTAATATGGTTTGGAATTTAATTGTTGCATTTTTATTAGCGATTACCAATGCTATGCTTATGAATAATGTTACCTTATCTAGATTTTATGGTGTTTGTCCTTTTTTAGGAGTTTCTAAAAAATCCTCTTCCGCCTTAGGTATGGGAGCAGCGGTAACTTTTGTAATTGTTCTTGCTGCAGCAATATGCTGGCCAATCTATCAATTGCTTGATTATTGTGATATAGCCTATATGGATACCATTACGTATATTTTAGTAATTGCTTCTATAGTTCAGCTTGTGGAAATGTTTATAAAAAAATTTTCTCCAGCTCTGTATAAGGCATTGGGTGTCTATTTGCCTCTTATTACGACAAACTGTGCAGTATTAGGTGTAGCCCAAGGAAATTCCTCTCAAGGTTTAAATTTTGCTCAATCTATGGCAGAAGCTATTGGAACTGGTCTAGGCTTTGCCTTAGTTATATTTATATTTTCTTGTATTCGCTATCGCTTAGATGCCTCAAATGTTCCTAAGGCTTTCAAAGGAATACCAATTGCTCTGGCAACAGCTGCTTTAATGAGCTTAGCATTCTTAGGATTGTCAGGTATGATAGGATAATGAACCCATTTTTAAGTTTAGCAATTACAATTCTAGTTTTATTAGTTATTTTATTTGTGGTTTCCTATATTTTAAATAAACGAACACCAGTGCCTAAGGGGTGTGAACATTTAAAAATATCAGAGGAATTTTGCTTGAATTGTACAAATACAGATTGTAGAATACATGAGAAATTGGATTTGGAAAAAATTCAAAAGGAATTAGAAAGCGAGGATATACAAGAATGAAGGAAGTTTTTATTGCGATAAGCATTCTTGCAGGCTTAGGCTTAGTATTTGGGCTTGGACTTGCAATAGCTGCAAAGCTTTTATATGTTAAAGTAGATACTCGAGTGGAGGATATAACAGGAATTTTACCTAATGCAAATTGTGGAGCCTGTGGATACCCAGGCTGTGTTGGATATGCAGAGGCGATTGTAAATCAAACGGCAGAGAGCTTAGGCTTATGTAAGCCTGGAATAAAAGCAGGAAAGCCAGAAGCAATTCGTAAATATTTAGACGAACATCCCAATGAGGATGGATCAATAAATCCTTTAAAAATAAAATAGATAAAGGATAAGAAGAAATTAAAGTTTCTAGAAACTAAAAAGGAAATATTTATATGGGAGCTCAATTCTATTAGGAATTGGGCTCTTATAAATTAAGGAGTAACCAAAGAGAAAAAGATTTTTTGGTTAATGAATAATATATCATAAAAGTTGCAAGGATAAGATAGGAGGATATACAATGAATTTACCATTTCGAATAGATTTAAGGAATAAAGTTATCGTGATTACAGGTGCTGGAGGAATACTTTGTTCTCATTTAGCTAAGGCTGTTGCAGCCTGTGGAGCAAAAGTAGCCTTATTAGATTTAAATAAGGAGGCAGCACAAATGCAAGCAGAAGAAATAGGTTCTATAGGTGGAATAGCTAAAGCTTATCAAGCTAATGTTTTAAGGAAGGATTCTCTTGAAGCTTGTCATGAACAGATATTGAAGGATTTTGGTTCCTGTGATATATTAATAAATGGTGCTGGAGGTAATAATCCAAAGGCAACTACAGATAACGAATTTGCAGAAGTAGAGGATGTAACTAAGGATTTTAAAACATTCTTTGATTTGGAACAAGAAGGAGTAGAGTTTGTTTTTAACTTAAATTTTTTAGGGACACTATTACCTACTCAAGTTTTTGCAAAGGATATGGTGGGAAGAAAGGATTGTTCTATATTAAATATCTCTTCTATGAATGCTTATACGCCTTTAACAAAGATACCTGCCTATAGTGGTTCCAAGGCAGCTGTTAGTAATTTTACGCAATGGCTTGCCGTTCATTTTTCTCATATTGGAATTCGTGTAAATGCTATTGCTCCAGGATTCTTTTCTACTAAGCAAAATGAAAAGCTTTTATGGAACTCTGATGGAACGCCTACGTCAAGAACGGGTAAAATATTAGCAGCTACGCCGATGGGAAGATTTGGAGTAGTAGATGATTTGGTTGGTGCAACTCTATTTTTGCTAAGTCCTCAAGCAGCTGGATTTATTACAGGTGTATGTATTCCAATTGACGGAGGCTTTTCATCCTATAGTGGAGTTTAATGCCTATTTTTATAAATCTTTAAAGGAGGAAATGATTCATGAAAATGACCTTTCGTTGGTATGGAGAAAAAGATTCCATATCACTAGAATATATCAAGCAAATTCCTAATATGAGTGGTGTAGTCACAGCCATTTATGATACACCTGTGGGAGAAGTGTGGGAGCTAGATAAAATTAAAAAATTAAAAGCTTTATGTGATCAAGCAGGATTAGAAATGGAGGTAATTGAGTCTGTTCCTGTACATGAGGATATTAAATTAGGAAAATCAACAAGGGATAAGCTGATAGCAAATTATGCACAGACAATTCGAAATCTAGGCAAATTTGGTGTAAAATGTATTTGTTATAACTTTATGCCAGTTTTTGATTGGTTGAGAACAGATTTGAAAAAGAAAGCAAAGGATGGTAGTAATTCTTTATCCTATTGTCATAAGACTTTATTAAAGTTGGATCCTAAAAATTTACGTCTGCCTGGATGGGATGAAAGCTATTCTTTGGAGGAGCTTAATAGCTTATTAGAGGAGTATGCTCATATAACTCATGAAAAATTATTTGAAAATCTAGTTTATTTTTTGAAGAGGATTATGCCAGCATGTGATGAGACAGGTATAAATATGGCAATTCATCCAGATGATCCACCTTGGGATATGTTTGGATTTCCACGAATTATTACAGGGAAAGATAGCTATAATAGAATGATAAATGCAGTTCCTAATCTACATAATGGTTTTACATTTTGTACAGGGAGCTTAGGAGCTGGCAGAGATAACGATTTAAAGGAGATGGCGAAAGCCTATGCAAATAGAATTTATTTCGCTCATATTAGACAATTAAAATATGACAATGAAACAGATTTTACAGAGGCAGGACATCTAACAAGTACTGGAGATTTAGATATCTTCGGGATTGTAAAGGCATTAGTACAGGGAGGCTTTACAGGGTATGTTCGACCTGATCATGGAAGAAATATTTGGGATGAGGATGGAAAACCTGGATATGGATTATATGATAGGGCTTTAGGGGCTTGTTATTTAAATGGATTATTTGAGGCTGTGGAAAAATTGAATTAAATTGACTATTATTTTATACAATAAAAAAGGCTAAGAAATGAACTGACCCTTGTCAAGTAGACGCGGAATAAAAAAATAATTAAAAGTAAATAAAATTACAATTGGCATGATATCTGACCTCGTTAGGTGTCATGCCTTTTAAATTTGTCTGTAATCTAAAATTGTTATAAAAAAATATATATTCTTCGATTTTTCTTCTTAATGCTTGCTCATCATCAAGTCTTAACCCATAAAAGGATTCAGCTTTCAGCGTTCCCCAAAAGCCTTCCATAGGTCCATTATCAATACACTTTCCTACTCTAGACATAGATTGTATCATTCCTGCTTGATCTAATTTGAACTTAAATTGCTTCGATGTATATTGGAAGCCTCTGTCACTATGAAAGATTGGTTTAGCACCTGGATTTGCTTCTAAAGCTTTATTAAATGTGTCAAATACTAGTTTATTGTTGTTAGAATTACTTAACACATATGAGACTATTGATTTATCAAATAAATCTATAATAGCGGATAAATAGAGTTTTTGTTTTTGACCTGAAACTTTGAATTCTGTGACATCAGTACACCATTTCTGATTTGGATAATCTGCTTTAAAATTTCTGTTTAAAATGTTCTCTCCAACTTGCTCCGGTTTTGATTTCACATAATTACATTTTTTTCTCCTGATTCTAGAATGTATATGTATAAGCTTCATAAGTCTATGAATATAATTCTTACTATAATTTGTTTGATTGAAATGATCG
>CAJTTN010000005.1:118247-123888 GCA_910579215.1 uncultured Anaeroplasmataceae bacterium
ACAATTTCAACTTTTAATTCCTTACTATATTTTGCTTTTCGTCCCATAATAAAATACCTCCAAAGTAAACTTTATAATTTCAAGGTCGCGAATCCCCTAGGGGATTGTTTTCTTTTAATTATTTTATTTGTCTACTTTAGAGGTATCATATCAAAAATTAGCCTTTTTTCTGTTATGCTAAATGCAGTAAAATCGTAAAAATTGTTTTGTTATTTTCTCTAAAATATTCTAAGGTGCCATCCATAGTAGCTAAGTGATCCTTACATATATAAAGACCTAATCCTAAATTTTCTTTTTGATGATCAAGAGAATGATAGGGTTCAATAGCTTCAATACTATTATTTATCCCAATACCATCGTCCTCAATTTGAATTTTACAAAGCCCTTTAGAAATATTTTTTGTGGTTTTAATATAAATATTGGAACAGGAGGAATGCTCTATAGCATTCATAATAAGATTATTTAACACAGATAGAAGCGTTTCTTTTTTAGCAAAAGCATATATGTTTTGTTTAAGGTTACAATGTAAGCGAATATTATTTGCTTCGCAATCTGGATTTAAATTTTCATAACAAATACTTATAATTTCAGTTATATTTAAAGCAGAAGAGGCTTCCTTATTATAGGTGTGCTTAGCATATTTTTGTAAGTCTGTAAGATCCTCTTCAACATGAGCTAGCTTGTCTAAAATAATTTGATACTTTTTACTTCTATCTTTATTTTTTTCTTGATAGCTTAAGTCGCTTACAAAACGTTTGATACTAGCTACAGGCTTCTTCATATCATGAGATAAATATCTAAGTAATTTATCACGTTCCTCTAATATGCCTTTTAAGCTTTGTGTCTGTTTTGAAACTTCAATTTGTAAGTTATTGGTTAAGTAGCGATTTCTTTGTTCTAGTTGTATAAAAAATAGAAATGCTGAAATTGTTGTTATACCTAAAATGAGCACCAAAAGCCAAAGGGGAATAGAATGTATTTTAGGGGAAGAAAAGTTGGTGAAAACCATAAAAATTAAATATATAATTGTTATTCCTGGTATGAGAAGTCTATTTGGATTTTTATCTTTTAAATAACCATGAAGACTGGAAAACAGAATAGATATAATGATTAGAATCGTTAGAATTTTAAATATAATTTCTAAACCATAGCTTTGTCTATAAGGTAGTATATAAAGAATCGTCATTATAATACTAAAAACTAAGGTTAATAGAAGAAAAGAAATCCATAGAGGGAATTTTCTAAAACTTACTCTATTTGACAATAGTACGCCTAATATGATGATTGAACTGCATATAGGAAGAAGAGCTAATACAAGATAGGGAGTAGTAGTAAAATTATTTAAAAGTAATATTCCTAAAGCATAGCCACTAATCCCTAAATTGATTATAATATAAGGTAAAATAGATAAATGCTTTTTGATGAAACAGGTAAAGGCTAGAATTGCAGCCACAAGCATAGACAGAATGGAGATGGATATAAGAAATATAGTATCTACATTAGTCATTGATAAAATATTTTCATCTTTTCCAATTACTGGATAATCCTTAAATCCTACAAATTGATTGGTGTTTGCCTCATAGTGGATGGTTACGACTAATCCTCTAATCTCTAGGCTGGGATCTAAAGCTCTTTTTAAGGAGTAAAAGCCAAGGTCTAGATATTGAGGCTGTGTAGTAGATTTATGATATTCTGTTTTCCCCTCATATTCACTAAAGTTTATAAAATCATAATTTTCAATTTGACCAATTCTTTTTGATAAAACACTTCGTACATAAATATTTGCTGAAGAAAAGAAGGCTGGTAAATATAGGGTAAAATGCCAACGCTTATCTCCTTCTAAGTAAGGCTTTAATTCCGCACTTTTTTGAGAAAAATCAGGGTCTTCTGGATCTAAATTTAAAAATACAAAGGTAAGTGTACCTTTAGGGGCTAACGAGGTTTGCGATAATTGAATTTTTTCTCCTAAAAAGCTTTGGGGATATACAAATTCATTTGGTGTGTAATTTGCATATTCTATACGATTTAATTTCTTCAAATCAGAAATAGATATTGCAGTTAAAGAATCTCCTTGTTCATTTAATATTTTGGTTTCTTTGGCGGGTTGTATGTTAGGGCACCAGACAGTTAAGGATACTATAAGAAGTAGTAACGTTAAGGAAACAAAAAGAAGAGGTATATATTTTAGAATATGTTTTTTCATTTTTCTTCTGTTAGAAAAGTATAGCCTTTTCCAAACTCCGTTCTAATTAGATTTTTCTTTGTTATTTTAAGTATCTTTTGTCTCAGATTAGAAATGTGATATTTGATAGAAGTTGTTTTTAAGCTTGGTGCCAGCCAAATTTGTTCATAAATTTGATCAGCATTATAATATTCTCCTGCATGTGTCATTAGAAAATATAAAATATTAAATTCACTTCCAGTTAAAATTAAAGTTTCTCCATTATAAGTAGCAACACGTTTTTTAGCATCTAAGGATAAGCCTAAGGCGCTTATATCGGATTCATGCTTAGGTAGTAAACGTAAGGCTAATCTAGCTTCTAAAAGCTTACATGAACAAGGCTTTACAACATAGTCTATCGCACCAGCTTCAAAAGCCTCTATTAAGTCACACTCTTCACCTAAGCTAGATAATATAAGGACAGGAGGTAAATTCTTATATTGCGAAAAAAGCTCTAACCCCTCTCCATCAGGAAGAATTAAGTCAAGAATTATCCCTTCAAATACAGTTTGGTTTAATATCTGACGTGCTTGTGTTAAAGTTTCGGCTTCAAATATTATGTTTCCTCTCTTTTTAAAATAATAGGCAATATTTTTTCTTACAGATAGATCATCCTCTATGATTAATATTTTTCTTCCTGTAACTGTCTTTAACATATAGAAACCAACTCCTATTTAATTATTATATCATAAAATTAAAGCGACAAACAAGAAAGATGTCTCAGTAAAATTTTTCTTGACATTAGAATGATTTTTTTGTAAAATAATTATTGGTACATTTTTATTTATTTTCTTCACGTGCCTATAATTATACTACATAATTTAGGAGGAAAAATTAATGAATAAGACATTCATGGCAAATAATCAAACTGTACAACATGGTTGGTATGTTGTTGATGCAGATGGTTTAACATTAGGACGTTTAGCTACTGTAGTTGCTTCTCTTTTAAAGGGAAAGCATAAGCCAACCTATACTCCACATGTAAACTGCGGAGATAATGTCATCGTTATTAACGCTGACAAAATCGTATTAACTGGAAACAAGTGGCAAGATAAGCTTTATCACAATCACTCTGAGTACAATGGCGGATTAAGAACATTGACTGCAGAAACAGTGATGAAGAGATATCCAACAAGAATGGTTGAGCATGCTATTTATGGTATGCTTCCACATACTAAGCTTGGAGATCAAATGAGAAAGCAATTATATGTGTATGCTTCAAGCACACATCCACACACTGCTCAAAAACCAGTAGAATTCGTAGTAAAGGCATAATAGGAGGAAAAGGTTAATGGCAAAAAATTTAGTTCAATATCATGGAACAGGTCGTCGTAAGAGTTCTGTAGCTAGAGTATATTTACGCTCTGGTAAAGGAACAATTACTATTAATGGACGCCCTTTTGAGGATTATATTCCTTCAGCAGCAATTCGTCTAGATGTACTACAACCACTTGAATTAACAGAAACAACAAGTAAGTTTGATATTTTAGTTAACGTTTATGGTGGAGGATTGACAGGTCAAGCAGGAGCTATTCGTTTAGGTATATCTCGTGCTTTAATGGAAGTAAATCCTGAATACCGTGCGACTTTAAAGCCAGCAGGCTTAATTACACGTGATCCACGTGCAAAAGAGCGTAAGAAATATGGTTTAAAGAAAGCACGTCGTGCTCCACAATTCTCTAAGCGTTAATTTTGCAAGAATTTGGAAATTAAATAAAATAAAAAAAGTCTCAAAATTTCTCGGTTTGAGACTTTTTTGTTATTTGAATTTTTTCTTTAATATAAAATGTAATTTACCAATAATTATAGAAATAATATACATATAAATGCCTACTCCTACAATCCCAAAAATTGTTAACAATAGTATTTCATTATTTTGAATTATATATTCTATGAAGGATTTATTGCTATGTTCTATAATGAAAAGTGGTACGCAAAACCCCATCATTATGAAAACACTACTGATTATAGTACCTTGTATTAAATGATAGGTATAAAGAAAAGGGGATAAAAATATGATAAGTGCTGTAATAATTAAAATCACACTAGATATACCTAACGCTAAGCTATAATGATTAAACAAATATGGAACAATCATTAATAATATAGATACTATGAATAAAGCTAAAGAAGTTAATAAACTTATTGGCATTTGTTTATTTTTTATAATTTCATGATGATTTTTCCTTTTGCCATCTATAATTAAAATATTTAATAGGGATGGAAATTTATTTTCCAAAAGATGTTCTATTTCTGTGAGATTTGTAAATCTTATTGCATGAGTTACTTCATAACCAAAAACATTAAAAGTAAATTCGACACTACCAAATACTTGTC
Source organism: uncultured Anaeroplasmataceae bacterium (assembly GCA_910579215.1). Lineage (GTDB taxonomy): Bacteria > Bacillota_I > Bacilli_A > Acholeplasmatales > Anaeroplasmataceae > Pelethenecus. The sequence goes on from CAJTTN010000005.1 coordinate 122,806, forward strand.
TTTTTCTTATACTATGAATGATAAATTCTATTTTTTTAAGGGAATCATAAGGTAAATTATAATATAAATGGGGAGTATCTATAATACGATCACAATAATTAAAAATGAAATTATCCTCATTTACATAGATGGTTGACAACTCTTTCTTTTTATTAGTATTAATGTTACTAAATATTGCACATATAATAAAACTGATAATAATTATTCCTACTAATGTTTCTATAGGATTTGTTAAATTTGACGAGCTATAAATAATAGATAAAAGTATACCAATTAAGTTAAGTATAACAAATAATCCCAAGCAAAAAAACACAAAAAATTTTATTATTATATTTGATATTGTTATAGCTTCAAAATATTTAGATTCATAAGTTCTTATGTCTTTCTTTTCAAAAACTATTCCATGTTCCATTAAAGATTTTTTTAATTCCTGAGATTCTTTTTCTGTAAGATCAAGTATATTCATTTCTAACTCCTAATTAAAATAATTATAACATAAATTTTAGTTTTTGCATATCAATATAGGTTTAAATATTTTTTCTCTTTTTTTGCGTTTTTTCCTAAGAGACGAAATTAGCATGGATAAAAAACTTCTAAATTTTAACTCTCTATAACTCCTTTTTAAAAAAATAGTTGGCTTTATATTATCCACTATTTGTAGAAAACAAAGAAAAAAATGTAAAAAGAAGTAGAAAAAGAATACAAATAATTGCCAAAAAAGCCATAATATGCTATAATTCAAAAACAAAATAAAGCGATAGGAGTTGTAGCTATGTTGGACCCAAAGGAAATAAACAGGCTGTTACTTCGGATAGCAAAGGAAGACGAGAAAGCATTAGAGGAGCTGTATGATAAAACATATGGATTAATGGTAAGTATAGCAGTAAAGGAGTTAAAGGAAAAGAGCTGTGCAAATGATGTAGTATCAGAAGCATATGTAAAGATATATCAAAAGATAAAGCAGTTTGATGGGAAAAGAAATGGGATAGATTGGATCTATCAAATCGTGAAGAATCAAGCAAGAGATTATAATAGGTGGTATATAAAGCAGACAGAGGAATACGATGATACGAGCTATGTAAT
>CAJTTN010000006.1 GCA_910579215.1 uncultured Anaeroplasmataceae bacterium
GGTGTCGTAGGTTCGAGTCCTACTGCGGGCGCCAGTTTTTTTTACCCAAGTATCCCCCATCTTTGTTGGATACTTTTTTCTTTTGGCTTAAGTTTCTAGAAAGGAAGGTGCTTCTGTAATGAGGATACGTTTTTTAGGAAGTGCGGCTTATGATGCTATTCCAGCTCCATTTTGTTCCTGTGATACCTGCACTTGTTCGCGTAAGGCAGGAGGAAGAAATATACGTTCTCGTTCTCAAGTGCTTCTTGATGAAGATTTACTTATTGATTTTAATGCTGATACCATTATGCATTTTTTTCAGTACAACATTGATTCGCAAAGGATAAAATATTGTCTTATCACACATAGCCATTCTGACCATTTGTATGTGCCTGATATTTTAATTCCACAATATAGTCAGAAGGCTACTAAGGTAGAATATTATTCAGCATTAAGTGGGTATCTCATGATTAAAAAGGGGATAGAAGAATCGCCAAATATGGAAAGATTTGCTGCAGTAACATGTATTGAGCCATATCAAGAATTTCAATGTGGGGATTATAGAATATTGGCTTTACTAGCAAATCATGATCCCAACACAACTCCAGTATTCTATGCAATAGAAAAGGGGGAAAAGAGAATTCTTTACGCTCATGATACAGGTGCATTTTTTGAAGAAATTTTTGCAAAACTTCAGAAATTTGGACGATTTGATTTAGTATCATTGGATTGTACAGGTGCTATTCAAAAAGGGTATCGTGATGGACATATGTGTATAGATACGAATTTAGAGATGATTGCTAGACTTAAGGAAATAAAAGTGGTAGATGAAAAGACTAAGCTAGTGCTCAATCATTTTTCTCATAATGGTGGAGCAACCTATGATGAGCTTCTTCTAGCTGCCCCAAAGGAATTTATCATCAGCTATGATGGGTTAAGTATAGAGCTATAAATACAATAAGTTTTGAAATAGAAAAGACTATTTTAAAAGCTTTTTTTATAGATTTTAATAGGTTTGCTTATACTATAATCATGATATTGTTAATCTATGTAGTGATATAGTCAATTTGAATTTACTATATTTTCACCTTATAATAAAAGAAACAGTTAGCGTAAATTATAGGAAAGGAAATAGGAATATGAAACATACAAAAAGCTATCATAAGGATTATCCAAGAGTACAATTTTTTCGAGATTCCTATAGAAATTTAAATGGAATATGGGATTTTGGATTGGATTATGACAACAAGGGATTAGAGCTAGGTTTTGAAAAGAGTTTTATTCCTACACATGAAATTCTTGTACCCTTTTCTTATAATTGTAAGTATTCCTTGGTAAATGTTGAACAAAGATGTGATATTCAAGGAAGTTTTAGAAGATTATAGTGTATTTAAATCTGGAAATGAAATTAAAAATGGAGGATTTTTTACTTGAAAAATGCTTTTCACTTCATACTTTTTTTGAAAATTTTAATTTTTACTTGATTTCTTTTTAAATTTGATTATAATAAGAAAGTGCAAGTAAATATTTGGAGGTTTAGCTCAGTTGGGAGAGCATCTGCCTTACAAGCAGAGGGTCGGCGGTTCGAGCCCGTCAACCTCCACCATCTTGCCGAAATAGCTCAATTGGTAGAGCAACTGACTTGTAATCAGTAGGTTGAGGGTTCGATTCCTTTTTTCGGCACCATTAGCAAAAGTAGACTATTATGAAAATAATAGTTTTTATTTTTTTATCAAGGGAAAAGAGTGCTTTTTTTATGGATTTGTGGTATGATATAGAGGAGGTGATGAATTGATGCGTAAAACAAAAATTATATGCACATTAGGACCTGCTTGTGATACAGAAGAGCAATTAAAAAATATGATTCAAAATGGTCTTGATTGTGCAAGATTAAATTTTTCTCATGGTACGCATGAGGAACAAAAGGTTCGTATTGATCGTGTAAAAAAGGTAAGAGAGGAATTGGGAATTCCGCTTCCAATTTTATTAGATACTAAAGGACCAGAAATTAGAGTAAGGTTGTTTAAAAATAAAAAAATTGATTTAAAAAAAGGACAGGAATTTACTTTCTGTTCAGATTACGATTTGATTGGTGATGAAACCAAGGTTGGGTTGACATATCCAGATTTAGCAAAGTATGTTTATGAACCAGGTGTTAAAATTTTAGCAGATGATGGAAAGGTTTCCTTTGAAGTTGTTCGTACAGAAGGCAAAAATGTTGTATGTAGGGTATTAAATGATGCATCTTTATCTGATCGTAAATCTATTAATATTCCTAATGTTATTGTAGATATGCCTTATATATCTGAAGTGGATCGTTCTGATATCATTTTTGGAATTCAAGAATGTGTAGATTATATTGCTGCCTCCTTTGTTAGAAGGAAAGAGGATGTATTAGCGTTAAGAAAGCTGTTAGATCAATATGATACTTCGGGAAAAATCAGAATCATTTCTAAAATTGAAAATACAGAAGGTATTGAAAAAATGGATGAAATCATTGAGGTTTCAGATGGAATTATGGTTGCTCGAGGAGATATGGGAGTAGAGGTGCCATTTAAGATGCTTCCGGCAATTCAAAAGCGATTGATTGATAAATGCTATAAGGCAGGTAAGATTGTTGTTACAGCAACCCAAATGCTTGATTCAATGCAAACCAATCCTAGACCTACTCGTGCAGAGGTAAGCGATGTCGCTAATGCTATTTATGATAAAACGACAGCTATCATGTTATCTGGTGAATCTGCAGCAGGTAAGTATCCATTAGAATCCGTTACTACAATGAAGGATATTGCAACCTTTACCGAAAGCAATATTGATTTTAAAAAGGTTTTTGCTCATAATCAGTTAGATTTAGGAGAAGATTTTTTATCAGCAATTTGTAATGCTGCAGTTAATGCTGCTTATCAGGTTGATGCTAAGGCAATAATTTGTGTTACAGCAAATGGCTTAACAGCATTTAAGCTATCAGCTTATCGACCAGTATGCCCAATTATAGCTGTTACAGTAAATGAAAAGGCATGTCGTCAATTAAACCTAGCTTGGAACGTTTTACCTGTTTATGCTGAGAAGAAAAATAATATTGATGAATTGTTTGCATATGCAATAGAAAAAGCTCTTGAAACTGATGTGGTTCATAAAGGAGACAAGGTCATAATTACAGGTGCTTCTGCAGTAGGAAATGCTATAACAGATACAATAAAACTTCATATATTATAATAACCCATAACAAATTTATCTCCCTTCATATATTATTACTGTAGCAACTGCTACGAAGGGAGATTTAATTATGTGTAATCATGAACATGATTGTAAAGAAGGATGCAGACAGGAAATTTTAGTAGGTAATACTACTTTTAAATATGAGTTAAATCAAATTAATGAAAATACTTACGATTTGGTAGCAACTCCTTGTAATATACCTACATCTGTTTACTGTATCGCGAGAATTTCTGTAAGAGAAAATTGTTGCAATAACATGGAATATTATCAAGCTTTTATTAATACTGACCCAGTTCAAATTATTCAGGATTGTAATTTGTGTGATATTATAGCTCGTGCTATTGCCTTGTATTTTGAAAATACACCTATAATTGAAACAGGAACTCGTTGTTGCAATCGCAATACCTTTGGATTCTTCTAAAAAATCATATTTATGTGAGCTAGAGGGGGCTCCCCTCTAGCCTACATATAAATCTACCACCAAGACTGTATCGTCAGTCTTTATTTTTTCTTTAAAAAATTAAAAAACCTCTTGAAATCCTATATGCATTGTGTTACAATATACGAGCGTGAAAAATATTTTCACTTAATCTTAATAGATCGGAAAGTAGCTTAGCTTGGTAGAGCGCCTGGTTTGGGACCAGGAGGTCGCAGGTTCAAATCCTGTCTTTCCGACCAGTTTTTAGAAGCAAGCGTAGTTTAATGGTAGAACCTTAGCCTTCCAAGCTAATGACGAGGGTTCGATTCCCTTCGCTTGCTCCATTTTTTTATAAAGATTTTTTTGAAATTTTAGAACCCATTAGGTTCTTTTTTTCTTATAAAAAAAGTCCATTTTCATAGACTTAAAAAAATGGACAGACTGCTAAACCTAATAGTGCAGCAACAATTATGATTAAAATAGCATTTAGTTTTTTCTTTGTAAGTTTTAAATAGATAAAATAAATTAAAACTAAAATACTAAAAATTATGATAGAAGCAAAATTAGCAGTAAAGGAGGATAAGGATTCATAGCCTAAACATTGAATTAATGAAATAATTCCAGTTGACAAGATTAATCCAATAACAACAGCCTTAATTCCAGTAAGTGCTCTATCTACAAATTTATTTTTAATGAATTTTTTTAAGATAGAGGCAACTAATAAAATAATGATAAAAGATGGTAAAACAACACCTAGTGTAGCAATAGCCGCACCTGCTATTCCAGCTTGAGAAGAGCCCACAAATGTAGCCATATTGATAGCAATAGGACCAGGTGTTGATTCGCAAACACCTATAAAATCTATGAATTGTGCCTCGGTTAACCATTCATATTTTAATACCACCTCTTTAATTAGTGGAATCATAGCATATCCACCACCAAAGGTAAATAAGCCAATTTTAAAAAATTCTAAGAAGAGCCATAAATATATCATTCTAATTCATCTCTCTTTCTTTTTAAATGATCCTGTAATGTTAATATTACTATTCCAGTAAGTCCGCCAAGTATTATTAAATAAATTGAGGAAAAATTTTTAGAGAATAGTTCAAGCAGAATCATTAAAATGAGTACAATAGTTAAAACACATAGTTGCCAAATAGATTTAGGCATTTTTTTAAATAAGCCAATTCCAGCTTTTAAAATTAAAAAAGCTACCGCACATTTAATTCCAACGAAAGCATAGGCAACATACTTGTTCTCTAAAAATTTATTTAAAAATAAAGATATAATAAATATGATTATAAAAGATGGAAGTACCACACCTAAGGTAGCAAAAATACTTCCTAAAATTTTCCCCTTTTGAAATCCGATATAAGTAGCCATATTGATTGCTACAGGTCCAGGCGTTGATTCAGAAATTGCAAAAATTTCTAATAGTTCATCATTGGATAACCATTCCTTTTTTTCAACAATACTTTCTTTAATCTGTGACATCATAGCATATCCCCCGCCAAAGGTAGTCGCCCCAAGTTTAAAGAAAGTTAAAAACAAATCTAAATAGATATGCATAAGACTTCCCCTCACATTTTCAATTTAGAATTATATCACGATAAATTTATTTTTACAATTAATTTAATTTGTGTTTTTAAAAGAAAAATAAAATTTTGAAAGTTTAAAAAATGGGAAAAATAGGTTTTGTTTCCATATCTTTTTTATATGTTGTAAAGGATTGAAAAAAATACAATAATTTTTATAATTTTTTTTAGTTTTTGTAGAAAAAAGTTTGTCTTTAGTTTATAATAGAATATAGAATAAAATAAGAATGAGGTGTCTTTATAATGTTTTTAAATTTATTAGCAAGCAGTGGATTATTTACAAACCAAGTTGATATTGTATTCTTTAGTGCAATATTAATTGTTGTAGTTCTACTTTTAGTTGTATTTATTGCTTCTAAAATAGTTCAGAAGCAAAGAGATAAAAAATATGAAGCTTTAGAGGCTCAAAATAGAGCTGCATTAGAAGATAATCAGGAGGTTGTTCAAGAAGCATCTGCTGTAGAACCAGCTCCAGAGGCAGTAGTAGAGGAAGCACCTGTTGCAGAGCCAGCTCCAGAAGCAGTAGTAGAGGAAGCACCTGTTGCAGAGCCAGCTCCAGAAGCAGTAGTAGAGGAAGCACCTGTTGTAGAGCCAGCTTCAGAAGTTGTAGCAGAAAAAGCGCCTGTTGAAGAAAAAACTTTAGCAAAAGAAGAGAAAAAACCAGCAGTAACTAAAAAGACAACTCCTGCAAAGTCAACTAAGAAAACACCTGTAAAGAAAGAAGTAACTAAAAAAGAAGTTGAAAAAAAGGAAACTCCTGCAAAACCAGCAGCAACTAAAAAGACTGCTGTGAAAAAGGAGGAACCAAAACCAGCAAAGAAAGAACCAGTTGCAAAAGCAACGGCAACTAAAAAGACAACAGCTACTAAAGAGGCTACCCCTAAAACTACAGCTGTAAAAAAATCAACTACTACAAAAAAACCAGCAGCTACTAAGGCTACAAAAGAGTCTGAGGACGACTCAGCTACTAAAGCATATTCTGGAAAGTATGAGCTTTATCCTAGTGGGGATGGATATCAATATCGTTTAAAAGCATCTAATGGAGAAGTATTAGTTATTAGTGAGGTTTATACTACAAAGGATAGTGCTTTAAAAGCTATTGAAGCTGTTAAGCGTAATGTTGAGATTGGTGAAATTCGTATTTTTAAAGATAAGCGTGGATTATTTAAATTCAAATTAACTTCAAAAAATTATCGTGTAATAGCATTAGGATCTAGTTATTCTACTGAAAAGAGTGCAACAAGAGCTTCAGAATCTTTTAAAAAATTTGCATTAAAAGCTAACACTGTTGAAATTGATACACCAAAAAATGATGATAATATTGTTGAAGCAAATGTAGATACCTCTAAGGTAGAAGTAAAGCTTGGTGGCAAATATGTGGTTGAAAAGTTTGATGGTGAGTTTAGTTGGGATTTAAAAGCATCTAATGGACAGATACTTTGTCAAGCAGAAGGATATACTTCTAAGAGTGGTGCAATGAGCTCTATTGATAGTTTCAAGAAAAATGTTGAGACAGGATCTTTTAAAATTTTGAAAGATAAAAATAATAACTTCCATTATAATTTATATACTGCAAGTGGAAGATTGGCTTCAGTGGGAGAAACTTATAATACGAAGCAATTAGCTGAATCAGCTGCATTATCTGTAGTTGCATATTATAAGAATGCTGAGATTGAAGATTAATTTAAGATGAGATAGAAAGAGTATCAGAATAACTTTGATACTCTTTTATTTAGGAGGACATATGAATATTGAATTTCCTAAGGATATGATAAGAGGAGTATTTTCCATTCCTACTTCTAAAGAACAGAAATACCTGAAAGCAAAATTACAAAAAATGTATATTAAGAATCAACTAGTTATACAAGTGAGTTTATTTACCAAACAACAGGTTTTTCATGAAAATATTTCGCTTGATCAAATCAATGATTACTTAAATACATTTTTAGAATTACATTTTAAAAGTTTAGAGTTGGTTTCTACTGAATATATTTATGCTTACAAAGTAACCTCTAAAGGTAAGATTTTAACAAATAAAAGAAGAAACTCACAGGAATTTGTTTCCTTAGAGCATAATAAAAAGAAAAAATATTTGATAGAAGAAGGGACTATAGTTCCTCCTTTAATTGATTTAGGCATTATGACTTCTGAGGGAAAGATTGTAAAAGCTAAATCAGATAAATTTAGGCAAATCAATCGATTTTTAGAAATGATAGAGGATAGTATTTCAAAGGAAACACATCTTAAAATTATTGACTTTGGTTGTGGGAAAAGCTATTTAACCTTTATTTTATATTTTTATTTAACCACTATAAAAAAAATCAAGTGCGAAATGATAGGTTTAGATTTAAAGGAAGACGTTATAAAGCATTGTATAGAGGTTGCTGAAAAATATAACTACGATACATTAAAATTTAGAGTAGGAAATATTTCCGATTTTAAAAAAGAAGATAATGTAGATATGATTGTCACATTACATGCTTGTGATACAGCAACAGATTATGCATTATATCATGCGGTTAAAATGCAATGCAAATATATTTTTTCAGTTCCATGCTGTCAGCATGAAATAAATTTAAAACTAAATTCTAAATTGCTCTCGCCTATTTCAAATTATGGTTTACTAAAAGAAAGATTTTCAGCCATACTAACGGATTCAATTCGAGCATATCTATTAGAAGCTTATGGTTATAAAGTACAGGTTTTAGAATTTGTAGAATGGGATTCAACTCCTAAAAATGTTTTAATTCGAGCAAGTTACACAGGAGTAGAACAAAAAAATAATTTGGAAATAGTAGACAAATGGGTAAAGTATTTAAATATAGAACAAACTTTGTATACATTATTGACTACAAAATAAAAAACATCTAGAGGATGCTTCCTTTCTAGATGTTTTTTTATTATATACAACTAATATACAACCTTATGAGCAAGTCTTAGCTTGTCTGCAATCATAGCAATGAATTCTGAGTTAGTAGGTTTGCTTTTATTATAACTAATTGTATAAGCAAATATTTGAGATATTGCATCAACATTACCACGATTCCACGCAACTTCAATAGAGTGTCGTATTGCTCTTTCTACTCTAGAAGAAGTTGTTTTATATTTTTTGGCAACAGTAGGGTAAAGATACTTAGTGATTGCTCCTAATATATCTACATTATTGTAGACCATAGTAATGGCCTCTCGTAAATATAAGTAACCCTTGATATGTGCAGGAACACCTATTTCATGCAAAATTTCAGTAATTTCAGTGTCTAGATCATCGCTAGGGCCCTTTACCTTTTCCTTTAAGTTGTATGTGATACCCTTAGTTGAATCCTCATGTATCAATTGGTTAAATGTTTTCTGTAGATTACTCAAATCGATTGGTTTAACAATGAAATAATCGGCACCTAATGCAGATGTTTTTGCCATAATAGATTCAGTATTGAATGCAGTAATAATAACAATTTTGCTAGGTCTGTTATATTTTGTGTTTGTTTTAATTTCGTTTAAAGCATTAATACCATCTAAATCTGGCATGAAGACATCAAGCAATAGAATGTCTGCAGAATTTGTTTCTAAATAGGATAATAACTCCTTACCACCAGAAAAAGTTTGGACAACCTCCATATTAGGTTGCATTTTTAAGAATTCGCTGACTATGTTTAAAACATCCTTATTATCGTCAGCCACAATTATTTTTGTCATATATATTCGTCCTCCCGTATTTACATGTGATATGATAAAATATATTTTTTGTAAATACAAGAGAATTTTTAAAAATTATAAAAACTTTTTATCAAATCGACATGAAAACGCAAATTAAACCAATCGAATTTTGACGACTTTTATCTAAAAAGTCGAATATTGTCGAAACCTATCCTTTGCAAAAGAGAAATGCTTTAATCAGACAGATATTTCTTAAATTCTACAACATAATTTGTCGCATCTATTCTATTTAACAGTTTTGCCCATGGAACACGCACTGTCAAATCAGAAGTAGAAGTATATTCAAAGAATCTAGCAGTTTTGTCACGATTGGTATTATTCCATTTATGATATCCCTCTAATAAGATATGATTTCCAAGGAAACAATCAATGAATGCAGCACATCCATAATCTCTCCAAGGTCTTGCCAAATATGCAGGTTCAGTTCCTATAAACTTACATTTATAAAACAGATAGCCAAAAGGGGTTTCCTTTGCGTGTGCAGGTGCACATACATAAGAAGGAGTAAGGCTATTTCTAGAAATTGAACATATTTCACATTCTTCAAATAGTGCTGTTGCACAACCAAAAATAAAATCAACATCTCCTAAAATAGTACAATGTCTATAAATTTGTTTTGAAGGTATTCCCTTTAGCTTTTCCGGAGGATAAAAGCCTCGATATCTTTCTATAAGATCATTAGGCATGGGACCAGTAAATAAAGTGTCTTGAGCACTTTGTAATTGACATCCCTCACAAGTGAAATGATCACCTTCAACGTGTAGTGCTACTGCTTGTCCGTAAATATAAGAAGGAGTAGCTTCATTTTGAATGATTAAGTCCTTTAGTTTAACATTATTTCCTCCTACATAAAGAGTATAAGTACGGAAGGTGTTACACTCATTGTTGTCTTCCATAATTTTATGGGCATAATCTTTATTACTTATAATAGCTTTTAAAGGATGTTCAGCTGTTATGGTAATATCATTTTTCCATATTTCAATTTTCTCCTTATATATTCCATCCTCTAAAAGTAAAGTATCTCCAGAAGATAGACTATGCATAATTTGAGAAATACTTTGTTTTGGATTTATTTTTAAAATCATTGTTTTCACCTCTTCGAATATTATAACATAAATATTAACGAAATATATTTATTATTTTGGCTGAAAATTTTATACCTACCAGTCAAAAAAGTTAAGCGTTTTCTATTGACAATGTCTTGCAATAGGTTTAAAATATTGTTATAACTCATGTAAGCGCTGTTTTAAAGCGCTTTATTTGGGTAAAGTGATGTTGTAGATGTAAGGGGTTATGAGGTGGTATTATAAAAAGTGTTAAGAAGTATATGTTACAGGATTTAGCACTACTAGTAAGTATAGGTTTTATTCTTGAAGCATTGTGTACTAATATGACGGGCTTTGTTTTAGATGCTATCCCTACAACAACATTTTCTTTATTGATAGTATTTATAGCTGTTGTACGTTGGAATTTGTGGGGATTACTCACAATACCAGTAATGACTGCTGCAACGATTTTGGGAGGGCACTTTCATATAGTTAAAGGACTAGCATCAATTTATGATTGGAAATGTTACTTATCGGCTTCCATTGGATTATTAGTCATTGGATTAGATGTTATAGCTTTTAAAAAGAAGAAAACAAATAAAATTATTCAATCTACGATTTGGATAATAGGTATATTACTTATAAATTATATATTATACAATCTTGTACAATTATTCTTTTTTAGACTTTTTTCGAATGGAAATCCGTTTATAATAGGAGAATCTTTGTATGAAGTTATTATAGAAAACGAAGATGGCACAATAAGCAAAAGTAATTATTACATGGACTATGGAGTGATTTACAATTTGTTTGGATTAGCTGTTTCCGTAATTGGTGCACTTATATTAAGGTCTCAAGGAGTTGTAAACAATGTTGTGGACAAACTCATTGAAGATAAACAAAATGCTGAAATGCTTAAGAAAGATGCAGAAGAATTTAAAGTAGATTCTCTTGAAGCAAAGGAAGCAGAAGAGGAGTCTAAACCTGCAATAGACTCAGAAAAAAATTAGTTTAAAAAAAGGACGGTGTTAAAGTTTATGCAACAATTGGTTGAACGTGATCAAAACGTAATCGATGAGGTAGAACGCACAAAGTGGAAGCGAACACTACAAACACTGATTAAAGACTGGCGATTATATGTTTTACTAATTCCTATGTTGCTGTTTTTGATTTTATTTAAGTACTTCCCAATTGGTGGGTTATTAACTGGATTTAAATGGGGTAGTGATACTTCAATGTATAATGGCGAATGGGCTGGATTATATTGGGCACAATATATTTTCTCTGGCAGCATGAGTGGAAGATTCTGGTTGGCATTTAGAAATACATTTGTAAATAGTATGTATGGCTTAATTTTAGGCTTTCCAATTCCAATTTTTTTAGCATTATTATTTAGCGAAATAAAATGTACAGGATATAGAAGCTTTTTGCAGGTTGCTTCTTATTTACCACACTTTGTTTCTACAGTAGTTGTAACTACAATTATTGGATTATGGTGTGAGGGAACCTCTTTACTTAATGCAAATGGTGGAGTTGTTTATATGCTTTGTAAGGCATTACATTTAACGTCTTCAAATGATACACTTTTAGCGCAACCAAAATTTTTCAGACCAATTTATCAGATTTCTGGTATTTGGGAGGGTGCTGGTTATGGTTCAATTGTATATTTTGCTGCAATATTAGCTATATCACCAACAAGCTATGAAGCTGCAAGAATTGATGGAGCTTCTAAGTTACAGCAAATTCGTTATATAACATTCCCAGGTATGGCTCCAACACTTACGATTATGCTGATTATGCGTATAGGTCATATTCTTAATGTGGGTTATGAGAAGGTAATTCTATTAATAGGAGATAAACCTAGTGCATATGAAACAGGAGATGTCGTTTCGTCCTTTGTATACCGAATGTCAGGAAAGGATCCAGATTATAAAGGGTCTATTATTGCCCAAGCGGGTATAGTAGCAGATTTATTCAATTCTATTTTGGCAATGGTATTAGTTCTTGGCGCAAACGCAATCAGTAGACGTGTTTCTACCACGTCATTGTTCTAGGATGAGGTGAAAAAATGAAAAGATTAGACCGAAGCGAAGTTATATTTAAGATTTTATCTTATGTAATTTTAACTGTTTTTGCTTTATGCTGTTTATATCCGTTTATATATATTTTATCAGCCTCTGTATCCTCAAAGGATGCACTAGATAACGGAAAAGTAGTGTTATGGCCAGTAGGATTTAATGTATCTGTTTATCAATATGCATTAAGTCAAAAGCAATTCTGGTTATCTTATTGTAATACATTTTTCATTACAATATATGGTACTTTAGTATCTATGTTAGTTGCAATAACAGGAGCATATGCATTATCAAAAACAAGATTAATGTTCCAAAGAGGATTTAACTTCATGTTATCCTTTACAATGTGGTTTGGAGCTGGTATGATTCCAACTCTGCAAAACTTTATTAGATTTGGCGTTAATAACAGATATATGTTTATTATTTGTTTGGGATTCAATGCATTTAATATGATTTTGTTAAGAAACTATTTCAGTGGAATTCCAAAAGAAATAGAAGAGGCAGCAACAATAGATGGAGCAACGGAATTTCAAATATTGACAAAGGTTTATGTTCCTATGTCAAAGTCATCCATAATAACGGTAGCAATGTTCTTTGCAGTAAGCCGTTGGAATGGATATTTATGGGCACAAATGCTACTAGGCGAATCTGATCAGCCTTTAACTGTATTTATAAAGGTTACTTTGGCAAAGATTATTCGTCAAATAGAAGATGGTGCTACAGTAGATTTTTCTACATACGCATTACAATATGCATTTATTGTATGTTCTATCATTCCTATCATCATTGTTTATCCAAAACTGCAAAAATATTTTGCAGCAGGTGTCAATGTTGGTGGAGTTAAAGAATAGAAAATTTTTAAAAGAAGATTTAAAAGGAGAAAAAAATGAAAACAAAAAAAGTAGCTTTATTTGGTTTGGCAGCAGCTTCATGTTTAGCATTAGCAAGCTGTGGTCCAAAGGATAATGCAAAATGGGAAGAATGGGATGCCAAATTAGATGATGGTCATACCTATGTTAATGCACCAGCAGATGAAAATTATGAATCTAATGGTGGTAGAGTAGATATTAATGTGAATTATAGTGGTGAGTCTGGTATAACTTATACAAGTGCTCAGTCTTATCGTAATTTAGTTGACGGAAGAACCTATACTAAGGGTGCTTTATTACCTGTTTGGAGAGCTATCGAGGAAAAGACAAAGACAAGTATTAAGGAAGCTTCCTCCTATACTACAGATAATTCTTCTAATACCTATGCAAAAGTTGAAAGTAGTAATTTTGCTAGTGAAAAGGATTCAAAGCAAAAGATTGATTTAATCATGTTAGCAGATAAGGAAATTCAGGCTATGGGTTCAGCAGGTAAGGCTGTAAACCTAATGAAACATCTTGATAAAATGCCAAACTTTGCTAAGTGGTTAGAAAAATATCCATCTCAGGCAAGAGCTTTAATTAAGGGATATGGTACAGATGAGGAAACTCTATATTATACACCTTACTATGAGGGTCAAAACAACCTTGAAAGAATGTTTGTTATGGATACTCAGTTGGTTGAGTTTGTATTAGATGATGCTAATGCAGCTTATGATACTGAAAAAACAAATGGTGGAAATAATCCTGATAAGAATGTTGTTAAAGCAGGAGCTTATCAACCATTTATGGATGCAACTAACAATTATAAAGAGGCAACTACCTTAAAGGTAATTGATGAAGATAATAAAGTTGTGAATGTTGCTGTTAAACAAGTGAAAAATATTGTTGCACAACAAAATGAATTATTAGCAAATGGTTGTACAGGTAAGCAATTGGCAGACCAATTCAATAAGTATTTAAAGGATGCTTATGGTGAGTATATGGGAGCTGGAAAGCTATATGAAAAACCATCAGAGATTTTCGTATCAAAGAAGGCTTGCTACAATGTTGACGAATTAATAGCTTTAATGCGTGTTATTAAAGCAAATCCTAAATTAATTTCTGGTGATGCTAATAAAGAAATTGTAACATTCTTTGTTCGTGGACAAGCTGATAACCGTGTTAATACAATCAATCAAATGGCTCAGCTTTGGGGTGTTCAAGGTGTATCTTCAGCACAACAAAAGTTATATTTTGATGCAAATGGTAAATTACATGATGCTCAAACTACAATCGGTACTTATGAAGCATTAGAGTATATTTCTCAAATGTATGAAGAAGGATTAATTCAACAAGAATTCTGGGCAAAACCAGCTTCTCCAAATAATGCAATTTATTTAAATAAATATTATTATAAGAATAATGCTGAATCTGGATATGGATTTATGTGTTGGGATTTTGGTGCTGCTACAGCTGCAACTAACGATAAATACGAAGGAATTGGTACTGATCCAGCTACAAGAAAGATTCAATATTCATCTAAGGGTATTCGTCCAGTATTACCTCCATATACTTATTGGGCAACAGAGAAGAATTGGGATCACAATCAACATTTAAATGATATGACTGGTAAGACAATTACTCGTTATATTGAAGCAAATACGGCTTTAAAGACGGGTTCTTGGGTAATTCCTTCTACTACAGATAATTTAGATGGTGCTTTAAGAATTATGGATTACATGTTCTCTAATATGGGTAACTACATTCAAAGCTTTGGACCAGAAGAATATTGGGCACATCCTACTGGCACACCAGAAGGAAAAGCAGTAGTTGCAAATGATTTATTTGGTAGTTCTTCTAATGAAGATTGGGAAAATCTTTCTCCAATTATGTCACCAACTACAAAGAAAATGTTCTCTGAAAGTGGAAAAGGTTTCTATAACTTTATGCGTGAAAATATAGGTGCAACTCATGGTATTGGTCATATCCGTTCTAAGGGTTGTGATTTACAGGCTACAAATGCTTATGGTCAAGTTGGTATTTCTAATTTACAGTTAGCTATTGGTGCTGGTGTGGTTGTTAAAAACGAAACTGACCCTGCTGGTGTTAAGGGATTTACATGGTACACTACAGTTCCTAAGATTGGTTCTTCAACTGATAAAGAGAATGTATATGGTGCAATTACTGCATTCTGGGCAAAGGCATGTAATGATCCTGCTTATGGATGGGTTCGTGTTGTTAATACAGCTGGTGGTTCATCTAAGTTAGGCTCTGAGCAGATTTCTCAAGAAGATTATGGTAAGTATTCTTATGCACAATCTGTAAATGCTCAAATTTTCTCAGTTAAGGATAAGAAATTCTTATTCGACTATGCTAACGCAATTAAGAGTGCAACTGGAAATGATTGTATTCCTGATTACGCTAAGTCTTAGTATTTAAAATCGAAAATTACTAAAAATATAGGATTTTGTTGGTGGGAATAATCTCCTGCCAACAAAATCATAACCTAACGAAGGAGGTTCAAAGGTGAAAAAATTTTTCTCAAATCATAGTAAGATTTTTTTCATGATCTTTTTGGTATTAGGCTTTGTTTTATTGATATCATGTGTTGCCTATGCTACTGAGTATACACATGCCCATATTTTTTATCAGATTTCAGATGGTGTTGCAATATTCTCTAAGGACTATGGTAATGATGTGGCAGGTTTAACAAATCTAAATGTTTATCAAGGTTTTGAAAGAGCTACAAATGTATATCCTAATGGATTTACGAATGATTTTGCAAGAACCGTTTATGATTTCCAAAAGAGCTTGGCTTCAGTAAACGATTTTATAGTTGTTACAGGTGTTATTACATTAGTTGCTGTTGCAGTATTATTTATCTTTTCTAATCATAGTAGAAAGGTTTATTATAAGAGCAATTTAATTGTTGGAATAGTTTGTCCTTCTGTAATTATTATTTTTAATGTTGTTTTACTTGTTAGAAATTTTCTTTTAATGGGACAATTTAATGATAATTATGATTTGTTAAACTGGGTTTCAGTTTTACAGGATCCTAAAACGACTACATATGCTTCACAGCATCCAGAGGTAATTCCAGGTCAATACAGTTGTACAACTACAACATTTATTATTTATGCAGTTTTATTCATTATTGTAATTGCATATGCGGCAATGATGATTGCTTATACAGTGCTTAAATATAAGGATACTACAGAAAAAAGAATACAAATTTTAGAAAGGGCGGTAAATAGCAATGAGTAATGAGTTAGAAAATGATCTTGCCCTAGATATGTCTCCTGAAGAACTTCATAAGACAAAATCTGAAATGATGCGCTATAGATCTAACTCCTTGTCTTATTGGTTAGGATTTGGCGCCATTGGCTTTAGTGTATTTGGATCCTTTGTTTGTTTAAATAGCTTTCAGCCTACAACAGTTTTAGTTATTTTAAAAATTTTATTAAATATTGTTATCCTGTTATTTGGATTTTTATCTTGTGAAAAGGCTAAGGCCTATTCTAAACAAGCATCCATTTCATTGATTTGTATTGGTAGTGTTTGTGCATTGCGTATCCTATGGGTACCACTTCAAATATTTATATATTTTAATAAATTTTTACCAGCACAAGAATGGTTGACAGAAGCAGATAGGCTATCATCAAGTGATCCATCTTATGTTGTAGATGCAGCTAAGCTAGCCTCTAATCAAGAAATTGTTGCAGAATGTTCTAAATATTTAGGTTCTACAATTACTGACTATTATAGTGGCAATGCTGGAAATATAAATTGGTTACCTGCAAATGGTAATTTTAGAGCAATCTTGGCAATCGTATTATTGGCATGCGCTGCTGTTTTCTTTATAAGTGCTGGATTAGTTGGATTAATTCGTTCTAAAAGATTAGAAAATTATATGAGTAGCATCAATAAGGATTAAGGGGGTATAGATTATGGAAGAAAAAGACGTTATTTTAGAAAATGAAAATGACGAACAGGTTTTAGACTTTGACAAATATGATGTCATTTTAAAAGACGTAAATAAAGTATACCCTAATGGTTTTCATGCTGTATATGATTTTAATATTGAGATTGAAAAAGGAGAATTCATCGTATTAGCAGGTCCATCTGGTTGTGGAAAATCAACAACCTTAAGAATGGTTGCTGGTCTTGAAGAAATTTCTTCAGGAGATTTATATATCAACGGCAAGCGTGTAAATGACATGGCGCCAAAGGATAGAGACATCGCTATGGTTTTCCAAAACTATGCACTATATGCTCATATGACTGTATATCATAATATGGCTTTCTCTTTAACAATACGTAAAGTTGATCCAGTTGAGATTCATCAACGAGTTATGAAAGCTGCTGAAATTCTAGGATTAGTACCATATTTAAATAGAAAGCCTAAAGAATTATCTGGAGGACAAAGACAAAGAGTAGCTTGTGGACGTGCTATAGTACGTGATCCAGTAGTATTCTTATTGGACGAACCATTAAGTAATCTAGATGCTAAATTACGTGGTACAATGCGAAAAGAATTAATGCTATTGCATGATCGATTAAATTCAACATTCCTTTATGTTACGCATGATCAAATTGAGGCTTTGACCTTAGCTTCAAGAATTGTAGTAATGAATGAGGGCTATGTACAGCAAATTGCCTCTCCTAAGGAAATGTTTGATAATCCAGAAAATTTGTTCGTAGCGGGTTTTATTGGAACTCCTCCTATGAACTTTGCAAATGGATTAATATCTACAGATGGTAAATATTTTGAGCATATATCTGGCTGTAAATTAAAGCTTACAAAGGCTCAAATGGAACTGTTGAAGGATTATGCTGGTAAAAAAGTGATAATGGCTTCTAGAAGTGAATACATTGCGATAGATGACGCATCCTTAAAGGAAAATCCCGATTCTACATTTGATTTAGAGGTAGATTACACAGAGTTCCTAGGAGCCTATACATTAATTTATGGATTCTACGGTGGAGAAAATGTAATAGCTAAGGTTTATGCTAGAAAGCCTTTAGGAGATGTTAAATCCATTAAAGCATGTTATGACATGAATAAAATTCATTTCTTTGATGTTGAAACTACAAATAGAATACGTTAAGGAGGCCTTATACTATGGAAGAAAAAGAATTAAAGAATGAAGCTACTTCTGTAAAAGAAGAGACTTCCTTAAAAGAAAATGAAAATAAATTTTTAAAGGTATTAAAGATGATTGGTCACTATTTAAAGGATGTATTTTTAAATTTTAAAGAATCCTTTAAATATAATAATATGAAATTACCTGCTTTGCTTATTGCAATTCCAGGATTATTATTAGGATTTTTCTTGAATTTTCACTATAATGTTGTTGTTCAATTGACATTTCCATATTCTTTTGACTTCAGCGCTATAGTATTATTTGCTTTAATGCTAATTGGTATATTAAATATCTTCTCAGCAGTAACAATGTCAGGGAAGAAGAATAAAAAATCTGTTATTTTAGCAACGGTTATGTCTATATTCATTGTAATCTTTGGACTATTATATTTATATGAAATTATATATTTTATTAGTTTGGTTTATAGTGGAGAATTAGCCTTTTCAGATTTTTCAATTGATTTAAATTATATTATGGCCTTTATTTCTGTAATTGGATCCATTGTATGCACTATTGCAGGGTGTATCTTAGGCTGGTTGCGTTATGATAGAGGCTATGTTGAGGTAGACAGATAATGAAAACACGAGGAAAACAAGATATAAAGGAAACAAATCCTTATAAGGTTGATAAGCTTTCTAGAATTCCATCTTGGCTAATAATCCTCGTCCTGAAATATTGGGCAGCTGCGGCTGCCGTTTTCTTTATGGCTGTAGGTGGAATTTCTATTGGGTTTGATTTTTCAACTGAGACCTTTGACGATCCTTATGCAGCTATGGCAAATAGTATAGTTTTAATTATAATGATTGGACTAGGCCTAGCTCTTGTGAATAATTATATTGTTCGACCAATTGTGCGAATGATGTATAGTCGTACAAATAATACAAGGCAGTATCATATGATAAATTTTAAAGGGTTTTTATCTTTTTTGGTTTCTTTAGCTTATTATATGCTACTTTCTTTAATTATGTATTTTGTGATTAATTTATTAAGCTCTAAGGGCTTAATTTTAGATTTATTTGGTACTACTAAAGGGATAGGAATTGAACCATTTAGTTATGCGTTATATTTCATTATTATAGATTATATTTTTGTTTACATTAAAAATTTAATTATTTATATGACAAAAAGAATTAGATATAAAAGGCAAATGGAAGGAGAACTTATTTAATGAAATTTCATGTTTTGTTTAAAAGCTCAACAAGTATAACATTAGAATTAGAAAATAAGGATATTTGCGAGACAAAGCCTTACAAATTATTTGTAAATCAAAAATTATATTTAGAGGACACAAAAAATGTTATAAGCATATTTTCGCTACAACCTCAGACTGCCTATACGTTGCTGTTAGATATGAATGGTGATCAAGAGGAGCTAGTGGTTGTAACAGAAGAGGAATATGTTTGCTTAAATGTAAAGGATTTAGGTGCTACTGGAGATGGAAAAACTAATGATACAGCCCATATTCAAGGTTGTATCTTATCTTGTCCGAACAAGGGGAGAGTATATTTTCCCAAGGGAGAATACTATACAGGTCCATTATTTTTGAAAAGCAATATAACCATTGAATTAGCTGAGGGCGCTCATTTGATTGGCGATATCGACAGAAATCATTATCCTATATTACCAGGGATGACGTATACCTCTGATGAAAAGGATGAGTATAATCTTGGATCTTGGGAAGGAAATCCAATTGATTGCTTTGCAAGTATCCTTACAGGAATCCATATTGAAAATGTAAATATCATAGGAGAAGGTTGTATTGATGGGAATGCACAAAATTCGGATTGGTGGGTTAATGTAAGAGAAAAAAGATTGGCATGGAGACCAAGAGGATTATTTTTGAATCATTGTAAAAATGTTGTATTACAGGGTGTTACTGTTACGAATACGCCTTCTTGGAATTTGCACCCATATTTTTCAGAGCATTTAAAATTTTTAGATTTAAAATTAATCAATCCTAAAAATTCGCCTAATACGGATGGATGTGATCCTGAATCCTGTAATCATGTTGACATTATAGGAGTACATTTCTCTGTTGGAGATGATTGCATTGCTATAAAGGCAGGCAAGATATTTATGGGAAGGAAATATAAAAAACCATCTGAAAATTTTATCATTCGAAATTGTTCTATGAATTATGGACATGGTGCGGTTGTGCTAGGAAGTGAGATGTCTGGGGGAATAAAAAATATAAAGGTTACACAATGCTTCTTCAATCAAACCGATCGAGGCTTAAGAATTAAGACGAGAAGAGGCAGAGGAAAAGATGCAATTATTGATGGCATTACTTTTGAAAACATTAAAATGAATGATGTTTTAACTCCTCTAGTAGTAAATATGTTCTATTATTGTGATCCTGATGGACATACAGAATATGTATATTCAAAGGATAAATTGCCAGTAGATGATCGTACTCCATATTTAGGAAAATTTGTGTTTAAGGATATTGAATGTGAGAATGTAAATGTGGCTGCTGGAACATTTTTTGGTTTGCCAGAACAGCCTATTGAAGCTATTCATTTAGAAAATATTATGTTCAACTATTCTAATAATCCTAAAGAGGGCTTGCCAGCAATGATGGATGGTTTAGAAAAGATGAGTGGAAGAGGATTGATTTTCAACTATGTTAAGAAGGTTGAATTGAAAAATATAGTATTTAACAATTTTTCTAAACAGGAAGTAGAAAAAATATTTGTAGACCAATTTTCACGTAATTAAATTTTTTGCTAAGAGAAATAAAAATTCTCTTAGTTTTTTTCTCTTTTTTTAATAAATATGGTATAATTAAGATACTTAAAAGAAAGGAAATTATTTCATAGATTGAAATAAAAATGAGTTGATATGAAATTTGAGAATCCAGTAATTTTATCTGACTATAGCGATCCTGATGCTATAAGGTATAAGGACACCTACTATATGATTGCTTCTAGTTTTAATCACGTGCCTGGTGTTCCCGTTTTGAAAAGTAAGAATCTTGTGAATTGGAAGCTAATACACTATATATTTGATGAGCTTCCTTTCCCTAGGTATAATAAGGTTTGTCATGGAGACGGAGCATGGGCGCCTTCTTTACGTTATCATGATGGAGTATTTTATGCTATTATCCCCTTTCCAGATGAAGGTATTTATATTTCCTCCTGTAAAGACATTGAAAAAGGAGATTGGTCACCCTTATGGTGCTTGATAGAAGCTAAAGGTATCATAGATCCTTGTCCTATATGGGATGAAGATAAGTGCTATTTAGTCGTTGGTTTTGCTAAAAGTAGAATAGGCTTTAATTCAATGCTAGGAGTATACGAAGTAACTTCAGATTTAAAGACAAAACTTACAGATTACAAGATAGTTTTTGATGGTCATTATACACAACCGACAATAGAAGGTCCTAAATTTTATAAAAGAAATAGCTTTTATTATATTATGGCTCCAGCTGGAAGTGTAAAGACTGGCTGGCAGGTATGCTTAAGAAGTAAAAATATATATGGGCCCTATGAAGAAAAAATTGTGATGATGCAAGGAGCATCAAAAACGAATGGACCTCATCAGGGAGCATTAATTGATATAAATGAAAATCAGTTTGCCTTTCTACATTTTCAAGATATGAAGGCCTATGGTCGAGTAGTACATCTTCAACCTGTAGAGTGGATAGAGGATTGGCCTATATGTGGAAAGATTGGAGATCCGTTATTGCCAGGAATTCCTTATGAGGAATGTGATTACTTGATAGATTTAGAATCCAACTATTCTATTCCAGTATCTGATGAATTTGATAGTGACGAATTGTCTTTAATTTGGCAAACTCCAGCAAATAAAACGGGACATTGGTATGATTTGAAAGATGGTATAACCCTACATTGCGTATATGCAGATGAGGCAGCCTATAAGGCTCTTAATTTAACTCCAAATCTATTTCTAACAAAGCTTGCATTACCTTCCTTTACGGTTCACACCTTATGTCATTTACATCTAGAAAAGGATGGGGATGAAGTAGGCTTATGTTATATGGGTAGTTTATATGCTTATGTATGTGTGAAAAGAATTCATAATCAAACCTATATTCAAATTCGACAAGGTAAATTTAAGCAAGAAGAGGACGTAATTTTGTTTGAACAGCCATATGGTAAATCGGAAATTGAATTTTTTATGGAATATATTGGTCCTGAAAGCTATCGTCTAGGTTATAATGAGGAAGTCTATCATGAAGTGTTTACAGCTACTCCTGGTAGATGGATTGGTGGTAAATATGGTATTTATGCTAAGGGAAAAGAATCAGAAGGAATGGCCACATTTAAATATTTTAGAGTTGACGAAATAAAATAATAAAAATATAAAATGAGGGTCTAGGTTACCTATTTCTACCAAAGAGGGGAAGATACTATGAAGAAAGAGTTTATTCAAAACTTTGATGTTTTTCATGAAAGAATGGATATTGAAAATCCATTAACGATTGGTAACGGAAATTTTGCATTTACATCAGATGTAACGGGGCTTCAAACCTTTTATGAACAATACAATTCTATTCCATTAGGTACTATGACGAATTTCATATGGGCAAAGCAGAAGGGGACTGGAAAATATCCTTTCCAGGAATATTATAAGGCTTCCACTCATAAGCCAGTTTACTATATGACAGATGTTCAGGCTTTGACCTATGATAACTATCGCGATGATTGGTTTAAATTTGATTTGTTTAAATTGGTTTTTCTCTATAAGGGAAAAAAACTAAAGTATGATCATATTTCAAATGTAAAACAGCAGCTTAGCATTTATGATGGTATGATTTATACATCCTTTACTTACGAAAATGCCCTTGTCAATGTGATAACTAAGATTCCTCAATCTCATAATGTGCTTCATATAATGATTAAAACGACTCTAAAGGATTTACAAATCAAATTATTTTTTCTAATTCCATCCTCATCTTTGAAAGGCTACTCTTTAAAGGAAGATAAGTATGCTTTAAATGGAAACACAATTCGTAGAAAATGTGAGGTTGTAGATTATACACTTTATTTTAATACGAATATGAAGCATAAGGACTTATGCTTTGATTGTTTAGCTGATGCTTATCTTTCAATTAGCCTAGATAATGATTTTTCAGATGATAATCTTTTGCATACGTATTTTACTACCGCAAAAGAAATAGATACAATGGATGAAGAATTGAATCGTAGGATGGTTTTATCCTTATATTTAATGAAAGTGAATACCTTAGGTATATATCCACCTGCAGAGACAGGATTGACGTGTAATTCATGGTATGGGAAATTTCATCTAGAAATGCATTTATGGCACCATTTAGGAATTATTCGCTTTGGATTATATGATTATGTAATTCCTTCTATTCGATGGTATCTTTCTTTATTAGAAACCTCTAGACAGCGTGCACTAGAACAAGGCTATAGTGGTATTCGTTTTCCTAAAATGACAGATCCCAGAGGAAGGGACACACCCTCCAATATAGGATGTCTATTGATTTGGCAAATGCCGCACTTGTTTGTTATGCTAGAGGAAATCATGAAGCAATCTCCTAAGGCTATTTGTCTTAAGGATTATTTTCCTTTATTGATAGGACTTATAGATTTTATGAGTAGCTTTTATTACTGGAAGGATGGGTCTTACCATTTAGATACTCCTATGATACCTGCAAATGAAAATGTAGAATATTTTTGTGACACCCCAATTTTTGAAGAATGCTATACGATACATGCATTTACAATATTCCTACGTTGGGTAAAAGAATATCAAATTCCTTATGATATGACTAGACTTCAAGACATTATAGAGCATTGTGCGCCTTTAGAAGTTCATGATGGATGTTATGAGGCATTTTTGGGCTGTAGGGATACCTATACGAAATATAAATATGATCACCCAATGATGATAGGGATGTATTCTTATTTTAAAAGTAGCTTAGTTAAACCACAGCTTATTAAAAATACTTTGAATAAAATATTAAGCTGTTGGTCATTAGAGGATACATGGGGTTGGGATTTTCCGATGCTCGCTATGACAGCATATCGTCTAGGAGATAAAAGCTTAGCTATAAGCATTTTGAAAATGAAGGCATTAAAAAATGAATATTTAAAAAATGGGCATAATCCTCAATATCCCAAAAAGGATTTACCTATTTATTTACCAGGAAATGGTGCCTTACTTTTGGCAATATCCCATATATATGAGGTGAAAAATGAAAGTTAAAAATCCTATTCTTACAGGGTTTAATCCTGATCCTGCCATATGTAGGGCAGGAAATACATATTATATAGCAACCTCAACCTTTGAGGTGTATCCAGGTATTTGTATACATGAGTCAAAGGATTTAGTAAATTGGAAATTGGTTGCACACCCTTTAAAAACATTACAAATTGATATGACAAATAATCCACCCTCCTCAGGGGTTTGGGCACCTGATTTAACGTTTAGAAACGGAATGTTTTATATAGTATTTTCCAATGTGGAGACCTTTAGTAAAGGACCTATCAAGGATTGCTATAATTATTTAATTTCCTCCCACTCTATAAAAGGACCATGGAGTAGACCAGTCTTTATAAATGCTAGTGGTTTTGATGCTTCCTTATTTCACGATGAGGATGGGAAATCTTATTTTGTAAATATGGAATGGGATTATCGGGGAATAAAAGGGAGTCCCTGTTTTACAGGAATATTGGTTCAAGAAATTGATTTAAAAACTGCTACCCTTATAGGTAAGGCTCATAAAATTTTTTCTGGAACTAAGCGAGGATTTGTAGAAGGACCTCATATATATAAGAGGAATGATTATTATTATCTTTTTTGTGCAGAGGGTGGAACAGGCTATAATCATGCAGAGAGTGTATCTCGCTCTAAGCTTATATATGGTCCCTATGAGCTTCATCCTAATGAGCTAATTCTTAGTTCTAAAGATACAGATGCATATTTGCAACGTGCAGGACATGCCTCTTTAGTAAATGGGAAAGAGGATGGATGGTTCATTGCACACTTATGTAGTAGACCTATAGATCAAAAGTGTATTTTAGGTAGAGAAACAGCTCTTCAAAATATTATTTGGAAAGAAGATTGGCCCTATCTTGCGCATGGGAGTATAGTTCCTAGAGACTATTATGAAGTAAATAAGGAAGTAGAAGTAATGGATTTCAATCAAGATATAACTTATGATTTCTTATCAGAGCGTTTTGATCTTGATTTTCAAACTTTACGAATTGATATGAGTTCCTATGTAAAAAAGACGAGAAATGCGATAACTCTAATTGGAAAACAATCCTTCAATTCAAACTATCTTCAAAATACTTGGCAAAGAAGACAGCAGCATTTCAATTGTGAATTTGGCTGTAGAGTTTCCTTTGAACCATCCTATTTTGGTCATATGGCTGGATTAATCTATCGATATCAGGAAGGAGATTTCTATCTTTTATACTCTACCTATGATGAGGAAAAGGGTCAAGTATTACGCCTCCATGCAGAGCATGAGTTTCAGCCAGAATATTTTAAGGAAAGTATACTTCCCTATAAAGGAGATATTTCTCTTAAAATTAGGGTGCATGGTAAGGATGCTCAATTCTATTATGCCTTAGACCAAGAGAAGTTTTACCCCTTTGGTCCAGTTTTAGACGCTACGAAGTTGAGTGACCAATTTGTAACACATGGAGGCTTTACAGGAGCATTCTTTGGCTTATATGCATCAGATTCTTTATATGCATGCAAGGAAGCTACATTTTCAAAAGTTTATTATAAGAAGTTATAGACTATTTTTCAAAGTAAATCCCTTAATAAAGGATTTGCTTTTTCTTTGTTTAAAACCATTTTTTTCTAGTTATTTTTTTTCATTTGTGATATAATTCTTATGAATTATTATAATAACATAATTCAAGGTCAAAAATAATACTAAAGAGGTGAGCTAAAAAATGCATATTTCTATAGGATGTGATCATTCGGCGTTAGAGCTAAAAGCTGCAATAAAGGAATATCTTGAAAGCCTTGGTCATGAAGTAAAGGATTATGGAACCTTTTCAAAGGATAGCTGTGATTACGTTGATTTTGGCATTAAGGTGGCAGAAGACATAAAAAATGGCAGAGCTGAAAAAGGAATTCTTGTATGCTATACAGGGATTGGTATGTCTATCATTGCTAATAAAGTCAAAGGTGTTAGGTGTGCTTTAGTGAATTCTTTGGAAGCTGCTATTCTTACACGTGAGCATAATGATTCTAATTGCTTAGCCCTATCTGCTAAATTCACACCTGTTCCCAATGCGTTAGAAATTGTTAAGGCATGGCTGGAAACGTCATTTTCTAATGGAGAAAGGCACACCAGAAGAGTAGAGAAAATTAAAGAATATGAGGAGGGACAGCTATGAGTTTTATTTTATTAGATCATCCGTTGATTAAGCATAAGCTAACATTAATCCGTAACAAGGATACTAAGATGAAGGATTTCTATCAAAATGTAGAAGAAATTGCAGGACTTATGGCTTATGAAATAACTAGAAATTTCCCCCTAAAGGAAGTTGAGATTAGCACTCCAATTTGTTCAACGGTACAGCATGAATTAGCATTAGATGTGGTAATAGTACCTATATTAAGAGCAGGGTTAGGAATGGTAGAGGGAATTCGTCGTATGGTTCCAACAGCAAAGGTAGGCTTTATAGGCTTGTATCGTAATGAAGAAACCTTGGAGCCATGTGAATATTATGCTAAATTTCCAGAGACCATAACAAAGTCTATTGTATTAGTTGTAGATCCTATGCTTGCAACTGGGGGAAGTGCTTCGGCTGCAATTTCTATGCTGAAAATGAGAGGCTGTAAGGATATTCGCTATATAGGTTTAGTTGGAGCTCCAGAGGGAGTAGAGCTACTTCAAAAAAAGCATCCCGATGTAGACATCTATTTAGCAGCATTAGATAAAAAGTTAAACGAAAATGGCTATATTGTCCCTGGCTTGGGAGATTGTGGAGATCGTTTGTTTGGTACAAAATAATGAGATTTTCCAAATATGCTAGGTTTTATGTTCTAGCTACACAGGGTATAATTACCATGGTGGTATTGGCCTTAATCGGTTTCTTTATCGGTAGAGCCATTGATGTTGAGTCAATATGGCCAGGTGTTTTAGCAACGATTGGTGCACTTTGTGGTTTGATTAGCTTTATATGCACTCTGCTGAAATTATTAAAGGAGGAGGATAAGGTGAAACATGAACCAAAAAATAGATCAGAAGATTAGTTTGATTGTTGTTCCCACTACATGGGTAGTTGCTGCAATTGTTACAATCGTTCTTTGGGCTACAAAGTATGATTGGATGTATTATTTGATTGGAATCTGTACGGGTTTATTAAATTTCGGATTAATGATGAAGACGAATCGTAAAATTGTTCGGATGTCTGAGCTTTATCCAGATACTGCAAAAATTATGGCAAAACGCCAAGCATGGATAGGTGTATTATTAAGAATTTTAGTATTTATGGGAGTATTTCTTGCCATCTTTTTTAAGGAAGTTTATCAAAATCCCAAGCAAGAGGATATGTGGAATTTGGTAATTGCATTTGGTGGATATGCAACTATAAAGGTAGTATTGATCATTGTATATTTAATCTTCGGAAGGAGAGTGACGGAGTAGTGTCTGAGTTTTGGCGAAGCTTCTGCGATGTAGGGACAATTTCAAAGCCTGTTTTGTCTTCCTTACTTATCGTAGTTGTTCTGTCCATTATATTTATCATTTTAAGTTTTAGAATTAAAAAGGTTGATCCTCTAAAGAAGACACCCTTATGGCTATTGCCATTGATGATGCTAGTGGATTTAATAAATACCTTTATAAAACAGAATATAGGAAAACGCTGGAAATCCTTTTCCCCGTGGTTTTTAAGTTTGGCTATCTTTATATTTGTTTCAAATATATCTGCTGTATTTTTACTTGAAAATCCAACAAGCTATATCATTATAACTTTAGCGTTGGCACTTACCTCCTTCTTTGTAATTCAAGGAGCTGGAATTGCCTCAAATGGATTTCTAGGATATTTAAAAGGCTTTTTAGATCCGAATCCTGTAATGCTTCCAATGAACATTATAAGTGAAATTTCACTGCCAATTTCCTTATGCTTACGTTTATTTGGAAACATTATAAGTGGATCTGTAATTGCAATTTTAGTAAAGGGCTTTGCTGGTTGGTTTGCAATTCCTATCATGC
Source organism: uncultured Anaeroplasmataceae bacterium (assembly GCA_910579215.1). GTDB lineage: Bacteria > Bacillota_I > Bacilli_A > Acholeplasmatales > Anaeroplasmataceae > Pelethenecus. Next base: position 28,213 of record CAJTTN010000006.1, read on the forward strand.
CTTTTATTAATATTGTATTTGATATTGGATTTGGTTTAATACAAACCGCTGTGTTTGTAGTATTATCGATTATCTTCACGTCGATGAAAATAAAAGATGAAGAAAAAATATTTAGTTTAGATTAAGGAGAAGAAAAATGCAAATTTTAACGTTTATTTCTAATTTTTTAGTAGAGGCTGCAGCCTACAATGAATATTTCAGAAGTGGTATGGCTTATATTGGTGCTGCTATTGCCGTATTCACAGGTATTGGTGCCGCTTTAGGAGAAGGTAGTGTTGCTGCAAAGGCTGTAGAGGCTATTGGTCGTCAACCTGAGGCTTCTGGTAAGATTACAATTACGATGCTTATTGGACAGGCTGTTTCTGAAACAACAGGTTTATATGGATTTATAATTGCATTAATGTTGATTGGTAAGTAAGAAGAAAGGAACATTGCATCAAAGCAATGCTTAAAGAACAATGAATGAGATTTTAGAAAAGATTGCCGATGCGGTCAATCGTTGCTTAGGTCCGTTAAAGGATTTAAAAATCACTGGTTCTGATGTACGGGATTTACTCATTCAGCTGCTAGCGTCTATTCTTTTGTTTGTTATCGTTCGTTTATTTTTATGGAAACCTATTACTCATATTTTAGAAACTCGTAGACAAGCGATTGATCAAGCCTTAGAGGATGCCAAACATTCAAAGGAGAATGCTAAGGCTTTGGAGACAGAGCTTGCTGATGAGCTTGCTAAGGCTAAAGCCTCTGTCCAAGAAGTATTAGCTAAGGCAGAAAAGGATGGAAATCTACGAAGAGAACAAATTATACAAGAGGCTAAGCTTGAAGCCAAGCAGCGTCTTGAAAATTTAGAAATAGAATTAGAACAAGAAAAAAATAATATGCAAAAGCAAATTCGTTCAGAGATTGTGGATATAGCCTTTGCTGCAGCAGAAAAAATTGTGGCTAAGGAAATTGATCAAGACAAGTATATGGATGTCGTTGATGAGATTTTAAAGGGGGCTAAAGCATAATGGTGGAATACGAATATGCAAAGGCAATATTTGAATTAGCAGTTGAAGAAAAGAAAACAGAATTGTTTTTAGACTACTTTAATGGCTTATTAGATGTATTAAGCACAAGTAAGGATTTTTATAAATTTTTAGCTTCCCCATTAGTGGACACTAAAGAAAAGATTAGAGGGATACAAAAGGTATTTAATCGCCTAGATTCTACCTTTATACAATTTTTATGTGTGCTTGTTCAAGCAAATCGATTTGATTTAGTTGAAGCGATTGAAGAGGAATATAAAAAACTTTTAAGCGATTTTAATTCTATATTAAAAATCGAAGTAATCAGCTCGGAAAAGCTTGCGAAGAAGAGACAGGAAGAGATTTCTAGAAGTTTAGCTAAGCGTTATCCGGATAAAAAATTATTTATAGAAAATTCAGTGAATCCTAAAATTTTATCAGGCTTACAAATTATATGTAATGGACAGAGTCTAGACTTAAGTTTGAAAAATAGACTGACAAAATTAAAGAATTCACTTTGAGAAAGGATAAATATATGGCAAATATTAATTTATCTGAAATATCAAGCCTTATTAAAGAACAAATCAAGGCTTATAAGGAACAGATTTATACAGAGAATGTTGGTCGTGTTGTTGAAGTAGGAGATGGAATTGCTGTTGTCTATGGATTGGATAAGGCCATGGCTTCAGAGCTTTTAATTTTCCCAAATGATGTATATGGCATGGTTCAGGATTTACGCAAGGATAGTGTTGGAGTTATCCTTCTTGGAGACTCTTCTAAAATTAAAGAAGGCGATGTCGTTAAATGTAGTGGAAGAGTTTTGGAGGTGCCTGTTGGAGAAGAGTTTATAGGACGTGTCATAAATCCATTAGGTCAGCCTTTAGATGGAAATGGAGCCATTCGTCATACTGCAACTAGACCTATTGAGGTTAAAGCTACTGGTGTTATGGATCGTAGTAGCGTGAATACTCCCCTACAAACAGGAATCAAGGTTTTAGATGCTTTGGTACCAATTGGTCGTGGACAAAGAGAATTAATTATTGGTGACCGTCAAACAGGTAAAACAGCTATAGCAATTGATACAATTTTAAATCAAAAGGATCAAAATGTTATTTGTATTTATGTAGCCATTGGCCAAAAGGAATCAACAGTTTCTAATGTTTATGAAACCTTAAAGAGTCATAATGCTATGAAATATTCAATCATTGTTTCAGCATCAGCCTCTAATCCAGCTCCGTTACTATATTTAGCACCTTATGCGGGTGTTTCCTTAGCAGAATATTTTATGTTTCAAGGAAAAGATGTTTTAATTGTATATGATGATTTATCTAAGCATGCTGTTGCTTATCGTGAGATGTCCTTATTATTACATAGACCACCAGGTAGAGAAGCTTATCCTGGAGATGTATTCTATCTACATTCTAGATTGTTAGAGCGTGCCGCCAAGCTTTCCTTAAAGCTGGGTGGTGGTAGTATCACAGCCTTACCAATTATAGAAACGCAAGCTGGAGATATATCAGCGTACATTCCAACCAATGTTATTTCTATAACAGATGGACAAATTTTCTTGCAATCAGATTATTTTTATAAAGGAATTCGTCCAGCAATTAACCCAGGACTTTCTGTTTCTCGTGTTGGAGGTGCTGCTCAAACTAAGGCAATTAAAAAGGTTTCTGGAACACTTCGTTTGGATTTGGCATCCTTTAGAGAACTAGAGGCCTTTACTCAATTTGGCTCAGATTTAGATGCTTCTACGAAGGCTCGGTTAGATCGTGGTAAGAGAACGCAGGAGATTTTAAAGCAGGGATTGCATAAGACGCTCACCATGGAAGAGGAAACCATGATTTTATATTGCTTAACTAGTGGCTTATTAGATCAGGTTGAGGTTGAGAATTTGGCTCGCTTTGAAGAACAGCTCTATCTAGATTTAAAGGTAGATGCCTTAGGAAAAGAGCTAGTCGAATTTATTCATACGAATAAGGTATTGCCTGATAAGGAAAAATTAGATACATATTTAAAGGCTTTCTTAAAGCGTTTTGAGTAGGTGAGAAGATGGCAAACTCTTTACGTGAGGTTAAGCAGAGAATCACCTCTACAGAAAGTACAGCACAAATTACAAAGGCAATGTATATGGTAAGCTCATCTAAAGTAAAAAAGGCAGAGCGAATTTATAAAGGATATCAGGATTTTATGAAACGAAAGGAAGAACTTGTTTCTTTGATGGTTTCTAAGATGCCAGAGGATTTAGAGCATGATTTATTAAAGCCTAGACAAATTAAAAAAACGGCTTATTTGCTAGTAACCTCTGATCGTGGACTTGCGGGAGCCTATAATTCCTCCTTGTATAAGGCATTTGAAGAGAGACTTAAGCAAGAGGAATTATCTAAGAATGATATCTTATGTGGTTCTATAGGGAAACAGGGACATAGCTATTTAAAAAGAAACCAATATCCAATAATATCTTCCTCACCAACTTTAATTCGAGATGATGTCATGTTTATTGATGTACTTCCTTTGGCAAATAGCTTTATTCAGGCCTATTTAGCTAAGGAAATTGATAGATTAGTGATTGTTTACAATCATTATATTAATAGTCTATCATTAGAAATTCGCTTTGAGGAGCTTTTGCCTATTGGTTCCTTGAGGGATACAGAGAGTACCATAGATTATATTTATGAAACAGGAATAGAAAAAACCTTAGATATAGTATTGCCAATGTATATTAAAGACATGATTTATGGCATTATTTTAGATGCCAAGGTATCAGAGCATTCTGCTAGAATGAATTCTATGAGGAATGCAACAGATAATGCAACAGAGGTAATTGCTAAACTGCAATTGTTATATAATAGAGCTCGTCAGGGTGCAATCACATCAGAGTTGATTGACATCATTGGCGGAGCTAATGCGATAGGAGGAGATGCTTAATGTATGGTAAGGTCATTGAAGTAAAGGGACCTGTTGTTGATGTTATATTTGAAGACTCCGGTCTACCTAATATAAATGATGCTTTGACCATTCAGGTATCAAAAGAAGAGAATCATGGAGTGGAAATTCAATTAACCCTTGAGGTTGCCCTCCATATAGGAAATAAAACCGTACGCTGTATTGCTATGGACTCTACAGATGGCTTGGTTCGTGGTATGCAGGTTAAAAGTACAGGGCATCCTATTTTAGTCCCTGTAGGTGAAAAAACCTTAGGAAGATTGTTTAATGTTTTAGGAGATCCGATTGACGGAAAGCCCGCTTTAACTGAAGTAAAGCATATGCCAATTCATAGAGAAGCTCCAAAGCTAGAGGAACTTTCTTCAAATGTGGAGATTCTAGAAACAGGTATTAAAGTAGTTGATTTATTAGCTCCCTATATTAAAGGTGGTAAAATTGGTTTATTTGGTGGTGCAGGTGTAGGAAAAACTGTACTAATTCAAGAGCTCATTCATAATGTTGCGCAAGAGCATGGAGGTATTTCTGTATTTACAGGAGTAGGAGAGCGTACAAGAGAGGGTAATGATTTATACTCTGAAATGAGTGAAAGTGGTGTTATTAATAAAACAGCCATGGTATTTGGACAAATGAATGAGCCACCTGGAGCTCGTATGCGAGTAGCACTAACAGGCTTAACTCTTGCAGAGCATTTTAGAGATGAGGAGCATCAGGACGTATTACTATTTATAGATAATATTTTCCGTTTTACGCAAGCAGGATCTGAGGTTTCCGCTCTTTTAGGACGTATGCCTTCTGCTGTTGGTTATCAACCAACGCTAGCAACAGAAATGGGAAAACTCCAGGAAAGAATCACCTCTACAAAGGAGGGGTCAATTACCTCAATTCAAGCGATTTATGTTCCGGCAGATGATTACACAGACCCAGCGCCTGCGACAACCTTCATTCATTTGGATGCAACGACGAACCTATCTCGTAAGCTTACAGAGGAGGGTATATATCCAGCAGTTGATCCACTTGCCTCTACTTCAAGAGCCTTGTCTCCTGAGATTGTAGGCAAGGAACATTATGAGGTGGCAAGACGTGTTCAGCAGATTATTCAAAGATATAATGAATTGTTAGATATAATTGCTATCTTGGGAATGGATGAATTATCTGAGGAGGATAAGTTAGTTGTTTTGAGAGCTAGACGTATTCGTCTATTCTTATCTCAAAATATGTTTATTGGTGGACAATTTACAGGTATTCCTGGTTCTTATGTTCCTATAAAGGAAACAGTCAGAGGCTTTAAAGAAATATTAGATGGATTACATGACGATTTGCCAGAGGAGGCCTTCCGCCTAGTAGGTACTATTGATGATGTAATTCAAAAGGCTAAAGCCTTACAATCATGAAACTAATTGTTTCTACACATCAGGGCGTTCTTTATAATGAGGAAGTAGAATACATTGTTGTGCATAATGCAGATGGTGAATTTGCTATTCTTAAGGAGCACGTTCCTGTAATTGCTGTTTTAGATGAGGGATATGTAAAAATGGTTAAGAACGCGACAGAATATTTTGTTGCGATAACCAATGGGATCCTAGAGTTTCATGACAATGTTGCAAGCCTCTTAGCACAGGAGGCCCATATTGGCAAGGACAAAGAGGAAGCTAAACAGCGCTTAGTCGATTTTAGGAAGGAACGCTTAAATGAGAATCGAAAGGAGCAAGTAGACTTTACCCAAAAGGAAAAGGAACTACGAGAGCATTTGAGAAACTCTAAAGCTGGTCATTTATAGACCAATTAAATTTTGAACTCTAAGTTTATAATTCCTTAGAGTTCTTTATTATTTTAAGGAGGTAATAGAATAATGGAAGGTATTTTATTTTCTGTTGGTTTTTGTTTGTTTTTTATTGTTGTTTTTCTTGTTTTACAGGCCTCAAGATTGGAGGAATGCTTTAAAAAAGGAAAGACACTTCATATACGACTAGCCTATTTTATTTTATCCTTTGTTATAGCCTTTCTTTTGGCCTATGGATTTAACTATATTATTAGATTATTTAAATTTTAAAAAATTTTTTAATTTGTTTGTATAACCTCTTAGCCACTGGTCCATACTACTAGTGAGGTGAAAGAAATGAAAGACAAAATTAAGAGATTTTTCATAGACAAGAAGGAATTATTAGTATTTATAGCAGTAGTAGTTGTAGTATTTGCAACAGTAATCACAATTGCAACTCTAGCTTTAAATGATACTCCTGTAGTTGGAGATGATCCAGTAGTTAATCCTGGAGATGATGACGATGATCCAACACAGAAGCCAGAAGATCCTGATGACAATAATCCTGTAGATTTACCAAAGGCTAAATTTGCAGTACCTGTTAAGGGTGAATACGAAATGGTTCGAATCTTCTTTGATCTATCTTTATCTGATGAAGAGCTTGTATCTGCAATTATTTCTACAGGTAGCTATATGATTGAATCTAAAGGCGTAAGTTATGCAAAATCTGATAATAGCGTTTTTGATGTCTGTTCCATTTACGATGGTAAGGTTACTTCTGTAGAAGAGGATGAGTTAGATGGTGTTTGTGTTACTATCCGTCATGCGGATGGTGTAGAAAGCATTTATTCTTCCTTAAGCGATGTAAGTGTAAAGGTAAATGACACAATTAAACTTGGTCAAACCATTGGAAAAGCTTCCACATCTTTAACTGATGTTGAAGCAGGAGTACATGTACATCTTGAGGTTAAAGTAAATGATGCATATGTAAATCCAACTACTGTCTTTGGTAAAGAATTGTCTGAAGTACAAGTAGGAAAATAAAAAAAGAAAGGTAAGGCACAAAAAGGTGCCTATTTTTCTTTATATAACTAAAATAAAGTCAAAAAAATATGTGAAATGCACATTAAGAGGATATTTACAAAACATCTTAGGGGTTGTAGACTCTAATGGGAATGTTGCGATAAAATATATAAATATTTAAGGTATGAATTTTTTAGAGATGTATAAATGGAATTATAGAATTCTTAAAAATCAAAAATATTAATCCTAAGGCATAAAAAATAAATATATAGCATATCTAATACTAGGTGATGGACAAAATGGCAGATACAAATTCACGTGTATTAGAAATGGCCTTCCTTATGTTAGAAGGGAGAAGAACAGTGCGAGAGGTTGCAAAAATCATTGGCTATTCTAAATCTACAGTTCATCAAGATTTAACAACTAAGCTTGAAGATTTAGATCCAGTACTATATGAAGAAGTAAAAGAAATTTTGGAATATAATAAAAAGGTCCGCCATCTACGTGGCGGAGAAGCTACTCGGAAAAAGTATCAAGTGGAACCTCCACTAAAGACACCCCCAAGTCCTCCAGCTTTGCGTCCTTAAGCTTAAATTGGTAAATATCATTTTGTAGTTTTGGATAATCTTCTAATTTGCAGGAACCCAAAAGAATTACCTCAGATAAAAATGAGGTTTTTTCTATTTGTAGGTAAGGCATCATTTTCATAATAATCTGATGTTCTGCATAGGAGCAAATAATATGGAATCTTTGTTGTTCTACAGTATGAAAAAATTGAGCATTTTCTATTACCTTACTTGCAGCCCCACTATACGCTCGAACGAGACCTCCTGCGCCTAGTAGAGTACCTCCAAAATAGCGTGTGACCACAATTAAAATTTTTTCTATATTTTTTTTGAGAATGACATCTAGAATTGGAGCTCCAGCGGTTTTTGCTGGTTCACCATCATCACTCATTTTTTGTAGGTTTTGATCAATACGGTAGGCATAGCAATGATGAGAAGCATCATAATATTTTTTTCGGATAGAGCTTAATATTTGTTCAACCTCATCAACTGAATTTACTCGATAGGCTTCAGCTATAAATTTAGATTTTTGTATAATAATCGTATTCTCATAGTTTTTTTGAATGAGTTTCATAAATATCACCAAAGATATTATACTATGTTTATTTTTTCTTTGCAAATAGTTACATTTTGTTTTATAATTAGCTTGGTGTTTTCTATGAACAAGTTACAAATTGGCTTAGATATTATTAAAGTCTTAAATGCAAATTCCTATGAAGCTTATATTGTGGGAGGAGCAGTAAGAGATTACATTTTAAAAAAAGAAATAGTAGATGTTGATATTGCTACTAGTGCAACTCTTCAACAAGTATCTAATTTGTTTGAAGATGTTAGCTTTGAAGGAAAAAAATATTTGAGCTGTCGAATTCATTTAAAGGACATGACCTTTGAAGTTACAACCTTTCGCAAGGATATGGAATATATAGATCATAGACACCCAGTTGCCGTTCCTGCAAAAAACTTAAAAGAAGATCTTTTGCGTCGTGATTTTACAATGAATGCTTTGGCAATGGATAAGGATAGAAATATTATGGATATGTTTCATGGGATTGAAGATATTCAAAAGAAAACTATTCGAATGATTGGCGATCCAGACATACGTTTTGCAGAGGATGCTTTAAGGGTATTAAGAGCCTTATATTTTGCGTCTAAGCTGAATTTTGGTTTAGATCAAATGATAATATCTAGTTTCAAAAAGGATTATATTAGATATTTAAAGGAAGAATATATTATAGATATGGTAGATAAGATTATGCTTTCCTCCTATGATATGGGACTTCAGTATATTAGAAAATATAATCTCTTAATTAGTTTTCCCTTTTATCAGGTATTGTGTGAAGAGGCTTTACAATATAAATATAGAAAGGATAGCTATTCTTTATTTTATGTCCTTCATCACTTCCTACCATTAAACCTTAGGATTTCTTCTTCGATAAGAGCTAAAGCTAAAGCAGTTGCCTTTTGGATACATCACAAATTTAATGCGGTTTCTCTATATTATGGAAGTATAGAGGTTCTAGATACAGCATTAGAAATCTATGAAGCAATTACAGGGTTTAAACTGAATAAAGAAAAATTATTAAAGTATAAGGAGCAGTTGCCTATCTTAAACTCTAAGGACATTAAATTTGATTGGAATAAAATTTCTGTGAAGCAACGTAATTATTTTACAAAGAGGATTGAACAGGCTATTCTATTAGAGGAAATAAAAAATGAAGCAAGAGAAATTGAAAAATATTTGGAAATTGAGGAATAAAATATGCGTTATACAATGATGGCATTTATTGATAGTTATGATGAGATTACCTTTCTTGTACAAAGAAAAAATAGATTTAAAGCCAAAAGCTTTAAGCTATACGATGAAGATACCTTTGTAGAGGATTTAACAATTTTATATCACGCAAATGAGCATAATCTAGTGAAAATAGGGTTGCGCTTTACACATCGCTTAGATTTACATCATAATTATTATATTATAGATGATTTAAAGCATCATGTTCCTGTATATTCTGGGAGTATTGTTCGTACAACTGAATTTGAATATGAATATTATTATGAAGGACCACTTGGCTTTGCTTATACCAAAGAGGAAACTACCTTTCGTGTGTGGAGTCCAGTAGCTAAGTCTATTTATGTAAGTGTGTGTTATACGGATGGAAGCTTAGATCGTAGAGATTTAACCTATACAAAGAATGGAGTATGGGTAGTTAAAATTCCAGGAGATTTAGAGGGCGCTAGCTATGTCTACTACGTCAAGATGTTTGACTACTATGAGAAGGTTTTAGATCCTTATGGAATTGCCTCTACTGCTAATCGGGAAGCAAACTTTGTAATTGATGTTCATAAGCTTTATAAAGCAAAATATAGCAAGCCTAGCTTTTCTGGTTTGTCTGTAGATGCAGTGATTTATGAGGCTCATGTTCGTGATTTGACCTGTATGCTTGAAAAAGAAAAAAAGGGGACCTACTTAGGCTTGTTGGAGGAAAGCAAAGATCGTGGCTTAAATTATATTTCCTCCTTAGGTGTTACCCATTTACAGCTTATGCCTATATTTGATTTTGGTGCTGTCGATGATTTAAAAAGAGATTTATTTTATAACTGGGGCTATAATCCTGAACAATATTTTGTTCCAAGTGGCTGGTTTTCTCAAAACCCTAAGGATCCATATTCTAGACTGAATGAGGTTTTGATGCTTATTGATGAAGCTCATAAAAGAGGAATGAGAGTAGTTATGGATGTTGTATATAATCACGTCTTTGATCGTAAAAACTTTCCCTTTGAAAAGCTTTGCCCAGGATATTTTTATCGTGTAGATGGCTATGGTAACTACACCAATTCTTCTGGCTGTGGAAATGATTTAGCTACAGAAAAAAGAATGTGCTCTCGTTTTATTACAGATAATTTATTATATTGGACGAAATTCTTTGGTGTTTCAGGCTTTCGTTTTGATTTAATGGGACTTTTAGATATTGAAACATTGAAATATTCTTATAAAAGATTAAAAGAGGTTGAACCAAATATTTTGGTATATGGTGAAGGCTGGAATATGCCTAATACAATACCTGATGCATTTAGACCACATGCCTATAATCATTATAAAATGCCATATTATGGCTTCTTTAATGATAAATATCGTGAAGCACTTAAGGGAAGTCAATGGAATCATAGCCTAGGCTATGCCTTTGGTTCAGAGGCTCATCCAAGAGATATTTTTCATTTGCTAGGGGGGAGTCTTTATGATGGGTATCGCTTCTTAAGTCCTAATCAAACAATTAATTATGTAGAGTGCCATGATAATTATACAATTTTTGATTTTGCTACTCATTGTGTTGGTATAAAGGAAGAGGAAGCAATCGTTGGCTGTAGGCTAGCTCTTGAAATGGTTGCAATATCCTTAGGTACAGTATTTATTCATGCAGGAGAAGAATTTTATCGCACAAAAAATGGGATAGAAAATTCTTATAAATCTGAAGATTTTATCAATCGTTATGATTATGCTAGAAAGGATCAATTTAAGCAGGATATTGCTGGATTACGAGATTTGCTTGCCATTAGAAAGCAATATAAAGAATTTAGAATGCATAATCCTCATGAAATTGAACAGAAGATGATTTTTATGGAGGAGTTTTCAAATCTGCATACCGTTTGTTATTATCTGGAAGGAGCAGAATACAGACTAGTTGTAGTAGTGAAAAACACAAGAGATTCCTATTCCTTACTTTTAAATCATGCAACGATGATATATGGAAATCATCAGGCTTTAAATTTGCAACAGGAAAATTATCTTTTAGAGGATATAGGAGTTTATATATTTAAGGAGGTACGATGATGGAGCTTTTAGGGAAGGTTGTTGCTTCTAATGTCTCTGATGGGTTACAAAATTTAGCAATAACAGACGAAATGGGAAATACATGGAATTTAAAGGCACCATTGGAGGAAACCTTTAAATTAAATTATATTTATAAATTTCAATGTAATAAGGTGATAAAAGAGCGTGTAAGCTATACGATTGAATCTTATCTATCTATTGATAATCTTGATGTTGCAGAGCAGGATGAAATATTGAGAAGGTTTTTTCCTGCATCACCACTTACGTTGCAGGAATCTATTGAAATAATTGAATCCTATCTAAACCAAATTCAAAATGAAATAATTAAAAAAATAACAGAAGTAATATTGCTAGAGGCTAAAGAGAAATTCTATATCTATCCGGCAGCAACCCGTATGCACCATGCCTATGTGGGTGGCTTAGCTTATCATGCAATTGGTATGCTAAGATTAGCTAAAAGCTTTCTGGAAAATTATCCTTACCTAAAAGCAGATTATGTTTATGCAGGAATCATTCTTCATGATTTTGGGAAAATCAAGGAGCTTACAGGGGTTGAGGCAACGGAATATACTGTAGATGGACAGCTTTTAGGGCATTTGGTTATAGGTGCACTAGAGGTAAATCGTGTAGCTATTCAGCTTGGCTTTCAAAATACAAAGGAGGTTAGGAGTTTACTTCACATGCTCATAAGCCATCATGGACAGCCTCAATATGGAGCTGCGAAGCGTCCTATGACTCCAGAGGCAGTGGCTCTCTGGTATATTGATACAATTGATTCAAAATTTAGAGCCTTGGGAGAGGAATTGAATAAAACAGAAGTGGATCATTTTACAGATACGATTGGTGTTTTAGATAAAGTGAAAATATATAAAGAATAGGTTATAAGTGATAAGCTGTTGTCCAATGAAATGGGATAATAGTTGCTATAACAAACAGGGTGAATCTATTAGCTGTTAGTTTTAAAACAATTTACGGCTATAGTTTAACATATAATCAAAAAAGAAAAGAAAGTAGGGATGTAGGATGAACAAAAAATTAGAATCTTTTTTGAAGGAACAAAATTTTACAATGGAAACGAAAGGGGCTTATAGTTTCATTAATGATTATCAGGTAGCTATTAGTGAAGTAAAGGTGTACGCAGCTGTTATGCCTATGGCTTGTATTTTTAGTTATATTAGTGAAGAAAAACTGCCAGTAGTTATGGAATATATGAAGACGAATAAAAAATCTTTAAAGATTCTTAACTATGAGATATCTCCGATGGGTGTTTCATTTTCCTTTAGAAACAACAAATATGCAGATTTTCTTGAGACAATCCAAAGGATTAGTGCATATTTAAAGGAACAAGAAACCTTAAACAAGGCGTATTGCCCATATAGTGGAGCACCTTTAGAGGAAGAGCAAAAGAAGAAATTGTTTTACAAAAGCTTTATTGTTTTCTTAAATGAAGAGAGTGTGTTAAAAATTAATGAGGATATCAAAAGAGAGGAAGAAGCTTATAAAAATGCGCCAAATAATTATTTAAAGGGAGCATTAGGAGCTGTTGTAGGTGGGGCCCTTGGAGCTATAGTTTGGGTTGTTGTAGGAGCCTTACTTGGGTTAATTTCAGGATGGATTGCTTTGTTAATTGCTATATTGGCAGGCCTTGGCTATGATAAAATGAAAGGAAAAGCCAATTATACAAAGATTATAATTTCTAGCTTAGTAACGCTTGTATACGCCCTTTTTTCAATGTTTTTAGTATACGTTCTTTTAGTTCAAAATGAAATGAGGATAGAGGGAATTGCAGGCAATCCTGTATCTATTCTTTTTGAATTATTAGCAAATAGTGAGGAGCTTCGCTCTGGATTTATTAAGGATATGGTGTTTGGATTGATTTTTGGTATATTAGGAGTAGTTTTATCCTTCTTCCAAATGAAAAAATCATTACACCAAAAACAAGATATATTAAAGTAAGAGTAAATTTAGCTATTTTTTTAGAAATTAGGCATGCTGTATTTCATTCATCAGCATGTCTTTTTTGATGAATGTGAATGTGCATTTTAATGTTTTTTATTTGATTTTATATTATAATGGTTGCATATTGATTTAAGTTTTGATAAAATATAATACATATAAAGTGAGGATAAAGGAACATGGTAAGGTAAGTTTATTCTAGAGAGGAGGAAATGGTGAAAGCCTCCATAAAATGCCTTATGAATTCACCTTTGGAGTGATGCTAATCCCATCCGTATGTAGGGCGTTAACCTAAAAAGAGTGCTATAATTAAATTATAGAACTAGGGTGGTACCGCGGAACATTCGTCCTTAGAGCAATCTAAGGATTTTTTTTATTGGAGGAAAAGATATGAAAGAATTAGAACAATTAGATCATGTAGTAGATTCGTTAGAAGAAGAATTGCAATTAATTGATGACTTAAACCAGCTTCAGCAAAAGAAGGCTAGCTATTTAGGTAAAAAAGGCGTGATTGCTCAAGCGATGGCAAATATGAGAGATTTAACAATAGAGGCAAGAAAAGAAATTGGAATGCGTTCTAATAAGATTAAGCAAATGCTAGAGGAGCGCTTTGAAAAAAAAAGACAGGCCTTAGAGGATGCAATTATAGAGAAAAAACTAAAGGCAGAGGCTATTGATGTTACACTTCCAGGAGTTCAGCTTCCTATAGGTGGAATTCATCCTCTAAATCAAACGATAATGGATTTAGAGGATTTGTATATAGCTATGGGCTATACGATTGCAGAAGGTCCAGAGATAGAAACAGATGAATTTTGTTTTGAAAAATTGAACTTACCTAAAGGACATCCAGCAAGAGATATGCAGGATACCTTCTATATTAATCCTGAGCTTTTGCTAAGAAGTCAAACCTCTCCTGTACAGGTTAGAACAATGCTAGAAAAAAAAGGTGAGCCTATTAAGATTGTTTGTCCTGGAAAGGTCTATCGTAGAGATGCAGATGATGCAACGCATTCTCACCAATTTATGCAATTTGAGGGATTAGTCTTGGGTGCAGATATAACTTTAGCTGATTTAAAGGGTGCCCTACTAGAAATGGCTAAAAAAATGTTTGGAGAGGATCGCCAAATTCGTCTTCGTCCTTCCTTTTTCCCGTTTACAGAGCCCTCTGTAGAGGTAGATGTATCCTGTGGCTTATGTGGAGGCAAAGGCTGTTCTGTTTGTAAAAATACAGGATGGATTGAAATTTTAGGGGCTGGAATGGTAAATGATAACGTCCTAAGGATGTGTGGCTATGACCCAGAAAAAATTCAAGGCTTTGCTTTTGGAATTGGAATTGAAAGAATTACCATGCTAAAATATCGTATCGATGATATTAGAAATTTTTATATCAATGACGTGAGATTTTTAAATCAGTTTAAGGAGGTTAAATAATATGAAGCTATCTAAAAATTGGTTAAAGGATTATTTAAACTTAGATAAAATTACAGATGAAGAGTTACAAAATATTATAGGCTTTCATGTGTGTGAGATAGAAGCTTATAAGAAAATGGTGGAGGCAACAAATTTATCTATAGGTAAGGTCATAGAATGCGTGATGCATCCCGATAGTGACCATTTACATGTTTGTCAGGTGGAAGTTAGACCTAATGAAATCTCTCAAATTGTATGCGGTGCTCCAAATGTTTGTACAGGCGCTAAGGTTATAGTTGCATTACCTGGAGCTATATTACCTGGTGATTTTAAAATAAAGCCGTCTAAAATTAGAGGAGTAGAATCCTTTGGTATGCTTTGTTCCTTACAGGAGCTAGGGATTGAAGAAAAGTATGTGGATGAAGCCTTTAAAAATGGAATATATCTTTTAGATGAGGATGCTCCAATAGGAGAGAGCCCTTTAGCTTATTTGGGATTTGATGATACAATTATAGACTTAGATGTCACCTCTAATCGTTCTGATTTATTGTCTATTGAAGGGGCTGCTTATGATATAGGTGCGGCATTAAAACAACAGATTTACCCTATAGAGCCATCCTTTACAGCGTCTAGTAAGGATAATCCTGTTCATGTACAGGTGGAAACAGATAAGTGCTATAAATATTTAGCTAGATATATAGCTAACGTAGAAATCAAACCCTCTCCACAATGGCTAAAGGCAAGATTAATTGCTTGTGGTGTTCGTCCTATTAACAATGTTGTAGATATTACGAATTTTGTTCTATTAGAAATGGGCCAGCCTCTCCATGCCTTTGATGCAGATGCATTAGGGAATACGATTGTTGTTAGAATGGCTAAGGAGAATGAGACACTTACAACCTTAGATTCTATAGAACGTAAGCTTACGCAAGAGGATATCGTAATAACAGATGGAAAAGAAGCAGTTTGTGTTGCTGGAGTTATGGGAGGACTTACGACTGAGGTAGAGGAAAAGACGAAAAACATTATTTTAGAAGCGGCTTACTTTGATCCTTTAAGTATAAGAAAAACCTCAAATCGACTTGGCTTGAAGAGTGAATCCTCAACAAGGTTTGAGCGTAAAATTGATTATGAACGTGTGGATAGAGCCTTAGATTATGCTGCACAGCTTTTAGAAGAGCTTTGTGGAGCTGAGATTTACTCTGGTGTTGCTAAGGATATTCGTGTAGTATTAGAGCCAAAAAGTGTTTATGTCACTTTAGAAAAAATCAATAAACTGTTAGGGACATCTTTAGTAAAAGAGGAATTAGAAGATATTTTTAATCATCTTCAATATACTTATGAAAAAATGAAAGATGGCTATCAAATTATTCTTCCTTCAAGGAGAATGGATTTAGAACCAGCTTTACAGGATATAGCAGAGGATGTAGCTAGAATGTATGGCTATGAAAATATTCCAACCACCTTATCCTCAACACGGGATAAAGGGGGACTGACCTATACACAAAAACGTATTCGCATTCTTCGCCAAATATTAGCCAATATGGGTTTGAATGAGACGGTTACCTATTCTTTAATAGCTAAAAAGGATTTAAATTTATATACCGAACAGCCTTTAGAGGCTATTGAGGTATTGATGCCTCTAACCGAGGATCGTGCAGTAATGCGACAAAGCTTACTTAATGGAGTTTTAGATGCCATAAGCTATAATAGAGCTCGCAAGCTAGAAGATTTAGCATTCTTTGAAATTGGAAATGTTTATTCAAAGGAAAAGGAATCTCTTAAGCTTGCTATTGCCTTATCTGGCATGTTTTCCTCTCATTTATGGAAGGGCATGAAGCAAGAAGCTAGCTTTTATTTACTTAAGGGAATTTTGGAATCCTTATGTGATAAAATCAATATTTCTTTAAGCTTTACACCTTATCAGGGTATATCTACCTTTCATCCTGGAAGATGTGCAGCTATTGTATATCAAAATAAAAGGATAGGAATTTTAGGTCAGCTTCATCCTAAATTTAGTAAAGATAGAGGACTCGGTACTACAGTGGCTCTAGAAATGGATTTAACTGAAATTTTAACAGACCAAAAGGGCTTTACTTATCAATCCATTAATAAGTTTCCAGCTATCACTAGAGATTTGGCCATTGTATGCCAAAAGGATATTCCAGCGGAAGAAATATCTAAGTTAATTAAGCAAACAGGAAAAAAGACATTAACTCGTGTAGAATTATTTGATGTTTATACGGGGGATACTATTGGTATAGATGAAAAATCCTTAGCATTTAAATTAGTTTTTGAGGATTCAAATAAAACCTTGGAGGCTGAGGAAGTTGACAAGCTTGTAGGCGCAATTTTAAAACGATTAGATTATGTTTATAAGGCTAAGCTAAGATAATAATTATATGTTTGGTTGGCTTTAAAAAAAGCTTTATATCCCAAATATTAGACAGCTACAATTTCTTTGTGGCTGTTTTTTTAAAATTCCTTCTGCTTGCATTTTTTTAAGGCATTAGGTATAATTTAAAGGAAAGCTAGGTGATTTTATGGAAAGTATATACAATTTTACAGAGGATATGCTAAAGGAATATTGGCTATCAAAGGGCGAAAAGCCTTTTCGTGCCTCTCAAATTATAGAATGGCTATACCGACATCAAATTACTTCCTTTGATGAAATCACAAATATGAAGAAGTCTTTGATAGAAGAATTGAAGCAGGATTTCACTTTAGATAGATTAGATTGTGTTGCAAATCAAAAATCTAAGGATGGAACTCGGAAATTTTTATTTCAATTAGAGGATGGAAATTTTATAGAATCTGTATTAATGCATCAGGAATATGGATATAGCGTTTGTGTCACATCAGAAGTGGGCTGTAACATGGATTGTCAATTTTGTGCAAGTGGTATGAAAAAGAAGCTTAGAAATCTAGAAGTCAAAGAAATGGTTCTTCAAATTTTAATGGTAGCCAAGCTTTCTAAGGTTCGTGTGAGTCATGTTGTTATTATGGGAATTGGGGAGCCCTTTGATAATTATGAAAATGTCATATCCTTTTTAAAACTAATCAATCATCCTTTAGGCTTAGAAATAGGCGCTAGACATATTACGGTTTCTACCTGTGGATTAGTTCCTAAAATTTTGGAATATGCAAATTTTGATTTACAGGTAAATTTAGCTATTAGCCTACATGCTCCCAATAATAAAATCCGCAACCAGCTAATGCCCATAAATAAGGCCTATCCTATAGAACAATTGCTGGATGCTATTGCTAAATATATAGAAAAAACGAATCGTAGAGTAACTATAGAATATATTTTATTAAAAGGAATTAATGATTCTATAGCTTGTGCAGACGAACTAGCAACAGTGTTACATGGATTAAATGTTTATGTGAATTTGATTCCCTATAATGAGGTGGCAGGAAAGCCGTATGAACGCTCCACAAAGGAGGATATGATTGCCTTTTTTGATTGGTTAAAGAAAAGAAGAATTAATGTTCAACTTCGTAAAGAACAGGGCTCAGATATTGATGCGGCCTGTGGACAGCTACGTAGTAAGCATATGAAATCATGATAGATTTCGCTCCTTTCCATAAGGAGCATTTTTTATCATTTCTTGCAGAAAAAGATGAAGTTTTTTTATAATATCTTTATTTTAGAAAATACTATAAATGGTGATGTTATGAAATGGACTTTACGTTTATGGATGGTTACACTTGCTATCCTATTGTTATGGATCTACTTTTTATTTATTTCTCCTAAAATATTTAATAATAAGGTAGTGAAAGTACCTGATGTATTAAATCTTAATGAAGCAGAGGCTATTCAAACCCTAAAGGAAAATAATATAAAATATCAAATTACCTATATTGAAAGTGAAAAAGAGGTTGCTTTAAAAACAGTTCCTTATGCAGGAACCAATATAAAGGCAGATTATGTTGTATCCTTATATATGGGAAAAATCATGCCAATGTCCTATAAAAGTTATCTTGGAAGACTATATGACGATGTGGCTAAAGAAATAGAGCTCATGTGTAATAATTATGGATTGCAGCTTAAAATACAATATGAAGAAAATGACAATGCTGTAAAGGGAGTCATTATTAAGGAGTCTTTAGTAGATGGTTCATCATTAAATAAAGGGGATGAATTATGTCTAACTATAGCGGTAAATCATTTATCCTTTCTTATGCCAGATTTTGTGGGAATGTCAATTGATGATGCCCTTGAGTTGATTGAAAAATATAATTTGAAAGTGAATCTTACCTATATTCCTACACCAGTTGATTCAGATATTATTATCTTTCAATCTACACCTGCAAATACCTTAATATCAAAGAATAATCCGTATGCTTTAGATTTATATGTATCTAAAGGCGTTAAGCCCACATCAGTAATTGATGTAAACTTTTTTGTAGAAACTATTTTAAATTTAAACTATGATTTAGAGGTGAATTATATCGATTCTAATGAAATTGGAAATAAATTAGTTGCGTTTCAGGTCCAAAAGTTATATGATAGTAATATAGTAAAATATATCCTTTGGATTTCAAAATAGGAGAGCGCATGCAAGGAAGAATCATCAATTTAAATGGAGGAGTATATCAGGTTAAAGTAGATACTGGAGAGATTAAAAGTCTTAGAGCGAGAGGGAAGCTGAGATTTGTTGAAACACTTCAGGTAAATCCTAACAGCTTAAGTAAAAAGGAAGAATATCAAATTATCAAAAATTCTCCTAAGGTTGGTGATTTGGTATTGGTAGATGAGGAATTTATCCTTTCTATCCTTGAACGTAAGAATGAACTAGTTCGACCAGATATAGCGAATGTAGATCAAATTCTTTTAGTTTTTGCAGCAAAGGAACCTGATTTTTCCTTTTATTTGTTAGATTTGTTTCTTGTTAATATTTTAAAAAACCGCATACAGCCTATCATAGTTGTAACAAAGATAGATAAGTTGACGACTAGAGAATTAGAAGAACTTAAAGCTAAGTTGACGTATTATGAAGCATTAGGCTATAAGGTTTTTTATGTAAATAGTAAATTAAAAATTGGGATAGAGGAAGTTGCCCATTGCCTACAAGGGAAAATAACGGTTTTATCAGGCCAAACAGGGGCAGGAAAATCAACCTTAATCAATGCATTGTTTCCAGATTTCTCTTTGAAAACGCAAGAGATTAGTCAAGCCTTAGGTAGAGGGAAGCATACGACTAGACAAACTACACTTTATTCTTATCATGGAGGGTATATAGGGGATACTCCAGGCTTTTCTAAATTAGATATTTTGGGTATAAACAAAAAGGAGCTATCCTTATGGTTTGAGGATTTCCATTCCTACTCTTGCCAGTTTAAGGATTGCTTACATCAAAGAAATGCTAAAAATTGTGGAGTTTATCAGGCAGTTCTTGATCATAAGCTATTATCTTCTCGATATGATAGCTATTTAAAAATGTTAGATCAGCTTATGAAGGAGGAAAAAAGATAATGGAAATTTCTTTATCAATTTTAACAATAAATTATAATAGAATTGAAGAGGATCTAAAGCCTTTAGCAAGCAATTTAAAATATCTTCATTTGGATGTAATGGATGGACATTTTGTACCTAATCTTAGCTTTGGTCCAGCATTAATAAAATCTCTTCGTAAGGAAAGCAATCTTTTTTTTGATACACATCTTATGATTAGTGATCCTGAGAAATATATTCCTCAATTCATTCAAGCCGGAAGCGATTGTATTACCTTTCATTTAGAGGCTGTAAAAGATCCATTAGCATTGATTGAATTTATTCATAGTCAGAATGTTAAGGCAGGTATTTCCATTAAGCCTGCAACAAAAGTGGAAAAGCTATTGCCATATTTACCATATGTTGACCTAGTATTAATTATGTCTGTAGAGCCAGGGTTTGGTGGGCAAAGCTTTATGGAAAGCTCGATAGATAAATTAAAGTATCTTAAGCAACAAAAGCTAGAAAAGGGATATACCTATTGGATTAGTGTAGATGGTGGTATCAATGATGAAACCTTACCAAAAGTAGCACCTTATCTAGATTTGGCAGTAAGTGGCTCTTTTGTTTTGAATGCTTTAAATCCTTTAGAAAATTTAAAGAAATTAAAGCATATTTAATAGGGAAGAAACATAGGCTATACTAAGGTGATAGCCATGAGAATAATAATTATTAAGCTTCCAAATTTTTTAGTTAAATTTATGAGTTTATTTAGAAGAAAAAGTAAATAAGAACAGAAATAGAAATTGTTGAAAAAATGATTTCTATTTTTTTATAGTAATGGTATAATTTCATTGGAGGATTTAAAATTATGGATGTTTATGAAAATTGTCCTATCCTTGAAACAGATTGTTTTTTGATAAGAAGAATAGAAGAACAGGATGCAGAGGATTTATTAGAAGTATATAGTGATTTAAATGCCTTACCTTTTTTTAATAGTGATAATTGTCATGGAAGTAATTTCTATATTACAAAGCTATTAGATATGAAAAATACAATAAAATATTGGCTATTAGAATATTTTGAAACAAAGGGCTTTGTAAGATTTTCTATCCTAAATAAAAGTAGTGGAGTATGTATTGGAACAATAGAAATGTTTCATAGAATTGCAACTGATACGTATAATCATTGTGGTGTTTTACGGCTAGATTTGAGTAGTGACTATGAAAAAGAAAGGTATATCAAAGAAATAGTATCCTTGGTTTTATATCCCTTTTTTGAATGGTTTTCCTGTGAAAAAATTATTACTAAGGCTGCAAACTACGCTGTTGAACGCATCAACGCTATAAAGTCTTGTGGATTTCTTCTAAGTGAGGAACCCTTGCAGGGCAAAGATAGAATGTATTATGATTATTGGACAAAAGTAAAATAAATCGGGATTGTAGGAGGTATCTTTAAGGGATACCTCAATTTTTTTGAAAAAACACTTGACAGTTGAATACTTGTTCAACTATAATATAAACAGTTGAACAACTGTTCAACCAAGAAGGAAGGGATAAATATGGCAGTAATTTTGGAATGTAGCACAACGAATCCTCATCTGGAACTGATAGATGAAGTAAAAAAATATATGCCAGAGGAAAATGCTTTGTATAATGTTGCAGAGTTATTTAAGGTGTTTGGCGATCCTACACGAACTAGAATTTTGGCGGGATTGTTTTATCACGAATTATGTGTGTGTGATATTTGTAAAATTATTGGTATGACTAAATCGGCAGTATCCCATCAGCTTAAGGTTTTGAAAAATTACAACTTAGTTAAATTTCGTAAGCAAGGGAAGGAAGTTTTTTACTCCCTTGCAGATGAGCATGTTGTCTTAATTTATAAAAAAGCCTTAGAGCATGTATTAGAAGAGAAAGAAGAGGAAATTTAGGTATGAAAAAGGTATTTCGTTTAGAAAATTTGGATTGTGCAAATTGTGCTGCAAAAATGGAAAGAGGGATTCAAAAAATTTCAGGAGTTACATATGCAAGTGTAAGCTTTATGACACAGAAGTTAACTATAGAGGCAGAGGATACTACCTTTGATCAAGTAATGGATGAAGTAGTTCGAGTTTGTAAAAAGGTTGAACCAGATTGCATTATTAAAAGATAGTGTATTTGGGAGAGGAATATGAATACACTGATTATAATACTTTCTTTAGTTGCTGGAGTAGTAGGCACAGGTATTGGTGGAATCTTAGGTGTTTTACTGAAAAGTAAAGGAAATAAAATAATGAGTAGAATCCTCAGCTTTGCAGGAGGAGTGATGGTTGGGATAGTTGTATTTGAGATGATACCTGAATCTATTGAAAAGACGCAAATCATAGATTACCCATATGGTGTTTTTGTTACCTTAGCTTCTGTGGCATGTGGTATAATTGTTATATATGGACTAAATAAGCTATTAGATAAAATAGAAAATGTAAGAGAAACCCATCGAAGTCTTGAGGAATTGCATCATGAGATTCAAGTGATTCAATTGACGCAGGAAGCAACTAATGGAGCTACAGATAAAAAATCCTTATTAAAAGCAGGAATAATTATGCTTTTGGCAATTATGTTTCATAACATTCCTGAAGGTATGGCTATAGGAGCTACGGGTACTGCAGAAGTTAAAATGGGAGTATTGGTAGCTATTTTGATAGCTGTCCATAACGTTCCCGAGGGTATGGCAATTTCAGCACCTTTAGCTAGTGGAGGAATGAAGGCTTGGAAAACAATTCTACTTACTGCTATGGCAGGAGCGGCTACCGTTGTTGGAGCAATTTTTGGTTTAGCCATAGGGGGAATTGGGGATTTAGCGATAGGAATATGTATGGGAGTGGCAGGAGGAGCCATGCTATATGTAACCTTCTGTGAAATAGTTCCTCAAGCCATTTTAATGGATGGGGGAAGGATTCCAGCGGCTAGTATGCTAATTGGTGTTTTGAGTGCAATGATATTTGTTTATTTATTTTAAAATGTGAAAAGAAGTTAAATAATTGAATTGGCAGTTTCTCTGCCTTTTACAATATTAGAAAAGAGAGAAAGTATGACTAAAAAGCAGAAAAAAAATTTAATTCGCATAGGGATAGCTCTAATCTTATTCCTTATATTATTTATTGTTGACCATATCATCCATTTGGATTCTTTGATTCCTAATCCAAAAATTAATTGGATTTTACCAACGACTCTATATTTATTTATTTATATTTTTATAGCGTATGATGTTCTTTGGCGAGCAATAAGGAATATATTGCATGGTCAAGTTTTTGATGAAAATTTTTTAATGTGTATTGCAACTATAGGCGCGTTTGCTATTCGTTCCTTTGATGAGGCTGTAGCTGTCATATTGTTTTATCAGGTAGGAGAATTTTTCCAAAGCTATGCTGTTGGAAAATCCAGAAAATCTATTGCCTCCTTAATGGATATACGACCAGATTTTGCAAATGTTTTAAGAGAGGGTGAAATTTTTACAATTGACCCAGAAGAGGTTGAGCTTGATGAAATTATTATTGTACAGCCAGGAGAAAAAATCCCTTTAGATGGAAAAATCATAAAGGGGAGTTCGACCTTAGATACTAAGGCTTTGACTGGAGAATCTCTACCTAGGGAAGTTTATGAAGGACAAGAGGTAATAAGTGGATGTGTCAATCTGACACAAACCTTACATATAAAGGTTACAAAGCTTTTTTATGACTCAACTGTTTCTAAGATATTAGAGCTAGTAGAGAATGCCTCAGAACATAAATCTAAAGCGGAAAACTTTATTACAAAATTTGCAAAATATTATACCCCTACCGTTGTTCTTTCTGCTTTATTATTAGTTGTTATTCCAGGAGCAATCACACAAAATTGGTTGGATTGGTTATACCGAGCATTGAATTTCTTAGTTGTATCTTGTCCATGTGCTCTTGTAATTTCAATCCCACTTTCCTTTTTTGCAGGTATTGGTGCAGCCTCAAAAAAAGGAATATTGATTAAGGGATCTAATTATTTGGAGCAATTGCATAAGGCGAATATTTATGTTTTTGATAAAACAGGAACTTTAACCAAAGGGAACTTTGTAGTTACTAGGGTTTTTCCAGAAGAAAATAAAGAAGAAATCCTTAGACTTGCAGCAATTGCTGAGGCAGGGTCTAATCACCCTATAGCTCAATCTATCTTAAAGCTTGTAGAAGTAAAAGAGACGGGGTATACCATTGAGAATATCGCAGGCTATGGAATCGTCGCTAAAAAGGAAGATATAATTTTATGTGGCAATGATAAATTAATGGAACAAAGAAATATTTCTTATGTGAAGGAAATGGGAATTGGGACAGTTGTATATGTGGCTAAAAATGATAAATTTATAGGCTCTATATTGATAAGTGATGAAATTAAAGAAGAAACGGAAGCGGTGATTCGCAGCCTAAATAAGATGGGTGGCAAAACAATCATGCTGACAGGAGATAATGAAGCAATCGCCCAGCATGTTTCTAAGCAAATTGGAGTTACAGAATTCAAGGCTTCTCTCTTACCTCAGAACAAAGTTGAAGAGGTAGAAAAGCTTTTAGCCGCTAAAAAAGAAAAGGATCTCCTTTGCTTTATTGGAGATGGTATCAACGATGCTCCTGTACTCATGCGCTCAGATATTGGTATTTCTATGGGTGGTGTTGGCTCTGATGCAGCAATAGAAGCCTCAGATATAGTATTAATGAAAGATGATCTTAGAGGAATATCTACGGCGAAACGTATTGCACGAAAAACGATGACAATAGTGATAGAAAATATAGTGTTTGCATTAGGGATAAAAATTGCTGTCCTCATTTTGTCTGCTATAGGTATTAGTAATATGTGGCTTGGCGTTCTTGCAGATGTAGGAGTAGCTATTTTAGCTATATTAAATGCAATGCGTTGTGGTAATATAAAAGAATAAGTATGAAAGACAATTAGATTTTGTTTAAAAAATTTAATAGTCTTTTTATTTGAAATTATAAAAAAAAGTTTTTAAGCAGATTTTATTTAAAAAAATTTGCTTTTTTTTAATAGAAAAAAATAGGAAAAAGAGGGGGGCCATTACCACAAAAAGTGTCGACTGTCAATATCGAATGTCGCTATTTCACTCTATAACGAAGTATGCTACACTAAAGCTATATTAGGACGCTAATATGTGAAAATTTAAGATCTTAAAGTAAAAAAGTAGAAAGGAGCTAAAGAAATGAATGAAATCGTTGTAGGAGTCATAGGGCTTATAGGAACTATATCAAGTGTAAGCTTTGCATATTTAGCATTTAGAAGAAATCGTACTACGGATACTAAAAGGGATGCAAAAACAGAGGGCGTATTAATTAGTGATATAGGCTATATCAAGTCAAGCATAGATCGTATGGAAGGAAAGCTAGATAAGGTAGAAACCAATTATCAAGATTTATTATCAAGGCTAGTTCGTGTAGAAGAAGCTCAAAGCTCCTTAGAAAAGCGACTTGAACATTCAAATCTAAAAAGATAAATATGGAAATGATGAGTATTCCTGTAATTACAATACTTTGTTATTTAATAGGAGAATTTTTCAAGGTTGTCATCTTAAGAAAGAAGAAAAGATATAAATATATTCCCACAATCGTAGGAGGTATTGGCGGAATGCTTGGTCTCATCATCTACTACGTTAGTCCAGATCTATTATTCAATGTGACAAGTCCATTTCTTGCAGTAGCTATAGGAATAATGAGTGGATTAGCATCCACTGGAGGAAATGAGCTAATCAAGCAAATTATTAAGAAAAGAGAAAAGGAAGATGCTTCTTAAAGGAAAAAATTATCCTCTAGCACTAGATTATTTGCTTTGTAAAAGCTTATTAGAAGTATCTAATTATATCAATGAAAAACATATGATGGAATGTTTTTATAATAAAAGTGCTTGTCAAACTGAGGAAGAGCTAAGTATATGTATGATGAGAAATTTTCTTTTACAGCATCGTTTCACAACAGAAGCTAGAGTGGTAAATAGCTATTTTAAATATAGAAAAATAAAGTATCAATTTAATGGCTTTGTTGGAAATTTGTTAGAAGAAAAAATTTATAATTTAATTCAAAGTATTCAAGAAAAAGAAGGTAAGGAAATAATTATAAAATATCTTTTGGTAGTCGCATATATTGAAGAAAATAAAGAAATCATACTTCCAATCTCTAAAGAGATCAGTAAACTACTTACTTCAAACTCCATTGCAGAAGTAAGAAAAAGCATTAGCAATTTAGTAAGAGAAACTAAGAGAATTGATTTAGAAAATAGAAAAAGGGAGGGATAAAATGGAAGAGATATATGAATTAGTAGAGAATAAGAGAATATTTGTCAGAAAGAAGATAGGAAATTTTTTAGAAAAGCTTTTAAGATATTGTGGTTATATCTTTGATCATGATATTTTTAAAAAGATTATCTATAGTGAGGATGAGTATAGAACACCAATAGAAGAAAAGATAAAAAATACCTATGATGCATATATTTATATATTGCACAACGATAAAAATAGGATATCTAAAAGTCTCTGGAAAAGATTTTATTATCTTTTTACAGAAGAAGAGCTAGAACCATTCATGGCTATAAAATTATCTACAAAATACTTTCATATAAATCACCTATCACCTTTAGAACAGGCGATAGAATATCATTTATATGTGTATGAGGAGCTAAAAGATTTAAAGGAAGAGGATAGGCTAATTCTATCCTTAATGATAATGAATTATATATTGGTAAGAAATCAGATTCCGCTCGTTCATTTATGTAAGTCAGATTTTAATCAATATGAGAAAGCAAGGGAGGAATTCTTCAAAGGTAATAAGGCAGTGATGCTTAAGTTTATGATAGCACTAATAAAGAAGAATCCCTATATGGAAAAAAAGTATTATAAGAATATAATTCCAGTTTCTTTAACAGATATTATAGAATTTGTAGAGAAGAGAAAAGAGGAATTCCAAACGAAATATCAAATAAAAGGACTATGGATTCATGGATCAATAGCAAAAAGAATAGAGCGAATGGACTCAGACTTAGATTTCTTCATTGAGCTGTCGTTAGACTTACTCCATGAAGAAAAATTGGCTTTAATTGAAGAATTAAAACAAGTCTTTTATGATAGATTCAAAAGAATGGTAGATCTACATGAAATAGTAGAATATCTTGATGATGATATCATCAAGGAAGCAAGAACAACAAAAAGATTAATTTAAAAAAGAAAGAAGGAAAAAGAAAATGGCAAACAAAGGCTTAAAGGAATATACAAAGCAAATCAGTCAAACGGTTGGTGATGTTGCAAAGGTATTCGTAAATGTAAATAAAGCAGATGCAAATATGCATATTGTTATTCCATTATTAACGACATTAGGACCTAATCCAATTGATTTAAGCTTAATATGGAACTATCAGGATAAGGATAGAATGGGATACTTTGGAAAGGGCTGTAATATAAACCTATTTAAAGAATATTCTGATATTGAAAGTTATATTTTGGTAAGAGATGCAGATGGAAGCTATTTAACATATGATTTTGATAATGGAAGTAATCTGTTTACCTCAAAGGAAACCGCAATTTCAATACAGAAAAATACAATATTAATCCCAGGAGATAGTGATGAGTATACCTATCATTTTAAAGACTTACAAGGTAACATAGTTCGTTATGATAACGGAAATGATTATTATCCAACATCCATAGAGTATGCAAATGGTGAAAAAACAATCTTTAATGGCTTGAATATGGATAATAAAAGAGGTGCAAAAGTAAATTTCACAGAAACAAATGAAATTATAACAAAGGTAAGCTATATACAGGATGGAACATTACTTTATTCCATTGATTTTGGCTATGATTCTAATAAGAGAATGACAAGTGTAAAGCATTATAAAGAATCAAAATTAATAAAGAACTTATCTATAAATTATTCTAGTAATGAAATTACTATTAAAGACGAAATTCTAAAGGATTATGTAAAATACACTTTTACCAGCAATTGTGTAACAAAAATAGTTACAGTCATCAATGAGGACGAACTTAATGCAACTCAAACTACTATAGCATATGAAGAAACAAAAACCATTCTTACAGATAAATTTGGTAAAAAGAATTATGTATTCTTTGATAAAAATAGTATGCCAGTATTTGAAATGGATGAGGTTGGAAATGTTAAAAAAATAGAATTTGATGCGGTGACAAAGAAAGCGATAAGAGAAAGTTCAATACTTCCTATGAAGAATACTTTAAGTACTTTATCTACGCCTAATATCAGTATGTTTTCAAAATCAAGTAGTGGAGTTTATACATCTTATGTAACTCTAACCGATACATTGTTTAAACCTATATTAGAACCAGTGTTTCAAATTACAGGATCAGGGAGTTTAAGCTATAGTATAGGAACAAGAGGACTCGCAGGAGATAGAATTACAGTTGTAATATGGGGTAGACAATGGACAAATTATACAAAGACAAGTAATGTTAAAGTGAAAATTACTGCTGATGAAACGGTAGTTGGAGAATTTAAAAAAGCAGTGCTAGATGGAAATTATGAACCTTTAATATTAGGCTTAAATCCTATTAAGAGCTATTCAGCAATTAAAATTACAATAACTGTGACAGGGAACCCAAGAATAGATATTGGTGGAATCCAAGTTTTAAAGAAAGATTCTGGTACAAATTATTCTTATGATGCTCAAGGGAATGTAAAAGAAGCAGGTAGCGGTAAAGGAACAGTTTCTAGTGCCTATGATTCTAAGGGACTAAGGATATCTTCAGTAGGAAAAGATTCCACATTATTTAACTATAAGTATGATGCAAAGGGCAATGTTACACATGCAAAAACAGCATATGGAGGTACATTAGAATATAATTATGATTCTTATAATAATGTAATAAATAGTGTTGTATCCAATGCGGATGGTTCAAAAAAATTAGAGATTACAAAAGAATATGATAGTCAAGGAAGATTTGTTTTAAATGAAACAGATGAACTAGGTAATAAAACAAGCTATGATTATGATACCTTTGGCAAAATAAAAACGATTAAAGATGCCTTAAACGTTACAACAGAGTATATCTATGATGCCTTTGATAATTTAACAAAGATATTATTTAATAAATCTTTAGAAACAAATTATTCTTATGATTCTCAAAATAAATTAAATAAGGTAACACTTCCAAATGGGACTATCTATACCTTTGACTATGATTCATGTAATAATTTAAATTCAGTTTCTATGAATAATAGCGTAATTGTATCTTTTAACTACGATAAGAAAAAGGGCTTGCTTACAGGACAAACATATGGGTCAGGAGGAACCTATAATTTTTCTTATAACTCTAAACAGCAAATTACTGATATTCGCTTTAATGGAATTTTGAAGTATCACTATAGCTATGATGTTAATGATCGATTGAAAGATATTAAGGATGGAACGGGAAATATAATAAAGGCTTATACATATGATAATGATGGACAAGTATTAAAGGCAGAGGAAAAAGAATCAGTTATAGAATATGAATATAATACGTTAGGAGAAATTAATCGTAAAAAGAGACTGTTAAATTCAAAAACGATCTATGAATCCTATGATAATATTTCTAGTTCTAAAGGTTTTAGTCCAGATAATTTAATTGGATATTTACAGGGAGATACAGACTATTTAGGAACCATGTTTCTTGATTCTGCAGAGTTGAAAAATCCGTTGTATATACTAAGTGCTATAAATTATAATACAAATAATAAAAGTAACCCTATATATATAAGAAAGAAAAAAGTACCATGTGTTCATTGTGGATTATTTAATCCTATGAGTTATAATCCTCCTATGAAAAATAATACAGAGGATTGTGGAAGTATAGGATTCTGGTTTTATCCTACAAATTTACCTTTGGGCAGTAATAAAAAGTATCTATTTAGTATAAAGAATAAAACATTGCCATGCTTTGTAGCAGCATATTTCAATAGTTCAGGAAAACTAGTTTTAGAGACTAAAGATTCAAATAATGTAATAGAAACAAGAACTATAGATTCTATAATAAGATTAAATACCTGGAATTTTTTTGGTCTTAATTTCGCATATCGGATAGATGAAGTTGGTACCTCAGGTGGCTTTTCATTTGAACTATACCATAATTCTAAATATTTAAAGGGAACTATAAGCAGAACTATACGTGTGGGATCTATAACTCCATACCACATTGGCTATCGTTTTGATGGAACTAAGGGATATGATAGTTTAGAATGTCCTATTACAGCATTAGTGCTAGGAAGAAGATTTTATTTAAGTTCAAAGCAAATGCAAGATTTTTATAGTACAACTAAAGATTATATCTTAGGAAATTCTTATTTAGATGAGGATAGTGTCAACTTTAGTTCTACAACCATATACAATCTATCTGAATCTATGTTGAATCAATTTGAAATATACCCACTACAAAATAATGTAACTTCTTTAAAAGGAAAGAAACCAGTAGTCTTTGATGCAAGAGTTGTAAGTTCTACAGATAAAGATAGGACATTTAACTTTAATAATTTAAGTAAAAGATGTGCGTTTATGGCAGAGGGAAATCGATTAGAGTATGATCTAGCTATGAGTCAAACAGGAACCATACTTATGAGAGCCTTTATAAAGGAGACTATTGATAAGCAATATCTATTAGAATGTAAGGATAGTAAAGGATATACCATTGGATTATATAGAGAATATGATACCTACTTAAGTATAAAGGTTAATAGTTCAACGATTAAAACAAATTTAAAACTTCCAACAGACATATGGAATACAGTAGGAATATCCTTTACAGAGGGTTCCATATCTTCTTCGACAGGAGATCAAAAATATTTAACTGTTCGTGTATATTTAAATGGAAATACTTATACAAGTAATATTCAAATTAATACATCCTTTGAATCTTTAATTTTATCAGTAGGACGTACAACTAAAAAGGTAAGCATTCAAACTGCAATGGGAACTTATGAAACTTGCTATCCTATGCTAGGTCAAATTGAAATGCTTTCAACTCGTGCTGCTTACTGTGAAGTAGAAACATTAAATACGTTGGCTGATGAATTAAAATCAACATCATTCGTATCAGAATATGACGAATTAGGGTTACTAAATAAAAGAGCAATAAAAAAAGATAATGAAGATGACGTGATGTCTATTAATTATGAATATAAAAAAAGGTGTACTCCTGAAAGTTATCCTGAAATAGAATGTTTTATACGAGATGTGGAGCAGCTTTTTGAAATTAAACCAAATGAAAGCTTTACCTTCCAGAAAAATGGGGTCTATATAGGCTATGTTCAAGATGTTCAACTATTAAACCCTGATATATTTCATACAAAGGTTGTATGGGATATAAGTGAAGAAGCGCTTGATGATTTTGGAGAGGAAGGACAAACTCATTATTACCATATGGACCAAGCCTTCATGTTTTTAGAAAACAATACATGGACAAATACTTCTCAATATAGTATGTTCTTAATAGATTTAGGCTATAGTTTTGGAGATATCTCCTATATTTCTACTGCTATTAGTAAGGAGACCTATGATACTTATGGTGGCTATCATACAGAACGAACATATAAAACAAATGCCTTAGGTCATATAGAGAGTATACAAGATTCTACCTTTGGAAGTCATACCTACAGTTATAATGCACGAGGCTTTTTAACAAAAGAGGACTCTATAAATTATGAATATGATGCAAATGGTAATATAACTAAAGTGGGGACAATAACATTTAAATATGACACAACCATCAAGGATAGATTGATACTAGTAAATGGGAAAGAAATATCCTATGGAACCAATTCACTTAATCCAAATAGTTACGATGGAATTACTTATGAATGGGAGGGAAGAAGACTAGTAGGCTTATCCAAGCGAGGAGAAACTAAGCATGTATACACCTATAATTCAAATGGTCTTAGAATAAGTAAAAGTATTACCAATGAAAATACAAATGAAACAAAAAGAACAAGCTTTTATTATGATGGGGATAAATTAATTACAGAGATTTCTCCTAATTATAGATTAGACTTCTTATATAATGAAAATGATCAATTATATGGACTTATTTATAATAATGAAAAAAAGTTTTACTACGTTAGAGATTTCTTACAAAATATATTAGGCTTAGTAGATAGTGATGGTGAGCTTGTGGTAAAATATGGATATACGGCTTATGGTAAAATCACTTCTATTACAGACACGTCTGCTATATCAATAGGAACTTATAATCCATTTAGATATAAAGGATATTATTATGATATAGAAACTGAAATGTATTATTGTAGAAGTAGATATTATGTTCCAGAATGGTGCAGATGGTTGAACGCAGATAATATTAATTATCTTCAATTTCAAAGCATAAATGATATGAATTTATTTTGTTATTGTAAAAATTATCCTGTATCTTTTAGCGATAAATGTGGAACCAATTGGTGGACAGATATTTGGGATTGGTTTTCTAATACTTTTGGACTATCTATTACCTCTAAGAAGGAATTTGAAATTGAGTCACATTACTTCATTGTTTCAACCATAACAACAGGGACTGGATATTCTAAATCTTATAGTAATGGTAAACCTGTGAATCTTGCGGTTACTCTTCCGACAAAATGGTATAGATTTTGGGAATTTTCTGTTGGCATTGATATAAATGTAAATGGATATGGTGTAAGTATGGGATTAGGAGGAGAAGCATCTTTTGGAATACATGCGGGAAAATCAAATTTTGATATATCTTATAATGCTAAGGGACGATTTGGTTTTCAATATACTGTACAGGAGGAAAATGGATTATATTCCTTTATAAAGGGTACTATAAATTATCCTGAAATTGTAGCAGCAGCTGCATTAGCAGTTTATGGTTTACCAATAATAGCACCAGCGCTACCTTCTATAGTTCCTGCATTAGGTGTCGTCTTAGCATTCTTATAATTCTATATAAACAGCACTATATTAATTAGTAAATAGTTAAACTATTTCAGGGGCTGTTAAGAAACTAAAAAGTTTCTAGCAGCTTCTTTTTTTGTATTTATAAGACTTACGGAGAGATTCATTCACTCCTTTCTTTCGAGTTTTTTTAAAAATCTTATCATAGTCTATTTTTGGGATAGTTTCAGGTTTCAAATCTATAGGAGCAACCCAATAATCTGTTTTAGCTTTTCCCTCAATCAAAGAAAAGAGTTTTCTAATATTATAGCCAAGACAAACCAGCATAAATTCTAAAGAAACGTTTTGAAGACCACGACGCCTAGTTCTATCATAAACCATATCTTGTTTAATAACACCAAAAGCCCCCTCTACTTGAGAACTCCGATTTACTCTCATCTCAATACCTTTGGGAGATAAAAGGTATTGAGTAACTTTCTTTTTGATTATAGAATAATCATAATTGACATCAAATATACGATAGTTTCTAATCACCTTGAGATTGGCTTGACAATACTTTTTTAATCTACAATAAGAACAAGATTGAATTACATATAAGAAAGATCCCTTGTGAGCATATCTATTCTCAAAAAACCTAGTTTTAAGAGCCACTTTATGATTCATACAAATTAAATCTTCATTATCATTAAAGTAAAATAAATCATAAGTGTCACCAGAAACAACCTTAGCCCAATCAGCAAATTTTATATAGTTTTCAATGTTGTTATTTTGAAGGAAACTATAGTTTTTCAAAGAACCATACCCAGCATCACCACAAAGCCTTTTTGGGAAAAAGCCATATAATTGATAAAATTTTTGTAGAGTTGGAATTAAAGTATATTGATCTGTTCTATCGCAAGAGATATAAAAGGACAAAATAATACCTTTAGAAACGATAATTTGGAAGTTATAAGCCGCATGAGTATTACTGCCTAGACCAGAATAGTAATCTTCTTTAAGACACATAGCAGTAGCATCATGGTCAGTTTTAAAGTAAGAATTACGATTTGGACCACAAATTCTTTCTTTTTCTTCATAGTCTAAAAGTTTAATTAAATAAGTAGAAAGTAAAAGATAATCAGAAACAATTTTAGGATTACGATGACCTCTACCAATCTTTATAGTATTGATATCTATATTTTGTTTTTTTAAAAGTTCTAGCATTAAAGAGACATAGGAGGCAACCTCTTTAGAAACGAAAGTAATTTTGTTTTCTGATAGAGGAAAGTATTGGATTAGAAGTAATTTAATTTTATCAAAGAGATTTATTTTAAAAGTGGTAGGTTTATATACAAATTTATATTTATTAGCATTGGCTTCAATTTTAGTACCATCAATGAAACAATCATCAAAACAGAAATTATACTTTAAGAGGATGGTTTTAGTAATAGAGACAAAGATGGCTTCAAAGTGTTTAACAACTATGTTGTTAAGAAACTTAGAAATAGTAACATAGGAAGGGGTTTCTTGATTTAATAGGTAAATAAATCTTAAATCAAATTTGATACTTTCCTCAATTTTTCTTAAACTACCTGAATGTTTTGAAAAGGCATAGATAATGGCAGCAAATAAACGATACGGATTATAGGAGTTTCTTCCTCCTAAACTTCTATCCTTATTAGTCTCTTTGTATATAATTTCACCCACACCAGATTCTTCTAATAATCTTAAAAAAGTATCTATTTTTTCTCTTTCCCCTCGGTCTAGCTCAGCGGTAGGAAATAAATGGTCTTGAAAGACAGTAAAAAATGGCATGAAAAAACACCTCCAGATACTTTATTGTATCAAAAAGGTGCATTTTCTAACAAAATGAAGCTGTCAGAAACTTTTTAGTTTCTTAACAGCCCCTTTTTTCTCTAAATGTAGGATTAATGTATATTGAAAAAAATAAAGAGGCCGATGAGCGTTACCAAGCCTCTTTAAAACAAGAAAAGGGACAATTTGTCCCTCTTAATATTACTCATATTAAGCTCTTTCTAGCTTGCAATTTTTTAATGCTCTAGCAGAAATTTTTACCTTCTTAACGTTACCGTTCTCATCCTTGATATGAACAGTTTGAAGGTTAGCCTTCCATGTACGACGAGTAGCATTTAAAGCATGAGATCTCTTGTTTCCTGTTACTGTTGTTTTACCAGTGATATAACATTTAGCCATAGTTCTATACCTCCTTATGACGTTAAAATAAAACTTCAAGCTTTATTAGTATACCTTAAATTAGTGAGAAAAGCAAGAACTTTTTAATTTTTTTACATTATTTATTTGACTTTTTGTTAAAAAATTGGTATATTTTAAAAGTCATCGCCTATTAATGCATTTTTTGTTTACATTTATAGGTTTTAGTGCTATAATGTTAAATGAATTAAACATTTCGTTATAGTAGAGGTGAATTTTATCGAGTCGAATTGTGTAAATTTTTAATATTTTGGAAGAGTTTATTTGATTTTAATTACCCATAGCCAAGAGGCTATATACATATACTTAATTTGATATTTAGGAGGATTACCATGGCGGTAAGCAGTGTTAGCGTAGCTTTATTCAAGAAAATGGTAATGAATGGCGCTATTAATTTAAAGAATAACCACAAAAAAGTGGATGAGTTAAATGTTTTCCCTGTGCCAGATGGAGATACTGGAACAAATATGTCGATGACAGTGATGTCAGGAGTACGTGAGATGGATTCTTGCGTTTCCTCATCTATAATAGAAGTAGGTAAGGTTTTATCCCGTGGAGCATTAATGGGTGCTCGTGGAAACTCTGGAGTTATCTTATCTCAATTTTTCCGAGGAATATATGTTGGCATGCAGAAGTTGGAGCATAATTATTTATCTATAGAAGATTTAATGAATTGCTTAGAGTCTGGGTGCAAGGTTGCTTATAAGGCTGTAATGGAGCCAGTTGAGGGAACAATACTTACTGTAGTACGTGAGGCTGCAGAGCATACTAAGGAGCATTTGTCTGAATTTAAGACCGTAGAAGATTTAATGAACTACTATGAAAATGAGGCAAAGAAATCTTTAGATAATACACCTAATCTATTACCAGTTTTAAAAGAGTCTGGTGTTGTTGATAGTGGTGGTGCTGGATTTTTAGAGATTATTAAGGGAATGATTATGGCTTTACGTGGTCAAATGCTTGAAGCTACTGATGGATCTCAAAAAACTGAAACAGAAAAGCCTGTAGAAGTAAAAAATATTTATTGTACAGAATTCTTTATTGAACTTAAGGATACCAAAAATTTTGATGAGAGTGCATTAAAATCTTCTTTATCATGCCTTGGAGAATCTTTGAATGTAGTTTTAGATGCTTCCGTTTGTAAAATACATTTACATACGGATCATCCTGGCTTAGTATTAGAGCAAGCCCTTAAACATGGAGAGCTTACAGATATAAAGATTGAAAATCAACGTGTAGGGCATACGCATCTAGAAAAAGGTGCTAAGGTTTTAGGTGCTATCCCAAAGAAGACCTTTGCTTTAGTAGCCGTTTGCTTTGGTGATGGAATTACACAAACCTTTCAGGATTTAGGTGTAGACTATGTGATTGAAGGGGGACAAACGATGAACCCTTCCACTGAAGCCTTTGTTGATGCATGTACGAAGGTAAATGCAGAGAATATTATTATAATTCCTAACAATGGGAATGTGATTATGGCAGCAAAACAAGCCTCTACAATGGTGAAGGAGTCAAAGGTAGCTGTACTTAATGCAAAGACGATAGCTCAAGGCTATGCATCTTTGATGGTTTTTGATTCAGAAGCTGATTTGGAAACAAATTTAGAGGCAATGAATGAAGCTGTTCAAAATGTAAAGACCGGCGAAATCACATATTCAGTTAGAGATACAGAAATTGGTGGAATTAAGATTCTAGCAGGGGATTTTATGGGTATTGCAAATGGAGAAATTGTAGTATCTACTAAACTTCAAGAAGATGCTCTAAAAGCACTTTTAGAGAAAATTATAGGCGAGGAAAGTCAAATTGTGACATTCTTTTGTGGAAAAGAAGCTTCTGAGGAAGAAAAAAGCTGTCTTGAGGAATTTTGCTTGGGTATAAATTCTGATATTGAAGTTGAAATTATTGATGGGGAACAGGAGATTTATTCCTATATTATTGCTGTTGAATAATAATAGAAAATAGGCAAATGGTTGGAGGAATCCAACCATTTTTGTTAAGAAAAAGGAGAGATGATTTTGGATCTAAAGGATATTAAAAAAATTGGACCAGTTACATTAGAGCGCTTAAATGCAAATCATATTTATACGCCTAAAGATCTCCTTTTATATTTTCCTAGAAAATATAATTATTATCAGGTGGACAATTCTAATGCCTTTTGTGGAGAGGCTTTATGCTTTAAGGCAAGGGTTGCTTCTCGACCCATATGGATAAAGACGCATAAAAATTCTAGGGCATTTGTTTTCTATATTTTTGTAAATGAACGAAAAATAAAATGTGTAATTTATTCTAGTGATTATCTTCGGTTTAAGCTTCAAATTGGATTAGACATAATTTGTTTTGGAAAATATAAGGAAAAGGAAAATGAATTTAGTCTAAGTACAGTTTTTTTTGAAGATTTTTCTAGTCGAATTGAGTTAGATTATGGAATATTAGATATAAAAAATAAGATGCTACAAAATGCAGTAAAAAATGTTTTAGATTCGGGATTTAGTTTAGAGGATGATTTACCTATACAATTTATTGAAAAATACAGGTTAGGCTCTTTAAATGAAATTGTAAAGCTAGCACATTTTCCAAGAAATGTGCAGGATTGTGAAAGAGTTAGAAGAAGAATCCGTTATGAGGATTTCTTTTGGTATACTCTTTCATTAGAGGCTTTAAAAAAGCTTAGAAATGAAGATATAAAGCAACCTAAAATAATTAATGAAAGTCTAATTGAAGATACAATTTCAAGTTTACCTTTTGAACTTACCATTGATCAAAGAAATGTAATTCAAGATTGCTTGCGTGATTTAAAATCAAATAAAACTATGAATCGATTGATTCAAGGAGATGTAGGTTCAGGTAAAACTATAGTAGCTTTTATTACAGCACTTGCTGCTATTACTGCTGGGTATCAGGTAGCTATAATGGTTCCTACAGAAATTCTTGCTAAACAGCATTTATTAACGATTAAAAGACTTTTTCCATTCTTGGCTTCAGAATTACTCGTTTCTTCCTTGAAACAAAAAGAAAAAGAGGATATTTTATTTCGACTATTGCATGGGAGAGTTTCCATCTTAATTGGCACACATGCATTATTAGAGAATAAAGTTATTTTTAAAAATTTGGGGTTAGTAGTAATTGATGAACAGCATCGTTTTGGTGTAAGGCAACGTCAAACCTTATTAAAAAAACTTAAGGGAGTTGATGCTCTATATCTCACTGCAACCCCTATTCCAAGAACTTTAGGCTTAACCTCATTTGGTGATTTAGACCTATCCCTCATTCATACTATGCCAAAGAATAGGAGACCAGTGGAAACAAAGGTAATTTCAATGGAGGATATCTCTACCTTAGCACTGACTTTAAGAAGACATTTGGCATGTGATGAGCAAATCTATGTAGTTGTTCCCTTAATTAAAGAGAGTGAAAGCTTAGATTTTATTGATATGAATAAGGCTATGGAAATATTTGAACAGCTTTTACCAGAGGCAAAATTAGGAGTTCTCCATGGCAAAATGAAAGCAAACGAAAAAGATGAAATTATGTCTTCCTTTAAATCAGGTAAAATAGAATGTCTTTTATCTACAACGGTGATAGAGGTGGGAGTTGATGTTTCTAATGCTACAGTAATGGTCATATTAGATGCAGAGCGATATGGACTATCTCAAATTCATCAGCTTCGTGGACGTGTTGGTAGAGGGGAAATTCAATCCTATTGTTATCTAGTAACTACAAAAGCTTATGTGCAACGCC
Organism: uncultured Anaeroplasmataceae bacterium; assembly: GCA_910579215.1. Taxonomy (GTDB): domain Bacteria; phylum Bacillota_I; class Bacilli_A; order Acholeplasmatales; family Anaeroplasmataceae; genus Pelethenecus. The sequence continues at coordinate 67,009 of CAJTTN010000006.1, forward strand.
TAGATATTTTATCTAAAATTCAAGATGGATTTACACTTGCAGAAGAGGATTTCAAGCTGCGTGGACCAGGAGATTATTTGGGTGAAGAACAGTCAGGATTTATGAGTTTAAATTTTGATTATGAATCCAATGATGCGATTATTTGGAAATGTGCCTTAGAGGATAGCAGAGCCTATTTAGAGGAATATGGAAAGGATTTCCATAAAAATCAAAGAGTTGAAGATATTTTCAATCAGATTTCTTATAAAAAAAATAAAATAAACTAGTTTTTATTTGGGTAAAATGCTAAAATTATAATTAAGTTGGAGGAATTTTATGATTAAATTAGCAATAGATGCCAATGGTGGCGATTATGGTGTAAATACTACGGTACTTGGTAGTATGATGGCCATTCAAAAATTTAAGGATTTAGAAATAATACTATATGGAGATGAGGATAAAATAAAGCCTCTTTTGAAGGATTCCACAAGAATTCAAATTGTACATACTCCTGAAGTAATTCCTATGGGAGAGCATGATCCAGTTAAAGCAATACGTACTCTAAAGAATGCTTCCTTATGTTTAGCAATGAAAGCTTGTAAAAATGGAGATGCCGATGCTTGTGTGACAAGCGGTCCTACACAATGTGTTGTTGTAGGGGCTCATTTGTTAGTTCGTAGATTACCTCAAATGGAAAGAGTTGCGTTATGTCCTTTTGTTCCAAATTTGGATGGGCATCCAAGATTGTTATTGGATGTTGGAGCTAATGTGGAATTAAGAAAGGAGCATTTAGGTAGCTTAGCCATTTTTGCCTCCGTTGTTTCAAAAGAGGTTTTAAAGGTTCAAGAGCCTAAAGTGGGATTGCTTAATATTGGATCAGAGCCTGGTAAAGGTAGGGAAATTGAAAAAGAAGCCTATGATTACCTGAATGACTTAAAGGAAATTAATTTTTATGGAAATATTGAACCTACAGAGATGATAAATTGTCCATGTGATGTTGTTGTTACGGATGGATTTTCAGGTAATATTTGCTTGAAATCCATTGAAGGAACTGCAAAGGGGATGGCTACTATGCTATCCGAAGAAATCAAATCCTCCTTGGGTGGAAAAATAGGCTATTTATTTATGCGTAAAAATTTAAAAAGATTTAAAAAGCGTATGAGTACTAAGGAGGTTGGAGGTGCTATGCTATTTGGTCTTTCAAAGATTGTAGTAAAAGCACATGGTAACTCAGATCCTTTTGCTTACTTTCATGCCATACGCTTAGCCTATGAAATGGCTTCTGCTAAAATCATAGAAAAGGTAGTAGAAAAATTGCCTAAATTTGAGGAGAAGAATGAAGAAACGATATAGAGTTTTAATATATATTGGATTAATTTTATATGTTATTGGTGGATTTTTACTTACGGCGTATACAAAAAATATTATCTATATTATTATTGTATTTGCTAGTTTTTTCGTCCTAGCAATTTTGGCAACTCCTTTATATATTATTAGAATTCGAAAGGAATTTAAAAGACAAGAAAAACTCTCTGTTGATGAGGCTATTGAGGAAATTAACGATAAAGAGGGATACAATCAATTGGAATATAGTGTGCATCAAATCAAATCTGTGGTCGATACCTGGAAGCTTAGCAGTAAGGCTGATATTATAAAAGGTCTATTGTTTTTGATTTTCTTTATAGGTTGTATAATTGCTTTTGTCATCTTTATGTCTATGGAGAAGTTTGTTCTTGGGATTGTATTTTTTTGCTTGGCGGTAGGAGAAATTTTATGTGCTTTTATTGTGGTAAAGATTTTGGAAACGAAAGCCATTCTTCCTAAGAAAAAGGAAAAGCTTAGAAATGATATTGCTGTTGTGTTAGGCACAACAATATCAAGTCAATCCTCTACAGGAAATAGACATCATACTATTGGAGATACTACCTATAAGGTGTTTCTAAAAATAGGGGATCAAAGATTTGTTACTTATAGCAAAGAATATTATGAAATTGGAGATAAACTAAGGGTTTGTATAAATATAAAGAATGCGAAAAAAGTTTATATCGTAGAAAAAATAAAGGATATAGTAGATATTGAAGAAAATTTTTAGGAGATGATAAAGATGGATTTATCCGAATTAGAAAATAAATTGCAGTATCAATTTCATAATCTTGATTTATTAAAGACAGCTTTAACACATTCCTCTTATGCAAATGAGCATGGAGTGGAATGTAATGAACGACTAGAGTATTTAGGAGACGCAGTTTTACAGCTATGCATGTCATATTTTTTGTATCAAAATCTTCATTTGGATGAAGGAGCATTATCTAAGACAAGAGCAAAGGCTGTATGTGAGGAAGCACTAAATATTTATGCGGAAAAATTAGATCTTTCCCAATATTTATCCTTGGGAAATGGTGAGGAGCATAGCGGTGGACGTAATCGACCTGCTATTATAGCTGATGCCTTTGAGGCGATGCTTGGAGCTATTCTTTTAGATTCTAATTTTGAGGTAGTTTATAAAATATTTAATCATATTGTTCTTCCCTATAAGGATATAGTTTTAAAATTTAAGGATTATAAGTCTACGTTTCAGGAAAAGGTTCAAGCAGATAAGCGAACACTTCATTATGAAATAGTTCATGAGGAAGGACCAGCGAATGATAAAACCTATGAGGCAGTTGTTTATATGGATGATATTTTAATGGGACGTGGAAGAGGTAAAACAAAGAAAGAAGCAGAACAAAATGCTGCAAAAGAGGCTTTAAAGAAGGAAGCAAGAAGCTGAATCCTTTCATATAATACATTGGTGATGTATATGCAAATGGCCATTATTGGTATTTGTGGAAAGATGGGAAGCAATGTATATGAATATTATAAAGAGGAATTTGATATTGTAGGTATAGATGTTAAGCAGCATCCTAAGGTTAAAACGTTTCATTCTGCTAAAGAAATTTTAGATAAGGTAGATGTTGTTGTAGATTTCTCTTCTCCAGATGCCTATGAGCTGTTGATAGAGTCTATGAATTTAGGGTGTCCTATTCTAAGTGGTACAACGGGCTATAGCTTTGCTCAAATTGAGCAGCTTTATGAGCTTGCAAAGCAAAAGGAAATTTCTTTTTTGTGGAAAGCAAACTATGCTAAAGGAATAGATTTATTTACTAAGCTACTGAAGGAGTGTCATAAGGAGTTTGAAATTTTAGATTTTGTAGAAATTCATGCTACGTCAAAGAAAGATGCACCTAGTGGAACAGCAAAGGTTTTAGCCCGTAGCTTAAATATATCAGAAGATAAAATCCAATCCTTACGATTAAATCAGGCGCCTGCAATTCATGAAATTATCTTTTCCTCTTTGGATGAACGTGTTTATCTACGTCATGAAATTTTAAATAAAAAAGCCTTTTTAACTGGATTTGATGAGGAATTAAGGAAAAGACTTAGGAGTTGATGTATATGTTAGAAAAACTATATAAAAAGGGATATTTGAATTATGAGAAGCTTATTTTAGAAAATGCCAAGGCATTAGGTCTAAATGCAGAAGAAGGTTTTTTATTAATTCATATTTTAAAGAATTATTTGATAACAAATACATTAGCTATTTCTGATATAGCAAAGCAGGTATTGCTTACCCCTGCAAAGCTGGACAAGCTTATTGCCTCCTTAATGGAGCGAGGATATTATGAGGTTTATTTATCCTATGATAATGGGAAGGGAACAGAATGTATTTCTTTTCAACCTTTGTTTAAGAAATTAGAATATCTTTTAGAACAAAAAACAGTACCTGATACTTATAATATAGAAAAAACAATACAGTACATTACAGCTAAAATGAATCGAGTGTTGATTGCATCTGAATTAGAAGCTTTACAGAGTCTTATGATGGAGGATCGTTATTCCTATGATCAAATTGCTGCAGTGGTGGATTCTATTATTGCTTCTAAAAAAACTTTATCTATGAAAAGTATTTTACAGGGACTTTCTAATAAAGTATATGATGTTCATCCATCTAAGGAGGCACCCCAAGCCTTTAAGGATTTTATAAAGAGGATATAAATATGAATCAAGTGTGTTCTAATGAAATTTTAAATGAAATACGTAAAATTATCCCTAATCCAAAATGTGAGCTTAAGTATTCTAATTTATTTGAATTACTTTGTGCAGTTATGATTTCTAGTCAGACGACAGATAAGCGTGTGAATCAAGTAACACCAACTTTATTTTTAAAATATCCTACGCCTCAGGCTTTATCCATGGCAAAGTATGAAGAGGTTTATGAGATTATTCAATCCTTGGGCTTTGCTAAAATGAAAGCAAAAAATCTAATTGCAATGGCTAATCGCCTACATACAGTTTATAAGGATGAGGTTCCTAAAACCTTAGAGGAGCTTCAAACCTTAAATGGTGTAGGAAGAAAGACTGCCAGTGTCATATTAGCAGAAGGATATAAAATTCCTGCCATGCCAGTAGATACTCATCTAGAGCGTATGGCAAAGCGTTTTGGGTATACAGATGAAACAGCAACTGTAGTGGAAGCAGAAGCAGCATATCGCAAATATATACCTGAAGAGGAATGGATTGAGGCCCATCATCTTTTGTTATTGTTTGGAAGGTATTATTGTAAAGCCTTGCATCCTGCATGTGACTCCTGTACATTAAAAAAATATTGTAATAAAATTGATAAGTAGAAGAGGATTCTACTTTTTTTTCTCTTAATAGGTGATATGCTCATATTGGTGATTTTATGAAAGCAAAATTATTTGATTTTGAGCATGAGGCTGATTTAGAAGAGGCCTTGAATAAATTTTTTTCCGAGCATCCGAAAATGGAGATAAAGAACATATCCTACCAAACCAGCCATTTTGCTATCAATGGAGAACAAATTTATTCTTTTTCCTGTTTATTGGTTTATAAGTAAAATAAATTCAATAAAAAATTATTATTTTATCAAAACTTTTTTTCTTTTCTTCCCAATTTAATCAAGATATAATAGAAGTGCTAAAAAAGTGGGTAAAAAGGAGAATAAAAATGAAGAAAAATATTTTTATTGATGAAATAAAACGTAGAGGAAAAGTAGATGAAAATGCCTATAGTATGATAGGGACAGAGTTAAAAAGAGTTAGAACAAGTCAATCTCAAACCCTATCTTCTATTGCAGGTGATTTATGTTCAGTATCCTATTTATGTAAAATAGAAAAGGCACAGTTAAAGCCAAATCGATACATGTTAAATGAGATATGTAAAAAATTGCATTTAGAATCTCCTAAATTAGATTTATTATTTGAATTAAAGAACTTGTTATTAAAACTTGTAAAATATTACTATGCAAGAGATTTTGAAGAAGTAAAAAAACTTTATGAGACCTGTAAGGATTTAGATAATTATAGAACCAAGCTTATTTTCTTAATCTATTATATAACCTTTTATATGCTTCAAGAGGCAAATGAGGTTTCAAAGGAATTGTTCAAAATAACTAGCGAAATGCTAGATGATGAGCTTAGTATATTTTTAGTTTTTTATTCTATTCTGAAATATTATGATGAATGTTATAATGAAACCATTGATAATCTTAAGCAGCTAAGCTCTATATATTATCTTGATGATACCTTAGGAAAAATAGCCTCTGTCCTGTGTTTGGAGTGCTATGTTAAAATCAATAGTCCAATGACCTTGCTTCATAGTCAAAAGCTTTTAGATTTGTTTTTAAAATCATCTGAATTCTCAAAGGCTGAGTATGTTCGATATTTACAAACATTATATATGATTCATAATTCAATGCTTGAAAGTGCTGTTGTAGAGCTAGAATTTATCAAGGATAAAGAATTTAAAAATACATTAGAGTTTTATTATGATATTAAAAATCAAACTCTACAAAATAAAGAGCATTATAAAAATTTACGACCCTTTGCAAGACTCATCTATATTCACTTGTTTGAGCCGAAAAAATATATAGAGGCATTTTTTAATCAAAATAAAAATGATTTTTATATGTGTGATTTTAGCTATAATATTGCAAACTATTTTACTTTTAGTGATGATAAGGAAAGGTATAAGGAATTAACGGATGTAATCATCCCTAATATATTGCAGACAAAGGATTATATTGATAAGCTCTTTTTTTTACGTGAATTTTGTCGAATTAGCAAGAAATATGGGAGATACAAATGCTTTTGTAACGCATATTCAGATTTAGAGGGAGAAATTTTATAATGAAAAAACTTTTATGTTTATTGATATTTTTACCTTTATTATCCTCAATAAAGGCTAATGCTTCCAATTGGAAGTTTATATGGGATGATACAACTACCACTATAGAAATTCCTTTAGGAGATAATCTACAAAGCTACATTTTCACTCCAAAGGCAACCTTATATAGGGATGGAATTCCATTAGAGGATGCAGAAATTCACTATGTGAGAACGGGAGACTGGCTATATTTATTGACAGATGTTGATACGCATAAAGAAGGGGAATATTTTGTTTGGTATAAAGCTACAGAACAAAAATATAAGCCTGGACAATGTCAAGGATATAAAGTGTTAATTACTTTTAAAGTTGTTGATCAAACCAAGCCTGTCATTTTGGAATGTCCCTCAGAGGTAACGTATTGGATTGGAACGCCTATACCAGATTACAGTGCACTTATTATAGCTACTGATAATAGTGGATTTTGTGAAAAAGAAACAGATTTATCTTTGGTTAACTTTGTAATACCTGGAGAATATCAAGCCATTGCTCGAGCCAAGGATCGCCATTTTATTACGGAGCAATCTTTCACAATTTTTGTGAAGGATCCTATTGGACCAGTTGTAACCTTTTTAGGAGAAAACAAAAGAATTATACTTCCTAAAGGAGAGCCTCCTAGTTTGATTTCTTACTTTAAAGCTATAGATAAAACAGATGGAGATGTGACAGACTCCATTTCATATCCTGATTTTTCTACAGATGAGGAACAAAGCTTTGAACTTGAAGTTTCTTTTTCAGACAAGAATCAAAATATATCAAAAATTAAAGTTTGGATAGAAATTGTTGATCAAGATGAAATCGTTATTGAACTATATAAATCCACCTTACTTTTAGAATTTAATAGTAATTTTGAAGAAGCCATCTTAAACAATATAAAAAGAGCAACGCATGGTAATATAAATATTTTTGATGAAATAAAAATAGATAGTGCGAAATTAGAAAATAAGGTAGGTAGCTATAAAGTTTTTTATCTTTATCAGCAACAGGATAAATTTAAAAAAATTGAATGTGAAGTCAAGGTGTTAGCTAGTCAGGCTCCAGTTTTATTAGTTGAAAATATAACGACTAAGCTAAATGAAAAAGTAAATATTTTATCCTACATTATTGCGCAAGATCCTTCTGATGAAGAAATAGATAGAAAGGTAGAATATGATGACAGCCTAGTAGATTATACGAAACCTGGGGTGTATCCTGTTCGGATAAGTGTTACTAATTCATCTGGTCTATCCACAAGTGAAACACTTTTAGTTACAGTCTTTGAAGATACCCAATCCAAATGGGAGCAAGTTCAGCCAATATATTATCTTCCAATGATTCTAGGTAGCTTAGGAATTATAGGTGGAGTTGTGTTATTTTTGTATATAAAGAAAAAGAGAAATTGCAAAGCTGAGGAAAATCAACTATAATATAAGAAAGTATTTATAGAATAGGGGTGCAGCTAATGAAGGGCTTTTTATATGGTCAAACAGAATATAATTTATTAAATAATTCTATTCATTTAAAGGATTATATAGAGGCTGCTAAGGCTGCCAATTTTACTTTTCTTTCAATGACTGATAAATATATGTATGGTAGCTATAAATTTTATCAGGAGTGTGTGAAAAATAATCTTAGTCCTATTATAGGTATTGAAATCGAATATATGGATGAGGATAGTCTTATCAGCAAGCTTTTAGCCTATGCTATGAATGAGGAAGGATACAAGAATTTATTGAAAATAAGTTCCTTTCTAGCTATAAATGAAAAACCTTTTGGATTGGATTTTCTTTCCTCCTACAAATCAGGTTTATCCTTTATAATGGTATTTAATGAGTCCATATTAGAAAGGTATCTGTATTCCAAGGCAACGAATGAACTGAAAAATAAACTTATAAGCTTAAATCAAAGTTTTTCCTTTTATGTGGGATATTCCTATACAAATCGTTTGGATCGATTAAATGAGAATCAAAGCATATGCAAAATAGCTTTGGAGTTAGGTGTAAAAACTATTCCTTTGCATAATTGTCGATATTTGATTGAAGAGGACATTCAGGTTTATGAGGCTTTAACTCAAATAGGTGGACATGCTAAAGAAATTAAGGATTATGAAGATTATAGCTTTGATAATCACCCGTTAATAACAGAAGAGCTTACTAATTTTATTAATCAAATTCACTTGAATTTGTATCCTAAAAAATTTTATTTGCCCTCTTATCCGAATACAAAAGGAGAAAGTGCCATATCCTATTTAAATGCTTTATGTGCAAAGGGACTATACCGTCGATGTCAAGGAAGAGTAAAACCAGAATATCAAAATAGATTAAATTACGAGCTTTCTGTAATTGAAAAAATGGGATTTAGTGATTATTTTTTAATCGTTTGGGATTTTATTCGTCATGCGAAAAAAAATAATATTTTGGTGGGTCCTGGTCGTGGTTCTGCGGCAGGCTCCTTAGTATCCTATTGCTTAGGCATCACGGATATAGATCCTTTAAAATATGATTTATTGTTTGAAAGGTTTTTAAATCCAGAGCGTATTAGTATGCCAGATATTGATACAGATTTTCCTGATACTTACCGCGATGAAATTATTCAATATGTTAACCAATTATATGGAGCTAAGCATGTATGCTACATTTCAGCTTTCAATACATTTCAAATTAAATCCTCTATTCGTGATTTAGGTAGAATTCAGAAGATTGATACCTCAAGATTAAATGAAATTATTCGTATGGTTGAAGCTAATCCTAATTATGACGAGCTTTTACAGCAATTTATTTCAAGACCAGAGCTTTATAAATTTCTCTATATTATTCGTGGATTAGATGGGCTGCCAAGGCATATCTCTACCCATGCTGCTGGTATTATTATTTGTTCTACACCACTAGATGACATTATCCCTTTACAGTTAGGCTTGAATCATGTTTATCAATCTCAATTTGAAGCTACAGATTTAGAAAAAATCGGTTTGTTAAAGATGGATTTTTTAGGAATTCGTAACCTGACTATAATTGATGAAATTCTTAAGAATATTCCAGATTTTACTATGGAAAGACTTAGGGCTATTCCCTTAAATGATAAAAATACATTTACATTGTTACAAAAAGCAGATACACTAGGGGTATTTCAATTAGAATCTGAGGGGATTCGTCGTGTATTATTAAATTTAAAACCTGAACGATTTGATGATATAGTAGCTGTTTTAGCTTTATATCGACCAGGACCGATGGAGAATATTGATGAATTTATTGCAAGGCGACATGGTAAGCCATTTACTTATGAGCATCCAGTTTTAGAGCCTATTTTAAAAAGTACTTATGGCATTATAGTTTATCAAGAACAAATTATGCAAATTGCTCAAAGTTTTGCTAATTTTACACTAGGTCAAGCTGATTTGCTACGAAGAGCAATTTCTAAAAAGGATGAAGCTCAGCTAAAGGCACAAGAAACAGCATTTCTTAATGGAGCTATGAATCGTGGGCACTCTTTAGAAACAGCCAAGCAAATCTACAGATATTTCTTAAAATTTAATAACTATGGGTTCAATAAATCTCATGCTGTTGCGTATGGTTTGGTTTCCTATCAAATGGCCTATTTGAAAGCAAATTACTTTAAAATTTTCATTTCTAAAATATTGAATAATGTCATAGGTGCTACTAAAACTATGGTAAGCTATATTCAATATGCTAAGGCACATCATGTTATAACCTATAAGCCGAATATAAATATTTCTACGAATCAATTTGAGGTAACAAAATTAGGGATGTTTATGCCCCTGCAGGCAATTCATTCTATAGGAGAATCAACTACTCAAGAAATTGTTAGAGAAAGAAAGAAAAATGGTTTATTTAAAAACATTTCAGATTTAAGGGAACGTACAAATATCAATGAATCCATAATGGAAGCATTAATTTATAGTGGAGCCTTAGATGGGTTTGGTATGACGAAAAAGCAAATGATAGAGGCTAAGGATTCATTGAATGAAATTTTTGCAAGACATTTAGAAGATAAAATTGAAGATGTGACAGAATTTGAGTTTTCCCATCTGCAAAAAATGGAATTACATTATTTGGGCTTTAATTTGTCTTATGACATATTCATAAATTTAGAGCCTTTACAAAGAAGCTTTCAAGCAGGATATTTAAATCAAAAAACGGGGCGTGCTATTGGCGCTTTTGAGGATTCTAAGCAAATCATGACAAAAAAGAATGAACCTATGCTTGTTGGTAAATTTAAAGATAGCTTTTCTGTTTTAAATGTTGTAATATTTCCTACGGAATATAAAAGGCTGCAGTTTGAAATAAAGGAGAATAAATTATATTGTATAGACTATACTATTCGGTTAGATGAAAAGACAAAAAAAGAACAGCTTATTATTAAAAATGTGATAGAGTGCTAGGCTCTATCATATTTTTAATTAGGTGATAAAATGGAAACTTGCTATGTTTATCGAAAAGAACTTTCTCATGAGGAATTGTTGCACATTTATGAAACCAAGCTTCATGAAAATCCTAAATTTTCATATGAATTTGAGGCAAATCATATATCTATTGCACAAGGATTCTGGGTATATCCCATATTTGATGCAAGTATTAAAAATTTACAATATCTAACCTTGAGAAATGGGAAACAGCAATCGGGAGTAATTGATATAAATTGTAATATGGTTTCGAGAGACTTTTTAATTAGAGAATTATCAACAAAACAATTTACAATGGAAGAACATGCTATTCAAGAGTATGTTATTTTTAACCTGAAGGATGTTGAGGAGTATGAAAAAGAATTTATCAATCGTATTCTTGAAAAGGCTAAAAAATCAATTTGCAAAAGACATAATTTAATTTATACCGATAGAGCTAATGATATGGATATTTCTCCTATTAAGGATTTTAAAATTTTAGATAAGAAATACATGTTAGAAGAAATCTATTGTATAGATTATTTTGAGAAGGGAAAGAAAAAGCCCTGGAAAAGCTTTTATTCTACAATCCATGATGATTTCTATAGTTTAGATTATTGTAAATCAAAGGAATTTGAACTCTATTACAAAACCTTTAAAAGACCTGTTGTCTATATTCCTAAGGATTACTATGATCTCTATTATGATTTATCTTTTCAGGTATATTTAGAAACTACAGAGGAACTCAAATATATCAAAACCTCTCAACTACTATCCAAGCTTAGAAAAAATGTAAAATTTAAAGAATATACAAAATATAAGGATTATTTAAATCAATTAATTTTTTATTATCGTAAAAAGGAGTACTTAAGAGAATTTCAAAATCCTTTTACAGACTTTAGAGGTGAAATATTTTATTATTATTTGACTTTAAAATATAATTCGTTAAGTGGATATAAATTAGCTGAATTAGTTTCTAGTCATGTATTAGAGGATAATTATTTAAAATTATTAGAGATTTCTGCTAGACAGGAAAATACGCTAGCTAAAAAAACTCTTTTTGAATACTATTCAGAGCCGTATAGCTATAGTGATTATCAATTGAGACGCTATTCTTAGGTATTGCATATATTAAAATGGTGGTTCTATGAAAATTACATATTTTATTTTTTGTCTAATTTGCTTATTTCTTTTTATTTTTATAAATATGTTTCATCCATATTTTGTAATTCAGCGTATGCAAAGAAAAGTTTTACGGAAAGAATATCAATATAAGTGTATAATCCTTTTACCGAGTTTTATATTATTTTTCATGCTAGAGTGCCTGTTTATTTTTTTACTTATTTTAGAATTTTTTAAATAAGGTGAAAGAAAAAAAGAAGAAGGTAGAAAAAATAATTTTTTGTAATACGCTTTCTAATAATTTTATTTGAAATAAAAGCATAATAATGATATAATGAAGTGTAAAAAAAATAGCTTTATTTTTGGAGGAATAATTAAATATGGCTAAAAAAATTGTATCAGATTTAAATGTAAAAGGAAAAAAAGTTTTAATTCGTGTGGATTTTAATGTTCCAATGAAGGATGGAGTAATCACAGATGACACACGTATCCGTGCAGCTTTACCAACGATTGAATATGTAGTAAATCATGGCGGTAAGGCAATTGTTTTCTCTCATTTGGGACGCGTTAAAGAAGAAACTGATTTAGCAAAAAATGATTTGACCGTAGTAGCAAAAAGATTAGAAAGCTTATTAAACAAGCCTGTGAATTTTGTAAATGCGACTCGTGGAAAAGCCTTAGAGGATGCAGCTTCTAAGCTTGGTGAGGGTGAAATATTAATGTTCCAAAACACCAGATATGAGGATTTAGATGGCAAGAAGGAATCTAAAAATGACCCTGAGCTAGGGAAATATTGGGCTTCTTTAGGTGATGTATTTGTTAATGATGCGTTTGGTACTGCTCATCGTGCTGCTGCATCAAATGTTGGTATTGCAGCAAATGTAAGTGAGACTGCAGCCGGCTTCCTTCTTGAAAAGGAAATTAAATATATTGGCGGTGCTGTTGATGAACCTGTTCGTCCTTACATTGCTATTTTGGGTGGTGCAAAGGTTTCTGATAAGATTGGTGTTATTGAAGCACTTTGTGAGAAAGCCGATAAGATTTTAATAGGTGGTGCTATGATGTTCACCTTCTTAAAGGCTTTAGGAAAAAATATTGGTGCCTCTAAATGTGAAGAGGATAAGCTTGATCTAGCTAAGGAGCTTTTAGCAAAGGCTGGATCTAAATTGGTATTGCCAGTAGATACTGTATGTGCTAAGGAATTTGCAGATGTACCTGGAACTGTGAAGTCTGTTGATGCGTTAGCTGCAGATGACATGGGCTTAGATATCGGACCTAAAACATTAGAGCTATTTGCTTCTGTATTAGCTGGTGCTAAAACGGTAGTATGGAATGGACCAATGGGCGTATTTGAAATGAAGAATTATGCTGCAGGAACCATAGGAGTTTGTGAATTACTTGCGAATCTTGAGGGTGCTAATACAATCATTGGTGGTGGAGATTCTGCTGCAGCAGCTGAAAGTCTAGGCTATGCAGATAAGATGTCACATATATCAACTGGTGGTGGTGCTTCTTTAGAATATTTAGAGGGAAAGGTATTACCAGGAATTGCTTGTGTTGATGAATTATAAAAAATAAGGAGAAATGGAAAAATGCAAAAACAAATTGTAGTAAAAAGCACGGTAGGTTTACATGCGAGCTTGGCTGCGAAGGTGGTTCAGGCAGCATCTAAATATTCTGTAGATATTAATTTACATTATCATAATAAGGTAATAGATGTAAAATCAATATTGGGATTGATGTCTTTGGCTATACCTAGAGGAGAAAATGTTGTAATTGAGGCTACAGGGGATCAGGCTGAGGCTGCAATTCATGATATTGCATCTATCCTTGAAAAATAATAGATTTAGAGGAAATAAGTTATGAGAAAACCCGTAATGGCTGGAAATTGGAAGATGAATAAAACGCGTGACGAGGCTTTAGAATTCATTTATGCCGTAAGTGATAAGTTGCCAAGTCAGAAGCAATTAGATTCTATCATATGTGCTCCAGCAGTCATTTTAAGAGATTTAGTTAAAAGAAAGGGAGATTCATTAAAAATAGGCGCTCAAAATGTTCATTTTGCAGAAAGTGGTGCCTATACTGGTGAAATTTCACCTGCTATGCTTACAACTACAGGTGTAGAATATGTAATTATAGGACATAGTGAAAGAAGGGCCTATTTCAATGAAACAGATGAAACTGTAAATTTGAAAATAAAGGCAGCTTTAGCTAATGATTTAAAGCCTATTGTTTGTTGTGGAGAATCCTTAGAGGAAAGAGAAAGTGGTCAAACACATGAGGTGTTGAAAAGACAAATCTCTAAAGCCTTAGAAGAAATTTCTAGCGAAAGCTTAAGTAATGTTATCATTGCTTATGAGCCAATTTGGGCGATTGGAACAGGAAAGGTTGCATCTGATGAAATGGCTGATGAAGCTTGTGGCTATATTCGTTCCTTGATTGCTTCCTTATATTGTGCAGCATGTGCAGAAGAAATACGTATCCTTTATGGAGGGTCTGTATCTACAAAAACAGTAAGTGGTCTTATGGCACAGCCAAATATTGATGGTGGCTTGGTTGGTGGAGCTTCTCTTAAGGCAGATAGCTTTATAGAGCTTTGTGCAAAAGCAGCTGAATAAAAATATAAGTCTAGTGTAGAAATGCACTAGATTTTTTTTATTGATTTTACTTAGAAATTTGCTATAATAAAAATAAGAAAGTAGGGAAATAATTATGAAAAAAATAGGCATCCTTTGGATGATTTTTATGGGATTATTTTTTGTTGGCTGTACACAAAAAGGCTTTACTGTTCAATTTGAGACGAATGGTCATGGCACCTTAGTTCAACCTTTAGAGGAAGTAGTAGAGTTACCTGCTGATTTGCCTACATTAACCGAGGAAGGCTGGAATTTTGAAGGCTGGTTTTGGGATAATAATACCTTCCAAAATTCTGCTAAGCCAAATCAAAGGATAAATGCAAATACAATAGTATATGCAAAGTGGGTAGAGGATATAAAAACCTATACGGTTACTTATGTTACGAATGGTCATGGAATAGCACCTACGATCTTAAGTGAAGTAACAGCATTGCCAGATCAATTACCAGTATTAGAAGAAACTGGTTGGAGCTTCGGTGGTTGGTTTATGGATAATGGTTCCTTTCAAAAGGAAGCTTCAGCTAATCAAATACTATCTCAGGATATAACTTTGTATGCCAAATGGACGCAAAGGACTTATACTATAAGTTTTGTAAATAATGGACATGGAGAAAATTTAGAAAGCTTAAAGGATGTAACTGCTGTTCCAGAGGAATTACCCGTTTTAACGGAAGAGGGTTGGAGCTTTGAGGGTTGGTATTTAGATAATGAATCTTTTCTTAAGCCTGTAGAATTACAACAAAAGCTAACTGGGGATTTAAAGCTATATGCCAAATGGAGCTGGGTAGATCCAGACTCTACGTTAGAGGGATATGATTCTATTAAAATTTTAGATGCAAAAATAAAGAAAAATCTTTCTGTGGATGGGTATGCTCAATTTGGAATTGAGGATTTTAAGCAATATTTAAATACAGATGCTTATAGAGTAGTGTCTACACCATTAGAGTTTTTACAAGCTCTTTCTGATGCTAAATATGATTATACAAATACATGGGATGAGGAAACAAAGACAGTTACTCAAAGCTTAAATAAAGCAGGAAGTGTTCATGTAATTGAAATAGCGAATGATTTGAATCTGGGCTATTTTAAATTAGGAGCTTCAGAAAAGGCAACAAATCTAGTTACCGACTTTGCGAGCAATATGAATAAATTGAGTTCCTCACTTTGTATGTCAGACATGCTAAAGGAGAATGGAATTTCTCAAATAAAGATTGAAAATACATCAAATCTTTTAATTTATTCTAAACATGGTGCTAAATTAACGCATTGTGGCTTTAAACTAACAAGTGATACAAATGTAATCTTTAGAAATTTAGAATTTGATGAGCTATGGCAGTGGGAGGATGCATTTGTGAATACTGCATCCAAAATTGGAGATTATGATTGGTTTGGTTGGGCATATTTTAAAATTTCCTTTTGTGGATTTATTTGGATTGATCATTGTACCTTTGGAAAATCCTATGATGGTCAGATTGATTATGCCAATCCCGTATATAATGCAAATGCAGGAACTGCATTTCGTGCACCATATGGAGGGAATGGAGAAAATGGTCTTCATATTTCATGGTGTAAGTTCAATGCAGGAAGTGATGATTCTTCTGGTTATCTTTACAAGATGATGGAGCAAATAGAAAAAGAGTATCAGGAGGGAAAAAAGAATTATTTGTATTATAATGCTTTAAGGGATGCGAATATCAGCTTTGAGGACATTTTATATGGGTTAGCAATTCCTCAGAAAAAAGGATTCCTTTGTGGGGATGATGCTAAGTTCTCTGGCTCCTATGAAACGGCTGATGATTATAATTTTAATTTGAGACTTAAAGTTTCCTTTGCGAACTGTATTTTTAAAAATTTAGAGGATCGACTTCCTAAGCTTAGAGGAGGAAACGCCTATCTTTATAATTGCTTAGTTGATAGCTCAGAATATTATGGATATAGAACTAAGCTATTAAATGCTAATGCTAGAGGCATTGTAACAAGGGTAAATAGTGGTTGGAAATGTGCTCTTGTTAGTCAGGGTATTGTCTGTGGAAATGGTGGAAGTGTACAAGCAGAAAATACAATTTTCCGTGGTATTGATACCTTAATTAAGCACAATGATACGAAGAATGTTTCACCCTATGTGGATGGTGGCTTTAGAATAAAGAA
This sequence comes from uncultured Anaeroplasmataceae bacterium, assembly GCA_910579215.1. Taxonomy (GTDB): domain Bacteria; phylum Bacillota_I; class Bacilli_A; order Acholeplasmatales; family Anaeroplasmataceae; genus Pelethenecus. The sequence goes on from CAJTTN010000006.1 coordinate 83,497, forward strand.
TTGTAGTTATCAAAGAACAAATAATTCTATTGTATATGTTGGTTCATCAGATGATCCAGGTACAGCTTTTATTTCAAGTATTCCTTCAAAATTAAACACAGCCAATTTTTCTTGGAAAACAGAGGATGAGTTGCCTCCATATGAGGTTCAATGCTTTGAATTAAATGAATTAGAAGCAATTTTAAATCATTCTATCTATGGTTGTGGAACAACAATAGCATTACAACAGATGCTTTTAAAAAAACAATATTAAAATAGAAGCAAATCTTTTACTTGTATTGTAGAGGATTTGCTTTTTCTTTTTTTTAAAATAACAAAATAAAATTTAAATGAAACATAAATAATGTTACATTTTTGGTTAGAATATAAGTGAAGGAGCTGGAATTATGTATTTGTGTATTGATATGAAATGCTTTTTTGCCTCAGTAGAATGTGCAGAGCGTGGCTTAAATCCTATGAATACTCCTTTACTTGTAGCGGACCCAGTAAGAGGCAAAGGAGCGCTATGTTTGGCAGTTAGTCCTTATTTAAAACAATTGGGAGTGAAAAATCGATGTAGATTATATGATATTCCGAATCATATTCCTTACATAACAGCTAAACCTCGCATGAAAAAATATATTGAATATGCGGTGCTTATTCATCGAATATTTTTAAGATTTGTGGAGGCTTCTGATATTCATACCTATAGTATAGATGAGGCTTTTATTGATGTTTCAGACTATTTGCATTTATATAATGGCGTTTCTGATATAGCTTTTCGTATAATGCGGAGTATTAAAGAAGAATTAGGCATTACATCGACCTGTGGGGCAGGAGAAAATTTGTTTTTAGCAAAAATTTCCTTAGATTTATTGTCTAAAAATAAATATCCTTATTTTCATTTTCTTTCCTTAGAAGAATTTTATAATAAAGTATGGTATCATAAAAATTTGAAAGATATCTGGCAAATAGGAAATGGAATTCAAAAAAGATTACATCGGATGGGTATATATACCTTACATGATTTGGCAATGACAGATGTGGAAATACTAAAGAAAGAGTTTGGTGTTATAGGGTTAGATTTATATGAGCATTCTTGGGGAAAGGATGCTACTACAATAGCCGATATTAAGGGCTATGAGCCTCTTTCTAAGAGCTTTTCAAGAAATCAAATTTTAATGAGAGACTATACAAAAAAGGAAGCTTGGACACCATTAATTGAAATGCTATTTGTTTTATCTATTGAACTTATTGCTAAAAAAATAAAAGCTAGGCATCTTTCAATTTATATAGGGTATAGTCATAATCAAGAATCCTATCATAAGAGCACTACACTTTATTTTTATACGGATGACTATTATTTTTTAAAAGAAGAGTTAAAAAAATTATATGAGCCCGTACCTAAAGGCGAAATAAGAAGAATTGGGATTTCTTTTTCAGATTTTATACAAAAGGGCAAAGAGCAGAATACTTTATTCTTTGAGAATAATGTAAAGCATGAGCGATTAGAAAAAACAATACAAGAGATATGGCAGAAGCATGGAAAAAATCAGCTAGTTTTAGGAACATCCTTGTGTGAAGAATCAACCTTATTCGAAAGAAATAAACAAATAGGAGGACATAACAGTGAATGATCGAGAAAGAAGAGCAGCAAAATATTTACCTTTTGATTCGTTAAAAGGACTAAAGGAAGCAATAGATTTGGAGGACCATAAGTCCAATGGTAAGCTTAAGCTACCTACTATTACAGAAGAGGAAAAGCTTCAAATGAATCTTATTCTTTTTGAATGCTTCAGTAAAAATAGAGCGATACGGTTATTTTATTTGGAAGAAGGAGAGCTTTTAGAATATAGTGGAGTTATCAAAAATATAGATGTTTTAAATAAGCAAATTACACTATTACCAAAAAAGAAATTTTCTATCGATTCTATCTATCGGTTAACCATAAAGTAAGGACTCAAAAGAGTCCTTTTCTCTTGTAACTTTTTCAAAAAAATGGTATGATAATGAACGATAGGAGCTGAGGGATTTGTATGATGTTGTTGTTGTAGGTGGTGGTCATGCAGGCTGTGAAGCATGTTTGGCGACAAGCCAAATGGGCTTTAAGACCCTACTAGTTACAGGTAATCTTAATATGTTGGGTTCCATGCCCTGCAATCCATCTATTGGTGGACCAGCAAAAGGAGTTGTGGTTCGTGAAATAGATGCACTTGGTGGATATATGGGGAAAAATGCAGATTTATGCCAAATCCAAACCAAAATGTTAAACAGCTCCAAAGGTCCTGCTGTGCGAGCATTACGATTTCAAGAGGATAAGCTTTTGTATATGGAAATGATGAAAAAGCATTTAGAAGAACAAAAGCATTTGGAACTATTAGAAGGTATAGTAGAGGATATCATTGTTGAAAATGATCAAGTTCAGGGTGTGGTTTTGGAAACAGGGAAAATAATACTTGCTAAAACTGTGATTTTAACTACAGGAACCTATTTAGATAGTCGCATTTTGCGTGGACATTGGACTTCTAAGGAAGGACCAGATGGGCAAAAGACCTCTAAAGGAATTTCTAATGCCTTACGTCGATTGGGATTTGAAATTCAAAGACTTAAAACAGGGACTCCACCACGTATTCAAGCCTCTTCTATTGATTTTTCAAAGGTCAAATTAGAACCGGGGGATGATAAGGTTTGGCAATTTAGTTTTGATAAGGGTTATCATTCTTTATTAAATACGAAAATCCCATGCTATTTAACCTATACTACTAAGGAAATTCATGACCTGATCATGAACAATTTGGATCAATCAGCCATGTATGGAGGCATAGTAGAGGGAGTAGGTCCTAGATATTGTCCCTCCATAGAGGATAAGGTTGTTAAATTCAGTGATAAGGAAAGGCATCAAATCTTTTTTGAACCAGAATCTTTACAATTAGATCAAGAATATATACAAGGATTTTCAACTTCTATGCCTATAGAGATTCAAGATCAAATGATTCGCTTGCTTCCAGGCTTAGAAAACTGTAAGGTCATACGATATGCTTATGCAATAGAATATGATGCAATTAATCCTTTAGAAATCCATCCTAGCTTAGAAACAAAACGAGTTCAGAATCTTTTTACTGCTGGACAAATCAATGGCACTTCTGGCTATGAGGAGGCTGCTGGTCAAGGGATAGTAGCGGGAATTAATGCAGGTAAAAAATTAAAAAATGAGGCTCCACTTATTTTGAAACGTGATGAAGCTTATATAGGTGTTATGATTGATGATTTGGTAACTAAGGGAACGAAGGAGCCTTATCGTTTGCTTACCTCTAGAGCAGAATATCGCTTATTATTGCGTCACGATAATGCGGATTTAAGATTAAGAGAATATGGATATGAGGCTGGTTTGATTAAAGAGGAAGACTTTCAGCTTCTTAAAAAAAAGAAGGCTTGTATTCTAAAGCTATGTCAAGAATTTAAAGTATTAAAAGTAAAACCTGTGGCTTATGTAAATGATATTTTAAAAAGTGCTAATTCTGCACCTATTTCTGAAGGTGTTTCTCTTTATTCTTTATTAAAGCGTCCTGAAATATCCTATAAAATTATAGGAGAGCTTTATCCGGAAATTCAGGTGGATTATCCTTATCCAGAGGAGGTCCTAGAGCAAGTGGAAATAGAAATTAAATATGAGGGGTATATCTCTAAATCCTTACTTCAAGCTCAAAGAATGCATAATTATGAAAGAAAAATAATTCCTGAAGATATTGATTATGATCTTGTAGATAATATCGCGATAGAAGCAAAAGAAAAGCTTAAAAAAATAAGACCCGTAACCATTGGACAGGCATCGCGAATAAGCGGTGTAAATCCTGCGGATATTTCTGTTTTGGTTGTTTATATAGAGCATTGGAAAAATCAAAGAGAGGCAAAATAGTATGGATTTTGTAAAAGAAATAGAAGCATTAGGTATGACGATAACTAAAGAAAATTTAGAAAAATTTTCTATTTATTATGAAACTTTAATTCAAGTAAATCAGGTTATGAATTTAACAGCTATTACGGAAAAGGATGAGGTATATCGTAAGCATTTTTTAGATTCCTTAGAAATTAAAAGAGTTTTACCAACCACTCCCTATTCCTTATGCGATGTTGGAAGTGGTGCTGGCTTTCCCTCAGTACCTTTAGCTATTTTAGATTCTAATATAAAAGTTACAATTATTGATGCCTTAAATAAAAGAATTCAATTTTTAAATACATTAACTGAAAAATTAGATTTGGCGCATGTTTGTGCTATACATGCGCGAGCAGAGGATTACGTAAAAGAGAAAAGAGAAGCCTTTGATGTTGTTACTGCTCGGGCAGTTGCACGTCTTTCTATATTAGCTGAATTATGTCTTCCATTAACTAAGGTTGGTGGACTATTTATAGCTATGAAGGGCTCTTCTGGAGAAGAAGAAATGAAAGAAGCTAACAGAGCTATTGAGCTACTAGGAGGAAGAGTAAAGGAAATAGTTTCCTTTACGTTACCTGATGAAGAAGAGATGCGTCAACTCATTGTAATAGAAAAGATTAAAGCAACACCACTTAAATATCCTAGAAGTTATGGAAAAATTAAGGAGAAACCATTATGTACGCTTTAAATGATATTATTAAGACAAGGAAGCCTCATGTCTGTGGGTGTAATAGCTGGAGAGTTCTACGTATTGGTGCTGATATAAAGCTAGAATGCTGTGAATGTAAAAGGGTGATTATGCTTGCCTCTTATGAGCTAGATAAAAGGATAAAAAAGTAAAGGTGTCAAGAAAAAATACTTGACACCATTTTATTTTATGTTATAATATATAACGTATATTGAAAAAGAAGGAGTGTAATTATCATGGTAAAAATTAGATTACAAAGATTTGGTGCACATAAGGCTCCTAAATATCGTATTGTTGCTGCTGATTCCAGATCACCTCGTGATGGTAAATTCCTAGAAATTTTAGGAACTTATAATCCATTAACTGAACCTGCAACAATCACATTGGATGCTGAAAAGGTAACTAAATGGTTAGCAAATGGTGCACAACCAACAGTCACTGTAAAAAATATATTAGAAGCAAACAATATCAAGACTACTAAGTAAGAGGTGGGCGATGATAAAGTTTGAAGAGTTAATTAAGAATTTAATTCTTCCTTTGGTAGCTTATCCTGAAGATGTTGAAATTATTAAGGTGAAAGATGAAGCAGAAGATCTTGAATTTCAGGTGAAGATTAACCCTAATGATTTTGGTAGAGTTATTGGTAAGGATGGCTATATAGCAAGAGCAATTCGTACAATTCTTTATGCAGGCGCTTCAAAAGAAGGAAAAAGAATTCACTTAGATATTAATAGTAAATAAAAATAGGTATATATTTTTAAGAAGATTAGGTTCACTTTGGATAAAGTGGGCTTTTTCTTTTTTTTACTAATTATTGCTAAAATAAGAAAGGTCAAAAAAATCTTTATAAATCTTTATAAATTTTTATGAATTTTGTTGAATTTTTATTAATTATCGTATATAATACCATTATAAGGAGGTAAATAATATGCTAGAATTTTTCGAATATGATGATTCTAACGGTTATGCAAGTGTTTATGATAGTCATATTACCCTTAATAAAACACTTCTAAAATATCTTAAGGATGCATATCGTGTTAGAGTAGCAGTAGATAAGGTTAAGGATAATATTCATATTTATGTGATCAATAAGGATTATGCATTAAGTGGTGAATTAAAGGAATCCTCTTTATTACCTGTTTCTATTTCTAAATCCTATGCAAGAATCTGTTCTAGACCATTAATAGAGTATATTTCTAATGTTTTTGGCCTAACGATTGCTAAAAAAGAATTTAAAAGATTTAAGGCGTGTTATGATGATGTAAAACAGGTTATACTAATAGATATGAAAGGAGAGGTATCCTAATGGAAGCTTATATGGTTTGGATTTGGCTGAGTGCCTTTATTATCACTCTTGTTATAGAATCCATAACACAGGATTTAGTAGCAGTGTGGTTTTCTCTAGGTTCAATTATTGCTTTAATATTATCAGCCTTTCCAGCAATTGATTGGTATATTGAGGTCGTTGTTTTTGCTGTGGTTTCTTTCTTGTCTTTAGGCTTGACTAGACCATTTGCTAAAAAATTATTATTTAATGCTACTAGATATACTAATGTTGATGAATTTGTAGGGAAAAGGGTAAAGGTTATTTCTGACATTTCAAAGTATGAGAATGGAGAAGTAAAAATTCATGATATTATTTATAATGCAAGTCTAATGGAGGAAGAGACGGAAACCATTCATAAGGATGAAATTGTAGAAATTGTGACCTTGAAGGGGAACAAAGTAGTAGTAAGAAAAATTCAGTAAAGGAAAGGAATAGTTTAATATATGAATACAGGAATTATTGTTGCTATTGTATGTAGTGTAATTTTAGTTGTTATTGTTATTTTATTGATTACGAGAATAAAAATTGTTCGTCAAACACAGAAGTTGATTGTTGAGCGTTTAGGGGCCTATCACGCTACGTGGTCTGTAGGATTTCATTTCTTGGTACCATTTATTGATCGTGTAGCTCAGGTAGTATCTATGAAGGAGCAGGTTAACGATTTTGATCCACAGCCTGTGATTACAAAAGATAATGTTACTATGCAAATTGATACCGTGGTTTTCTTTCAGGTTACAGATCCAAAGCTATATTCCTATGGTGTAGAAAATCCAATTGCCGCTTTAGAAAACTTATCTTCTACAACTTTACGTAATATTATTGGTGAATTAGATTTGGATGAAACTTTAACTTCACGAGATATTATAAATACAAAGATGAGATCTATTCTAGATGAAGCAACAGATCCTTGGGGTATTAAGGTTAATCGTGTAGAGGTTAAAAATATTTTACCACCAAAGGATATTCGAGATGCTATGGAGCGTCAAATGCGTGCTGAGCGTGAACGTCGTGAGAAAATTTTGCTTGCAGAAGGTGAAAAAAGAAGTCAAATACTTCAAGCAGAGGGAGAAAAAGAATCTCAAATCTTAAGAGCAGAGGCAGAAAAGGAAGCCACAATTAAAAAGGCAGAAGCAGAGGCAGCTGCAATTCTTAAGGTAAGAACAGCAGAGGCTGAAGGTGTTAGACTTACTCGTCAGGCACAAGCAGAAGGATATAGAATGCTAGTAGATGCAGGCTTAACAAAAGAGGTTTTAGCAATTAAATCCTTTGAAGCTCTAGAGAAGGTTGCTGATGGGCAGTCTACTAAACTAATCATTCCATCTGATATGCAAAATTTAGCTGCTACTATTGCAAGTTTAGCAGAGGTTGTTAAGGATAAGAAATAAGAAATCAAATGATGCCAAGTGTAAAACCTGGCATTTTTTTGTCTTTAAAAACTTGTATTATTTATTTTTGACAAAAAATGGTAAAATTTACCAATTTATGATATAATGAATAACATAAATCATAAGAGGTCAAAAATGAAAAAGAAATATTTAGAACTAGATGTCTATGAAAGCCTAATGAATAGATTAAAATTTATATTTGAAGAATTTGAAAATATTTTTGTTTCTTTTTCTGGTGGAAAGGATAGCGGACTTTTATTAAATTTAGTTTTAGATTATAAAAGAAAGTATTATCCAGAACGTGTAATAGGTGTTTTTCATCAGGATTTTGAAGCACAATATGACTATACAACTAAATATGTAGAAAGTACCTTTGAGCGAATAAAAAATGAGGCAGAGCTCTATTGGGTTTGTCTTCCAATGGCTACTAGAACGGCGCTAAGTAGCTATGAAATGTATTGGTATCCTTGGGATGATAGGCTTCAAGACATTTGGGTAAGACCTCTACCTCAGCATGAATATGTTATTTCATTAGAAAACAATCCTATTACGACTTATAAATATAAAATGCATCAAGAGGATTTGGCAAAGCAATTTGGAAGATGGTACCGCGCAGTGCATGGAGAAACGTCTACAATATGCTTATTAGGAATTCGTGCTGATGAATCCCTACATCGTTACAGTGGATTTTTAAATAAAAAAAAGGGATATAAGCATAAATGCTATATCACACAGCAATTTAAAAATGTATGGTGTGCCTCTCCTTTATATGATTGGAGTGTTCAGGATGTTTGGCATGCAATAGCGATGCTAGGATATGATTATAATCCTTTGTATGATATTTTTTATCAGGTTGGACTTAAGCCCTCTATGATGAGAGTTGCCTCTCCATTTAATGATTATGCAAAGGACAGCCTGAATTATTATAGAGTTATTGAACCTGAGACCTGGACAAAGCTTTTAGGTCGTGTACAGGGTGTTAATTTTGCAGGTATTTATGGTAGAACTAAGGCCTTAGGGTATAGGAGTGTTACCTTACCTGAAGGACATACTTGGGAATCCTATACAAAGTTTTTACTTGCCACCTTACCAACAAGAATTAGAAATGGATATTTGAAAAAATTTAAAACCTCTATCGATTTTTGGCATAATGTTGGTGGAGGCTTAGAAGAATCCACCATTCAAGAATTAGAGGAAAAAGGATATAATATTCAAAGAAATGGTGTTTCAAACTATACTATATTTAAAAATACTAGAATAATTTTTATAGGTAAAATACCTGACCATACCGATGACATCAAATCCTCTCGTGATATACCTTCGTGGAAAAGAATGTGCTATTGTATTTTGAAAAATGATCATTTATGTAGAAGTATGGGATTTGGTTTGACTAGAGATCAACAAAGAAATTTAGATGTTATAAAGCAAAAATATCTTGCTTTGGAGGAAATAGAATGAGTTCAAAAAGTCCAGTTTATAAAATTAAGGCAGTTCCAATAGAGAAAATTAATCCTAATTCCTATAATCCTAATTCTGTGGCACCACCAGAAATGAGATTACTTTATGATAGTATCAAAGAGGATGGGTATACGATGCCTATCGTTTGTTACTATAATCCAGAGGATGATACATATATCATAGTCGATGGATTTCATAGATATAGAGTTATGCTTGATTATAAGGATATTTATGAGCGAGAGGGAGGCTGTCTTCCTGTAACTGTAATAGATAAGCCCTTAGATAAACGTATGGCTAGTACAATTCGACATAATCGTGCAAGAGGCTCTCATAATGTTGATTTGATGAGTAATATAGTTAGTGAATTGCATGAATTGGGAAGATCTGATGCTTGGATATGTAAGCATTTAGGTATGCAAAAAGATGAGGTTTTAAGACTAAAACAAATTACAGGATTAGCATCTTTATTTAAGGATATAGACTTTAGTAAGGGCTGGATTCCAGAAGATGATTTTGAAACGGAATTTAAGCAATTGGAAGCAGCGTATGTAAATAGAAAATAGTTTATTTCTTAAATTAAATTTTAATAAGGTTATCTATAGTGAACCCAATTATTTTTATCTTAAGGAATTAAGAGAAGATAATTGTGATTTTATAATGTAGGGAACAATAGAAAATAAAGCTAATAAAAACAAAAAAAGCCAATCATCTGGCTATTATTAACTATGGCGCACCCTAGAGGATTCGAACCCCTAACCTTTTGATCCGTAGTCAAACGATCTATCCAATTGATCTAAGGGTGCATATGATTTATTTTTGGCGGTTCGGACGGGACTTGAACCCGCGATCTCCAGTGTGACAGACTAGCATGTTAACCACTACACCACCGAACCATATCTGTAACGCTTGATTATTATATCACAAATATAGACAGAAAAACAAGTACTTTTTTTCTTTTTTTAAAAAGCGTATAATTAGAATCATAGGAAAAGAGGGATATTTATGGATATGAATTATATTAGAGATATTGCTATGCAGTTGTTTCTTTGTGATTCTCCAACAGGATATAGTAAAGAGATTAATTTACTTTTACTAAAATTTCTTAATGAGCTTGGCTATCAAGCAGAATTAACTAATAAAGGAAATGTTAAACTATTCATAGAAGGAAGGAGTCATGAAAAGCGAATTGCCACTAGTGCTCATGTAGATACCTTAGGTTTAATGGTACGTTCTATAAATGGAGATGGGACTCTAGCTATTACTAATGTTGGAGGACCTAGTATTCCAACATTAGATGGAGAATATTGTAAAATAGTAACCAGAGAAGGAAAAGTATTTACAGGAACAATTTTATGTAATAGTTCCTCTGTGCATGTGTATGAGGATGCAAAAAATAAGCCTAGAACGTTAGATTCTATGTTTATTAGAATAGATGAAAAAGTGCATTCTAAAGAGGATGTTAAAATTCTTGGAATTGAGCATGGAGATTATGTATGTATAGATCCTAAAATAGTTTTTACAGAGCAAGGCTTTTTAAAAAGTCGTTTTATTGATGATAAGGGAAGTGTATGTGCTATTTTAGGTGTATTAAAGGAACTTAAGGATAAGAGTATTTTACCTACCTATGATACCTATGTTTATTTTGTTAACCAAGAAGAAGTTGGACATGGGGCAGCAGCTGTTGATATAAGCATTGATGAATTTGTTACAGTTGACATGGGATGTATTGGTAAGGATTTAGCCGGAAATGAATTTAATGTATCTATTTGTGCAAAGGATTCAGGAGGTCCCTATAGCTATGAATTAACCTCAAAATTGATAAGCCTAGCTAAGGAGAATCATATTGGGTATGTAGTGGATATTTTTCCTTTCTACGGCTCTGATATTGGAGCTGCATGGAGAAGTGGAGTAGATTGTGCAGGCGCATTAATTGGACCTGGTGTGCATGCTAGTCATGGAATGGAACGTACACATTTAGATGCTATTGAAAATACAATGAAACTATTATTTTTATATTTAACTACAAAAGGAGAAGCGTAATGAAACGAGTATTAACAATTCAAGATATTTCTTGTGTGGGACAATGTTCCTTAACAGTTGCCCTTCCTATCATTTCATCCTTTGGTATTGAAACTGCGGTAATTCCTACGGCAGTTCTATCAACACATACTGCCTTTACAGGGTTCACGTTTGCTGATTTAACAGAAGAACTACCAAAGATAGAAAAGCATTGGGAAAAGGAAAAGATAAAATTTGATGGCTTTTATACGGGCTATATTGGTTCAATCCGACAAATTGAGTATATCATTTCCATTATGAAACATTTAGGAAATGACAAAGCTTTAAAGGTTGTTGATCCATGCATGGCGGATCATGGAAAGCTTTATACTGGATTTTCTAAGGATTTTCCAAACTATATGCTTGCTCTATGCAAGGAGGCAGATGTCATTCTTCCTAACCTTACAGAACTATGCTTATTACTAGACCTACCTTACAAGGAATACTCAAAATTGGAGCTTGAGGGTATGGTAAAACAAATTAGTACTATCACAGGAGCCTCTGTCGTATTAACTGGAGTGAGCTTTAAGGAAGATGAATTAGGAGCAATGACCTATGATAAAACAAAAGATGAATTAAGCTATTTTTTTACAGAACGAGTTCCAATGCTTTTTCATGGTACTGGGGATTGTTTTGCAAGTGCCTTTTTTGGAGCTGTACTCAAAGGGTACACCTTTGCAAAAGCGGCTGAAGTTGCTTGTACATTTACATATTTGTCTGTTAAAAATACTAGAGAGGATGCAAAGGAACATTGGTATGGTGTGCATTTTGAATCAGCTTTAGGCTATCTCAATAGTTTAACTTAAAATTATCGATTTTTATTGGGAAATTATTTATAATTTCCTTTTTTTATTGTATAATAGATTTAGCATTATAATTATATATAATTTTAAAAAAGGAAAAGAGGTTGATTTTTATGGAATTCCCAATACTTATTACAATTATAGTAGTGGCAGTAGTAATTTTTTTAGTGATTCTTTTCGCTTTATCTTATGTTAAGGCAGGTCCTGATACGGCAATTATGGTAACAGGAGCAGGAAAAAAGAAAATTTTAATTGGTAAGGCGGGCTTTAGAATACCCTTTTTTCAAAGAACCGATTCCCTTTCTTTAAAAGCCTTTCAAGTAGATATTAAAACAGAGGAAGCCATTCCAACTAAGGAATTTATAAACATTAATGTAGATGGTGTAGCTAATTTAAAAATATCTTCTGATACGGAGATGCTAGAAAAGGCATTTGAATCTATTTTAAATATGGCTGAATCTGAGCTTCAAAATCAGCTCCAGCAGGTATTGCAGGGAAACATGCGTGAAATTGTTGGTACAGTTGAAATTAAAGAGCTAGTAAGAGATCGTCAAGGAGTTGCAAATAAGGTTAAGGAAAATGTTGTACCTGATATGGCTAAGCTTGGAATAGAGGTTGTAAACTTCAATATACAGTCCTTTTCAGATGATAATAAGGTTATTGAAAATCTAGGTATAGATAATATTAGTCAAATTTCTAAGGATGCCTCAATAGCTAGAGCGAATGCTGAGCGAGATGTAGCTATTGCCTCAAGTGCAGCAAGTGAAGCAGCTAATAAAGCTAAAGTAGAATCTCAAATGAAGATTGTGCAGCAAAATACAGATTATGAGCTTCAGGCTGCAGCATTGAAGCAAAAATCAGATACGGCAAAGGCTGTTGCAGATGCTGCCTATGATATTGAAAAGCAGAAGCGTTTAGAACAGATTAATGTTGCCGAGGTGAACGCAAATATTGCTAAACGCGAAAGAGAAGTTGAGCTTGGAAATCGTGAAGTTGAATTAAAGGAAAAGAAGCTTCAGGCTGAGGTAAATAAGGTAGCAGATTCAAAAAAATATGCTGACCAAATGGCTGCAGAAGCGGATTTATTCACGCGTCAAAAGGCTGCAGAAGCAAAGAAATATGAATTAGAACAAGAAGCAGAAATGCAAAAGATAAAAGCAGAAGCAGATAAAATTGCAAGACAAAAATCAGCAGAGGCTTTTAAGATTCAAGCAGATTTAGAGGCTGCAGCGCAAATTGCGAGAGCAAACGCAGCTAAAGAAGCAGCTTTAGCTGAAGCCCAGGGAATAGAGGCTAAGGGTAAAGCAGAAGCGGATGCAATACGTGCTAAAGCAGAGGCTATGAAACAATATGGAGAAGCTGCAACCTTACAGTTAATTTTAGATTCAGGTGTACTTCCTGAAATGGTTAAGGCTTATGCAGAACCAGTGGCTAGTGCAATGAGTAAGATAGATAGTATTACTATGTATGGAGAAGGAAATACAGCTAAGCTTACGGAGGAGATATCTAAAAATGGAACCCAAATTTTTGCAGGACTTGAAAAGGCAACAGGACTAGATATAAAATCCTTACTTGCAGGTTTTTTGGGTGGTAAGCTGATAGAAAAAAGCAAATCTGACAAAGAATAAAATCAGTTGAGGAAGCCATAACGCTTCCTTTTTGTTCCTTTAACGAGTATAGGTATTTATTATTAAGGAAAGGATGAAGAATATGTTAAAATCGTTGATTTTGGAAAATGAAAATAAAATAGAAACCTTTGATATCTCCTATTATGAGGCACAAAGGAATCATCCTGTAATGGCAGCTATTTCTGCCCTTGAGACAACCAATGAAATTCAAAAGTGCTATTTTGATTTAGAGGACTCTAGTTTGGACTTTAATGCTTTAAAATTGTATGCCTTACTTCAAAGCCTATTTGTCTCTGTTGACTCCTTATATGCTTTATCCATCTCCTTGACTAAGTCTAAAAATTTAATCAATATAAATAGAAATCCTGTATTAAGAGAATTAAAATACATAAGAAATGATGTGGTTGGACATCCTGCAAACAGGATGTTTAATTCTACAACCTTGGCATATTGCATTTTAGATATAGAGAGTATAAATAAATATGAATTCTCATATAATATTTTTTCTGGACAAGGAATAGAAAGAAAAAAAATAAATCTTACAGAGCTTGTAGAAAACTATTATATAGAATGTAATAGCTTTTTAGAGGAACTTCATCGTGTAGAAGTTAAAGAAAGACAAACCTCAAATTTTTCTAAATTATCCTTGGAGGCATTAAATCTTTTTGATATGAGAGGAGATTACTATGCTTGCTTAGCTAAATTGAAAAAGTTATATTTAAAACATTATCCAACAGCGACGCCAAGTCAGCATAGGTTTTTATGGAGAATGGAGCTGATTGATGAGCTTAGAGACTTTTCCTACCAAGATTTTGATATTCAGGATTTAAAAGAGTATGCCATAGGGCTGGAAATAATAAAAATATATCAGTCCTTTTCGGGGAAGGAATATTCTGTATTTTTAGGTAGACGAAAGCCATCGCTAATCTCAGAATTTTACCGTTTTTTAAAGAAAAATAAAAAAAGCTTACCATTGATTGATAAAATTAATGATATAAAGCAGCCCTTATTAAAGGATTCCTTAAATCAGCTATTTCAATTAGCAAAAGAAAAGAATGCCCATGGGGTTATAAAGTATTTAAATTTTTTGAAAACATTATATGATAATAAGGAAGCTACCTTATTATATGCCTTTGCTTTGCCACTCAAAGATTATAAAAATAAGTAAGATTTCTATAGATATATGCTTTATTTTGGTGTATAATTAGGTTTGTTTTGTTGGAGGTTATTTTATGGATATAAGAAATATTGCAATTATAGCACACGTTGACCACGGAAAAACCACTTTAGTAGATAAGCTTTTGAGAAGCTCACACACCTTTAGAGATAATCAAGTGGTAGAAGAACGTGTAATGGATTCTAATGCTTTAGAGAAAGAGCGAGGAATTACCATTCTAGCAAAAAACACGGCAATTACCTATAAGAATACAAAGATAAATATTTTAGATACTCCAGGACATGCTGATTTTTCTGGGGAAGTTGAACGAATCATGAAGATGGTTGATGGTGTTGTCTTAGTTGTAGATGCATATGAGGGGACTATGCCACAAACTAGATTTGTTCTAAAAAAAGCCTTTGAAGAACATTTAAAGCCTATTGTAGTTATTAACAAGGTGGATAAACCCTCTGCTAGACCACTTGAGGTTATTGATGAGGTCTTAGAGCTATTTATAGATTTGGGATGTGATGTGGAAGAATTAGATTTTCCTGTTTGTTATGCCTCAGCAGTTAATAATACCTGTTCCTTATCCAGTGATTTGGCAACACAGACTAATGGGATGGAGCCATTGCTAGATATGATTATAAAATATATCCCTGCTCCTAATATGGATAAGGAAGCTCCTTTACAGCTCCAGCCTGCATTATTAGATTATACAGATTTTGTTGGACGTATAGGAATTGGTAGAATAGCTAGAGGAACGATTCATACGGGAGAGGTTGTTTCATGTTGTCGTGTAGATGGCTCCATTAAATCCTTTCGCGTACAAAAGCTTTATGGATTTTTAGGGTTGGACCGTATAGAAATCAAAGAAGCATCTGCTGGAGAAATAGTTGCTGTCTCTGGCTTGGGAGACATTTCTGTAGGAGAAACGATTTGTACGTTAGGGCAAGAAGAACCACTAGAAAAAATACACATTTCTGAACCAACTGTACAAATGACCTTTGGAACAAATACCTCTCCTTTTTGTGGAAAAGATGGGAAAAATGTGACTGCAACCAAAATTGAAGAACGCCTTTTTCGTGAGGTTCAAAAGGATGTTTCCTTAAGAGTGAAACGTCTTGAGGCTTTAGAGGAATGGTTAGTATCTGGTAGGGGAGAGCTTCATTTAGGGATTTTAATAGAAACTATGAGAAGAGAGGGCTATGAGTTTCAGGTATCTAGACCACAGGTTATAATGAAAGAAATTGATGGAGTTCTTTGTGAACCTTATGAATATTGTGTGATAGATGTTCCTAATGAATCCGCAGGAGCTATCATTGAAATGATGGGAAATCGTCATGGAACTATGGAAACCATGAGTAATACAGAAACACAGACGAGATTGATTTATAAAATGCCGTCACGTGGATTGATAGGTTTTAATACAAATTTTATGACCTTGACAAAAGGCTATGGAATAATCAATCATAGCTTTCTAGAGTATAGACCTGTTGAGTCTATTAATATTGCAGAACGACCTACAGGAGTTTTAGTATCTATGGCACAGGGACAATCTACGGCCTATTCTATTGGGGCATTGGAGGATAGAGGCTCTATGTTTATTGCTCCAGGAGAAGAAATTTATGAAGGTATGATAGTTGGAGAGGCAAATAAGCCCCTAGATCTTGCTGTTAATGTTGTAAGAGCAAAACAGCAAACAAATACACGCTCCTCAAACAAGGATATGACAGTTGTATTGAAAACACCAAGAGTTCTTACCCTAGAAGCATGCTTAGAGTTTATTAATGAAGATGAGCTTGTGGAAATCACACCTAAAAAAATAAGATTACGTAAAAAGATTTTAGATACGGTAGAACGCAAGAAATATGATGCGAAAATGAGAGCTTCTAAGGAAGAAAGTTAAATTTTTCTTGTAATACATAAGAGTTTGATGTAGAATAGAATTGGAGGGAAAGGCTATGGAAAAGAGAGACATTATAGTTGTAATTTTGTTAGGTCTATTTACCTGTGGTATCTATTCCATTTATTGGTTCTATGTAAATGCTGAAGCTTTAAATAAAGAAGTAGAGGATGACGAGCCATTAATGAATTATATACTAGCTGTTCTATTAGGAATGGTAACTTGTGGCATCTTTATGCTATATTGGTTATATAAATTCTATCTTAAAGTGGATAAATATACAGGTGAAAATAATGCCATTTTAAATTTCTTGCTAGGTATTATTGCTACACCTATTGTTGGAATGGCTATCGCACAAAATTCAATTAACAAAAAATTAGAAAATTAAAAAAAATTCACTTGCTTGGTTTGGCAAGTGAATTTGTTTCTTTTTGGGGAAAGGAGGAGGTAAGGGTATGAAAAAACCTTTATTAAACATAATGAGTTTTATTAGTAGATTTAATATTCCAATCTGTTTATTTGGACTTTATGTATTCCTTACACGTGCAATGGAAATTCAAAATTGTGTTATTAAGTGGATAATAGGATACCCTTGTCCAGGCTGTGGCATGACAAGAGCAGTCTTTTCCCTAATCCAATTTGATTTTATTCAAGCTTTTAGATATAACCCCTTTGTCTATCTTTTACCCTTTCTTTTTCTTGGTATAGCCTTTCAGCACATAGACTTTGTAAAAAAAATCATTTCAAACAAATGGTTGGCCATTGGTATAGCTTCCTTGATTTTAATTGCTTATATTTTACGTTTTGTATATATCTATCCTGCTCCCCCTATGGATTTTTATGAGCATAACTTACTTTCTTATATTTTAAAACTGTTTAGTTCTTAATGTATTAAAACAGCCTGAATTTTTTCAGGCATTTTTTTCTATTTTAGCAATTTCTATTAAAATTTTTGTAACTAGTTCCATTTCTTCTAAACAAGCAAACTCATAAGGACCATGACAATTATATCCGCCTGTTCCTAGATTGGGAGTTGGAAGTCCCATAAAGGTTAATCTTGCACCATCTGTTCCTCCACGAATAGGAGAAGTAGTAGGAGCAAGATTTAATCTTTCCATTGCCCTTTTTGCTTGTTCTACACAAACGGGATGCTTAGTTATAATATCAGACATATTTTTATAAGAATCTTTTATTGTTACAGATATTGTAGTTTTTCCATATTTTTGATTTAAATAGACTTCTGCCTCTTTTAAAAGTTTTTTCTTGGTTTCTAATAAGGATTTATTATGATCTCTTATAATATAGTGTAATGTAGCTTCCCCAACAGCTCCCTCTATATTTGTTAGATGGATGAAACCTTCATAGCCTTCTGTATATTCAGGCTTTTGTTCCTTAGGGAGCATGGAGGCAAATTCCATTGCTATTTCGCTTGCATTTTTCATTTGATTTTTTGCGGAACCAGGATGAATATCTAAGCCTTTTATTTTGACAGTTGCCGAAGCTGCATTAAAGTTTTCATAATTTATATCATGATATGCTCCTCCATCTACTGTATAAGCATAGGAGCAAGGAAATTTGGATAGATCAAAATGCTCAATTCCACTCCCTATTTCCTCATCAGGTGTAAAGGCTACATGAATTTCAGCATGGGGAGCTTCTGTAGTGGTATAATACCAAAGCATAGTCATTATACACGCAATTCCAGCCTTATCATCAGCTCCAAGAACAGTGGTTCCATCTGTAGTGATTAAAGTTTTCCCCTTTAATGTCTTTAAAACAGGAAATTGCCTTGGGTTTAATTCAATAGAGTTTAAGGAAATTGTTTTTCCATCATAATCGTTAATTACCTGTGGATTAACATTTGTGCCACTGAAGTCAGGGATTGTATCCATATGAGCAATAAAGCCTATGGCGTCACTAGTGTCCTTCGTATTTGCAGGTAGTGTAGCATAAACAAAGCAATCCTTAGATAGGTAGACATCCTTTAGTCCTAGCTCTTTTAGTTCTTCACATAAAATTTCTGCCAATTGAAATTGCTTTTCTGTGGAGGGAGTTTTTGCTATACTATCATCTGACATAGTATCTATTTTTACATATTTTAAAAAATTATGGAGTAATTTAGTTTTCATAAACGTTCCGCCTTTCTATAAGATATTATAACGCAATCCTTTAAAATTTTCACTAAATCATGGTAAATTTAACCAAAAAATAAGAAAATTCTTGCCTGTTTACAATTTCTGCGTTATAATCTATATGTAGAAAAGTTTGAAAGGAGTCTCTGATGAAGGGTAAAGTTAAATGGTTTAATGCTGAAAAAGGCTACGGCTTCATTGTATCTGAAGAAGGCAAAGAAGTTTTTGTTCACTTTAGTTCAATCTGTGCTGATGGTTATAAAACATTAAATGAAGGCGAAGAAGTTACCTTTGACGTAGTTGAAGGTGAAAAGGGTCAGTTAGCAAAGGAAGTTTATAAAGCTTAGTCATCCTAAGGAGATTTTAGTATCTCCTTTTCTTTTTTCTTCATATTATATATTGGTGATAAAATGTTAAAAGGAAGTATTGTTGCTCTTATAACTCCTTTTACTGAGCAAAATGAAATAAATTATGATGAGCTTTCAAAGTTATTAGACCATCATATTGAAAATAAAACAGATGGAATTTTATTGTTGGGAACTACTGCAGAGGCTGAAAGTCTTTCAGATGAAGAAAAGGTTTCTTTAGTTTCTTTTTCTTTAAATTATTTGAATGGAAGAATCCCTGTCATGATAGGGATTATTTCTAATCATCCAAAAAAAGTGGTAGAATTAGCTAAACTTTTTGAAAATTTTGAGTTTGATAGTTATCTTGTGAGTGCTCCTTTTTATATTAAAGGCAATACAGAGGGTATCCTTGGGCATTTTCGTTATATAGCTGATCATGTTGATAAGCCGATTGTCTTATACAATGTTCCTAAAAGAACTGGTATGGAGATTCCATATGAGGTTGTAAGAATTTTATCTTATCATCCTAATATAATTGGAATTAAGGAAGCTTCTGGTGACATAAGCTATCAAACGAAAATCGCTTCTCTATGTAAAGAGGGATTTGTACTATATGGGGGAGATGACATGACAATGCTTGCCTCTTTAGCCTTAGGTGCTCAGGGTATGATTTCTGTTATAGCAAATGCATATCCAAAAGAGGTTAAGCTTATTTTAGATTCCTTTTTAAAAAATATAGAAATTTCTCGTCTAGTCTTTCATAGACTTTTAATTTTAACAGAGGATATCTTTAAGGAGACATCTCCTATCCCTGTAAAATATCTTCTTTATTTACAAGGCTTTCAAACAAAAAAGCTTAGACTACCTTTAGCAGAAGCCTCCATCCAATTAAGAAGAAAGCTTGAAGAGGATTATTTGCTTTATCAAGAGGAAGAATAATAATAACTATATAATGTATACTTTTTGTGATAAGATGCTTTATTTTATCACATTTTTTATTATGAAAAAGAAAGAATAAATGTGTTAAAATTTAGAAGAAAAAATTATAAAGTTTATAATAAAATAATTTGTTTAATTTCTCTTCTAAATAAAGAAATAGTGCTTTACTAAGTAAAAAAGAGTGTAGCATAAAGTAGAAAATTGTAAAACGTTTTTAATTATGATAAAAAAGTTACAAAAAAACAAAAAAAATTGGTTAGTTCGTTGGTTATTAGTTGATAAATCATATTAAAAAGATTATAATAGAGACGTATGAAAATATTTTATCTCATTAGGAGGAAATTATGAGTGAGAAAAAGAAAAGAATGGCGATAGATGGTAACTATGCTGCCGCATATGCATCTTATGCGTTTACAGAGGTTGCAGGAATCTATCCTATTACTCCATCATCACCAATGGCGGAGTATACTGACGAATGGGCTTCTCAGGGTAAGAAAAACTTATTTGGAATGCCTGTTAAAGTTGTTGAAATGCAATCTGAAGGAGGAGCTGCTGGTACAGTTCATGGTTCACTACAGGCTGGTGCTTTAACTACAACTTATACTGCATCTCAAGGTTTATTATTAAAAATTCCTAACATGTATAAGATTGCAGGTGAATGCTTACCTGGTGTAATTCATGTATCTGCACGTACGTTAGCTGCACAATCTCTATCTATATTTGGTGATCATCAGGATGTTATGGCATGTCGTCAAACAGGTTTTGCAATGCTATGTTCTGGTTCTGTTCAGGAGGTTATGGATTTAGGTGGTGTTGCACATTTATCTGCAATTGAATCTAGTATTCCATTCCTACATTTCTTTGATGGCTTTAGAACTTCTCATGAAGTAAATACGATTGAGCCAATTGATTATGAAGTGTTTGATAAGCTGCTTGACCGTGAGGCTGTAGCTAGATTTAGAGAAAATGCTTTGAATCCTGCGCATCCTAAAACACGTGGAACTGCACAAAACGATGACGTTTATTTTCAAACTAGAGAGCTTCAGAATTTTAAATATGAGGGCTTATATGATGTAGTAGAAAAATATATGAAAGCTATATCTAAGGCTACTGGACGTAAATATCAACCTTATACTTATTACGGAGCAAAAGATGCTAAATATGTAATTGTTGCTATGGGTTCTGTAACAGAGTGTGCTGAAGAGGTTGTAGATTTCTTAACAGCAAGAGGAGAAAAGGTTGGTATCTTAAAGGTTCATCTTTATCGTCCATTTGTTGTAGATAAGTTCTTAAAGGCTATGCCAAAAACTGCAAAGAAAATTGCTGTTTTAGATAGAACTATTGAGCAAGGTGCTTTATATGAGCCATTATGCTTAGATGTTAAGGCTGCATATTTTGGCGCAAAAGATGCTCCTGTGATTGTAGGTGGACGTTATGGTCTATCTAGTAAGGATACTACACCAGATATGGTTAATGCTGTATTCTCTAATTTAAAGAAATCAAAACCAAAGGATCATTTCACTCTTGGTATTTATGATGATATTAAGTATACATCTTTAGATGTGACTGAGAAGATTGATGTTGCAGATGCAACTACAACAGAATTATTGTTCTTTGGATTAGGATCTGATGGTACTGTTGGTGCTTGTAAGAATATTTCAAAGATTGTAGGAGATTATACCTCTTTCTATTCTCAAAGCTATGCTGCATATGATTCAAAGAAGTCAGGTGGTTCTACAAGATTACATTTACGCTTCTCTAAGAATCCAATTCGTTCTACTTATTTAGTAAATAAGCCTCACTTTGTATCTTGTTCTTTAGATGCTTATCTTGATAAATTTGATATGATTTCAGGCTTACGTGATGGTGGTACATTCTTATTAAATACAGTTGTTGATGCGAAAAATATTGAAAAGCGTCTTCCTAACCGTTATAAGAGATTATTAGCAGAAAAGCATGCTAAATTCTATATTATTGCTGCAAATGCTGCCGCAAGAGAGTGTGGCTTCCGTCCAGGCTTAGGTGTAAATACAATTATGCAATCTGCATTCTTCAAATTAAATGAACAAATTATGGATTATGAAGAAGCAAAAGAGCATATGAAGGAATTTGCTACTAAGACCTATTTAAGAAAGGGTCAAGAATTAGTAGACCAAAACCATAAAGCAATTGACATGGGTGGTACTAAGCTAGTTGAAGTTGAGGTAAAACCTGAATGGGCTGCTTTAGAGGATGAAGAGAAGAAGGTTGATATGAAGAGACCTGCTTTCGTAAGAGAAATTGCAGATGTTATTAATGCAATTGATGGAGACTCTCTACCATTATCTGTATTTGCTAAGTATGGGGATGACTGTCATATGCCTCAAGGAACTGCTGCATATGAAAAGCGTGGAGTTGCAACCGATGTACCTCTATGGAATTCCGAAAATTGTATTCAATGTAACCAATGTGCATTTGTATGTCCACATGCATGTATTCGTCCTTTCCTTTGTACAGAGGAAGAAGTTGCTAAAGCTCCTAAGGGTGCTCAATTCTTAGACGCAACTGGATTTAAGGGATATAAATATACCTTACAGGTATCTACTTTAGATTGTACAGGCTGTGGTGTTTGTTTATCCGTTTGTCCTGGTAAGAAGGTTAAGGATGAGACAGGTGCTATGGTACAACGTCCTGCGTTAACTTCTCATTCTATGGCTGAATCTAACAAAAATAAAGAAGCAAAGGTTTGTGAGTATTTCTATAATAAGGTAAGCTATAAGGGCGATTTAGCAGGAACTAATAATGCTAAGAATGTACAATTCTCTAAGCCTTTATTTGAATTCTCAGGAGCATGTGGCGGATGTGGTGAAACTCCTTATGTTAAGGCAGTTTCTCAGTTGTTTGGAGATCGTATGCTAGTTGCTAATGCAACAGGATGTACCTCAATCTATTCTGGTTCTTATCCATCTAGTCCATATACAACAAATGCGGAAGGACGTGGACCAGCTTGGGCAAACTCTTTATTTGAAGATAATGCTGAATTTGGCTTTGGTATGCGTATGGCTGTTGAAACCTTACGTGATAGAATTCAAAATGTTATGGCACTCAATATGGAAGAAATGCCTGTTGCAGCACAGAAGCTATGTACTGAGTGGATGGAGAATAGAACTTCTGGTGCTAAAACAAAGGAATTAGCTCCTAAAATTGTAGAAGCGATGAAGGGGATTGATGCTCCTTATGCAAAAGAAATTCTATCTTTAAAGGATTATCTAGTTAAGGTAAGCCAATGGATTATCGGTGGCGATGGTTGGGCTTATGATATTGGCTATGGTGGACTTGACCATGTTATTGCTAACAACGAAGATGTAAATATTTTGGTTGTTGATACTGAGGTTTACTCAAATACAGGTGGACAATCCTCTAAGTCTTCAAGAACTGGTGCTATCGCTAAATTTGCAGCTGCAGGTAAGCCAACCTTCAAGAAGGATCTAGCTTCCATTGCGATGTCCTATGGACATGTTTATGTTGCGACAGTATCTCATGGATATAATCAAAATCAAGTGATTAAGGCTTTAAAGGAGGCAGAGGCTTACAATGGACCATCTATTGTAATCTGCTACTCTCCTTGTATAGCACATAATATAAAGAAGGGCTTATATATGAGTCAAATGGAGGCTAAGAAGGCTACAGAATGTGGATATTGGCCAACCTTCAGATATAATCCTGATTTAGCTAAGGAAGGTAAAAATCCATTCACAATGGATTCTAAGGAGCCAGATTGGACAAAGTATAATGATTTCTTAATGAATGAGGGACGTTATGCACAATTGGTAAAGATAAATCCTGAAAAAGCACAGGAATTACTTGAAATGAATATGAAGGATGCTCAAAAGCGTTTTGCAAATTATACACATTTAGCAAATATTGAATATCCTAATAAGTAATTAAATAAGAGAATAAAAATGCTATTGGAGAGATCTAATAGCATTTTTTTCTTAAATGTATGAATGTCTTTCTTTTGTAAAATATAAAAATGAAGAAGCAGATCATAGAATGCTAAAAATAAAAACATTCTTTGACAAATTTATTCTTTTTTATAACAAATTATGATAAAATAAAAATTGGTGATTCGTATGAAAATACTTTTAACTGGATTTAAGCCATTTGGTAAAAATAGTAGTAATCCAACATTAAAATTAATAGAAGAATTGAAAAAAAGAAGAAAAGAAAATATAGATACACTTAATCTTGAGGTTGTATATGGATTAGACGGAGAAAAGGCTGTGGAAAGAATAAGAGATACTCAGCCTAATCTTGTTCTTTCCTTTGGCTTGGCTGGTGGACGCGAAGCAGTTTGCTTAGAAACTCGGGCTGTAAATTCACGAGATTCTCATATGAGAGACAATCAAGGACAAATCTTTACAAATGAAAAGATTAGTGATGGCCCCTTATTTTATGAGACAAATTTAAATGTTGAACATTTGCAAAAAAGTATAAATCTGAGAAACTTTATGATTTCTACTTCTGCAGGAACATACGTTTGTAATGATGTTTATTATCAAGAGCTTGATTACATCTATCAAAATCATTTAAATATTCTTTGTGGGTTTATTCACATTCCATATATTGAATCCAATAATGGAATGCCGTTTCTTGAGTTTGAGATAGTTTATCAATTGGTTTCTACTATAATAGATTTAATTTTGGAGGAATATGATGTTTAAAATAGGATGTCACTTATCTATAGCGAATGGATTTTTAAAAGCTGGGAAAAATATAATGGAGTTGGGTGGAAATACATTTCAGTATTTTTCTAGAAACCCTCAAGGAGGCAGAGCTAGACCATGGGATCAAAAGGATTTTGAGGGCTTTATGCAATATGCTTCTTTTGTGGGGATAGAGGGGTTACTTTGTCATGCACCATATACCTTAAATGCCTGTTCTGCAAATCCACAAACGCGTGAATTTGCTAGAATGGTTTTTAAATCGGATTTGGAAATGTTAGAACATTTTCCTAATGCTTTATATAATTTTCATCCTGGCAGTCATACAGGACAAGGTGTTGAGATTGGGATTAAGCAAATTGTAGAAATTTTAAATGAGGTTATTACTCCCGATATGTCTACTACCATTCTTTTAGAGACTATGTCAGGAAAGGGAAGTGAAGTGGGTAGAAGCTTTGAAGAGCTTGCAGAAATTATTTCTTGTGTAGAGCATAAGGAAAAGCTAGGTGTTTGTTTAGATACCTGTCATGTTTATTCGGCAGGCTATGATATTGTAAATCATTTGGATGATGTTTTAGAGGAGTTTGATTCTATCGTTGGGCTTGAAAAATTAAAGGCAATTCATTTGAATGATTCTATGATGCCCTTTGCATCGAATAAAGACAGACATGCAAAGATAGGTGAGGGCACAATTGGATTAGATGCAATCGTTAGAATCATAAATCATCCCAAATTAAAGGATTTACCTTTTTATCTAGAGACTCCGAATGAGGATGAGGGCTATAAAAAGGAAATTACATTATTGAAAAATTGTCGAACCTATTAATTTTTGTGCAAATTTTTCCTTTTATTCTTTGGCATTTTTAACTATAATAATACTATATGAGAAAAGGAGGAGTTAGCCTATGTTTAAATTTATTAAGAGCCTATGGTGGTTTATCTCTAAAAACTGGTATCATTATATTGCGATTTTAATTGTAGGGTTACTCCTACCAATTTTAAATCTTGCTCCAGCAGCAATAGTAAAACTATTAATTGATGCAGTAGGTAAAGAGGATAATATCACAATGGCTTTTTTATTATGGTATATTATTCTTCCATATGCAGTAACGATGCTATTGATTTATGTAGTTGCAACGACAAAGAGACTATTACAAAATCGCCTAAAGATTAAATTATATTATGCTTTACAGGTTCGCTATATGGAAAACATTTTAGTTCAGGATGCAACCTTTTTTGAACGATTCCAATCTGGAGACCTATTAACGAGAGCCTTAGGAGATGTTAAAAGTGTCAATTTTAGTGGAGGAAACCGTTTATTAAATATCATTTTGGAATTTTTGACTGTTATAGTAACTCTAGTTGCCATGATTTGGATTGATCCTGTTTTGGCTGTATTATGCTTTATTCCTTTAAGTTTTATTTTTATAGCCAATCTGATATTAAAGAGAAAAGTAAAAAGAAATTGGCAATTGGTAAGAGAAAAATCCTCTTTAATGGGAAATGTTATTTTAGAAAGTATAACAAATGTTCGGACAATCCGTGCTTTTTCTAAAGAAGAAGAAAATTATCAAAAGAATTTAAAGTTTTCTAAAGATACCTATGATGTGGAAAAGGCAAATTTAAAGATAAATGTAATATTTCAGCCTATGTTTCAGTCAATTGTTGCTGTTGCGACGATCATTGCCTATGGTTTAGGTGCTTATTTTTGTTATTTAGAAAAGATAGAAATACCTGAGCTTGCTCAATTTATATTATATTTAAATCTTTTCCAAGCTCCGCTAACGAATATTGGCAATATGATCAATAATTTTTATCAATCCTTGATTTCTGCTGATCGTATTAACGAAATCTATGATTCAAAGAGTAGCGTTATAGATAAAAGTGATGAGGAAGTGGAAGAAATTAAAACCATTGAATTTAAAGATTTTTCTTTCCGATATATGGGAGATAATGATGATGTGCTAAAGCATATTAATCTTACAATTAAGGAAGGTCAAACTTTAGGTATTGTGGGAAAAACAGGAAGTGGCAAATCCACCTTAGTACGTCAGCTTGTTAGACAGCTTCCGATTGAAGAAGGTAAATTATTTATAAATGGAGAAGAGATTGAGTCCTATGATCAGCAAGATGTTCGTAAGCATATTGGATATGTTCCGCAGGAGCATATGCTATTTTCTCGTTCTGTATTAAAAAATGTGTTGATTGGAGATTCAACTGCCTCCTTAGAGGAAGTCAATGAGGCTGTTCTTATGGCAGATTTTGAAAAAGATATTGCTGAGCTTTCAAATGGATTTGAAACAGTTGTGGGAGAATATGGAGTTACCCTATCTGGAGGGCAGAAACAAAGACTTGCCATTGCGAGAGCTTTTCTTAAAAATGCAGATGTATTAATTCTAGATGATTCCTTGTCTGCAGTAGATGGTAAAACAGAATCTAATATTATACATTCCTTACGTAAGTTTAGATCAAAGCGTACGAATATCATAGTAGCGCATCGTCTATCTGCGGTAATGAATGCGAATCTAATTATTGTATTAGATCAAGGAAAGATAGTTGAACAGGGTACACATGAGGAGCTTATGCAAAACAAGGGTTGGTACTATGAGCAATTCTTAGCACAACAGATGGAAGAGGGTGAAGACCATGAGTAAATCTAATAAAAGTTACTCTAAAACTACATTATTTAAAAAGACATTGCCTTATATCAAAAGAGAAAAATGGGTAGTCTTGTTAAGCTTACTCCTATCCATAGGAGTTGCTGTATTGACGACAATATCACCCTTGCTTACAAAACGAATTATTGATGAATTCATTCCAAATAATAATTTTGATGGTATATTAAAATATTTAATTCTTTATTTTGTGCTGATTATCATTGTTGTCATCATGCGTTATTTTGGACAATATTTTCAGACGCTTACAGGAATGCATATTGAGCGACGTTTAAGAGAAGAGGCAATTCGTAAAATAGATTATCTACCAGTAGATTACTTTGCTTTAGAGCCAGACGGAAAAATTGTTGCTAAGATTACCTCTGATAGTAATGGAGTAAGAACCTTTTATATGACGATGTTTTCTATAGTAAACTCTTTATTAAATATAGCTATCGTCTATGTGGGCTTGATTATATTAGAACCAATTCTAGGCTTAATTATACTTGCAGTTGTTCCAATCATACTCATTTGGATTACAGTATATCGGAAAAAGGTTCATGGATATTATTTAGATTTGCGAGAAACAGGATCAAGAATTACAGGTAAATTGAATGAATTGATAAGTGGTGCCTTAATTATTCAGGATTTTAATCAAGAAGAAAATATGCTAAATGAATATAAGGAGCTTGTGAATCGTTATAATTATAATGATAAGAAAGCTAATACAATAAATATATATTTTGGTTGGGAGCTATTGGTTGTTGTTAGAAGGCTTGCAGAGACAGGAATCTTATTTTTCTTAGGATTTCAAGCTACGCAAATAGGTGGTATTGTTGTTACTGCTGGTTTAATTACGACTTTTATAGATTATATAAGCAGAATGATTAATCCAATCAATGCAATTTTTAACAATTTAAATGAATTAGAGGATTCCTTAGTTGCTGCAAATCGCGTTTATATGTTTATGGATGAGGCTAATGATACAAGAATTTTAGATGGTAAAGAGGCTCCAGAGACTATAGAGGGAGCTGTAGAATTTAAAAATATTAAGTTTGCATATATAGAGAATAATTATGTTTTAAAGGATTTATCCTTGAAGGTAGAAGCAGGGAAAAAGATAGGAATTGTTGGACATACAGGGAGTGGAAAATCCTCCTTAATGAATTTATTATTAGGCTATAATGATTATCAAGAAGGAAGTCTTTTAGTAGATGGAGTTGATATTAAGGAATATAATAAAGCCTCATATCGGAAGAATCTAGGTATTGTTTTACAAACGCCAGCATTATTTGCAGGTACTATTCGTTCAAATGTAACTATGGAAAGAGATTGCTATACGGATGAGGAAATAGCTAAGGTTCTTGAAGAGGTTGGAGCTGGATATATGCTGCAAAAAAATGAATTAGGCTTAGACACGCCAATTTCATTTAAAGGAGATAACCTATCCTTAGGAGAAAAACAACTATTGTCTTTTGCAAGAATTCTCCTTAGAAAACCTAAAATTTTAGTATTGGATGAAGCGACAGCTAATATTGATAGTGAAACAGAAATAAGGATTAAACATGCTATGGATGTTGTTGCCAAAGGAAGAACAACATTTATAATCGCACATAGATTATCAACAATTAAGGATGCTGATGAAATAGTTGTTCTAGATCATGGCATTATCGCAGGACAGGGTAGTCATAGTTCATTATATCAAGAATGTCCTATTTATAAGGATATGTATGATTCACAATTTGAACAAAAATCATAATATGATTGATTAGTAAAAAGCTTATTAACTATTTGTTAGTAAGCTTTTTAAAATTCTATTTTAAAAAAATAATGTCGATATTTGTAATTTTTTCGGATAAATAAAATGTTGAATATTACTATAATTTCATATAAAATCATAGTAAAGGAATATTTATTTTAAGGAGGGCAGTACAATGAAAAGAATTTGTTTGATATTTGTGTGTTTGTTATTTTTAGTATCTTGTCAAAGTTCTCAAAATAAGGATAATAGAACAAATAGTAATTATGGATCAGAAAGTAATGAAAAGGAAATTTTAACAAAACTTAATCAATTTTCGTTTCAAGCATCAGAAAAATATTTTAACGAAGTTAAAGAGGATAATGATGCATTTTCTCCATTATCATTTTATTTTAATTTGGCAATGATAAACTCAATGGCAAAAAATATAGTTTCAAAAGAAATTGCAGATGTTCTCTCCATGAGTCAAAATGATATTGAAATAATTGCTGAGAAATTTAAGAATAATAAACTGTTTTATGGAGATGAAATAAAAGAGTCAAATGAAGGAAAATTAGAAGCAATTGAAGAGGGATTTTTTGGGTTAGATAATAGTTTTTGGATAAATGAAAATCAGTCTATTAATAACAAGATATTACCAAAATTAATCAATACATTTAATGCTAATGTTTATAAAATAGATTTTTCTAATCAAAAATTTTTAGAAGATTATACTCGAAATTTTATGAAAAACGATAAAATTATTCTTCCAAAATTTGATGTGTCCTCTATTTTTACAATTATGAATTTGCTAAGTTTAAAGGATGTATGGTCTTTCGGTGACTTAAAGGAAAGTACAGAAGATTATCAATTCAATACGATTTCTTCAAAAATGCTATTAGGAAATTATGAAGATGGTAAAATATATGAAGAAGATGATTTTAAATCTTTCTATATTAATACTAAAAATGGATATATATTAACATTTATTCTTCCAAAAAATAATACGTCTTTGCAAGATGTAATGTCTAAAAAGACTATAGAAAAAGTAATTAACATCAACTATACTATGTCTAATGAAAAAACAAGTTATAAAACAAGATGTATTTTCCCTAAGTTTACTATTTCTAATTCTAAGTCTTTAAAAAAATTATGTCAAAACCTTGGAATAAAAGAAATGTTTCTTCCTTCTACAGATTTTTTAATTTTTAATGAAAATAGTAGCTTTGTCCATGATGTAATACAAAATATTTATATTGAGGTTAATAAAAATGGTATTGACGCAGGTGCTATAACTTATACTTCATTTTTTGGGAATAATTCACAACAAACAGAGTATTTTGATTTTGTTGTAGATCGTTCCTTTGGTTTTGTTATAACGGATGTTAAGGCTAATAATTTACTTTTTTCTGGCATAGTCCAAAATATAATTTGATAGATTAAATTTCTAAAAAATCTGTTCTTTTGTTTGTTCAACAATGAAAGCTTGGACTAGTGAAAAAGCAAGGTTAAAGAACTGTATGATAATTGGGCATTTCTTTTGAAGTGCCCTTTTCCTTTTTTTGCTTTTCTTGAATATACCTTTATTTTGTGATAAAATGTTAATAATATAGATATAGTGAGGTTTTATGTATGATTATTAAAATGAAAGAATCAATTTCTAATAAGGAATATCAAAACATTATAGATTATTTTAAAATGCGTGGACTTGAAATTAAAGATGCAAGTAGTGGAGATGTAAAAGTTATAGGTATAATTGGAGATACTACTAAAATTATGGATAGTGATGTCTATGCTCTTTCAGGTGTGGAAAATATTACGAGAATACAAGTGCCATATAAAAAGGCCTCTAAAGCGTTTCATCCTGAGCCTACAGTAATTGATGTGTGTGGTGTAAAAATTGGTGGTAAAAATTTTACAGTAATGGCAGGTCCATGTTCTGTTGAAAATCATGATCAAATTGTTAGTGTAGCCCAAAGTGTAAAAGAAAGTGGTGCCCACGTTTTAAGAGGTGGTGCTTACAAGCCTAGAACCTCTCCCTATGCGTTTCAGGGTTTAGAACTAGAAGGGTTAGACTTATTAATGGAAGCACGTGAAGCGACTCATTTACCTATTATTACAGAAATTCAATCGGAGGATATGATAGAACGATATGTTAAGGATGTAGATATCATTCAGGTTGGTGCTAGAAATATGCAGAACTTTCATTTATTAAAGGCATTAGGTAAAATTGATAAGCCAATTTTACTTAAGCGTGGATTATCTGCAACAATAGAGGAATGGTTAATGGCAGCAGAATATATTCTTGCTGGTGGAAATGATAAGGTAATTCTATGTGAGCGCGGTATTCGTACATTTGAAAAATATACTAGAAATACGTTAGACTTATCTGCAGTTCTTGCAGTAAAGGAATTATCGCATTTGCCTGTAATTGTTGATCCATCTCATGCAGCAGGAAAATGGTCTATGGTAGAGGATTTATCTAAAGCAGCCTTAGCTGTAGGTGCAGATGGTATTATAGTTGAAGTACATAATAATCCAGAATGCGCATTGTGTGACGGAGCTCAAAGCTTAAAGCCAGAGCGCTTTGATCATATGATGAAGCAGTTAAAGCAAATTGCTCCTATTGTGGATAAGAAGCTATAATGAAAATTTGTATTGTTGGTCTAGGATTAATTGGAGGTTCTTATGCTATGGGCCTTTCAAAGAAGGGGCATAAGGTTTATGGTATTGATAAGAATATTCAAGCGATTCAGTTTGCAAAAGATAAGGGTTTTATCTTAGAAGGCTTTAATAAAGAAACTGCGATTATAGAGGAATGTGATTGTATAATTTTAGCAATTTATCCTCAGGCTATTCTAGATTTTTTATATAAAAATCAAGCACATTTTAAAGAAAATCAGATAATTACTGATGTTTGTGGTGTCAAGAATTCATTTGTTAGAAAGGCAACTCTTCTTGCAAGAAAAGCTACCTATTTGTCTCATCATCCTATGGCTGGAAGGGAGAAGTTAGGAATAGAATATGCAGATGATAAAATTTTTAATGGAGCAAATTTTATTATCACTCCCTTAGAAGAGACTCCACAACAAGCTATGGATGTTTTGAAAGAAATTGCTCAGGATTTAAATTTTGGTAAAATAACAACAGTTTCTTTAGATAAGCATGATCAAATGATTGGGTTTACAAGTCAGCTTACCCATGCGATTGCAGTATCTTTAGTTAATAGTGATTATGCAGAAGATACGCAACGCTTTATCGGAGATTCCTATCGTGATTTGACAAGAATAGCAATGATTAATGAAGTTTTATGGAGTGAGCTTTTTTTGGAAAATCGAGAGACTTTATTAAAGCATATTGAAAATTTTGAGTCTGAATTGAATGTATTAAAATTAGCTTTAAAACAAGGAGATCGTGCATTGTTACAGGAGCTTTTCATAAAATCAACGAATATAAGAAGGAAGATGGAAAAATGAAATCTCTAAGAATCAATTTACAGGAGGATTCCTATAACATATTTATAGAGGATGATTTGCTTTTGCATCTTTCTTTTTATATTAGACAGATTTTTAAAGGTGATAAAATTTATATTATTACAGATGATATTGTAGAAGCACTTTATTTAAAGGTGGTTCAGGAAAGCTTAAAGGAATTTACTATCCAAACGGTAATTGTACCTCATGGCGAAGGAGCTAAAAGCTTAGATACGTATGCTGAGGTTTGCCAAAAGCTTTTAACGATGGATATTAGAAGAAATGAGCTTCTGCTAGCCTTAGGTGGAGGTGTTGTTGGTGATTTAACGGGATTTATTGCTGCGACCTTATTTAGAGGATTACCTTATGTTAATGTACCAACTACCCTGCTGAGTCAAATGGATTCCTCTATTGGAGGGAAAACTGGAATAGACTTTGCAGGCAGGAAAAATATGATTGGCTGCTTTAAGCAACCTAAAGTTGTTTTAATAGATCCTAAAGTGCTTAGAACATTACCTAAGCAGGAATGGAATAATGGTATGGGAGAATTAATAAAGCATGCCATAATAGGAAATCCTACCTTATTTGAGATGCTTTTGCAAAAACCAGAAATTGATGAAATTATGATTTTTGAAAGCCTAAAGGTAAAGCAAAAGGTTGTGGAGAAGGATGTATATGATACAGGAGAAAGAATGCTTCTTAACTTTGGGCATACCTTTGGTCATGTGATAGAATTAGAAATGAATTTAAAGCATGGAGAAGCTGTAGCCTTAGGAATGCTGATGATGCTACGTTTTGGTATTGATAAGGGGATTACAGAAGAAGTATGCTATACAAGAGTAATGGATATTTTACGACTTTATGAGTTACCATTCATGGAAGTAGATTATCATAGATATCTTAATGAAATTTTTAAAGACAAGAAGAATCTAGCGGGAAAATTATCCTTAGTCTTGATTAAGAATATTGGAGAAGCTTTCTTATATGTATTAAACGAAAATGAAGTATAGGAGATATGAAGTATGAATGTAACTATTTTTCCAAAAAAGCTAAAGGGTAATGTGAATATTCCTCCCTCTAAAAGCCTTTCTCATCGTGCTATTATAGCCGCTTGTCTTGCAGAAGGCGAAAGCATCCTATCTAATGTTATGTTTTCTAAGGATGTTTTAGCAACCATTTCAGGTATGGAGGCTTTAGGAGCAAGGGTAAGCATTGTTGGAAATACGCTTAGAATACAGGGGAGTAAGGTTCTTCGTAAGGAAAGTGAAATACATGCAAATGAGTCTGGCTCTACTTTACGCTTTTTAATTCCAATTGCGTTAGTAAATCCTGAACCAATATGTTTTTATGGGAAAAATAACTTAGTTAATCGTCCATTGGACTCCTATTTTACTTTATTTGAAGCCTATAATATTTCTTATCATCATCCTAAGGAGGCTTATTTGCCTTTATCTATTAAAGGGGGCTTACAACCAGGAAGCTATGAGATGAAAGGTAATATTTCCTCTCAATTCATTACAGGGTTATTATTTGCTTTACCCTTGCTAGATGGAAATTCTAAAATAATTGTGACTACACCTCTTGAGTCTAAGGGATATGTAGATTTGACTTTGGACATTTTAAAGAAGTTTGGGATCCAAATAACGCATAGGAATTACGAAGAATTTTATATTTTAGGAAATCAAAGCTATAAGCCTTACTCCTATAAAATAGAAGGAGATTATTCTCAAACAGCCTTCTTTTTAACAGCTGGCGCCATGGGAGCAGAGCTGAAGCTTTTAGGAATGTCTAGCTGCTCCTATCAAGGAGATAAAAAGATTTTAAAGGATATGGAGGCTTTTGGAGCTAAGCCTATCTTTACAGATATGGAATTGTACTGTAGTCCAACAAAGACGAATGGAGCTACAATTGATTTTTCTCAATCGCCAGATTTAGGACCTGCTCTTACAGTTTTGGCTAGTGTTTCAGAAGGAGAATCTCACTTTATTAATGCTGGTAGATTAAGGATTAAAGAATGTGATAGAATCACTTGTATGAAAGATGAACTTACTAAGCTAGGCGCACAAATAGAAGAAACAGAGGATACGATGTACATAAGGGGTGTTTCAATGCTTCGAGGTGGTATTGTAGATTCACATAATGACCATCGAGTTGCGATGGCACTTGCAATGGCTACTTTAAAAATGACAGAGCCCTTAACAATTTTAAATGCAGAATGTGTTTCTAAATCCTATCCTGAATTTTGGGAAATATTTGAATCCATTGGAGGAAACATTAAGTATGAATAAATTAGAGGAAGCAAGAAGCATCATTCAGAATGTGGATCAGCAAATCATAGAATTATTTTTAAAGCGTATGCAAGCTGCAAAAATGGTTGCAGAATATAAAATGGAAAATCAATTGCCAGTAGAGGATAAGCTAAGAGAACAAGAACTTTTAAAGAGAAATCTAAGGGCAGTTCCATTAGAGCTTCAGAAATACTATATACTATTTTTTGAAGGCATCCTTAAGGCATCTAAAGCCTATCAGGAGGATTTAATGGGATGAAGCAGTATGGCTTATTAGGAGAAAAGCTTGCTCATAGCTATTCAAAATGTATCCATACTTATATATTTCAAGCTCTGCATATAGAGGCTGAATATCATTTATTAGAGTGTAAAGAAGCAGAACTTCCTAAGTATATTGCAAAGCTTCGAAGAAAAGAATATAACGGATTTAATGTAACGATTCCTTATAAGAAAGTTATTATGAAGTATTTAGATGAAATCGATGCTAAGGCAAAAAAAATTGGTAGTGTAAATACGATTTATATTAAGAAGGATAAGGTTATTGGAACAAATACAGATTATGATGGATTTTTTGAAACTATAAAGAAATATAAGATTGAAGTTAAAAATAAAGATTGCTTTATACTTGGTACGGGTGGAGCTTCTTTGGCGATATCACAGGTTTTATCGGATTTAGGAGGGAATTGTCATTTTGTTTCTCGCACTCCAAGAGGGTCTGTTTTAGGATATCCAGATTTAGAAGCTAAAGAAATTGATCTTTTAGTCAATACGACGCCAGTAGGGATGTTTCCTACTATTGATGAAAGTCCTGTAAGTAAGGAAATTGCGCAAAAAGCAAGGGTTGCGATGGATATAATTTTTAATCCTAGACAGACGAAGTTTTTAAGCTATGCCAATTCCTCTATTGATGGCTTTTACATGCTGATTATGCAGGCTATAAAGGCAGAAGAAATATGGCAAAATCAAATACTATCCTTAGATATTGATAAAATGATTTCTATGATAAGTATACATCTTGTTCTTCCTTATAAGATTTGGTCTATTGTAAAGGATTTGAACTTTAATAAAATTACGGATGGCTGTAGTGAGGATGAGGTATACAATTTTGATAGTCAATATATATTGAAAATATCTTCTTATCCAGATAGACTCTTAAGAGAAAAAGAAAGAATGGATTGGCTTCAGAATAAAATTCCTACTGCTAAAAGTGTAGTCTATGAGGAATATAATTCTAGGTATTATTTTTTAAGAACCTGTATTCAAGGAGATAGCTTAGCTGCAGAACGTTTTTTAAAGAATCCAAAAGTATTAATTGAAATTTTACCAACAATTATAAAGGTATTGAGAAGCTTAGATACTACCCAATGTCCCTTTAATTCTATAGAGAGTCAGGGCAATACATTTGTCCATGGAGATTTATGCTTGCCCAATATTTTAGTTAATAAAAAAAATGAGTTTGTCGGTTTTATTGATTTGGATAATGCAGGCTTAGGAGATTGCTGGTATGACTATGCTTGGCTATTGTGGAGTGTGGCATATAATCTAAAAACTAAAGCTTGGATTCCCTATCTATTAGATGTGTGTCAGCTCAAATTTGACGAAGAAAAATTTCGAAAATATATTCCTAAGTGTAACCTAGAGGAATTAGAAAAGGTGTTGCAGGAGAACATATGAAACAAATAAAGATACAGGATAAAGCTTACACGATAATAAAGCTTTTGGGTAAGGGCAAAGGTGGCTACTCTTATCTTGTTACAGATGGGGCTAAGCAATATGTTT
The DNA here is from genome assembly GCA_910579215.1 of uncultured Anaeroplasmataceae bacterium. GTDB lineage: Bacteria > Bacillota_I > Bacilli_A > Acholeplasmatales > Anaeroplasmataceae > Pelethenecus. Next base: position 119,872 of record CAJTTN010000006.1, read on the forward strand.
GTAAGCAAATTCATCATGAGCCCTGCTCCTATTATACCTTTGGGGATAAATTGGCATCAGAGCTTAGGGATTATGAGATTTTAAAAAATATAGGAATCCCTGTGCCAGAGTTACTAAGTGTGGATGAACAACAGGAACGCCTACTAAAGGAGTATATTGAGGGCCCTACCCTATATGATTTAGTAGTTGATGATAAAGTAAAAGATGAGTATCTTACCCAAATTAAACAAATGTGTAAATTGTTATATGCCTCAAATATCAACATTGATTATTTTCCGACAAACTTTGTTGTACAGAAGGAAATGCTTTATTATATTGATTATGAATGTAATTCTTATATGGAAGAATGGAATTTTGAAAATTGGGGTATTAAATATTGGTCAAAGACGCAAGAATTTATGGATTATTTTAAGTCCTTAGAGAAAGGAGAATCATAGTATGAATCATTTTGGAAGATTATTTCAAATGACTTTATTTGGAGAAAGTCATGGAAGCTCTGTTGGCGTAGTACTAGATGGCGTCCCTGCTGGATTACCTCTTACTGAAAAAGATTTTCAAGCTGATTTATTAAGGAGAAAGTCTGGTGGTTTAGGAACAACTCCTAGAATAGAAGCAGATGAGATTCTACTAGAAACAGGCATTTTTGAGGGTAAAACGACAGGAGCTCCAATAATGATTCGTTTCTTGAATCAAAATACGAGAAGCAAGGATTATACTCAGCTACTAGCTCATCCTCGACCTTCACATGCAGATTATGTAGCCAATGTAAAATATCAAGGCTTTCAGGATTATAGAGGTGGAGGAGCATTTTCTGGCAGACTTACCTTAGGATTAGTTTCGGCAGGAGTGATTGCTAAAAAGATTCTTAACAAGTATGTTTTTTCAACAACAATAATTAATTTAGGGGGGAATACTGTACCATCTGAATTTGATAAAGTACTAAGGGATGTTGTTTTAGAAAAGGATTCTATTGGTGGGATAGTAGAAATTAGAGTTGCTAATGTTTTGGCAGGCTTAGGAGAGCCCTATTTTGATTCTTTGGAATCAACTATTTCTCACCTTTTATTTTCTGTTGGTGGTGTAAAGGGTGTTTCCTTTGGTGCTGGCTTTTCAGGTGTTACTTTAAAGGGAAGTGCCTTTAATGATTTAATTATTGATGCTTCAGGAAAGACGAAAACAAATCATAATGGTGGTATTAATGGTGGTATATCTAATGGAAATGAGCTTATAGTATCTGTTTTTGTCAAGCCAACCCCTTCTATAGGAAAGCCACAACAAACCTTTAATTTTCAATCCAATCAAATAGAGGAGCTTGTCATAGAGGGAAGGCATGATGCTGCAATAATTTTAAGAGCACAGGTGGTATTAGAGGCTTGTGTAGCGATTGCTTTAGCAGATGCTTACCTGATTCATAAAGCATATAAAGATTAAATAAAAAAGAGCTAATGAATAAAATAGACCCTATAAAGTAGACACGAATAAAAAAAGGTGTAGATTCTACTTT
>CAJTTN010000007.1:0-14484 GCA_910579215.1 uncultured Anaeroplasmataceae bacterium
TTGTTTCCCTTGAACATGCACTGTATGTTCAAGTTCAACTGGCTAAAGCCATAATTTAAAAAAAGCTACTTTTATTCGTAGCTTTTTTAGATGGCTTTAATTCATTTGATTTTATAAAAAATGCCTTAACCACATTACCCACAAGCTTAAGGCTGCTACCTTCCGATCCTGACCTGGTTCACCGTGCATAATTGATTAAGGACTACATTATAATACCATAACCCTTTATTAAATTCAAGACCTATTTCTTAGCTCTTTAAAAAAGGAAGTAAGTGCAGTTGAACACTCCTCTTCTAAAATTCCACCCTGAATATGTATCCTATGATTCCAATCTGCATCAAAAAGATGAATTGCTCCTTGATGAGCACCATATCGGTTGTTTTTAGCCCCATAAAAAACATTTTCCACCCTTGCCTGTATCATTGCACCTGCACACATTACACAAGGCTCTAAAGTCACATAAATGCTTACCTCCTCTAAGCGCCAAGTCCCTAACCTTTTACAGGCTTTTTCTATAACCTGTAGCTCTGCATGCATTAGTGTATTTTGTTTGGTTTCTCTTAAATTGTGAGCTCTAGCAATTATCTTATTTTGATAAACAGCTACCGCGCCAATAGGAGTTTCATTTTTATGGTATGCTTTATAAGCCTCCTTAAGCGCCTCTTTCATAAATTCTTCTGTCATGATCTTACCACATGACATTTCCGACATCTTGGCTCATAGGATTCCTTTTCCCCCACTAAAATCGTAGGATCTTGGTATCTTGCTGGAAGTCCATTGATAATTCTTTGCGTCATGGTTGCTTCATTTCCACAGCATACACAGATGGCGGTCAGCTTCGTTATCTGCTCTGCCATTGCTAATAGATTTGCAACAATAGGAAAAGGATTTCCTCTAAAGTCACAATCTAGACCTGCACAAATCACTCTAAGTCCTTGATTAGCTAAGGTTCTGCAAACCTCAAGTACAGCCTCATCAAAAAATTGAACCTCATCAATAAGAACAGCCTCAATATCCTCTGTTATATAGGCTGCCATCTCCTTAGAATTAGAAATGTTAATTGCTTGTACCTTTCGTTGACTATGAGACACTACCTCAGATATAGAGTATCTGTCATCAATGACAGGCTTAAATATAATATATTTCTTTTTAGCAAAATCCATTCGTTTTACACGACGGATAAGCTCCTCCGTTTTCCCTGCGAACATCGGTCCACATACAACCTCTATCCAACCTGGTTTTTCTATAGAATATTGCATAATTATACTCCTTTTCATGAAAAAAAGCCCCAAGGGGCATTTTCTTTAGTTATTCTTTACACCGTAGCGTTTGTTGAACTTTTCAACACGACCATCTGCTTGAGTAAATGCTTGTTTACCTGTATAGAATGGGTGACAATTTGAACAAGTATCAACACGAATCTCGCCTAATACTGACCCTGTTTCAAATACGCTACCACATGTAGTACAAGTTACCTTTACTGTTTCATATTTTGGATGGATTCCTTGTTTCATGCTAATACACTCCTTCCGCCATGATTCATAATCATAGTAAGTTTCCACGTTATTCTAACATAGAATACCTTATAATGCAAGTTTATTTTGTTATAATTTGCGAATTTGTTTAAAACTGAAGGTCATCTGTGTAGACCTACCTCCAAACATTTCTACTAAAACAACAACTTCCTCTGCATCTAAATTAACAGATGCAATTTCAAATGTTCTTCCCTCAAATGGACCAGATACAATTTCAATAGAATCACCAACATTGAAATTCATAACAGATTTTTCAATCATTCCTAGGGAAATTAAAATACGATTCATTTCATCTACTGGAACGGGAACTGGTTTTGTACCACCACCACTAGAGCCTAAAAAGCCTGTAACCTTTGGTGTATTACGTATCATAAACCAAGCCTTTTCATCCATCTCGCCCTCTACTTCCATTTCAACGAAAACATATCCTGGAAAAAGTTTTGTAACCTTTTGTTTTTTCTTTCCCTTTTTATCTGTAACCTCTATAGTTTCCTCAGGAACCATAACCTGGAAAATTTTATCCGTCATATTCATAGTTTCCTTACGCTTTTCAAGATCGGCCTTTACTGCGTTTTCATAACCAGAATATGTACCTACTATATACCATCTTCTCATAGATTACCTCTATTCAAAAATACGAGATAAAATTTGTGTAATAAATGCATCATATAAGAAGAATAATAATGCAAAAATTACTAAGAATAATAAAACACGAATAGAATTTGCAACCCATTTACCTAAGGTTAGCCAAGTAACCTTTTTAAATTCAGGTAATGCTGGTTTAAAGAATGGAAATAAACCATAAATAGTGAATATTCCTGCAATTCCAACCAATACACCACCAAATGCCTTTGGATGCTCACCGATTAACCAAAAATCCTTACGAACGCTTAACGCTCCTGTTAGGATTAAGCAACCTAATATTAAAACTAACACAGAAAAGATAAGGAATACGTAATTTTCCCATTTGTGGGTTTCCTTTAGGTATTGCCAAATTCTTGACTGCTTTTCTTGCGTTTTTTCTTTAACTGCCATAAACTTTTCTCCTTATTTTGTTTCTTTATGTACTGTATATTTATTGCAATTCTTGCAATACTTTTTTACTTCTATTCTTTCTATCGTTTTCTGAGGGTTTTTTGTAGTTGTATAATTTCTGGACAAACACTCTTCACAAACGAGAATAACCTTAGTTCGCAACTTCAATTCCCTCCAAACTTCAAAATAAAAAAACCTTTAAAGGCTTGATAGTATTTTATATCAAACCAAGAGATTAGTCAATATCTTTTCAGATTTCTCTTTAATTTTTTTATATTTTGTATAGGCAACATTATATTTTACCCCAAATTTATTTGCTATTTCAATTATTTTTTTATTATATAAAATACATTGATTAAAAAGTTCTTCCTCTAAGGCATCCATAAATTGAAGCTCTTTTTTCAATATGGGAATTAGCTTAGACTGTTCTTTATCAGTATAAAGCTCTTCTATGCCATATAGATTCATTTTCTCTTGAAAAAACAAATTATTCTTTCGGTGTAATCGATAAATGCTACGCTTTACAATTAAAGTATAAAAGCTGAAGAAAGAGCAATTAAAATTATGATTGTATGTATGAATTGCTTTCTCTAAGCACAACAAGCATTCCTGCTTATAATCATGATACATCATACTTAACCCTTGAGAAAATCCTCTATACGTTTTCCCAATCCAATGCTCATATTTTTCGTATAGCATACGATAGGCTTGAGCATTTCCATCCTTAATTAAATATAGTAACTCATTATCATCTGCTGGATAATACATTTATTTATTTCATTTTTTTAGCATATGTAATATAATACCTGCACTCACAGAAGCATTCAAACTATTTACATGACCTACCATAGGAATAGATAGTAAGAAATCAACCTGTTTACCTAAGGTTTTACTCATTCCAAAGCCCTCTGACCCTATGATGACTGCCAAATCTAAGCTTAAATCTATGGAGGAAGCTTCCATAGTTCCTTTAGCATCTGTTCCACAAATCCAATATCCTGCCTTTTTTAAGCGCTCTACAAATACGGATAAGCTATTTACATAGGCTATTTTTACATATTCTATAGCTCCTGTGGAAACGTGAGCTACTGTCTCTGTAATAGAACAGCTTCTATTTTTAGGTAAGATAACAGCATCAAAGCCAAAAGCATCTACACTTCTTAAAATAGCTCCTAAGTTATGAGGATCCATAATTCCATCTAACAATAATACTCTTTTTGGACTTTTGGACAGCATTTCTATAATCTCTTCTCCATAAATTTTATAATCCTCATGATAGGCTCCATAGCCTTGATGTCCTGTACCAAACATACCATCCATTTTCTTTTTATTTAAAAGGGAATACTTAATATTTTTATCCTTTAATAATTCTATAAAAGGATAATCCTTTTTATAAGCTTCCTCCTGTATAAAAATCTCTTGTAAACCTTGATTGGCTCGGATAGCTTCTCTTATACAATTTTTCCCAAAGATTTTAATCATAATATCACCATCAAATTGCTAAGGCTATTATAACAAAAAATCAACCAAAATAAAATACCCCTACTTTACTTTTTAAAAAATGTAGGGGTATACCTTCTAGTTTTGGTTATAAAGATCATTTACATCAACGGGAGCTAGATAATAAAACTCTGTTCCAAATTCATAATCATAGAATTCTTCTACCTTAACACAGCGTTGAAGAAAATAGCTTCTTTTATCCCTGGGATAATATTCGTCAAAATCATCCTGCATAGTATCACCCAAAAATAATATGCACATGATTTGACATAATTATACATTAGAATTTAGATAAGATTCTTTGTACTAACGCTATTTGAGATTTTATCCAAGGTACAATCGCCTGAAGGAATCTCATAAGTGGAATAGATAATAAGCACAGCATCATTAAGAATACCTTAGCTTGAGTTGTTAACTCCTTAACAACACCACCTGTTGTAGTAGATATTGTATTTGGATTTATACGGAAATCTGTTACCACTCCACCTAAAATCAAATTATATTCACTATCAACCTTTGGCATAGGAGAGCTTGTTACCTGTTTAAAATTTGTATAATATCCATCAATAACATAATATCCACTATCTGTGGTTGTAACATTAGGACAAATACTTGGGTTAGATAAGCGTACATTAGTATTTGCTGCACCCTCTGAAGGGATAGTCAAGGAATTTTCTGAAGTCACATAATAGGAGGCATCATAAGGGAAAACTCTTAGCTTTGCATCCTTATACTGTTCTGAAATATCAGTAATATTAAAATTTGAAACTGAAATTTGAGAATCTATACCATTTACCAAAACTACACCATCCTTATCAAAGGATAGCGTTGGCATTTCTATCTTATAGGTATTAGTAGATGGTGTTCCATCCTCTAGAGTTGGAGCTAATTTCTTTCCATTCACAATTAATTCCATAGTAGCAGTATCTATCTTTAGAATCAGTTCGTCTCGATTCGTAAGTGTTGTTTTATAGGTTTTATTTTGCGTTTCCTCGGCATTAATATTAGAATTTCTTGCAACAACTATCAATTGGTCATTTCTTAATTCTACTGTAGGCATCATACAGATTTGAACATCCTGCGTACGATTTGCTCCATACTTATTATAAAAATTATAATATTCATCTGTTTGTGTCAATGTGCGCATAACGGGATAAGACTTCTCCCCCACTCTATAAAATAAACATGCGTTCTCATCTAGATGGAAATTCTTTTCATAATCTTTTTGATATAGAATATTAACCTTAGTTCCATCTTCACCCTTATAAAAGATAGGATATCCACCTAATACAATATTTCCATTTGATAGAAAAGACAAATCAGGGATTACAACCTCTTCAGAAATTCTTTGCTCATTCAAACGATAATAATATATATTATCCTGCTGAATACAAGAAATGTTTATATTTTTTTCACTTGGATTCTTTTTAATATCCCAAAGGACTCTTCCATTAAATACATAATCGTAATCTGCGCTAACTCGAATTTCGGGGATATAGGTTAAAACCTCTTCCTTCTGATTTGGATTGTAATATTGGGAGAATTTAACTAAAGGACGGAATTCCAAAAATTGTGGTAAGAGGAATGCAATAATTAGAAAGGCTCCATAACAACAAGCACATATCGTTCTTCTTAAGGAATTTAAAGGCTTACATACCTTAAATAATACCATTAGGCAGGTATGGGTAGCAGAAATACTAATAATCGTTTGAATGGAAATGGCATCTAAATCTAAGCTTCCAGAAAGACCAAATATTAACAACGATATAATCATAATGGTTATAGCACCAGGCAAAGCCCCTTTAAGAATATTTCCTAAGAAATTACCATCGACTTCTTTATTGTTTGCCTCAAAGCTCAAGAAGAAGGATGGAATACCTATTGCAAATAAATCAATCATAATCAATTGGTTTGTAGAAATTGGATACGCACCACCATTTATCATAGCTTGAATAGCAAGCAATAAGGAAAATATCGTTTTCGTTAAAAATAGAGACGCAACATTCGTAACATTGTTTATAACTCTTCTTCCTTCTGAAACCACCTTAGGCATAGAGTCAAAATTAGAATCTAATAATACTAAGTGACTAACATTACGAGCTGCTTCACTACCTGAAGCAATCGCAATAGAGCAATCTGCCTCTCGCAAAGCTAAAATATCGTTTACACCATCACCTGTCATAGCTACCTTTTTACCAGCATTTTTCAACGTGGTAACTAAAAGCTTTTTCTGAGAAGGAGAAACACGACCGAATACAGTATATTTTAAAGCGGCCTTTTCAACCTCTACATCACTTAAACCATCTAAGGAAATATATTCATTAGCATTTTCTATTCCTGCACGCTCAGAAATCTTAGAAACAGTTAGTGGATCATCTCCTGAAATTACACGGACAGAAACACCACTTTCCTTAAAATAATTAATTGTATTAATAGCATCTGGACGTATATTGTCTTCAATTAAAATTAAGGATACTAGCTCTGGAGTGCTTTTAGGAAGCTTTTGCTCCTCAATAGAACCATTGAAATGTGCTAAGCTTAAAACACGATACCCCATTCCTGCATACTTCTGAACTTCCTTTTTAACCTTATCATACTCCTTTTGTAATACAAATTCAGGAGCTCCTAAAGCAAAGGTTCCCATTTTATCAAAGGTTACAGCATTATATTTTCTTTGTGAGCTGAAAGGTATTGTTTCTTCAAATTTAATACGCTTATTTAAACCAAATTTTTTCTGTAATGCAACAGCTGTTAAATTTGTTTCATTTAAGGCATTAAGCATAGCTGAGATTATATTATTGGTTGTAAGACCAAAAAAGCTATTATAGTCAATCACATTTTGAACACTCATCGTGCCATCTGTAATAGTACCCGTTTTATCCAAGCATAGCACATTTATTCTCGCAAGCATTTCTATACAATATAGCTCTTGAACTAATACATTCTTTTGAGAGAGCTTGATAACACCTACAAATAGAGCTACTGAGGTCAATAACCATAGGCCTGAAGGAATCATACCAATTATGGCACCAGCTGTTTTACGAACAGCTGTAACATAGGAAATATCAGGATTAAAATATTGTAATAAGAAAATCACAACACCTGTAACCATAATAATTGGAGCCATACCCCAAATGATCCATTTCAAAGATTTTAGCAAATCAGAATTTGGCTTACGATATTTCTTTGCTTGAGCAGAAAGCTTCTCAATGTAATTATCCTTACCGACCTTATCAACTCGAGCACGACAGTTTCCTGAAACCACAAACGAACCTGAGAATAATAAATCTCCTGGCTTTTTAATTATGGCATTACTTTCTCCTGTTAGCAAGGATTCATTAACCTCAATTGTACCACTTACAACTATACTATCAGCACAAATTTGATTTCCAGCCTCATATACAGTTAAATCATCTAATACTACACTACCTACACTAATTTCTTTTTTCACACCACAACGAATTACAGTAGCACTTGGTGCTGAAAGTAGAGATAGTCGATCAATCGTCTTTTTAGCCTTTAACTCTTGATAGGTACCAATAATTATATTCGCTGTAACAATTACTAAGAATACTAGGTCTGTCCAAGCTTGAATTGTCATTAACCATATAGCTATAGATAGAGTTAAAATGTTAAAGAAAGTAAAAATATTAGAAAATATAATTTTCTTTCTTGATTTAGTAGATCCCTTTCTAGTAACATTAACTAAATTATCTAAAATTCGCTTTTCAATTATTTCTTCAGGAAGACCCTTTTCTACATCTGTTTCATATCTTTTGATGCTCTCAGGATTTTTCTTCATAGCCTTTTGATGTTCTTTAACCAAACGATGATAGCGTTTATCTGCAAGCTTTTGTTCTTTTTTCTCTCTTTTTTCTCGTTGCTTGCGAACTAGTTCGCTCTCTATGGTTTCCTCGCCAATAACCTTAGCATCTATTTCTTCATCCAAATTTTCTGCTTCTTCTAAATCTTCCTCTTCATCGATCTCTTCCAAGACCTGTTCTTCCTCTTCTTCTAGAATTTCAGCTTCTGGCTTTTTCTTTTCCTTTTCTTCCTTTTTTCCGAAAATACTTTTATCATCAAAAGTTGCCATAGAATTACCTCCTAATCTCTTTTTAGAGAAATTGCAATCAATTCCTCTAAACGTTCTTTATTATCTATTAAATATAAATATCCTAACAAAGCCTCAAACCCTGTAGCATCTAAATAGTTAGCTAAATCTACATGTTTACGCTTTGTATGGACATGAGAGTTTCGCCCTCTTTTAAAGATAGCGAGCTCCTCCTCTGTTAAGATGTTTCCTTCTAAGAAAGCATGCATACTACTTGCTTGTGCAAGAGCGCTAGTATAGCCTGTTACCATGCGATGCAAATCATTAACCTTAGTCAATCCCATAGCCAAAGCATGCTTTCTAACATATATTTCATAAATTGCATCTCCTATATATGCCAAACATAAGCCATTATAAAGATTACAATTCATTTATAAAATACCCCATTCTGTCAACTGTATACGATAACCATCTGCTGCCGCAAAATCTTTATCATTCCTAGCCTGATTCCATTTCCTATAAACCTCTAATTGCTCTTTAGACATAGGATGAACAAATAAATTTATTCCTAGAACTTCTAGTATTTTTTGCATAGTGCTTAAATTTACTGCAATGGCATCACAATTTTTAGAGCGTATGGAAACATTTAAATCCTTAGTTATTTTCTCTATAAGCATCATAACATTTTGAACATTGAAATCCTGATTCATATATTCTTCAAATTCATGCATTAATTGCGGATTTGGCAAATTGACTTTGATACCTATAAGTTGTAATTCATAAAGTCCTTGCTTATAAGCTCTTTGCCATTTTACAAAAATTTTTTCGTACTGCTCAAATAGCTCATTCGTGTAAGAAAAATTATTTCGATAAGGTGTAAATAGTAGTACCATCCGCAGAATCATTCCAGTAATAGTATTCTCCAAATCCTTTACATAAATTACATTTCCTTTTGATTTGGACATTTTTTGCCCCTCAAGCTCCAATCTGCCAACATGTGTCCAATATTTAGCAAGAGAATTATGAAATAATGCTTCACTTTGCGCAATTTCGTTCTCATGGTGAGGAAACTTTAAATCCATTCCGCCACCATGAATATCTATTTCACCTTGAAAAAGCTTATGATTCATAACAACACATTCTGTATGCCAGCCTGGTCTTCCTTCTCCAAAAGGAGATTTCCATTTGATTCCCACATCTGTTTTTTTCCATAAGGTAAAATCTAGAGGATTTTCCTTCTTTGTGTTAACAGAAATTCTAGCTCCTTGTTCTAATTCATCACTTATTTGATTCGATAAGCAACCATAATTAGGAATTTTATTAACACGGAAGAAAACATCGCCTTCCACCACATAAGCATAGTCCTTTTCAATCAACTCTTCAATAAAAGAAATCATTTCATCTATATATTCTGTAGCATGCGGAATAAAATCTGGTTTTTGACTACCTAATGTTTTTACTGACTCAAAATAACTCTTTTCATAGAATTCTGCAATTTCTTTTTCTGGTTTTTTCTCTTTGATTGCTTGATTAATTATTTTGTCATCAATATCTGTAATATTAGATGCAAAGCAAACCTCATATCCTAAATATTTTAAATAGTTTCTTACCATATCATAAAATACAACTGGTCTAGCATTCCCTATATGAATATGGTTATAAACCGTAGGACCACAGACATACATATTTACTTTTCCTTTGTGAATAGGCTCAAACTCTTCTATCTGATTTGATAAAGAATTATATATCCTAAGTCCCATATTGCTCATCTCCTATAACTAGCATAAAAAGGAGCACATGCTCCAATTAATGCTTTAAGATTAAATCACGAATTACTTCTGAAAATAAATCCAAATCCTTACTCAATGTCCAAGGTGTTTTTGTAACATTCTTATGTTCATTCGTAATTTCTATCATTTCCTCATATACCATTGTATGTATACTAGAACCATTCTTATCACCAATCTTACCAAGACCTAAAGAATACCAAACCTTTTGCATGATTTCCTTATCCTCTTCCTTTGGCTCCTCGGCAAATTTTAATTCTAATCCCTTTTCTAGAGGGGCATAAAGACAAATTTCATAGGTTGATATATTTTGATTATCTGTAAAACCAGCAAAGCCACCGATATATACAAAGTAGGCTGAAACCACTGTAACAGAAATATCTCCTAAAGCTGCACAACGTTCTATACGAGATGCATCATTAATATTTCCACCATTAAATCCACCTACACAAAGCTTAAACGTTTCTCTACCAGAACTAGATAGCGTGTTTGAAGCTTCTGTAATTGTAATGTTAACCTTAGCATAAGAATTCTTTATTCCTTGATTGGAATCATTAACTCCACTAAATCCACCTAGATATAAGCATCCATCCTTATTAGATGTATAAGAGCAGATTGCTTCCATAGTGCCTTCTACTGAACAATTTTCAATTAAAGAATTCTTGTTCTCTCCAACAAATCCTCCAATATACATTTTTAAACGAACTAATGGAGCATTAAACTTTAACTCTTTTACTGAACAATCTTTTATTGTACAATTGATTGCTTGCCCAACTAAGCCACCTACATAGGCATAGGAAGAAGACTGTCCAGAATGAGATAATGAGAGTTTGTTTACAGTAACATTCTCAATAACACAACGTCTTGCATAGCCAGCCAAGGCTCCTAAGAAAGTATTAGAGCGTGTTGCACTATAGGTAACATCCTCTAAAATCAAATTTTTAACAGTTGCGCCTGACATATAACCAAACAAACCTGTATATTGATTACTATCCATACTGAAATTATAGATTTTATGTCCATCTCCATCAAAAGATCCTGAAAATGTACTACTAGAATTGAAAATGGATGATATAGATCCACCACAGTCAATATCCTTTGTCAGCTTATAATAAGCATCCTTAGTTTTATTCATACCTAAAAGCATATCTAAACTATCAATTAAAATTGGATCATCAGCAGATTCTCCTGTACTTAAGGTATTCAATTCTCTTGTAGCAAGAGTTTTCTGTTTTCCTTTAGATGAAATCATCAACTTTACAGAATAGGTTGTATCAGCAATAAGACCTGTAAAATCTAATGCATTTCCTTTTAAATCTGTAGGTATCGTATCTCCAGAAGGTTTATCAATTGTTACATCCTTTCGAGAAACCTCTTTAGCTTCTTCTCCAGTAGTACTTACTATAACATAAGACTTTACTCTTTCATTATATAAATCATGATCCTCTGTATCAACATAACTCGCTTTAACAGTTAAAGCCGTTTTAAAAGTAGTTACCTGTAAACTTCCTTCAATAGCAGGAAGTTTTTCTTCAGTACAGCCTGTTAATAATATTAATAACCCTAAACAAAGGGTAGAACACATTGCAATTATACGTTTCATAACACTCAAATCCTTTACATACTAAAAAATTTTTTTTGCACTTCTTCATTATTATATCGTAATTTCAAGGTTCTATCAAGAACAAAGTCAAATTTTAAAACCTTAAATAACATATTTTTTAATAATATTAAGGTTTTATGTTTAGTGCACTTTTCATTTTTATAAAAATATAAAAATAACTAAACTATTGTTTTTAAAGAGATTCAAAAAAAGCTGCAATAAAATTGATTTGTAGAAAAAATAGTATTGCAGCTTTTATATATCTTTTTTATCTATTTTCTTTTAAATAATAGTTTAGCATTATATTTAGGATCTCTATAGGTAGCATTAATATAAATCCCAGTATCATCTTCCAAAATAGTTCCTGTCCCTTCTGGAGTATTTTTAAATAAAATAGTTCCTGTTTTCTCTAAACCGTCATTTAAAAAAGGGACATAGGCTTCCAATGTTTCAGGATTATAGATTACTGTAAAATAATTATAGAATTCGCTTTTAAAGGTAATATCTTCAATTACTACTGTATAATTATTTAAAACATATAATGGTACTGAACTACCACCAAAAAAAGTAAAATAGAAAGTGTTAAATACTTTTCCAATTTTTGCACGACCAGATTCATTAATGCCAGTAATCATATTTAGATTTGGACAATTATAAAAGAACGATTTTCTTATGCCTCCTAATCCATATGCTGTCTCATGAGGCATCCATGAGTTAGCTGATAAAAATAAAGATACAAATCTTAATTCTTTTAAAAGCTTTAAATTACATAAGGAACAATCCATTGTAGGAGAAAAACCTTCTATTAATTCTAAATTATCACAATTACTGATACCCATGGACATTACTAGTACCTTACTATAGTATCCATTTCTATTATCTTCTTTATTAAATATAATTTTTTTTAATTGATTACATTTAGTTATTGAATAGGGGTGAATATACCCTTCTCGTGTTGTCCATTCTAATGTTACCATAGGAGCATTCTCAAATGCTCTATATCCTATTTGAGATACATATTTTCCATGAATTTTTTCGGGTATTATTACATTCTCTGGTAAGTCTTCAGTATATCCCTTTACTATAAAGGATCCATTAAGAGGAATAGTTTTTATTCCTGCAATATCTAGGTAAGAAGGCAAATAAAATGCATATGGTGTTATTGGTGATAAATTAGGATTATTACTACGATCAAATTCGTAAATTGATTCAATAGTAATATCTTCAAGAGATTTATCCTCTCTTAATTTTGGCTGATTCTTATAGTCAGACATATCTAAGTAATAGTAATTATAATATGCCTTATAATTTTCCTCTTCCTCAAATATGTATTCCTTTGCTTCTTCTCCTTCTAAAGTTTCTATATCTTTACATACGTCTATGTATTCATAAATAACTCCATTAGAAGTAACTATGTCACCTGTCTTAAACTCCTTTGGTGTATTGATATCCTCTTTTTCTTTCTTACAGGATACCAAGGTTCCAATAGTTAAAATACTTAATATGAATATGAATAGTTTTTTCATAATTTTCCTCCCAATTAATCATATGCTTGAAAATAGTTTGTATATAAGTGATATTCTACTGGATTATTCCTGTATACTCCTACTATTACTTTTCTATTTCCTCCTACTGAATTTATATAGCATTGTGCATTTAAGTCTGGTTCATCCTCATTCCAGTCTGCGTTTGGATCAAACGATTCTCCTAATATTCTTAACTTCTCATCATAGACTCTTATTGTTGTGTCATCCTCTACTCTTGTATAAAAGCTATATAAGCCTCCTACTCCTAAATTGAATAGAAAGTATGTTACATTATTATCGCTTCCTCTTATGTTATGTGTTGCATATGTTGTTTGTAATGTCAGATATGTTTCTGTCATTTTTGTGAACTTTAGGGTTATATCTCCTGTGGCATTATAGTTATATTTCATATAGATAAAATATTTCTTTCCTTCTTCTAGTCTTACTAATAAGGACGAATTATAGCTATATGATGTTATATTACTTTGGATTAGGTTCCCTACCTCATCATATACTTCTGCAATTACTGCACGAGTTGAGGATAGCTTTATTTCTGTTAAGCCTGTGTATTTTGCCATCACTATCATTGTTGAGGATAGCTTTGTACTTGAGAGGTTTGTGGTTAATTTAGTTCCATCGTATGCATCATAACTACCTGCTTGCTCTTCTTTATAATCAATACAATCTATCTGAAGATTTAAACTTTCATAAATTTGATTTGATTCTATATTTTTTAATTCAAATTGATAATTATCATAGAAATCAAATATGCCTGATAAATAAAGATCATAAAAATAATTAGGAAATGGTCCAACATTATATTTAAATGATATAGAATATTGGTGTGAATATTTATTCAATAACTTATTTTTAAAAACATCTGTAAAAGAAGGATGACTAAAGATATAGCTTGAATATTTATTATCATCATAGGTTTCCTCAAAAGTTTTTTGAAAATTTAATCTTTTTATATTGTTATCCAAGTCAACTTTTTCTTTCTCTAAATTTTCTTTTAAAATATCTTCTCCAGCTCCTTGAGATATTTTTATACCATTAGCAACTGCATTTATTAATAGTTTAGAAATTCCTAATTTCGAATTAGGAAAAGTTGGATCGTGAATAATTCCTAATCGTATAAGAGTTTCTGTCATACTTACTAAAGAAGTAAAAGCATAACCTTGTAATTCAATTTGTTCAAGTAATTCATTAAGACGATCATTAGCATTTAACTCATAAGATAATTTTAATATCTTCATTTTATTTGGGTATATTGAGTTACTATCTTCTGCTAAAAATCCCATTGATTTTGGGGCTATAAATATCGTATTGGAAGATTCCTTTTTAGCAACTACTGTTCTCTCCTCAGATGGATCAAACTTCCTATTCCAATAATCACTTCTAAAGTTCTTCTTCTCATATCCATAATAACTCATATTGATTATTGGTT
>CAJTTN010000007.1:14772-99816 GCA_910579215.1 uncultured Anaeroplasmataceae bacterium
TTGGATAATATCCTTTGATATACTCATCTGTTTTTGTCATACTTTCTATGGATTTACCATGTCGCTCTAAGGCATAGCTTTCTATTTCTTCTTCTCTTATTGGATTATCTAACACATAAGTATGATAGGCTTCAAATCTTCCTTGTTTTCTTTTCAGCTTATTTCCTAATTCTGTTGTGTCTATGACTTCTTCTGCATCCTTAATAAGATATTCATACTCTTCTTTACTTATTTTCTGTAAACAAGTCTTTATTCCTTCTTCTACTACTACATACCCTTCTAATGTGTATTGTTCTCCTATATAGCTTTTATATAGTATAATTCCATAAGCCTCATCATAGCTATACAGGTGATAAGCTAGTATTTCTTCTTCCTCTGTTTTTAGTTCATAGCACTTCATACTTTTTCTGGAATAGATTACTTCTTCATTCTTAAACTTTATTCTATCTTTTTCTATATCTATACTCACTTTTAATTCTGTGCTGGCTTTTATCGTTAGGCTAAAAATAAAAAAGCCTATAATTCCTACCAACAACACTGTCATTATTTTTAGCTTCCTCATTTTATGTTTCTCCCCCCCTTTAAGCTTTTTTGAATTATAGTTTTCTTTTCGTTCTATTTACTTTTTATTTCTCTTTCTTCTTTCTTTTATTATATCTCTTTTTCTTTTTTTTGACAATCCTTTTTTCTTTCGTCTCTTATACTTTGTAATAATTTTATAATCGCTTTTTTTATAACTTATAGAATTTTTAAACTTGCTTAATTGACTTGTTTTATTATTTATACTATAATAAAATTTGTATAAAATGCTACGGAGGTAAGTATGAAGAAAATAGGACTTGATGTTGGCTCAACAACGATTAAATGCGTTGTTTTAAATGAAGAAAACCAGCTCATATATTCAGATTACAAAAGACACTATTCTCATATTAAGGATAATATTTTATCTAAGCTCCGTGAGCTTATTGAAAAAAATATTATTGAAGAAACTTGCTATTTAGCTATTTCTGGTTCTGCTGGTATGGGGCTTGCTGAAGGAGTTGGAATCCCCTTTATACAAGAAGTTTATGCAACACGTATTGCTGCTAATACGTTAATTCCTGGCACAGATTGTATTATCGAATTGGGTGGGGAAGATGCAAAAATATTATTTTTAACTGACGGTATGGAGGTTCGTATGAATGGATCCTGTGCTGGTGGTACAGGGGCATTTATTGATCAGATGGCAACGCTTTTAAATGTAGATATTACAGAAATAAATGGACTAGCTCTAAATCATCAAAAGTTGTATGCTATAGCCTCTAGATGTGGTGTTTTTGCAAAATCTGATATTCAACCTCTATTAAATCAAGGAGCATCTAAGTCAGATATTGCTGCTTCTATATTTAATGCTGTAGTAAATCAAACTATTGGAGGGTTAGCTCAGGGAAGAGAAATTAGAGGAAGGGTTGCTTATTTGGGTGGTCCTTTAACCTTCTTATCCGAATTAAAGACAAGCTTTGATAATGCTCTTCATGTTCAAGGGATATGTCCAGAAAATTCTTTATATTATGTGGCTATAGGAGCTGCACTTTGTGCCAAGGAAAAAATATCCCTTACACAAAAAATTACAGATTTAAATAATTATACAAATTTAGCAACCTATGCTTATAATCAACCTTTATTTGCAAACGAAAAAGAGTTAAAAGATTTTAGAGAACGTCATGCAAAAGCTCATATTGATAGTCTCCCTTTAGAAGGATATACAGGAAATCTTTATCTTGGTATCGATAGTGGTTCTACGACTTTGAAGTTTATTTTGATTGATGAAAATGAACAAATTCGTTTTGAAAGCTATCAACCAAATAAAGGAAATCCAGTAGAGGTAATTTATAATATCTTCCTAGATTTATATAAAAGATATCCTAATCTTCAAATCGCAGGAAGTGCATCTACGGGGTATGGTGAAGAGTTAGCTAAAAACGCATTTAATTTAGATGCAGGATTAGTAGAAACAATGGCACACTATCAAGCTGCAGCTAAATTCAAACCAGAGGTTGACTTTATTATTGATATTGGTGGACAAGACATAAAATGCTTTAAAATTGAAAACGGTGCTATTGCAAATATTTTTTTAAATGAAGCTTGTTCTTCAGGCTGTGGTTCTTTTCTTCAAACCTTTGCAAATGCGCTAGGATATAAAATAGAAGAGTTTGCTAAGCTTGGATTAATGGCTGATAAGCCAGTAGATTTAGGCTCAAGATGTACAGTTTTTATGAATTCCTCTGTAAAGCAAGCGCAAAAGGATGGAGCAACCATTGAAAATATCTCGGCGGGATTATCTATTTCTGTTGTCAAAAATGCATTGTATAAGGTGATTCGTGCAACCACAAGTGCACAGCTTGGAAAAAATATAGTTGTTCAAGGAGGAACCTTTCATAACGAAGCTGTATTGAGAGCCTTCGAAAAGGAATTAAATTTACAAGTTGTTTGTCCAAATATATCTGGTCTTATGGGAGCATATGGGGCAGCACTTTATGCAAAATCCTTAAATTTAGAGGCTTCTTCTACAATTACACAATTAGAGCTTGCAAGCTTTAAACATGAAGTGAAAAACTTTAATTGTCAAATATGCAATAATCATTGTCTGTTATCTGTAAATACCTTTGGCTCTAATAAAAATAAATATATCAGTGGAAATCGATGTGAGAAGCCTTTAGCCAAAAAAATCACAAATGAAAATTCAAATCTTTATGAATATATAAGAAAAAAATTATTGAGTTATACTCCAATACCTGGAAAGCGTGGAAAGCTTGGTATCCCATTAGTATTAAACATGTACGAGCTATGGCCTTTTTGGTATACCTTTTTCACAAATTTAGGCTTTGAGGTTCATCATAGTGGCTTTTCAACAGAAAAGCTTTATGTACTAGGACAGCATACCATCCCTTCAGATACTGTATGTTATCCTGCCAAACTAGTTCATGGACATATAGCTAAGCTTCAAATCGATGGCTTTGATACAATCTTCTATCCTTGTATGAGCTACAATATTGATGAGAAAAAAGGAGATAATCATTTCAATTGCCCAATTGTAGCCTATTACCCTCAAACAATAGAAAACAATGTTAAGGATGTACAAAGTATTCACTTTATTCATCCTTTCATAGGTATCCATGACAAGAGCATTTTCGAACAGAAAATGAAAGAGCATTTAAAGCAATTCAAGATTTCTAAAAAAGAAATTAAAAAGGCTTCTACTCTTGCTTATCAGGAATATGATGCTTATCTTTTTGAGTTAAGAGAGCAAGCCAGTCAAATTATTGCAAAGGCTCGAAAAAACAATCAACAAATTATAGTTTTAGCAGGAAGACCTTACCATGTAGATCCTCAAGTAAATCACGGCATAGATAAGTTAATCAATGGTTTTGATGTTGCGGTAGTTACTGAAGAATCTATTTCCCATTTGATGCCAAAATTTAAGGTGGGTGTCTTAAATCAATGGACCTATCATGCCAGACTTTACGCAGCGGCAAAATATTGTACAACACAACCCGATATGAATTTAGTTCAATTGGTAAGCTTTGGCTGTGGATTAGATGCGGTAACTACAGATGAATGTAAAACCATTTTAGAAAATCATGATAAAATCTATACACAAATTAAAATAGATGAAATAACTAATTTAGGAGCAGTAAAGATTCGTTTAAGAAGTCTCTTTGCCGCTTTAAAACAAAAGGAGGAAAAATAATGGAATCTGAAGGAAAGGAATATCCTAAATTTGTTGCCTCTATGCGTAAAACACATACTATTTTAATTCCTTCCATGCTTCCTTTTCATATGGCTTTATTTGAAAAAGCATTATTAGCTTCAGGATATAAGGTTGAAATTATGAAAAATGAAGGAGCTGATGTAGTAACCGAAGGATTAAAATATGTGCATAATGATACCTGCTATCCAGCACTTTTAGTCATCGGACAATTTATTGATAATCTAAATCATCGAACAGATCATGATAAGCTAGTTCTTCTCATTACCCAAACAGGAGGAGGCTGTAGAGCGTCAAATTATATCCATCTTTTACGTAAGGCTCTAGACAAGGCTGGATATGGTTTTATTCCTGTCGTTTCCTTAAATGCCTCTAATTTAGAAAAGGATAGTGGTTTAAAGCTTACCTATGATTTAATTAAAAAAATTGCTGCAGCTATGACCTATGGTGATGAGATTATGTATTTATACAATAAAACTCGTTCCTATGAAACAGAACCAGGCTCTGCAAAAAAATTAGCGTTAAGTTGGGTTGAAAAAATTGGAAGTCTTTATGAAAGAAAAAAAGGGGTATCCTATTCTGCTTTAAAAAAGAATTTAAGAAAGATTGCTAAAAGCTTTGACGCACTTTCATTAGATTTATCCCATGCTCTTCCTAAGGTTGGTGTCGTTGGCGAAATCTATGTAAAATATGCAGCCTTAGGTAATAATCATTTAGAAGAATTTTTAGTTAGTGAGCGTGCAGAGGTTATGGTGCCTGGCTTATATGGATTTATACTTTATTGTCTATATAATTCCATATATGATAATGAATTTTATGGACACGGAAGAATGAAAAAATTAGGAGCCAAATTTATCATATGGTATCTAAGACGTAGAGAAAAGCTGATGATAAATAGCATGAAGCACACTAAATTTACTCCTATGAAGTACTTTTCTCATACGAAGGATTTATCAGAGGGAATTTTATCTCATGGTACAAAAATGGGAGAGGGTTGGCTTTTAACTGCAGAAATGATGGAGCTTGTTGAAATTGGCTATGATAACATTATTTGCACTCAGCCCTTTGGATGTTTACCAAATCATATCTGTGGAAAGGGTGTAATGAAAAAAATAAAGTCTCTTCATCCAGATGCTAATATAGTAGCTATCGACTATGATCCTTCCGCAACAAAGGTTAATCAAGAAAACAGAATTAAACTTATGCTAGCAATTGCTAGAGAAAAAATTAAAGAAAACGAGGATGCTAAGCTGTAAAACCCAGCTTAGCTTTTTATTTATGAAAACTTATTTAAGAAATGAAATCATCATAGAAAAAAATGCCTATATTAATCAAATCTTTAAAATAATGAAAGGGCATATCACAAATAGAAAAAAAACTCAAGTTTATCAACCTAAGGACTACGTATTTCTCGATCAAATTTTTCTAAATCCCTATACCCTAGATGAATACTATGCTTTAGACTTAGTAGCAGGAGAATGGATAGATAAGCAAGACATACGATTAGAACACTTCTCTATATTGTCACAAATGTATCAAGAAAAGAAAATTCAGGTAGAGCTTTTATTAATTCAAGACCCTGTAATTAAGCTATCTCGATATTTCTTATATGAACATTTAAATAAGAAAACAGAAAGCTTCTATATTACGCTTTCTATATCTGAGTTGTCTACTTATTTAAATATATCTAAAACCACTTTATCTGAAACTCTCCACTTTTTAGAAACACGCCATATTTTAGCTAAGCATAATAAATTATTTAATATCCTTAATCTTGAAAAGCTAGAAGCCTATGCCTATCATATGGACTATTAGTTAAGAAATTACCTCAAATCACAAAAACAAAATACCTCAAATTACAAAAATAATATTCACTTTTAAATCCTTCTAAGATCAAAAATAGCTAGCATAAAAAGAGGAGATGACTTCGATTATGATTTATAAAGAGTGCATATTAGATGAGCAACTCAATTTGAACTTAGAGTCTTTTGGGGCAACTTTTTTTGGACCAGAAGGATGTGAAAAAAAATATTATTGATGAAGGTACAAAGCATTTAAAAGAAATTGAGAGATTAATTAATAAGTATAATAAAACAGAAAAACAATGTCCTATGCGCTTACCTATTTTAAAAATTATTATTACTGGTACACAATTTGGCTATAAACGTGATGATAGAATTTTAGTAATTCCAATTGGTTGTTTGAAATATTAATATTCTAGATAGATTAATAACAATCCATATATCAATAACTTCCATTTTAGATATTCCATGAAATTTGATATTGCTATCTTTGGTGGTATTCTTACCAACATATGGATATGGTCACTCATTGCGTGTGCCTCTATTATTTCTACTCCTTTATACTCACATAGTTGTCTTATGATTCTTCCTATATCACTTCTTAGTTTCCCATAGATTTCTTTTCTACGATATTTTGGGATAAATACGATATGGTACTTCAAATTCCATTTCGTATGTGATAAACTAGAGTCGTCATTGGTTTTTCTTGCCATTGATATTTCCTCCTTGATATTTTGTTTTCGGTTGCCAGACCTTCAACATTATATCATGGAGGTTTTCTTATAACAACGCATGAAGCTACCTCGATTCTCACACGCCTAGCGTGTGGTTATTTTGTGAGTCTTTCGACTAACAAAATAATTGTTTAATTCGATAAAAATCGCAATCACTTAGTTTAATACAATCTTTTTTAAAATTATCCTCTAACTTCAATATCTTTTTAGCTATTTTCTTTACTTCTTTAGATAAACATTTTTCATCAATGAAATCTCTGAAATAATACCCATTAATATTTATTATAATGATTTTAGGTTTATTTTTTCTTTCAAGTAAATTCTTTATTTCATGTGCCGGTACACAATTTTCATTTATTGTATTATCATTGTTTGTAAAATTGAAGGTGAAATTCTTATCTGAAAAAATTATAAAATATTTTACAGATTCAATTAATTGTTTTAACGCCTCATAATCGGTATATCTTCCATAGGCTATATAGTCTGAATAATATACATTACCAAAATACCTAGTATCATATAAAGAAGAATTTATATTCTGTATATAATCATAAAAATTTCTAGCTAATATTGCAGTTGAATCTCTATAACATAAAAATATATCAATTTTTTTGGTTGAGTCAACTTTAAACATATTTTTTATTTTGTTTTCTAATTTTTCTTTACCACTCAATTTTATCAATTCCTAATTAAATAAATTAATACATTGGTATAATTAAAAATTAAATTTGGGTTTTCAAAATAGATAGACCAAAATTTAAAATAAATTGAATCAAAAAAGGCTGTTTTAAGAGTCAATAATTCTTTAATTTTGTAATGGTAATAGTAATCAAAAAAGTTCATATGAATTATAGCAACAAGTTTAAAAAATATATGGTATTTTTGATTTTTTTATCCAAATTCCCTCTTTTGAAAAGTAATTATCTTCATTTATATTTTCAATAATTCTATTAACTTTTTCTGCTTCTTCATCTATTAAATTATCTTCTACTTTTTCTTCTTTACAATCTTTAAAGAAATTTGCTTTTGCATTTTCTTCTTCCCATTGTAGCTTTAATTTTTTTATTATAATGTTTTTTGTGTTCTCATCGAGTCTTTGGTTAATTAGTTCATATCTTTTAATTGCAGTTTCTGCATAATTATTAAATCTTTGAAAAAAAATGGCTTTTTTTTCTGTGTAATCCCAAATATTTGTTTCTCCATATTTTAAACGATGTATTATTCCCTCAAAAATCTTCTGCTGTTTTCCTGAGGGACCAATAGTAATACTTTTTAGTGGTAAACACCCAACAACATTATCAAAGGTTATATTTTTAGGTTCTAAATCTTTTTTCTTACAAAACTTCACATTAATATATGGTCTTAATACCCCATTATTCATTCTATAATAATTAATCTTAGTTTTTATTTGAAAAGATCTTTCCTTGTAATCCTCTTGAGATAATGGTAAATCTAATCGTGTAGGGAAAAAAGCCAATCTTATTTCGTCTTCATTTCGAAATTTTTCATCTTTTATATATGAGGACAAAATTCTAAGATAATTATAAGAAGATTCTAAATGATCATCATTCCAGGGATTATTTTCACATTGAACAATAAGAATATTCTTCATTTTTTCTACAATTTCAGAATTATCAGAGAAGTCTTTATCATAATAAAAAATCTTATTATAAACATCTTTAATAGGATAAAAAATATGACTGAGTTGCAATAAAATCGATTCGACAATTAAACTTTCACTTATGCTTTTTTCTTGTTTTAATTCTTCTAATTTTTTTTCTAGTAATTGTTGGCATTCAATATTCTTTGTGGCGAGCAATAGCACAATTTCATCCTCTTCATTAAATATATTTGAATCGAAATCCAACTCAATTGATACACCAGATTCTTTAGCATAGGTTATCCATTGTTGTAAAAGATCCCCTTCTTTTGAAAAAGAAATACTATATATTCCATTCCAAAAATTCTTAGTGCTTTTTTCTATCATCTTTATTCCATTAAAAGTATCCTTATCATTTAAAAAAACTTTTTCTAAATATTCTAAACTCCCCTTAAATTCAGCTGCATCATTTAAAAATGATATATGAGAAGCCCAAAATGTTCCTGTTGATAATAACTTACCCAATACTTCTGTAGAGGTATAATGAAAGACGGAATTTATTGGTGTTAAAGATTTTCCTTCTTCTGAAGTTTCATGAATCACATTAAAGCTTTCTTGAATCATTTTATAAAGTTGTTTAGTTATACTATAAGCTACAAAATCTTTATTAAACATTTATACCTCCCAACGATATTTTTCTATTATTTTGAAAATAGAAAATAAACTTTCATTTATATCATCATAAGTATCCTTGGGTATTCTTGTACATGTCACAAAATCCAATTGACAATCTAATTTAACTTTATCACACATCATTCTAATTTTGTCTGATTCCAAACTAGTAGAATAAAACACATATATAACCTTTGCCAATTTAAGACTGTTTTTGTAATATTTGCATATAGATGAAACACACAACGGATTTTTTTTCGTAATATTGCTTTTTTCTTTTTCTGGATTATTCCAATCATAATCAAGAAAAATTAAAAACAAATTATCTTTTTTATCAAACTTTGTTTCATCAATATCTTTTGGCAAAAGAATACCTGAATCACTTGTATATTTCAATGCAAAAAGACTATCATTTAAATCTATATCCATATTTTCTTCCAAACAAAAATACCATCTGGTCTTATCTTCATCAAATGATAAATTTTCAAAAACATTATCAATACATTCTAATATTTTTCGTTTATACAAAATTAAATTATCATCAAACCATCTTATACATATCATAATTATCACAAAATAATCTTTCGATTATACTCTCTCTTTCCTTCTTTTTTAAAACAAATTAAAATCTTAAATCAGTAATTTAAATAAAATCTTTATTTTTTTATTAGAGACATCAATACAAAAATTTTTTTCACCATCCTCTTCTTGATATAAACATCTATGATGCTCTTCACCAATGAATAGAGATGGATTTAATGAAGCCATAAAAGAAGTTTCAAAAGAAGTTTTTTTAGAAAATTTTGAATGATATACGCTCCAAAGTGTAATGCTTTGATTCATACTCTTATCATCATAACACCATGGTGGAGTTTGAATTTTTTTCATTATTTCTTCTTTTGAAACTTCTGCATTTGAATTAATTTCATTTTCAAAACAAATATAATATTTTTTTGTATCAAAAGTAATTTTCATACTAGGTATCTCTAATTGACTATGTTTAGCAGTATTCATAGCCATTAATAATATTATAAAAATAAATGTATGAGACATTCCCGTTTGATCCAATCCCGCCATTTCTAAAATACTAAAATTATCAATGGCTTTAGGATATTCAATATTTATTTTTACTTTGACATTGTTTTTCCATAATAAATACTTTTCCTGGGAATTAGGACATAAAAACTCAAAAAATTCATCTATATTTTTTTGGATAATTGATATTTTAGCAGGATCTTTATCTTTATCATATAATTCTCCTTTAATAATTTTTCTATAAATTGAAGATATAAATTCATTAGATAAAATTTGATAATATTTATGTTTCATTTGTAAATCACTAAAATCTTCTTTATTAGAGGCGTTTAGTGAATGAAAAAAATCA
This sequence comes from uncultured Anaeroplasmataceae bacterium, assembly GCA_910579215.1. Taxonomy (GTDB): domain Bacteria; phylum Bacillota_I; class Bacilli_A; order Acholeplasmatales; family Anaeroplasmataceae; genus Pelethenecus. The sequence goes on from CAJTTN010000007.1 coordinate 24,713, forward strand.
TAATACCTATCACTTTCTGTATGTGTAAGCGCCTTATTAATTGATAGAGCTCGTCTTTGCATGGCTAGATTTCTAGATTTTGCTAGCACAGAAATATTAATTTTATCAATTAAATTCCCAAAATCATTTCTAAGTGTCATAAACATCTTTATAGCAAACCAACACGTCAAATTTCTTATTTCAAAATTTCTTATTTCAAAATACAACGTATCTTCTTTTTTCAAATTGCCATTAAATTTGATAAATAAGGTTTTTTTTGAATCAAGATAAAAAAAACCAGTTTCCAAAAAATCATTATCTTTAAAATCAGCATCACTAGATGTTTTATACTTTAATAACACATTTATAATATTTATATTTTCTTCATAGTAGAATCTTCTACTATCTTCTAATTTTTTCAAATTATCCCACGATTTCTCATCATCTAACTTCAACATATAATACTTGAAAACATCCAACCTATCTTGAAATGAATCATTTGCATCAACTAAAAAAGTAGTGATATTTAAAATATTGTTTTTATCGTATTCTTCTTTTTTTTCACACATTATTTCAAAAAAATCATTAATCGAATCATCAAGAACCGTTAATTCTTTATCTGCTAGTGCTATTCTCTTCTTAATGTCTAAAAATTTTTCCAAAATGGTTATACTATCTTGCAATTTTTTTTGTGTATTTTTTTTCCAAATCTCAGAAAAATAACAAAGAAAATATGGTAAAGGTTCGTCTGGTTTATTAGGAATATTCTTAATAGCATTATCTAAATCTTGTGCAGTTTGTACAACAGAAAATAAAATTCTATTATTTTCTAAATAAATTTTTTTGTATACTTTATCATTTATAAAAAATGGTTGTTTGGAATTGACAGAAATATCTTCAGCTTCATGCCCTGTTATTAGAAAATTCTCCAGTTTAACTGACTTCGTCGTTTCTCTTGACAAAATTAATAATTTTTTCAAACAAATCATCAAACTTTTCTTATCAAAAATATTCTTTTCATAATATTTATCTTGCTCATGAAGTTTTATTTCCTCTCCTTTTTCTGCAGCACATACTAATTTTAATATGATGCTTTCACGTATTAAATAATTTGCCTCTAAATCTGTTAATGCTTTTACAAATGTTTTAATAAGGCATAAATCTTCACGAGCAAAAAAATCTTTTCTTAATAAGCAATCTAATTTTGTAATACAAAAGTTAAAAACAGCTTGCCTGTGCCTAAAATGATTGATGAAAAAAGGCCTTGAAATAGCTTTAATAAAGGCTATACAATAATAAATGTATTTATCATCAGACTTTTTTTTACCCCATATTTCCTTATTAAAAACCCCTTTGTTGAATCTATAAAAAGCATCAAGGCTGTAGTACTTTTCTAAAATCTCTAGAATACTATCTTTTGCATTTTCAAAATTACAATTTATTGGATTCTCATCATTTTGGTAAAATAATATAAGATTATTTTTCATTCGTTCTGTTAGAAGATGGGTGAGTAAAAATATCAATTTTTTTTCAATAGATGGTTCTTTAGTATTAATTTCGGAAGCAAAAATGTTTTTTATTTCATGTCTTATAATTGAATTTGCAAAAAAATTATTTAATTCATTAGTTGAACAGCTTTTTTTAATATTCATTAAATCGTTTGTAAGTTTACAAAGTGTACAAGAATCATTAAATTTTCTCATTGGAGAAATGCTAAAATGAACATAGCTATAAAAATTATCAAAATTAGATTCTAAATAAAATTTTTGAGTATTTTTGGAAATTCTACTTACTAATAAGATTATTGAAAAAAACAAATGAATATGAACATTAGAAGAATTCTCTTTTGGAATTAAAGATGATAAAATATTTTTGACTCTTAAAAAAGTTGATCCCGAATTAATAGTATCATCTACAAAATGAAATCTTATTTCACATTTAAAGTTATTTTTTATCAAATTAGAAATTGTTTGTGTGAAATCACTATATTTTGCTTTTATATTACTTCGATATTCTTTATCTACATCAAAATATAGCATTCTTACTTCTTCAAAAGGGAAAAGATTCTCTATAGCATAATGAATCCATCCTGAATTGCTCATATGCCTTGGGGAAACAATATAATTAAATATGGTACAATTTCTAGCAACTTCTATTTGCTTCTCCCTAAAAACTTTAATACTATCACCTAAATCCTTATCTTCCTTTATATATTCAAAATAACTTACAGTGTCAAAATAGAACTGATAATGATTATTATCTCTCACAATATGATTATATAATAAAAACTTAGATAACTTAGATAATCTCTTTAAATTTTCCTTTTCCAATTTTAACTCTTCTTCATTTGATGGCTTTAAGGGCGAATTTACATCCAACATAAGCATAGGAACCACAGATGCCTTGTTAACACCAAATAATGCTTCTTCTTTAATCAAATCCATTGGATAACACTTAGTACAAGAATCTGCCTTATGCCAACTACTCTCTATGTACGAAAAAGAAACCACATCATTTTCTTTTAATGCTGAAAATATATTTTTCGTCGGTTTTAATATAATAAATTCCTGAGATGTTTTGTCTATTTCCCAAAATTCATTAATACTATGATTAGTTGGTCCGATTGTTATTAGACATATATAGTCAGTAACTGTTTTTATATTAAAATATTCTTTATGAATGTATCTAAATTTTGATATCATTTTATCCATAGTTGAAAGTGTTGTATTAATTGGCACAATAAATACAACAAAAAAATCATCTTCATTAGGACTCTTATTTGAAAATAATTTTCTAATTCGAACATCTTCATTTATATTTTTGTTCTCATTTTCAAAAATTTTCGTTTCATAGACAAAGCAATCTACTTCATATTTTTTTTCTTTTAATCTAGTTTTGACTTCTTGCAAATATAATTCTGAATAATTTTCATATCCTATTAAAACAATATTTTTCGATGGATGTTGTTCCATTTTTTTTAAAATTCTATCAACTGTAAGCACAGAAAACCCATGATTATAGTACCAATTATGAAAAAGAAGTTCAGCTTCTATAAAATCGTCAAAATGTATTTTTGATCCTGCATGAGTATGACAATTCTTAATTCTACAACCAAAAGTATTTTCAAGTTGCAAATCAGTAGATAATACTTCTTCTACTGTTTTAACAAATGGTTTTTTTCTTTCACTTGAATTCATAGATACAGGTAAATTCACAAATTCAAATGGAAATATTCTTTTCTCGTCTTTCATTCAACTTCACCTATTCTTTTTAATTTAAAGGTAATAATAGTTGCTCTACAATATCAACTATTTCAGACATCATACCACGCATCATGGAGGTTTTTCTTAAATACTGAGCTGATAAGTCAACATCATTTCCTATAAGTATGACTTCTTCTCCAACACGCTTACCTTTTAAAAATATCTGCAAATTCATATTTTTATTTTTATTTTTATTTAAAAATAATGCAAAAATTCTAACACTTTCTAATAATTGATGAGTAGATAATCCAGTAATAATTAAAATAAAATTTTCCTCTGACTTGTTAATTTTATCATAAAAACAAAGCAGTAAAGTTTTTACCAAAATTTCTAAATCATATTTCAAACTTTCATCAAAATAAATGCATAAAGTTTTTGACGAAGAAAAAGAAGGAAATGAATTTATAATTGATGCCAATTCAGTAATAATTTCTTCTTTGGATAGGTTAGTTTGGTTATTAAATATTTCAGAAATTTCTTCATTAATTTGTGAAATTTTGTATTCTAATACATTATCATTTATCACATAGCTATTGTTTTTGGACAAAATAGAATTTCCAACATTATTGTCCTCAACAATAACTCGATTTAAAGGAAGTAAAATATGATAAGATGTTCCCGGAAAAAAAACAGTATCATTATCAATAATTCTATCGAATAAAACATTTTTATGCAATTCAATAAAATCATCCATATATTCTCTTATCTCTTTTGAAGAATCAATATTTAAAGATTTTACCATTTTTTGATAAAAATCATATTGTAAATCTATATTATTATTTATTTCATTTACAATTGTTTTATAACCCACCTCATTTTGTGGAGAAAAACTATCATTTTGATTGATAACCTTAAATACCCCTTTTCGTGAATTTATAATAGTAGAAAAAATTTGTAAACCATAATGATGTATTTGATTATTAGAAATTTTATAATAATCATCCCACATTTTTTCTTCTTTTATTGTTGGAGAAAAAAAACTTTTAACAACCAAATTATCTATGACATTTTTGTGGTCGTAATATAGTGATTGGAAATCTTCGTTATTTCTTTGTTTCATATTAGAAATGAATTTGCTTGCAAAAGTTGCTTCTGAATAATCTGACAAAATCATTTCTAAATAAAACTTATTTTTTTCAGATAAATATATTTCATATTCATTTTCTAAATAAGAAACATCATCCTCATCGTTAAACTTATATACTTTCATACTAAAAAGACAATTTGATTCGTTTAAAGAGGTTGGCTTAGCATATAATATACCATTTTCAATTATTTGTAACAAGCCTTCAGCTATAGAAGTGGCTTCAAAAACTTCTGATAAAATTTCTTGACTCAATTTGATAGTATCTATGACTTTGTGTAATTGGACATCCAATACATTAATATTTCTTGAATCTATCAAGTCATTAATAAAATATGTTACATGATTTTTTAGTTGAGATTTATTTAAGACGTTCTTTAATTGATATTCATCTTTTTCATTTATTTTTTTTGCACATTTTAGATTTTCTATTTGAACTCCTACATCTTTTATTTCTTTTTTATCAATGTTTATTTTATATAATGACTTAACTAACAAGAAAAACAAATTTGGACATGCAGTAGGCTTTAAATTAAAAACATATTCTTCGTTAATACTATGAAAGTATTTTTGAAAAGAACTATTTATATAATTATCAACTATCTCAATTATTTTTATGTTTCCTTCCCAACTAATCAAAGATTTTATATCCTCTCCCTCTTTTTTTAGTTCACAATATCTTGAATAATTTTTAAACGATTGATAACCTTGCAAATTTTTGACATAATCTTTCTCATCAAGTAAACGATAGTTTGATTTATTATAACTAGCTTGCATACATTCTCTGCTGAAAAAGTCATATTGCGAAAAAATCAATAAAGCTAATCTAGGTATGTTGCTTATTACTTTTTTAAATTCCTTATTTAAAAAAGCAAGACTTCTTAATTTTTGATGAATAGATGATTCATTTTGTTGAAAATTTGAAAATAAATATTTTTGACATACTCCTATTATAAAGTCATTATAATTATTATAATCATTAATACTTGGTCCAATTAATTTATCCCAATCTGTTTCATTTAAAGGGTATTTTAAAAATTCATATGTTTCCTTATTTATTTTCATAAGTGGAAAAAGCGTAACCACCCCTGTTCTTCTTGATACTTCCGCTTTTAAATAGTCGCCTCCATCATAATAAAATAAAAGTTTTTTAAAATTCGATAGATATTGAAAAATTTTATAGTAGTATTCATTGTCTCCCTTTGGGCGTTCAAATGCAATTTTAATTTTGGATGAGATGGAATCATTATTTGTACTAAATAGTATTATTTCTTGTAAATAAATTGGGTTTTCAGCAAAAAATTTAAATTCTCCTCTATTAATAAAAAAATATATATCCCATCCTAAAAAATCCGTTTTAACTTGATTTGGTTTATTTAAGAATAACTCATAGAAACTATGATAGATTTTCATAATTCCTTCACTATTTAAATGAATATTAATAGATCTATTTTTATCACTCACTTCATAAAAAGAAAAAATTTTTTTTAATGCAACTTCATCTTTTTTAAACTTTTGAGATATATATGATTGAATTAATCTCAAATTCGAACATGAACTATTGATAAAAAGAACGAAAGAAAGAATAGAGTCTTTAATATTTGAAAATTCTTTAGAAAATTTCAACATATAGCATTGATTTAATATTTCTTTAAAATCAGTACCTAGTTTTATTAAAAATATAAAATTTAAACATTTAAACTCGTTTTTTAATTGTCTATTATTACTAATCGTCTCACAATAAATATCACCAAATGATAGTTTGAAATCCTGTTTTTGGTTAATTTGGATTATTATATAGTCCTTTTTCATTAATTGCTCCCTACCCTGAATTTTTAGATTTATAATATTACATAAAAAAAATTTCTTTATTAGTATTATAGCATGAGAAATAAAATTTTTAAATGTTTTTTTCAAATTCAAGGAATAGTCCAAAACTCAAAAAATTTTAACCTGCCATTAGCAACTTAAAGTTATGCGTTTATAACAAACTAAAATTGTATTGAATTTGACTTTCCTATTTTTTATTAGTCCTAAACTTTCCTATGGAATTATTTTGAAAATAAAGACATTCGATGGATTTTGAGATTAATATTTCTTGCCATTTCAGCTTAAATCATTAGATGCTCTTTTAATATAACATACTTATAAATTTGTTATATCTCATAGTATTTTTTCACAAGTTCTGTCTTTAGTCATATCTTCAATAAATGTTATTCATAGAATTTGGGTTATAGGTTGTAACGAAAATATATGACTAAAAAGCCAACAGATTAACCTATACGTTTCTTAAAATAATTAACATTAATTCATAATTAATTTTTGCATTACAAATCAAATAATATTAAAGCTTAATTATTTTTCATTTAATCTTCTTTCAAGGTATTCAGGTAATTCCTCTAATATCTTATATTTAGATATACCAAGAGGCATACTATTTTTCTTTAGCGATATTTTAGCTACAAAGCTATCTGCATCTTTACATAATAATAACCCTATAGTATCATTATCTATTACCATCTTTTCAAGCTCATCTATGGCATTAACATAAAAGATTAATTGCCCCAAATCAGATGGATGAAACTTTCCAATCTTTACTTCTATAACTACATAGGCATGAATCTTTACATGATATAAAAGTATGTCTATATAAAATTCTTCATTTGTTGGAGTTACAAATTTATATTCTTTTCCAACTAAAGTAAATCCTGGTCCTAATTCTTGTAAGAATTTTATGATATTATCTATCATCTGATTCTTTAAGTTCTTCTCCGTTTTAATCTTTTCCTTATCTAGAAAATCAAATACATATATATCCTTAAATAATTCATGAATTGAATCATTGGATGTCATAGCTTCAGTAGTTGTTGAGCTTATTAAACTACGTTCATAAGCTTTCAAAGCTATTTGATTTAATACCATACTTCTACTCCACCCATATTTATGAGTTTGATTGATATACCATAACATTTCTTTATGTGTGTTACATTTATTCATGATTCTTACAAGTGTATACCATGGAATTTGGGTAGCAGGTTGCAACCTAATTTCTTCCCTGGTAAATTCATTTGCAAATTGAGACATTTTTTTAAATGATTCATAAGAAAATCCTTTCCCATATTCCTTTAAATCATTAGATAATTTTTTGAATATATTTATTGCCCCATGCTTTACGTTTGTTAATAATAGTACCAATTTCATAATACGTCATAATCATAGCACTATTAACAACTACCATCGCTTTATTTTGGTTAGTTCTAATCGTTTCTTTAATTTTATTTAAATCATTTAAATAATCTTTTTCTAAAGCATCTATTTCTTTTTTATCTTGCATAGCTAGGTTTTCCTTTCTTTTTTCAAAAATAAAAATCTCGCAAGGTTTTTAAGCCTTACGAGACATAGTTCTATTGAATTGGACATATAGTAATTTCATAATTACCAGCTCCTTAGATGTTTTCATTGTATAATATCAAAATGGAATTGTAAACATAATTATAATATGAAAATAATATACCTAAATATTTAATTTTTATCCATAGGCTTCAAATTTTTATTTAATCGGTCCACAAGCCAAGCGATTCTTTTTTCTCGTCCAGAATCTGTTTTTGCATCTAAAAATGCCTTCACATATGTTTTCTTTATAGAAAAAGACATAGCTTGAAAGTTTGCATAGGCTGGTTCATATTCCCTTAATATAATGGATAAAGAATCTATTTCTTTTTGGGTAATTTCTAAACTATTTTGAACATACCATTGACCATTCTTTTTAGCCTCTTCAATTTTACTTATTCCATAGGCTGTCATACGTCCTTGTTCTTCTAAAGCCAAAGCTAATTTTTTATTTTTTTCAGACCATTTACTATGTTCTCTGCGTATAGAAAAATACTTTTTATAGCTTCTCTCATCTATATTCTTCATCTGTCCGTCAATCCAACCATAGCATAAGGCCTCTTCTAAAGCTTCCTGGGCTTTTAGTGTTTTAGGTCCTCCATTTTTTCCAAACAAAAGCCAAATTCCCACACTAGAAAGACAATTATCCTTAAGCCATGCTCTAAATTCTGCTCGGCTAGCAAATATCTTTATATCTTCCATAATTTCCTTTAGTTTTCTAATTTTTTATAAAGAAGCTCCAAAATCACTGACAATTACCTGTCCAGTCAAGGCTTTAGATTCGTCTGAAGCAAAGAAGGCGAGTACATTCGCAACATCCTCTGCTTTACAAGGACGAATGGTAAGATCATTATGCTTCCGCATTGCACCCATCATACGCATGTCTAGAGCTTCAGGCTTCATGCCAGCCGTCATAGGAGTTAATATCGTTCCAGGACAAATAACATTACAACGAATTCCCTTATCCGCTAATAATAAAGCCGTATGCTTCGTTAATCCAATCAATGCCGCCTTAGTAGAGACATAAGCTGCACCTCCACCGCCATTGTATCCAGCAACAGAAGCTACATTAACAATAGAAGCTCCCTCCTTCATCACCTCTAATGCTGCACGAATACATTGCATAGTTCCTGTTTGATTCACAGAAATAATTTTTTGTAGCTCTGCATCATCAAACCGATCAATAGGAGCAAGTCCTGTATCCAAAATACCTGCATTATTTACTAAAATATCTACTCCACCAAAGGTATCTATGGCAGCCTTTACCAAGGCTTTACAATCCTCATCCTTAGAAATATCTGTAGCTACCGCAAGAACAGAGCCTCCAAAGCCCTTAATACTTTCTGCCACCTCATCCAAAACATTCTTTCTTCGAGCACTAATAACTACATTTGCCCCTTCTTTTGCAAATAATAAGGCTGTGGCTGCTCCAACTCCTGAATTTCCACCTGTGATAATAGCTGTTTTTCCTTTTAATCTATTCATAAATATTCCTCCTACTTATATAACTATTTTACTACTTTTGAAAACTTTATGCAATTTCAACTATAGCAATCTACTTATTTTTTTGCTAAATAAAATATAATCTACTAATCTTTTAAAGCCTATTGAAAAAAAATAAAATCTAGATTATAATAGAATCGTCGAAGGACAATAAACGTCAAAAAAGTGAAAAGGGAAGGCGCTATTCCTTCCCTTTTCGTATGTAGGAACCAATAAACGTCATGATTAAAGAGCTCTTTTAATCACAGAATATGGTTAAAGTGCACATCTCCATACCCTAGAAGCCTAAAGCATCAACAGCTATTTCTGATTACGCTTTAAGATGTAAGCTATAACAACAAGAATTATAGCTAACACAATCAGGTATTCCACTGATTACTCCTTTATTTACACGTTCATTGTTTCCTTTGTAACGTGTGATTTGTTCATTGTACCCTCCATACAGAGCCTATAGCTCATACCCCCATTATAGCGTTTAATCTCTATTTGTCAAATCGCTAAAATTTATAGAAATCGACTTTTTTCCTACAAAAGATTTTAATCAAATATTTCCAAGAAAAAAGGAAATGAAAAAACCATTATTTTTCTTAGAATTTATAAAAAACATTAAAAAAGACAAAATAAATTTTTTTATTTTTTTTACTAAATTATATATAAACCAAGCGTTATCACATTGTACATCCATCTATTTTGTGATACAATAACATTTAGTTTAGGCGGTGATACCCATGAAAATATGTAAAGCTTTGCAAGTAAAATAAATTAGAATCACTCTCTTATGAACTGGAGTGGTTCATAGTAAAGGAGAATATATGAACGCAATATTAGTCGCAGTAACAACAGCTTATGATGTATATGATGTAGAATATTCCTTAGCTGAGCTTAAAAATCTTGCAGAGGCAATTGATATAACTACAGTTTTTCAAGTTTCACAAAAATTAACCTCTCCTAATAGTAAAACCTATGTTGGGAAAGGAAAACTAGCAGAAATCATCATTGCCATAAAGGCCTATGATGCCGATTTAATTATATTTAATGATGAGCTTACACCTTCTCAGCTGAGAAATGTGAACGAGGCTTTGCAGATTGAATGTATAGATCGAAGCTATTTGATATTAAAAATATTTGAACAACGAGCCCAAACCAAGGAAGCGAGCCTTGAAATTAAGCTTGTAAAAAATCTTTATCTTTTACCTAGAGTTGCCTTTTTAAGAGAAAAAGAATCAAGAATTGGTGGCACAAGTGGTTCCTTGTCTAACAAAGGAGCAGGCGAAACACAAACTGAATTAGATAAAAGACATATACTTGCTGAAATCAATCGTCTAAAAAAAGAACTACAAGCCTTAAAAGCTATGAAGGAAGCCCAAATTGAAAAAAGAAAAAGAAACGATGTACCTATCGTCGCCTTAGTAGGATATACAAATGCTGGGAAATCATCTACTATGAATTCCTTATTAGAATATATCGGGCAAGAGGATAAACAGGTTCTAGAAAAAAACCAGCTCTTTGCTACACTATCTACCTATAATCGTAAAATATCCTATGACAAAAAGGAATTTATTTTAGTTGATACGGTAGGATTTGTTTCAAAGCTTCCACATACGCTTGTAAATTCCTTTTATCAAACACTGACAGAAATTAAGCATGCTGATTATATCATACATGTCGTTGATTCCTCTAGTCCTTACATCAATCAACAGATTAACGTAGTGATGCGTGTGCTAGCAACCCTACAAGCAGATAAGATTCCAGCTTTATTTTTATTAAACAAATGGGATGAAACAATAGATACGTCTCTTCATATTCTAGGGTATCCATCTTTAACATTTTCTAATAAAACAAAGCTTCATTTAAAGGAGTTATTTGAAGATATCTTATCCCATGTAGGACCTTCTACCATAAGAGCCAAACTATTTATTCCGTATAAGGATGGAAAATACAGTCATATTTTAGAGGAAACCTCTTATATTTATCAAAAAGAATATCAAGCGCATGGAACCTATTATGACGTAGAGCTTCCTATAAAGCAATACGCTATGTTTGAAGCCTATGATTTAGATAGCATGGTTAACTAAAGAAAAAGCTTAGATTTTAGAGCATCTTTAATCTAAGCTTTTTTTATTTTAATATTATTTTTCATTTATTTTTCTTTTTATTTCTTCATTTTCTTTCTCAAGCGATTTAACTCGTTCTTCTAATAAACCAAGCTGAATAGACATAGTATAAAGATTCATTCCCCCAAATCGCTGAAGATTTTTTTATATTTCTTATAGTCTCCCTTTTGGGGAAGAATAAAATATAAAAGAATACCTAATATAAGAAAGAATATCCCTAAAACAAGAATGGCGATTCCCTCTACAGCCTCTTCCTTATTTGATGTAAGGCTTAAGATAATACCTAATATCACAAAGATAATGCCCAAAGGAAAAAGACAGATTAGCATTACAATTTTAGACGACTTGGCCTGTTTTTTATATAGCTCCTGATATTTTTTCTCCTCAAGAGCTTCCATTTGTTTTTTCTCTTCTTCTTCAAAATAATCCATAGGTATCTATTCCCTCCTTTAAATTGTATGACATAAAAACAAAGATAGCTTAGCATCTAATGCCTTTATATTTTCTAAATCTACAGTTTTAGCATTTAAAATATAAATGCTAGGTCCGCTTCCACTTATATGTGGAATATAGCTTAAAGAATCAATTTTTTGAAAAACTTCTGCAAGCTGTGGACAAATACGTAATGCAGTTGATTCTAAATCATTAAATATATATTCATCAATTAAATCAAAATTCTTCATCTTAATTGCTTCAATTAGCTTTTGAATGGTAATATTCTTAGACACTCCATGAAACACATAATTCTTATATACCTCTTTAGTAGATAAGCCAAAATCAGGTTTTACAATTAAAAAAGGGACATTTTTAAAATCTAAATCAATTGGCGTAACAACTTCTCCACGACCTGTACACATAGCGGATTGAACATTTAAAAAGAAGGGAACATCTGATCCAAGCTTACATGCCATAGCATAAAGCTCCTCTTGACTTGCATTTGTTTCAAACAATCTATTTAATCCTCGCAAGGTTGCAGCTGCATCACTACTTCCTCCAGCTAGTCCAGCCATAATAGGTATTTTTTTATTTAAGGTGATGAAAACCCCAGATGTAATAGAAAAATGCTCTTTAAATAATTTTACAGCCCTTAAACATATATTATCATCTATAGAAGCATCACACTCTATAGAATCACGTTCTGCCTTTTGAAAAAATAATTCATCGTAAAGATCTATGGGTACCATCAGATTTTGAACCTGATGATAACCATCTATCTCCTTGCCAACCTCTAAGGCTAAATTTATTTTTGCAAATGCCTTTTCATATATCATAATTCAAAACATCCTTTCTACCTAACTAGCAATCGCATTTTACCATACGATTCAATTCCACCAATGCTTCCTTTTTGCATTTTAGAAAAATTATATATACTCTCTATATCTACAATTTGATTAAATGGGGTAATAGCAACCATGATTGCCACAATTGCTGGATCAAATGCCTCTATATTTTTTCGATCAAAGGAAGAAGCAAAATTAGCTCCTGCAGCAATCAATCCCTCTGCATTACTTCCACACGCTCCTGCAAAAATACAAATATCATCTAAATCATATTGGGAACGAATTCTAGTAATAGCTTTAATGAAATTAATAGTATTTTTATAATTTCTTAAATCATCTATTCCTCTATTATTATAGGAATCATGACCTGTAATAACAACGATATTAGGTCTTGTTTTTCGAATATACTCTAAAATTTGATCTTCCATTAAGGCTTCATTTACCTCTACACCATAGGCGTAAATACCTAAGGATTTATACAGATTTAAGCATTTTGTCAAATAAAATGGATCACTATCTAGATGAAGAATCTTTCCTGTAATATGTCCTATTTTTTTCTTATAGGTATTAATAATATTCTTTTGATATTCCATTTTACTTTCATTATAGCGATTTAAATCAGACTCATCTACAGGAACTAAATCCTCTAAATCACTATCTGCTGATAAACGAATATATAATCCTCGTAAATAGGCTATATTTCCATCTATATTTGTTATCACAAAAATTATATCATGATTATGAGATGAGCGACTTACAATATCTCCCTTTTGCATAAATAATCACCTATATTAAGGTATGTCATTTATCCATATTATGTGTTATATAATCTGTTATTTTAATGAAATCACTAAGAGTTAGCTCTTCAGCTCTACATTTCAAGGAAAGACCTAAAGATAATAGCATATTTTGTACAAATTTTTTATCATATTTTAACGATAAATTATTTTCTAATGTTTTTCTTCGCTGAGCAAATGCACCTTGAATAACAAAAAATAAAGCACGCTCATTTTCGCAATACATCGGTGGATCTTTATACACATCTAAACGCACAACAGCACTATCTACATTAGGAGAGGGAATAAATACAGTTCTAGGAACCTTCATAATTTTTTTTGCTAGAGCTCTATACTCTATCCAAAGGCTTAAGGCATTATAATCCTTAGTAGATGGCTTGCCACAAATTCGATCGGCAACCTCTAGCTGCATCATCATCACATAGCGACTAATTGGTAGCTTCTGGGATAAAAGTCCTGTCAAAATCGGTGTGGTTATATAATAGGGCAGATTAGCAACCAAATAAATCGTGTTATACTTCTCTAAATATAAAGAAATATCAGATAAAATGTTTGCCTTTAATATATCCTGATTCAAGATTTTATAATTAGAAAAAGCCTTCAAATTTTGTTCAAGAATCGGCAACAAATCTTTGTCTATCTCATAAGCCAAAACAAATCCTGCCTGTTCGCATAATACCTCAGTTAAAGCTCCTAAGCCTGGCCCAATTTCTATGACTGCATCTTTTTTTGTAACCTCACTTGCTTCTACTATTTTTTCTAAAATATGAGAATCTGTTAAAAAATTTTGTCCAAATCGTTTTTTTATTTGAAAATGATTTTGTTTCACTGAGTGCTCCACATAACCTACAGTTCCAATTTTTGGCATAGTAATTCTAACTCCTCTCTACTCATTCTAAGCATATTCACCCTTTTTAAAAAGGTCTTTCCATTAGGCTTACCGATATTTAGCTTTTCAGAAATAGCATCTCTTAGAAGCCCACTATTTGGCATCCCTAATAGCTTTAAATCATACAAATCCTTTAAATGAATTGTATTAGGCGTCTTAAAATCTGTAATCAAATGATCTAAGGATTCTTTAATACATGCGATAGATGCATGTTCAATTCCTACCTTTTTATGATTTTTACTAATGGCATCCTTTTTTCTTAGAAATGCATGCTTAGCAGTAGGAATAGCCTTTGCGATTTTATTTCTAATTTTTTCTCCTGGGGTATCAGGATCCGTAAAAATAATGATGTCATGAGTCGAGCTTAAGACTTTTAAAAATTCAATAGTTTCCCCTGCTATTTCACTACCATTTGTAATAACTACATTAGCTTGAGGATAGATTCTTTCTATTATCATTTGATCATGAATACCCTCAACCACAATAACACTAGACATCTATATCCTCAAAATAATATATTCTTTCCACACGCTTATAGCTAGAGGAAACTAAACTATGGACGATAGGAGAATATTCATCTAAATTTTTTATCTCTCCATTTGGCAAAAGCACCTTTATAGATAATAAATCCTCTGTCTTCTCCTTCTGATTCGGCTGTAAATACGCTACCGCAGATACTGAATTTTCAAAATAAAAATACTTTCCATATTTACTATTTTTAGTTCTTGAGCGAATCTGTTCTATCAGCTTAGGGTCTGGTTTATTTGCCAAGTCTAAATATTTAAAAAGCTTTCTGTGATTAAAGGCATGCGAAAGCCTTCTTAATACAGGATCCTTACACTTCATGAATTGCTTAATAAATCCATTAACATACGCATCATCTAATTCTATATAGGATTCCACATCATCATTGTCCTTTATAACCCTTAGGAAAGAATAAATGTTTGCATCTATTTGCTCATTTTCCTTTGTCAGGTCTTTAATTCTTTCATACATGCTTTCTAATAATAGCTCATATGCTCTAGAAACGGCATGATAATACACCTGAAAGTACAAATGATATCTACTCATAAGATAGGATTCAAGTGTATGAACTCCAGAAGCTCTACATAACACCTTATTGTCTACAATTTTCATGCTTCTTAACAATCTTTGCATATCAATTTTACCATAGGCAACTCCTGTAAAATAAGCATCTCTTGATAAATAATCCATACGATCGACATCCAATTGAGAGGAAACTAAGGATTCAAGTAGAGGATACTTTCCTCGATGTCCTATAACACCTGCCACATCCTCTGGTAATCCCTTTACCTGATTTAATATTTGATAAACATCCGTAGAGGGACATAAAATAATCTTTTCTGTCATTTCCTCATGGGTTGTAGATAAAACCATCTCAAAGGCGTGAGAATATGGACCATGACCTATATCATGAAGTAATGCTGCACATAAAAATACTATTCTTTCATATTCTGTAAGAACTTCTATTCCTTCCACATCACGAAGAACTAAATTAGCCATATGATAAGCTCCTAAAGCATGGGTAAACCTTGAATGCTCTGCCGTATGGAAAACCATAGCTACACCACTCAGCTGACGGATTCTTCTAAGTCTTTGAACCTCTTTAGAATCAATTAAATCTAAAATGATTTGATATTCAACTTCGACATAGCCATAAATTGGATCTCTAAATACCTTTGTTCTTGCAAGCTTCTTAAACATATTCTGCCCTCCTTGCCATTCTTATTATACCTTATTCACCCCTAAAAGAAAAGCAAAAAAAGAGGCTTGCCTCAATTTGAAGCAAACCCTCTATTTCTTCTTTTTCATGGATGTGTAAACTAAAGTATTCAAATAGTCATCCTGTTTCTTACGGTAATCCATAATATGATCTATCAACTCCTCATCTAACTTTCCAGAATTAAAAAGCTGATATTCCTCATTTTTCATACAATACATAAATTCATCCGTTAAAATATCTACGTTCTTTGGATCATAAGAGTAGCTTGGCTCTCCACTAAACATATTTACCCCAAAATAAGGTGAATCTGTTTCAATCCCCAACAAATTAAGTAAAGTACGATACATATCTGTATTAGATTTTGTTTGTTGTAAAATCCAATCCTTAGAACCTTCCTCTAAAGAATTATAGATTGTTCCTGTAGGATCATAAATGATAATTGGTATATTTAATAAAAGCCTACGATATTCAAGATCCTCTAATTCACGACCTAAAAGAGATTCATAAGCACCTTTATATAATGCATTCCCATGATCACCATATATAACAAATATTGTATCCTCTAAATAATTAGAGCTTTCTGGATTTGTTACGTCCTTTATAAAATCATAAAGTATTTTATCATTATATTTAACCTGATTCATATAATTCGTCAATTGATAATAGGTACTTCCAATTCCAAAATCATAAATTTGATACCCTGGCTGTTCCTTTGACAAATCATAGAAGGGATTATGTGGAGTAATCGTTTCTACAAAGGAAAATGCATTCTTCCCCAATTGCATAGCTGAGGAATGTGTTTGTCTAGCCCATTCTAAAATGGCTGTATCTCTTATCCAATAGTTGAGATAACGATCAGCATATTGTTCTCTAGGAAAATCATTCTCAAAGGTTTCTAACCCTCGGAAGCTTGTTATATTATATAAGCCCTCATGTAAATTATTGTGATTATAAAAGCTTTCATTTGTACCATTATAAGAATATTTTAAATAATCCTTTAAATGACCACCTAAATTGCTTATCCCAAAATCATAGGCATCATATTCCCAAGCAATCGTCATATCTCCTACAGGGTACATACCCGTGAAAAATGCAAATTCAGCATCGGAAGTATTTCCAATACCAACGGTTGTATAGGCCTTATTGAAATAAAAGCAATTTTGTTCCTTAAATAATTGATTAAAGTAGGGCGTAACCTCTACGCCATTATAGCTTTGATTAAAACAAAAGCCCATAGTTGATTCCATTTGTATAACAAAAATGTTTTTACCCTTTAATATACCAGTTTGCTTATCTTGATTAGAATAGACTTTTTGATCTATTGCATTGACATAACTAGATTTATTCTTATTGTATTCTAATAAAACATTTTCCTTTTTTCGCAAATCTGCTGTTCTATCTATAGGACGATTATCTATACGAAAAATAAATTCAGAAAGATAATAGTTGTATGCTCCTGCATATTGCACTCCATACTGGGCGTAATCTGTAGAAAATCCCCAATTCTTACGGAAGGAATATTGATAATATTGATAAGATCCTACACAACAAGCAATGCATAGTAAAACACTGCAAAATACTTTTTTAAAGGAAAGTCTAATTCTTACATCTGCAAAATCCTTCCTAAATACTATAGTTAAAACTAGCATAAAAACAAAAGGGAATAACGCTAAAACTCGGTAATATAGGAACAATTCATAAACCCAATCTAAAAATACATTACCACCAAATCCACCTGTAGGATTTTTCATCAATGAGAAATTAAAAACAGAGAATGCAAGTCGATAGCCCTTTGAATAATATTGTAATGCTATAATTGCAATATTGAGTAAAAAGGTTACACACAATAAATAGATAGATACTCTTTTAGGCTTCTTAAATATAAGAACACCTATAAAAAAGAATATCACTAATATGGCAAAATTTCCTAGAAAAGAAAAGAGCTCAGATAGAAAAGTATGCTGAAAAGGAATAATATATTGATTTAATACAGAGACGGTTAAAAAATAAGTATTAAAAATGTTTAATACAAAAAATATAATTAAAATCCATAGAAATGGACGCTTCTTCATCTTATCACCCTTTCCTTAAAATTCATGCTTATTATAGCACAACAGTAACAAAAAATAAACTACCAAATTTTAACTTAGCGTTTTAAAAAATTGTTATATTATTTAATATATGTATAAAAATAAAACTAATATAATGAATAATCATAAAAAAATACCTCACGAGAAGAATTCATAATAGTAGAACAATAAACCTAAATAAAGATTCTTTTTCTTTCTATTATTTCATTTTAGAGGTATCCTTTTATTATATTGTTTTTTATAGATTATTCCTTTTTAAATAGCTCAGAATAAACTACAATTAATAAAGATAATCCTAGACAAATCACAAGATTCGTAAAGCTTAATGGTGTAAACTTAAAAAGTGTGTACACACCAGGACAATACACGACAACAAACTGTAATACAAAGCCAATAAGTATTGCAAAATTTAGAAAATGATTTTTATAGCTTTTTATAGAAAAAATGGAATATTTAGATTTCACATTATATGCATGTAAAAGCTGAGCGGTTGACAACGTAAAGAATGCCATTGTTTGCCCTAAAATATGAGAGTGTTCTAGGAAATGACCAATAGAATAAGCAATTAAAGCACATACTCCAATAATTACCCCTTCTATAATAATTTTAAAAGTCATATGATTGGCAAAAAAGCCTTCCTTTTTACTTCTTGGTGGTTCCTGCATTATAGAATCCTCTACCTCTTCCATACCTATACCAAAGGCAGGTAAGGAATCTGTTATCAAATTTATCCATAAAAGATGGATTGGCAATAGTGGAACTCCCATAGAAATATTTGTCAGTGCCGAGATAAGGGATGCCAAAAATATCGTAATTACTTCTCCTATATTAGAGGAAAGCAAATATTTTACACATTTTTTAATATTATCATAAATACCTCTACCCTGCTGAACAGCAGAAACAATGGTATTAAAATTATCATCTACTAATATCATATCAGCGGCTTCCTTAGATACATCTGTCCCTGTAATTCCCATAGCACAGCCTATGTCAGCCTTTTTTAGCGCTGGTGCATCATTTACACCATCTCCTGTCATAGCAACAATTGCATCTCTTTTTTGCCATGCCTCTACAATTCGAACCTTATCCTTGGGAGCCACTCTCGCAAATACTCTATAATTCTCAATGCTATTTTGTAGTTCAGAGTCACTCATTTTATCTAATTCCTGTGCTGTTAAAGCTTGTTTATCATACTCTAAAATCCCTAACTCCTTAGCAATTGCTTTAGCCGTAAGTAAATGATCTCCCGTAACCATAACGGTTGTTATTCCAGCTTTTTTTGCAGTGGCAATAGCTTCCTTAACATCTGGTCTTGCAGGATCGATCATACCGACTAAACCAACAAAGCTTAAATTTTTTTCTAGTTCAGAAATCACAGGCTTTCTTTGATATCGCTGAATGCCTAAAGCTAGCACACGCAGGGCCTGATTTGCCAGGAAATCATTTGCCTCTATGATTTTCTTTCTTTCTAGTTCAGTAACATTTGATCTTTCAATAATCTTATCTATAGCACCCTTTGTGATGGCTAAATAAGAATCGTTTTGTTTAATTACAACCGTCATCATTTTTCTTGAGCTATCAAATGGTATCTCTAAAACTCTTGGCGTATCTATTAAAGGAATCCCATAAGAGGCATTCGCCTCTACTAAAGCTAATTCCGTAGGGTCACCAATGGCTTGCCCCTTCAAAGAGGCATCAGAGCAAATTGCAAAATAAGATAAAAGCTTTTGTTCCTCTTCTCTACTTTGGGAAAGAGATTTTATATCTTTTACAAATATCTTTTGTACACTCATCTTGTTTTGTGTTAGAGTTCCTGTTTTATCGGAGCATATTACATTACATGAGCCTAAGGTTTCTACAGCAGGCAATCGTTTAACAATAGCGTTCCTTTTACTCATCTTTCCAACCCCTATGGCTAGAACAATCGTTACTACTGTTGCTAGACCCTCTGGAATTGCTGCCACAGCTAAAGCAATTGCCGTTTTAAAGCAATCTACCCAAGCCTTAGAAAGATCAGCACCCAACTTGATTTGCTCTATCATTTCTAAAATAAAAACGATAGCACAAATGACTAAGGCCATAAGTCCAATAACCTTACCAACGGCAGAGAGCTTATGCTGTAAAGGAGTTGTCGCATCCTCCTGAGCATTAAGTAGACCTGCAATATGACCCATTTCGGTATGCATACCTACCTCAGTAACAATAGCCTTACCTTTTCCATAAGTAACATAGGTTGAAGAAAAGATTTTATTTTTTTGATCTCCTAAAGCCAAATTATCAGCAGATACATATTTTGTATCCTTATGCACAGGAATAGACTCTCCTGTTAAAGAGGCCTCATCTACTGCAAGATTGTTGCATTCTATTAACCTTGCATCAGCGGATATGTGATCTCCAGCCTCTACCACTAAAATATCCCCTACAACTATGTCTTTAGATGGTATAATTTGCAAATTACCACCACGAATAACCTTACTTGTTGGAGACGACATTTTTTTTAAGGCCTCTAGGCTTTTTTCTGCTTTTGTTTCTTGAATCACTCCTAATATTGAGTTAAAGAAAACAACAACCAAAATAATAATACTATCTACATATGCATTAGGATCCAATATGACAGATATAATAGCTGCAAGCATTAAAATTAGAATCAAGCTATCCTTAAAGCTTTTTAAAAATTTTACAAAAAAATTAGTCTTCTTTTTTTCACGTATTACATTTTCTCCATATTGTTTACGGTTCTTTTCAATATCCAAAGGCTGTAATCCGTTTAAATTAGAGTGAAATTCATCAAATAGTTCTTCTGTACGCTTTTGCATAATGCCTCCTTGAATGAAAAAAGCCCTATTCACTACACGTAAATAGGGTTATCCTATTTCTAATATATATTATCCTTTGTCCTTTAATTTTAGAACCATAGAATTATTCTACTGTCACACTCTTAGCCAAATTCTTCGGCTTATCAACATCATTCCCACGATATACTGCTGCATAATAGGCAATGAGCTGACATACCATAGCACTAATGATACCAGATAAATAGTGAGCAACATTCGGAATGATAACATCATCCTCAGGAATTGCTAAGCTTTTAGAAGCTATAACGTAGGTTCTTGCCCCTCTAGAAGCTGTCTCTGTCAAATTACTTCTTGTAACTCGATTGGTTCCCTCCTGTGTGATGATTGCTATTACAGGAGTTCCTTTAGTTATTAAAGCAATAGGACCATGCTTTAGCTCACCTGAAGAATAGGCCTCTGTATGAATATAGGCTATTTCTTTTAGCTTTAAGGAAGCCTCTAAGGCGGTCCAATAATCGATACCTCTACCAATAAAGAACGCATCCCTATCTAGGACTAGCTCTTTAGCTATGCGCATACATACCTCTTTATTTTCTAATACACGTTCCATAGCTAAGCTTACTGCCTTTAAATTGTTTTTTAAATTTGTTTTTGCATGATGAACTGCCCTTGCTAAAATAGCAGAAACAACAATCATCGCTGTATATGCCTTTGTAGAAGCCACTGCAATTTCCTTACCTGCACAAAGCTCTAAAGCGTAATCAGACAAACGAACCATAGAAGATTCAATCGTATTCGTAATCGTTAAAATTGGATATCCTTGCTTCTTAAATTTTTTCATAACAGCTATACAATCTGCTGTTTCTCCACTTTGAGAAAAAAAGATAAAAAAGGGGCGCTTTGTTATAAACGGTGTAGAGTAAACTAGCTCAGAGGCACAAAATACTTCACTTGGAATACTACATAGCTTTTCAAAAAAATATTTTGCAAAGTAGGATGCATACATAGAAGATCCACATGCAACAAAATTAATTTTATCACTTTGTCTAATCGTATGAAGTAGCCTTTCAGGAATCCTTACTTCTTCCTTAGTAAAATAATGATCTATGATTTTACGTATCATCATAGGCTGTTCATGAATTTCTTTCAGCATGAAATGATCATAAGCCCTTTTATCAATATCCTCCATTTTAACTGATATCTTTTTAAATTTTGTCTCCTTTTTTAAGCCTATAATATCATATATTTCAAGAGAATCAGTAGTTGCAATACCAAACGTTTTATCCTCTAAAGGCATAAATTCCTCTGCAAAACCGATGAGTCCCGTAATATCAGAAGCAAAAGAAACGCCTAAGGAGGATATTCCTAAAAGCAATGGACTCTTATCCTTAATAAAAAATATTTTATCAGCTTGCTGAGTATCTAAAATAAGACAAGCATAGGATCCCTCTAAGAGGCTCATCGTTTTTCGGATTGCCTCTTCCACTGATAAATCTTGTGAAAAAAAGGCAATCAAATTTACAATTACCTCTGTATCCGTTTGACTTTTAAAAATATAATTCTCTAAGTAAATTTGTTTCAATCTTTGATAATTCTCAATAATACCATTGTGGACTAAAACAAATCTCTCACATTGAGAGCTATGAGGATGCGCATTAACTCGATTCACCTCACCATGCGTAGCCCATCTTGTATGACCTATAGCTAGTGTAGAGCTACTAGCCTTTATTATTTTTTTTAATTCGGAGACTCTACCTTTTTCTTTACTTATAAAAATTTGATTTTCAACTGCATATGCAATACCTGCAGAATCATAGCCTCGATATTCTAAATGCTCTAAACCATTTAAAACCGCATCTAATGCATTAAACTTTCCTAAATGTCCAACAATACCACACATATATATTTTCTCCTCACTTTTAAATATGATATTATATTTTAAATCACATCATATTATACCTACTATACTATATGTGTAGTTTTTATTGCTAAATGACATTCTCCCCTAAAATTATTTTAGGCATAGTAGTTAAACACCGAATTACTCCTTCTTACTTCATTTTTGATTTCTTCTACCATGCTTTATAATCCAATTTTGTGCCTTGCTTTGGCCTGATTTTACCCACTCATTTATAATAAAATCTGCTTTTTGGGGATTATATTTATATAAATCGTTTAAATTGTTTCCTACACTTTTTTGAACAAATTTTTCTGGATCATCCTTTAAATTGGTTAAAATACAATAATATCGTTCAAATTCATCTAGTGCTACGAATAAATTTTGTGACCAAGGCAGTCTAATTCTAACTCCCTCACTCGCAAGCCGTCTAACATGAACATTTTCCTCTTTTGTCCAGTTTATCAACTCGTCCATTACCTCCTTAGGATGCTCACGAAGTAACGAACGAATTGCATATTCACCAGTAAATCTTTTTGTTAATTCTTTTAAAAAGGCTAGGGATAACATCCAATCTTCATTACCGTACCGTTCAACATATCTGCCAATAGGCCATAACCACCATCCAATATTAAACATTCCTTGGGATTGCTCTAGCTTGGGTCCTAAAATTTTAAAAAATGCTTTAATGTTCTCTGTATAGCTTCTAGGTAATGACTTATTTAGAGCATCTACTATACAATCAAGTCTTTCAAATAATTCTTTATCTTCTAAATTACCAGTTAGGGTCTGACAAAAATTTTCCGAATCAAAAGCCTCTATTACTGTACCTATCTTTTTAGAAAGATAATGTATGTATTCCTCATTATAATAGTCTTTATGCTTCAAATTTAACGCCTCCTTTTAATAGACAAAAAATTATTTATAAAATTAAAAAACAGGATGAAATTCACCTGTCTTCTATTTTATATGCTATTAGAAATGTCCTCTTGGCTTTCTAAAATCTCCAAGCCTAAATCTGATTTAATCTTTGTATAAAGCTCTATAAAAGTATTAGAGGGCTCTATGTAATTAGGACAAATCACTTGTTCATTTTCAATATATAAGCCACTGTAATAAATTTTTTCACCTTGAAGATTAAAATCAGGAAGCTTTCTTAATGCCTCTTCATTATAATCGTAAAATATTTCAAACCCTATAAATTTCTGACATTTCTCTAACGATTTATTCGCTGATGTGCCAGATTGTTCTTCAATGGGATGAAAGTATTTTTCACAATTTCTAACAAGAACTATTTTATATGCATTTGGCTGTTGAACCTTCAAATAGCTACATCCGTAAGCCTCTACTCTCTGCTTATATCCTTTTTTCTTTAATATTTCATCAATATCCTCCTGAAGCATTGTATATCTCATTTGAGGATATTTTTTTGCCTTTGGTCTATAACGAAAGGTTTTAACAGAGGCCATTTGTATGGCAAGTGTCATATAGATAAATACGATTGCTATTAAAACGATACAAACGTTTGTCCAAGCTCCTTGCGTAAATGTTACCCCTACTAGCAATCCAACGCCTAATAGAAAGCTTATTGCCACACTTATCCAAATATATTTTGCTTTAATATTTCTCATAAGCTACCTCATTTCTAAATTGATTATGCATAAATCAAAAACTAAGGCCTCTACATAATTTCTATACAATTTATAAAAATCTGGTACAGGACGGTAATATTTTAATCGTACCCTTTTACTGTCATAGATAAAGGTTTGATTAAATTCTGTTTTGGAATTAAAGGTTTTTTCCTTTGCTATCCTGACAGTTTCCTCATTATTGTTTTTAAAAACAGTAAGCTGTATTAAAGACGTATGCTCTGTTTGAAGTGCTGCATCTATTTTTTCCTTCAATGCTTCATAGGTATACCTTGATTTATCAAAATCCTTTTCATCCTCTACAAATGTAAAGACAAAGATTGTTCCCTTATAAAATCTTGAAAAAACTTTGACCTTAGAATCCTCATACACCTTTACATCTCCAGCGTAAGCCATATTAGAAACAAAATAGTGATATGGCTTCGTTTCATAAATTCCTAAGCAATCTAATTTCTCCTTTGGTTCTCTTTTAAAGATTTTCCACATGCTTAATCCTCTCTTTTCCTATTCATTATACTTTCTTTCCTTAGGAAAGTCAAAAGTAAGTATAACGAATTATTCTCTTATACTTAATATAAGTAATTATTTTCTTTATTTGCAAGCTGTAGCTCTGCAAGTATATAAGTTGCATATCCTAAAGCCACCAAAGGCTCCTGCCTACATAAATCTTGGGCTTCCTCATAGCTATCAGTTTGAAATATTACTAATCCAGCCATGCCAGGATAGCATGACAGTGGACCACATAGCTTTATTTTACCTTCATTATCTAAAATTCTAAGATTTTCCACATGCTTTTTTATAACCTCTTTTGTTACCTTATTGAAATTCTTTTCTCTTTTAATCATCATTAAGAATACTTTCTTTTCCATATTTCCTCCAAAATTTTATCTACTTAAGCATGTATCTTATTACAATAAGGACAAACGATTTCTAAGTCTTCTGTAATTTCAGTAATGTTTCTAAAAAACATTTGTGCCTCTCTTTTACGCCGAATTAACCATTCCTCGCCAGAAATTCTTGTTCTTGCTAATCCTGCAATTTTAATATAAGGGTACGTTTTTTTATTCGTAGGACAAAAGCCGTTACTTAGGATTGTTCTACAAGACATACATTCATAAATAGGTTTACCATTTAAAGATTTTTCCTCAATAAGATGAAGCCTATGATTACAAAATGGACAATCCTCTCTTTTTTGATCGGTTAGAACCATTGCCTTTAATATAAGCTGTTGTATTCTTCTAAAAGATTCAATACTTGTCATACTTATTTCCAAACCAAAATCCTCAAAAGGGGTACAAAGTATATATTCATCTGCTAAAACTTGTTCCTTTATCTGTGTTAAATCTTCGTTTCTTTCTATACTAGGAATACATATCATATGATAATTTGTTTCTTTTTCAACTAAAATAGATAGAACATATCGGTTCATAGCCTTTACACTCTTGATTTTAAGCTTCCAGTCCTTAAACATAAAGTTCATCGTAAATCTTGAAAAATTGTTAACTTTATTTTCATCACAGGTGAAATTAAAATGACCAATAGAAAAAATAAAAATACTTAAACAAAAATAATAATAGTTCTGTAGCAAGGCTTTTAAATCCACCATCTGTAATGATTTTTTAATTTCAATATTTTCTTTTGCAAAATATTTGGATAGCTTATAAACCTGATGATAATCCTTATGCATAGCTAAAATATTTGTTTTATGTAGCTTAGTCAATTTGGATCTTTTGATATTTTTCTTATAAACTGGTTGTTTTAATCTAGGTAAAATCGTATTTAAAATAAATTGCAATTTATTTAAGCACCTAGAAGCAACTCCATAGTAAGAATCAAAGCTTCGGCTATATCCTGTATGAAGCTTTCCTAGAGCTAAAAAATAATTTAAATGATTTACTCTCTGTAAAATATTGATTTCTATGGTTTGGTTTGTATAAATTAATTCCTTTAATATTCTAAGATTATTTCTTGTAAAGGTTAAAATAGTATCCACCACATTACAAAATACAATGTTCTCATAGATTCCATAATTATCTTCATAGGTTCTTGTCAATAGCTTTGCAGGCTGTATCTCATTATCCTTTATATCTGTCCATAATTCGCTATGGGAGGAGATATGCTGTATCGTACTATTATTAATTATGCGAACAGATTCAACAGGTAAAATAATATTTTGCTCCTTTAAATGAATAAACGGCTTAGCAAAGATTTGCTTAATTGCCGGTAAAGCCTTTACTATAGTTTCAATCTGCTCCTCTAAGATTTCAAAATTTAAATCTGGTTCTATTGTAAATAAAGTTAAATCATGTACAATAGAATAATCAAATTCAATATAGGAAAGTTTTTTATACTTTTTCATAAAAGGCTCTAAAACTTGATATTGTTCTGAAAGCTTAGTTAGCTCTGCTAAATCATGATAGGTTAAATCCATGATTAATCCTCATTTAGCTTTCGAACAAAGGCACTACATAAAGTTAAGCCTAGCTTATCAAATTCTAAGGCTAAGGCCTCTTTATTTTCAACAATTTTAAATTCTAATTTACTAACCACCTTACTTAATAGTATCTTTTCTACAGCATCATTTAAAACTGCATTTTTATCTCCAAAGCAAGCACAATAAATTTTTACAAAATCCTCCATCTGCTTTAAAATACGATTCCCAAAGGATATATTATACGGAGCTAAAAGCTTTTCCACTCTCTGTATTATTTTATTTTCCTCTGCTTCAAAGCTATAAGTCATTTTAGCAATTTCAAACAAATCGGAAAGCTGAGCATAGGTAACAAATTTTTGATCCAAAGGCTCACTAAAAGAATGTATTTTAGGGGCTCGCTTATTAAAATTCATAGTTTGAGCACGATCATACACCTTGTCACTAATTTCAAAGGTACTTTCATCACGATTCGCCGTTCCAATAAACCATATGTTTGTAGGTATTTTAATGGTATGTCCGTCTGTGAGTCCATAATACTCGTAAGAATTTCCCTCTACTATTCGAGCTAGCTTAATATTTAAAAGCTTAATTTCTCTTTTATTCTCCTCATGCTCCATCAAGGATAAAAAATCAGAAAAATAATATTCAATTCTACTCAGATTCATTTCATCTAAAACAATAAACGTTGGTATCTCTGCATTCAATCTAGCCTTATAAAGACATTGTGTAAATTTCTTTGGGGTATAGCATTTACTAAATTCATTATAATATCCTAGTAATTCATTTTTATCACGCCAAGAGGATTCAACCTCAACAATCTCACAATTTCCAAAAATTGCTTCCGCAAAAATTTTAGGAAGACTTGTTTTTCCTGTACCACTCATTCCTTGCAAAATAGTTAAACGAGAAGCTCCTAAGCCAGCGACAAAGGTTGCAATATCCTCTAAGGAATACGAAAGATGTAATCTACATTCCCTTGCATAATCTACAATAAAGCGAACTAAGGTTGGCAAGGTTAAATTAGAAAAGGTCTGTTGTCTTCTACGCTCTAGCTCTTCTTTATAGCTCTCTAGCTTACTATCAAATTCAGTAAAAGCTGGACAAGCATCAAATTCTATACGAGCACTATCTGTTGAAAATCCTCCCTGTTGTCCTTTCGATGGTACATCTGAATCCTTAGAAAGCTTTAATATTGTTTCGTCAGCGATTTGATGATTTAATTGTCCACGAAAGATCATAATTAATAAAATAATAAAGCTGCCAATAAAAAGATAAATGGTTTGACTAGAAACCTTGTAACTATAGCTATAATCCTCTAAAGAAATCTGAAGTGTTTCTAATAAGGATTTCAAGGTTTCTTCATTTATTTTTTGGGCAATCTTAAAATATAAACCAAATAAGCCTAATAGTAATACAAATAGT
Source organism: uncultured Anaeroplasmataceae bacterium (assembly GCA_910579215.1). GTDB lineage: Bacteria > Bacillota_I > Bacilli_A > Acholeplasmatales > Anaeroplasmataceae > Pelethenecus. Next base: position 53,043 of record CAJTTN010000007.1, read on the forward strand.
ACATTTGCTATAACTGTAACCTTTACTACCTTATAATAATCTTTATATTTAGCAAAGAAGCTTGATATAGATACTACCAATAAAATACCAGATATTACTAAAAAACTAAATAGAATAAAGGATAAAAGCTGAAATCCTCCTCCCAATTCCTGATAAGTAGTCAATAATTCGTATCCTGATAAAGAAATACTTCTATCTAAAAGAATTGTAAAACTAACCTGAAGATCTACTACATTTACAACCAAGGTTAATAGCGTTAGTAGGGTTAACATAAACACATAAAGTAAGGGTTCAAATTTAAACGCTTTATCCTTTTCTTTTATTTTAACATTCTTCAAATCCCAATTGTATCTTCCTTCAAAAATAGAGAAAATAATTAAAATACCTAAGGATAAGACAAATGGAATATAGCTTAATGTATAGGCATCCACCTTCTTTATTCCTTGATAAAAGCAAATAAAATACCCCATTAGAAAAAATAAAAGTGTCACTCCAACATTACTATAAATACTTGTCTTAGCTTTTATGGAAAAGGATTTATCTCTTTTAGAAAAATAAGAAATTGTAGAAATAAAATATAAGAAGCAAACAAATATGATAAGCATTAAAAGAATGAAGGCAATAGATGCATATAACTCATATGTGTTAATCCCAAAAATATTGTACAATACATAAGCTTTATACCCTACATATTCTTCTCGCTTTGAGAATAGAGGAACAAAAAATAAGAAAAGTACTAAAAGCATAGATAAGCTTTCCAAAATTATCATTCCTATTTTAAAGCGCCTATCTCTTTTCGTTTCCTTATCCTCATCCTTTTTCGCTTGGCTTTTCACTTTAAAATATATCGTAAGTAGCAAAGATAAAGCCATACCTATTAAATTTAAAATCACTAAAACAAAAGCTCCACTCGAAATCATATGCTGCAAAACATGTAAAATAACAATTGTAATGTTTAACGCAATTTGATAGAAAATAGCTATATAAAATCCCCATCTTTTCTTTTTGAGGACATAAAGTGCTAAGCTACCCAAAGATAAGATTACTCCCAATATGAATAAAACAAATAAAATGATACATACAATTCCAACATATGTCATCGTACTTGTATAGGAATCAAATCCACTTCCCTCTATAGTACTATATCCCATAGTACTCCAAATGGAAAGACCAGTAGATGTAAGCTCCAAGGAATAAAGAATAATCGTAAAAAGTAGATTAAGAAAAAAAGCAATGGAATAAAATACCAGTTCCCTATATTTAAAATTAAAAAGTTTTTTCATGGGTTTCCCCTCCTATTAATTGATTTAATTATACTTATTTTTTAAAGTATTGTCAAAATATATTATCTTTTTAAATGAAGTACTTAACAAAACATGGAAACTATGCTAATATGATAATAATTCGGAGGTTATACTATGAGACCAGAATTTATAAAAAATACAGCGAAGCTCTATTTGGTAGCCCCTTCCTTTGGATGTACAACATCTCCCTATGAGGAAAGACTTTATAAAGCAATTGAGCAATTAAAACGTTTAGGTCATACTTTGGTTGTTGGTCCAAATTGTTTTTTAGCGGAAGGAAAATGTGCTTCAAATACGCCAAAACAGCGTGCTAAAGAATTTATGGAAGCCTACCAAAGTGATGCAGATTGCATCATATCTGTAGGTGGTGGAGAGCTAATGTATGAAATTTTAGATTACATTGATTTTGAAAAAATAAAGCTTCTTAAACCAAAATGGTTTGTCGGGTTTTCCGATAATACTAATTTGACCTTCACCTTAACAACGCTTAGCAATATTGAAACGATTTATGGAGCCTGTGCAGGTCACTTTCATTTTAAAAAATATAAGTATGATGTTTTAGATACCTATCTAATGCTACAAGGAAAAAAAGAATTTAAAGGATATCCAAAATATGAAGCAAGACCTGACAAAACAAATCCCTTTGCCGATTATAATTTTGATACTAAAAAAATAATTACTCCCTATAAGTATAAAGAACCATTTTCTGGTGTGCTACTTGGTGGAAACCTAGATTGCCTACAGCTATTATGTGGTACTCCCTATGATAAGGTATTTGAATATACCTCAAACCATAAAGAGGGAATCATCTTTTATTTAGAAGCTTGTGATTTAAATGTAGTTGGCATTAAAAGAGCATTGCTACAGCTAAAGCGCTCTAATTGGTTTCAAAATATAAGAGGCTTTCTGATTGGTAGACCTCTTTGTATTCATCAAGAATTTGCAGGAGTAGATCATTTAAATGCGGTCATAGATGTTCTAAAGGAGTATGATACACCCATTCTCTTAGATATTGATTTGGGCCATCTATCTCCTTCTATGCCTTTTCGCAATGGAGCCTATGCAACTATAGAATATAAGAATAATAATATCTTTATAAATTATAAATGAAAAAATGCCTTCGAATCGTTGAAGGCGTCTTTTAATATTAGAATTAAGGTTTATTTTTTATATTAATAGATAAATAAAATTATCCCCACATATTGAACTATTGCACCAGCTAAAACAAAGAAATGCCAAATAAAATGAGCACTTTTAACCCCTTTCTTAGCAAAGGGAATCATCCCTAAAGTATAAGCTAGTCCTCCTCCTAAAATAGTCCAAAGAAGATTAAGGTTATTTTCAATAAAATCTGGGATAAACATTAACCCACTCCACCCTATAGCAAAATATAGAGTATAATGAAGCCATTTAAATCTTCCTGGTCCAAAGGTACATACAAAGGTTATCCCAAGACTTATTAAGAGCCATTGAATGATAAATAATACAATGCCTAAGATATTTCCCCAATACACCAAATATATTGGAGCGAAGGTCCCTCCTATTAGAAGGTATATAGAGGTGTAATCAAACCTTCTCCATAACCTTTTCACTTTAGAACCACCTTTAAAGGAATGATATAGACAGCTCATAAGCATCATAAAAAACATACTGAATCCATATACTACAGAAGCTGTGATTTTTAAGCCTGTATCTGATTTTAAAATTAATAATATAAAGGCAATAATAGCTAAAATTGCTCCTACTCCATGTGTTATAGCATTTCCTATTTCTTCTAGAATTGGACGTCTTGGAGGCTCATTTAATTTTCTAACCCTTTCCTTTTTCTCAATTTTTAATTTTCTTTTAGGTTCAAGTAAAATGCTTTTATTCTCTTTACGTTGTGCCTTCTCCTTTTTATGCTCCTCCTTATTTTCCACTTTCCTATTCTTATCATTGAGCTTATGATTTTTCTTTTCGAGCTCAAGCATTTCCTTAGTTTCTTCCATTTTTATCACCATTGACATTATATAACGATTACATTACAAAGTCAATATAATTAGATTATCTAGTTTAAAAAACTATATACCAACCTTAAGTTTTATGTCTTTTTTATATCCTATCAGCATACGTTTAATTAGGTGATTTTAATGTCTTTAGCAAATTTTACAATTTTTGAGGATCATATTTTAGTAAACAATATAACAGAAATTAAAGAATTTTCCGAAACTATCTTTGTGTTACGAATTAATGATACACCCTACGAAATTACAGGAACAAATTTAGTATTAAAAGAGGTCAGCAACGACAATAAATCCATAAAAATTATAGGCACTTTAAATTCATTAGAAAAAAAGAATGTTCAGGTAAAGAAAAATAAGAGTTTTATTAAAAAACTATTTGCCTAAATGGAATCACTACAAAATCTTTTAAAAATTTGTATTGTTTTATACTTGGGATTCTTCTCTTATATTCTTTATCAAATTCTTTTTTATCATCAAAAAAGGTTTTTATTTCTAAAAACCATCCTATTCTTCTTCCTTTTGGCCTGCATTCTTATCCATATCTCCAATCGATTTAATATCCCAATCTTTCATGTTTATATTTTGTTCTACTTTTTGGGATTATATCTAGCAAAATTGTCTTTATCTAAGCTTCTACGCAAATATAATGATGAATTTAATACATTGCTAACTCCGTTAAAAAAATGGGTTCTTAAGGTATTAAAAATTATATCTATTCCCCCTTTTATCTATTGGATAAAAGAAAAAAGAAGATTACATAAATACTATAAAGAACACCCAAATAAACGGCCAAAATCCATATATGAGTTATTTTAGAAGTCTCTAAAATAGCTCTTATTTATTTTAGTTTAGTGTCCATACAAAGTAAAATCTAAGGTTAGCTTTAAAGAAATATTATAAAATTATCCGTAGCCTTTTATTAGAATTTATTTTTTTAATAGATTCTATATATTATAAACTCTTCCCCTTTTGATAATTCTAAACAATATCTAATGATAAATCATGGATGATTTATTGTAATTTATTTGCTGTTATGCTATAATTAAATTCGCTAAATTAGAAAAATTAAAGGGGATATACTTATGGAAAAGAGACCTGAACAAGAAAGAATTAGAATAGAAAAAATCAAGTATCTTGAGGAAAAAGGGATTCGCCCTTTTGGACAAAGATTCGACCGAACAGCAAACTCCAAAACTATAATAGAAGACTTTGATTCTTATACAAAAGAGGAGTTAGAAAACCAGGAGCATAAGGTAAAGGTTGCAGGCCGTATGATTGCCAAAAGACGTCAAGGTAAAATTGGTTTTATTAATCTTTTAGATAAATTTGGAACAATCCAATGCTATATTTCTAAGGAAATTTTAGGAGAAGAAAATTACGATGTCTTCATCAAATCTGACATTGGAGATATTTTAGGAATTGAGGGTACCATTATGCGTACAAATACAGGACAGCTTACAGTTCGTTGCCTAGTATTTACGCACCTTTCTAAAGCCATTAAGCCTTTACCAGAAAAATTTCATGGCTTACAAGACGTTGAGGAAGCTCGTCGTAGAAGATATGTAGATTTGATTGTAAATGAAGAATCTAGAAAGGTAGCCTTTATGCGACCTAAAATAATTCGTGCTATTCAACACTTCTTTGACAATCAAGGATTTGTAGAAGTAGAGACTCCTGTTCTTCAGCCTATCTTAGGAGGAGCTGCTGCTCGACCATTCGTAACGCATCATAACGCTTTAGATATGCCATTTTATTTACGTATAGCCACAGAATTACCTTTAAAACGTTTAATCGTTGGTGGTATGGAAGCTGTATACGAAATTGGACGCTTATTTAGAAATGAAGGTGTTGATGCTCGACACAATCCAGAATTCACTACCGTTGAAGCATATCTTGCATATTCCGATATGGAGGGTATGATGAATTTAGTAGAGGATTTTTTCAAAAAGGTTTCTTTAGAGGTTTTAGGCACTACTTCTGTAGAATTTGATGGACATACCTACGACTTGTCTAAATTTGAAAGAATTCATATGGTGGATTTAATCAAAAGAGAATGTGGGGTTGACTTCTGGAATCCAGTAAGCTTTGAGGAGGCAAAGGAACTAGCTAAGGCACACAACATTGAGGTTCCTGCTCATTTTACAGGAGTTGGTCATATCATAAATGCTTTCTTTGAAAAATACGGAGAAGAAAAATTAGTTGAACCTACAATTTTATATGGTCACCCATTAGAAATTTCTCCTTTAGCCATGAAAAATGCAAAGGATCCAAGATTTACAGATCGCTTTGAGGTTTTCATTGGTGGAACCGAATATGCTAATGCCTTTACAGAATTAAATGATCCACTAGATCAAATGGATAGATTTACTCGTCAGCTACAAGAAAGAACCCTAGGAAACGATGAGGCTTGTGAAATAGATACCGATTTTGTAGAAGCATTAGAATATGGTATGCCTCCTACAGGCGGTATAGGAATAGGTATTGATAGAACGATTATGCTATTAACTGGTAAAACAAATATTAGAGATGTTCTACTCTTCCCTCATAACAGAAATCGTAGCTAGAGGAATTTATGAATATTTTCAATGATTACGAAAGCTGGAAAAAAGAAAATCAAGAATTTATTTATCAGCTTGTAAAATCCAAAAGTAAAACCATTTCTAGATTTACATCTGTAATTGCAGTGGTTGATTACTTATATGAAAAGCATTTACATACTCCTAATCTTTCAGAGGAGGAGGAAATCTTCTTCTCTACTGGATTTGATTATATCTATGATAATTTCTATACAATTAAGACCATATTAGATTATAAATTTAATAATGATTTTGTAGAAATGGAAAAACATGCTAAAACTATTAATCTTTTATTGTATGTTCATGAATTTCAGTCAGAGCTTTTAAATCAAGAATTAAGGTCTGATGATTTAAATCGTTTGGATGATTTCGAGGAAAAGGTTAGCGCTCATCTAGATAGAAAAGAAAACATTCCTGATGCTTATTTTCCTATGCTAGATGATATTGTAACTCCTATTTTCCAAAAATTGCAAATAGAATTTCAGCCTATAGAATCTATATTTTATGAAGTTGCTTTAGAATTTGGTATCTATAAAAACAATGAACAAGATATTTACAATGCAATCTTTCATCTTCAAAAAAATAAAGGTTCTAATTAAAGTAAAAGTAATTTTGTTATTACTTCTTATAAATTTTATACTATAAAAAATGGAAAACCAATTACGATTTTCCATTTTTTTAATATTCAACTTTGAAAAGATATAATCCACAACCATCTAATATATACTTAGAATCACAGGGATTTTTCGATTCTAGTATTTCTTTAATCCTATGAGGTTCAAAATGATGCCTTCCAATTTCTACTAACATACCCATCATTCGTCTTATTTGATATTTTAAAAATCCATTTCCTACAAATCTAAATTCTAAATAGGCTTCTTTTGAAATGATTTCAATATGAAAGATTGTTTTTATGGTTGATTTTCTTGGATCTATAGAGGCGGAGGCAAAGCCCTTAAAATCATGTTCTCCTATTAAATAGGAGATGGCCTCATGCATTGCATCTATATCCAAATTCGGAATGTAAGGCATGTATCGCACAGTTAAAGGGTCATACGCTTTAGTATTAATATAGTAGCGATATTCCTTTTGCTTGGCACTAAAGCGTGCATGAAAATCTTCGTTGACGAGCTTACACTCCTTAATAAATATATCTTTTGGCAAATATGCATTTAATCCTTTTAATAATCCTTCGGGTGGAATGTTTATATTTAAATCTACATGAAACACCTGTCCAATCGCATGAACATAACGATCAGTTCTTCCTGAAGGATATATTTTCACTTCTTCTTTACATACTTTATAAAAGGCCTTCATTAATTCAAGTTCAATAGTTGGAAGAGCATTTTGTATTTGAAAGCCCATATAATTGTAGCCATCATAGCTACAGGTTAACATATATCTAGACAAGGAATCTACTCCATATGACAAGACCTAAAAATCCCAGACTAACTATAAAACAAAAGTAATCTAAAAATCTAAATCTAAGCTCATCTAATTTTGTTCTTTTTGCTCCAATAACATATCCTCTAGCCTCCATCGCATTTGACAAATCCTCTGCTCTTCTAAAGGAAATTACAAACATTGGGATAAGTAAGGATATGATTTGTGTAATCTTATTATGCAATCTAGCCTCACTAAAATCTACACCACGTGAAGCCTGAGCATTCATTATTTTACGAGATTCTTCATATAAAGTTGGAATAAATCTAAGCGTTAAGGATATCGTCATAGAAAAAATACTTACTGGTATTTTAATTAGCTTCAATGGCGCTAACAGCCATTCCAAACCATTATTAATATCTGTTGACATTGTAGATATCGTAAGTAAGGTAGTAAAGCCAATCATCATTATAATGCGTAGGAAAACAAAGCTAGCATTTGAAAGTCCTGATTCATAAATTTCAAAAGTAAAGTTTTTCCACATACATAAATCAAATCTAGATAGCCATAAGACTAGAAAAATACTAATCAGCATCAGCAAAGTATATATTATATTTAGCCTTACATATTTTTTTGTTAAAAAATAGAAGATTAAAATTCCAAGCATAATAAAGAGCTGAAATAATCCTATTTGCATAGAAAAGGTATAGATTAGCTTTCCTTCTCGATTGTAAATCAACTGCAAAATAAAAGTAAATATAAGTAAAAACAATAACGGCTTTAATCCTCTAACTAATCGTATTATAGATACTCTAGTAGAGATAAATAGGAATAAAAATACTCCGAACGCAATACCCATGAATTTTAAAGATGAAATTAAAAATATCATCACGATAAACAAAATCGTTAAAATCACCTTTAGTCTAGGATCCATTTTATATATCCATGAATTTCCTGGAACATACTGACCTATGGTTATGTTATTCATATTTCTTCACCACCTGATTCAGCAATTCTTCCTCATCAAATAAATGATAGGTTAAATTCAAGCCTAAGGTATCATTTAAATAATCTACCATTTGTAAAACCTCTGGCTTTTCTAAATGATTTTCCTCATAAATCTTAGAAGCAAACAAGTCCACCTTATCGCCATCAAATACAATATTTCCTTCATTTAAGACAACTACTCGATTCGCATATTTATAAACCAAATCCATATCATGTGATATCATTATAATTGTCTTTTGGGTAACTCTATGAATCTCATAAAACAATTCCATGATGTCCTTTTGTGTTTTAGGATCTAACCCTCTTGTTGGCTCGTCCAATAAAAGAATATCTGGGTCATAAGCTAAAATGCCAGCAATTGCTACCTTACGCATTTGTCCACCTGATAAATTGAAAGGAGATTTTTTTAAAACCTCTTCATCTATTCTTAAAAGCTTTGCTGTATCTAAGGCTCTTTGTTTAGCATCCTCTTCTTTTAAACCAAAATTTTTTGCTGCAAACATGATGTCCTTGATAACTGTCTCCTCAAATAACTGATATTCAGGAAACTGAAAAACAAAGCCAACCTTTTTTCTAACCTCTTTAAGCTTAGGATTTTTATTTTTTTTAGGTGTAATAGTTTTATCAAAAATTTGTACTGTTCCTGAGGTCGGAAGCAATAAAGCATTCATATGCTCCATTAGCGTAGATTTACCACTTCCTGTTTTCCCTACTAACGCAATAAATTCACCTGTTCCATTTATATTAAAATTAATTTTATTTAAAGCCACTGTATATACCTTTTTTTTAGAAGTAGGATAAAGATGGCTTACTTCTTTAAATGATATTCCCATAAAGCCTCCATCAATCTTTCATCCTTATTTAATATATCTGAGTGCTTCGCTTCCAAATAAAAACGTAAGGAAAAAGGAACATCTAAATTAGAGCTTTTCAAAAGCTCGCGATCTATAAATACATCCTTTGGTTTTCCTTCCTTGATCACATGACCATTCTTTAATACAAGAATATAATCACTACGATTTGCTAAAGCTAAATCATGCGTAATCATGATAATTGTTTTATTATATTTTTCTTTTAGCTCAATGATTAAATCTGTTATTTCCTTTGTTCCCTCTGGATCTAGCATAGAGGTAGCCTCATCTAAAATAATGATATCACAATTTAAAGCAAGAATACCTGCTATCGCAACTCTTTGTTTTTGACCACCTGACAGGGTTTGTGGCTCTCTATCTAAAAAGTCTTGCATATCTACCTTGGTTGAAAATTCTTGAATTTTTTCTAGCATTTCTTTTCTAGGGATTTGATGGTTCTCCATTCCAAAGGCAATATCATATCTTACGTTATAACCAACAAATTGATTGTCTGGATTTTGGAAAACAATACCAACATTTTTTCTTACAGCGTCAACTGTGTCTTCAGTCAACTTAACACCATTATAATAAATACTTCCCTGCTGTGCCTCTAACAATCCAATTAAAAGCTTAGCTATTGTTGATTTTCCACTTCCGTTATGTCCAAGAATAGAGAGCCATTGACCATCTTCCACCTGAAAACTGACATTTTCTAAAGCATAAGGCTCATTCATATTATATTTAAAAGTAACATTTTCAAATGTAATCATAGGCTCCTCCTTTTTCATTAAAATTGTACCTTTTGTATTATATCATTTTTTTGATTATAACAAAAGAAAAATATTATGAAACATAATATATAAAAGTGAAAAGTACATCTAAGTTTATTTTTTACCCAAATGGGAAAAATACTCATCTATCTGATTTAAAAAAATTATTTGTTCTAACAAAAGAAAAGACTGTTGACTTTTTTAAAATTTCAACAGTCTAAAAGCAATACGCTATGAATTATTTTTGTTGATTCTTCTCATATATGGAAAGATAAAATTTCTTCCATAGACTTGCCACATTATCCTTAGAATAATAATCAGCTATATTTTTAGCAAGCTCACATGCATGCTGATAATATGCTTTATCACTTACAAGTTTTCTAATTTCATCAGAAAACTCTTGATTATTTGTACCATACAAATAATTGTCCCACAAAATATCCTTATATAAATCTAAATTTCTTAACAAAATAGGTTTATGAACACTGGCAGCTTCTAAAATTGACATAGGAAATAATTCGTTATAAGAAGGCATAAATAAACAATCTGTCATATTAAAAATATCATTCATTTCTGTTCTTGGAATAATACCTATAAAATGGAGATTAGCACAAGGTGGATTATCCACAATTTTCTTTAGTTCATTATATCCATCGGTAATGGCCTTAAAGCTAAAGCCTCCTGCCCATACAAATTCTATATCTGGATTATTTTTGGCAATTTCAACAAAATCTGTTACACCTTTTCTAGTTTGAACTTGCCCACAGCCTAAGACAACAAATTTATCTAAAGAGATATTATATTTCTTTCTAACCTCATGGATATGGGAAGGACTTAAAGGAAAAAATTGCTTATTTGATACATAGTTAGGAATGTATTTAATATGACTTTCCTCTACACCTAGGTTGACAAGATCTTGGATAAATATAGGATTAACAACTACCAAATATTCGGCCTTTTTATAAAACGACATGACATATTTACAATAAATTTTAAAAAATAGCTTTGGTAATCTAATTGATCCCTTTAACGTCTCTGGCAAAAAGTGGCAATACATTACACGTATGCCATTTTTTCTTTTAAAACGAAAGTAAAAGCTAGGATTGACAGAATGAACATGAACGATATCTGCCTTCTTTTTTGAGTTAATCCTAACATCAAAAAATTCTCCTAATTCTTCCTTAATTAAATTTACCTGTTCTATATAGGCACTTCCTACACCCTGCCCTTCTACACTATCCGCTTTAGAAAGCATATTAATTGTGAGTTTCATAAATGCCTCTTATAAATGAAGTATGTCTTTTAAATATTGAACAATTTCAGCATCCTTAGCATTCGCAAAGAATAATTTTTTAAAGGATGGTCTATCCACAGTTTCTAAAAGAAATTTTTGATCTATTCTTTTTAAAATTTCTATCATAGGCATATGTGTTACTTCCTTAACTGAGTCTAAGATTTTCTTATTTCTTTGTTCAGGAATTACTCTTTCCTTAGGATAACCCTGTCCTCTAGGACCATTAAAAAGCTTTTCAAAACAATATTCTAAATTTAATTCTGCTCCCCAACCAAAGCCCTTTGCGAAAGGAAAGGCTGCACAATTTCCATCATTGATTTGACCAAACATATAAGCATCAGATGGATCAACAATTAATCCACATAGTACCTTAGGAAAGGAGTTACAAGCTAGCATAGCTCCACTTCCTGTACCACAACCAGTCACGACAAAATCAGCAGCTCCAGAATTGATTAAAATTCCAGCAAGCAAACCATTTTGTACATACGTTAAAGCCTGATCATCAGCTGTAAACATACCATAATTATCGACGGTATGACCATATTTTGATGCAACCATCTGTAAAGTATTATAAATAAGTTCGTTTTTCCCAGCCTGGGAGTTTTCATTAATTAAAGCTATTCTCATTATATCCTCCTATATTTAAATAATGAAGGGGCGATGACTCGTCCCATTCTCATTTTTATTAATTCGCTTTTCCAATACAACCAAACATTTCCATCTTTTCTTTTACTGTCTGTTTGATTGCTTCTGTACCAGGAGCTAAAAGCTTACGAGGGTCAAAGCCCTTCTTTTCTTTATCCTTACCAGCCTCAATGTAAGCACGTGTTGCTGCACAGAAAGATAATTGACATTCTGTATTTACATTGATTTTACAAACACCTAAGGAAATAGCCTTTTTAATCATATCCTCTGGAATACCAGTTCCGCCATGTAAAACAAGAGGCATATTTCCACAAGCCTTTTTAATTTCAGCTAGCGTATCAAAATCTAATCCTTGCCAATTTGCTGGATATTGACCGTGAATATTACCAATTCCTGCAGCTAATATATCTATACCTAAATCTGCAATCATTTTACATTGCTGTGGATCTGCCACTTCACCACGACCAGTAACACCATCCTCTTCTCCACCAATAGAACCAACTTCTGCCTCTACAGTAGCACCTTTACTTTTAGCTATAGCTACTATTTCCTTTGTTTTCTCAACATTCTCATCAATTTCATAATGAGACCCGTCAAACATAACAGAGGAATAGCCAGCTGCTAATGCTTTTTGTGCACCCTCATAGGTTCCATGGTCTAAGTGAAGTGCTACAGGTACAGTGATATTTAAGGTTTCAATCATTGCCTTTACCATATCTGCAACTACCTTAAAGCCTGTCATATACTTATTAGCACCTTCAGATACACCTAAAATAACAGGTGCCTTTAATTCTTCTGCAGTTTGAAGAATAGCCTTTGTCCATTCTAAATTATTAATATTAAATGCTCCTACTGCATAATGGCCATCTCTAGCCTTTTCCATCATTTCTTTTACATTAACTAATGGCATATTTTAATCTCCTTTTAAAGTAAAATTTTTATCCTATAATATTATAATACAAGGGAAGAAAAAAAACAATGAATTCCTAGAAAATAATTAGAAAATCAAAGAAAAAACATAGGAATAAATCATGTTGTAAATTATCAATTTTTAAAAAATTTAAATAGAAACGCTTCCAATAAAATTTCTTAATAAAATTAAGATAAAAAGCTTTTCTTTTGTGTATTAAAATTTTAATTCTTGAAGAAAAAATCATTCTGACTTTGGGCATACTAAAAGCCAGCTTTACAAAACTGGCTTTAGATGAGTTAATCAATTTTTAATTCTGTTTCCTTATCAAATAAATGACTATGCTGTACATCTAAGCTAACTAAAACCTTTGACTTTTCTTCTACAAGTACTCTAGAGTTTAAGATACTAATCATTGGAGTATCATCTAATGTGAAATACATGTTAGCCTCATGTCCTAGCATCTCACAAAGATCAACCTCTATTTCCACTGTGTTTGCTTTAGCTGCATTCTTTTCTAAAACTACATCCTCTGGTCGTATACCTAATACAACATCCTTTCCAAACAATCCCTTTTCCTTGATTACAGATTGTTGATGCTTATTTAAGGTAAAGGTATGAGCTCCATTTTGTGTTATGAAAGCTCCTGTATCATCAATTTTACCAGAAATAAAGTTCATAGAAGGCGTACCAATAAAGCTTCCAACAAAGATATTTGCTGGAGAATTATAGATTTCCGTAGGGGTTCCAATCTGTTGTATTTTACCATCCTTCATAACTACTATTCTAGATGCCATAGTCATGGCTTCAATCTGATCATGAGTAACATATAGAGATGTTGCACCTATATTTTTATGAATCCTAGCAATTTCCGTACGCATTTGAACTCTTAATTTTGCATCTAGATTAGATAGTGGTTCGTCAAACAAGAATACCTTTGCATCTCGTACGATAGCTCTTCCTAAGGCAACTCTTTGTCTTTGTCCACCAGATAATGCTTTAGGCTTACGATCCAAATAAACACTTAATCCTAAAGTTTCTGCAACCTCTTCAATTCTTCTTTTAATTTCTGCCTTTGGTATTTTTCTAAGCTTTAAACCAAAAGCCATATTGTCAAATACCGTCATATGAGGATATAGTGCATAGGATTGAAATACCATCGCAATACTTCTATTTTTGGAAGGAACGTCATTCACAAGCTCACCATCAATAATAAGCTCTCCGCTTGATATCTCTTCTAACCCAGCAACCATTCTTAGGGTTGTAGACTTACCACAGCCAGAAGGTCCTACTAAAACAATGAAATCCTTATCTTCAATTTCAAGATTAAAATCAAATACAGCCTGTACCCCATTAGGATAAATTTTATTAATATTCTTTAAACTAACATTTGCCATTTTTCTCTACCTCGATTTTCTTTTGTATTAAATAAGCACAAGCACCATAAATGCCGGCATTATTTTTTAATTTTGCTAAATAAATTGGAATGCTTTGGGCTTGTTTAATACAAACCTTTTTATATTCGTTTTGTACTGCTGTTAAGAGAAATTCTCCCGCATTACTAATACCACCACCTATAATAAAGGTATCTGGATTTATGATTACTGCTAATCCAGCCATAGCTCTTGCTAGAGCACTGCAGGCTGTTTCGAAAACCTTCATGGCTAAAGGATCCTTATGCTTTGCCCCATCTATAATATCTTTAGCACTTAAGGCTTCATTAATTGTAATCTGTGTAGAAATTTCATTTTTAAAATGATGGGCTAATTTGATCATTCCTCTAGAAGAAGCTAGAGTTTCTAGACAGCCCCTTAATCCACAGGAGCATGGAAAATTATAAATAGTATCCAAAGGAATGTGTCCTAATTCTCCACCTAATCCGTTTGACCCCTCAACAATTTCGTGATGAATCATTATACCACCACCAACGCCTGTTCCTAAGGTTAGGAAAACAGCTGATTCCACCTCCTGCTTACAGAAGCTAGCTTCTCCAAATGCTGCCATATTGGCATCATTTAACACAATTACATGAGTAGAAAAGCCTAATGCCTTTTCTAACTCCTCTTTAATATTTACATTTTCCCAGCCTAAATTGACACAACTAATGGCAATACCATTCTTTACGATTCCCGGTATGCCCAAGCCAAAGCCAAAAACCTCAGCAAAGGAAATATGCTCTAATTCTAAATATGATTTTACACTATCAACCAAATCATTAAATAGATTTTGCGGCTGTGTTTTTATTTCCCAATTAGAAAGTAAGGTTTTATCCTCTTGAAACGCACCTATTTTTATTGTAGTACCACCAATATCAATCCCAAATAAAATCATACTAGACCTTCCTTACTTTTTAGAATATACAACCTCTCCTCGACAGATTGTCATAATAACATTTAATTCTTTATCAATTACAACAAAATCGGCGTCCTTACCAACCTCAATGCTTCCCTTCTTTTTTTCAACATGAAGACATCTTGCTGGATTTATAGTCGCACAATCCACAGCCTCTGTTAATGAACTTCCTGTAGCCTTCA
Organism: uncultured Anaeroplasmataceae bacterium; assembly: GCA_910579215.1. GTDB lineage: Bacteria > Bacillota_I > Bacilli_A > Acholeplasmatales > Anaeroplasmataceae > Pelethenecus. Next base: position 68,321 of record CAJTTN010000007.1, read on the forward strand.
TAAAATTTCTAACGGCTTCATTCATCTTAAGCGTTGATCCTGCTAAGGTTCCATCTTTAAGTCTAGCCTCATTATTTTTAACAAATACTGGCTGTCCACCTAGTTCATATTTTCCATCTGGCATATATTTTGCTTCTATAGAATCCGTTATTAGGCAGATCTTTTGATGTCCCTTTGCTTTAAATAATAAGTTTACAGCCGGCTTTGAAACATGTATTAAATCACATATTAGCTCACAGCTTACTTTATCCTCTACCAAACCAGCACCTACTAAGCCTATTTCTCGATGATGAATAGGACTCATCGCATTAAACATATGCGATATAGAGCTAGCTCCAGCATCTATCGCTTTTTTAGCTTGCTCGTATGTACAATAGGAATGCCCTAATGAGACAACAATTCCTTGTTGAATTAAGTGTTCAAGAACTGCTTCTCCATTTTCCTCATAGGCTAAAGTTACCTGTTTAACCTTTTGCTTGGCCTTCTGGTTTAAGGAATCTAAAACTTCCTTATCACAAGGAATGATAAATTCAGGCGGCTGAGCACCTGCAACCCTTTTACTAACACAAGGTCCTTCTAAATGAATACCTAATATCTCAACACCAAAGGGTTTATTTTCCATATACTCAGCAATGTTAGCCACAGCGTTTCCAATATTTTCTAAAGACTGTGTCATAGTCGTAGCTAAACAGCTTGTCGTTCCTTCCTGTGCAATAGCTGTGCTTATAGTTCTAAGATCTTCTTGAGAGGGATTCATGAAATCAGAACCATTTGCTCCATGAATATGCTTATCTACAAAGCCTGGAATAACAATAAATTCCTCGCCAAATTGAAGAAGCTCCTCCCTCTTTATATCTTCATCAATTTTACTAATTTTGCCTTCCTCTACAAGTAAAGATGTTTTTATTATACCTTTTCCATAGACATATATCTTAGAGTTATAAAAGCCTTTTATTTTCATAAAGTATTTACCAAACTTAAGGCCTCTTCATCCGTTACAACAACAACATCCTTATGCTTATGTAAAATGCTTGCTGGAAAATCTGTAGTAATTTCCCCAGAAAGTAGCTTTTGCATAGCTAGGGCTTTATTTTTTCCTGTGGCAATTAAAACAATTTTCCTTGCATTCATTATTTCTTTAATCCCCATAGTAATAGCCTTTGTAGGAACATCATCAATGGAATCAAAAAATCTTTTGTTATCTTCTCTCGTTTTTTCTGTCAGATTAACTATAAAGGTTTTTTGTTCAAAAGAAGTTTTAGGCTCATTAAAGCCAATATGTCCATTAGCTCCAATCCCTAGCAATTGAATATCTACTACTGTGTTTTCTAACTCCTCTGAATACCTCTTACAAGATTCTTCTAAGCAAGAAGGATCTGCATAAGGAATATGCACATTATTTTTATTTATATCAATATGATCAAATAAGTGCTCATTCATAAAATAATAATAGCTTTGTGGACAATCTCTTCCTATCCCTACATACTCATCTAAATTATAGGTTTTAACATCCTTAAAAGAAATTTTATTATCCTTATAATCCTGAATTAAATGATTATAAATTCCTATAGGAGATGAGCCTGTAGCTAAGCCTAATACGATATTAGGTCTCTCAGAAATAGCCTTGGAGATAATCTCTCCTGCAATTTGACTTGCTTCCTTATAATCCTTACATTTTATAACTTTCATTGTTCAACCTCTAAATAACTTATTTCTATTTCTGTTAGAAATGTCTTATTCTCTTCTAACTTTTGAATCCCCCTCTTATCAATAAGCTGATGAGTAGTAGATTCATCATCGGGCAAACCATGCCAAGGCTCTATACAGATAAATAGAGGGTTCGTTGGATTAGCCTGCCAGAAGGCTGTATAAGGCATTTGATTTTCAATTCTTAATACTTTTGTTTGTGATCTCAATTCTACACTGCTTAAATTCTGATAGCACAGTGTTTTATACTGCATCAGCTCTAAAGATAATGAAGATAGCTCCATTGTCTTTTTAATGACCTTTTCCTTTATACTCTTAACTAGACATGGCGTAAATTCAACTGAATTTACGTTCTCATGGGAAAAAGCAATATGATATTGTTCTTTAAATAATTGGTTTAATCCTTCATAAGAAAAGCCTGGATGTAAGCCACAAGAAAAATACATCGCTTTAGAATCCTTATTTATAACTTCTATCGTAATCCTTAATTTATTGGCCATTAGCTTATATGTAATACTAAACTCATATTTAAAAGGAAACATGCTTAATGTAGCTTCATTATATAAAGAACTCAATTTTATACAATCAGAATCCATGTTAACAACATTAAACTTTTGTTCCTTAATAAAACCATGACAGGGAATTATATAGCTTTGATTATTATAAATATAGTATCCATCCTTAACTTGTCCTACAATTGGAAATAATATAGGACTTTGATTATTCCAAAGAGAACTTCTTTTCCAAAGGATATTAACACCACGAATAGATAGATTTGTTAATTCTGCTCCAGTTTCTGAGATATCCAAACAAAAAACATCATTTTTTATTTGAACCATATATGCTCCTTTATTTCAAAACTGTATTTGTTACACCTTGTACATATTTTTTCGTTTTTTCAATATCTCTTAACGCACAACTAGTAACTAAAATATCACTCACATAAACCTGAGATATTTTTGAACAAAAGAATCCTCCACTTATTTCATTTTCAAATCCATTTGTTTTTAAAAATACATCAGCCAATGTAGATAATGTTGAATTAGAATAATTTGAAATAACAATTATTTTAACATTTTTATCTTTACAATTCTTTGTAAATTTTATCATTTCCTCTGTTTCACCACTGAAGGAATAAACAATAGCACAGGAATCCTTGTTTAATAAAGCGGTATACATATAAGAGAAATGACTATCATTAATCACAATAGCATTTACTCCTGCTCGTATAATTTTACTAAACATATCTAATGCCGTTGTATGACTTGTTCCCATTCCAGCAATTAAAACCTGTTTTGACTGTAATATAATATTTGTAGCCTCTTCTACTGCTTTCATATCAATAGATGCCTTTGTTTTTTGAATAACATCTATCATATTTTCTGTAATATTTTCTATAAAGGGAAGCTCACTACGAATACTGATATCCTGTAACGCTTTATAAATATCCATTTTAAAGGCGGTAAAATTAGAATAGCCAAGCTTCTTAAAATATCGAACAATGGAAGCTTCACCAACGTGTAAACGCATTGTAATACTATTTAATGTATCATAAATGACTTGTTCAGGATTTTCCATAATATAATCATGAATCGTTTGTTCTGTCTTGGAAAAAGATAAACGTTCCTTTACAAGTACACTTTCAAGCTTAATTTTATCTATTCTCATACTACACACAGCCTTTACTGAAATTTTATACCTATATAATTATATCAAGATTTGAAATAATTTTAAAGTAAATCTTACTTAGATCTCTTTTTTCTTATGACAATTCCCCCTAATAGGAGAAGTCCCAATACACCTACTCCAACGGAAATTGAAACACTCAAGATTGTCACCATATTCGAAGTATTTTGTGGCGAAGCTACTATTTCCTTATTCCACTTGGCATATAAGACCAGATCCTCACTGACAACATCGGTATCAAAATTCCACATCTCTGTAAATGTGCTGTTTTTATACCAGCCTTCAAAAATAAATCCTTCTTTAATCGGATCCTTTGGCTTTGTAATTTTCTCCCCTACTATAGAGGTCATATCCTCCACTAAGCTTCCACCATTACTATCAAAATGAATTTGTACAGGTGGTACTGTCGGCTCTTCAAGCTTAATCCACTTTGGAAAAAGAGTTAATGTTTTTGTCACTTGATCTACTGCAAAATCCCATGGATTTAAGCATTCCTTTTCTTTATACCAGCCACCAAAGGTATACCCTTGTAAAATCGGGTCCTGGGGCTTAACGATTTTATCGTTCATTTTAACTGAAATAGGAGATATATCTACATCAGCAAAATACACTAAAAAAGTAATTTCTGTCCATTTGGCATATAAAGTAATATCTTCCTTAAGCTCACTTCCTGGGATAGCCTTTTTCTCAAGGCTTATATCTGTATACCAGCCACCAAACTTCCATCCATCCTCTACTAGCTCAGGCAAAAGTAGCGGCAGCTTACTTTCTACATTGACTGCTTCAGGCTGAACTCCATGACCTTGACAATCATAGGTCACAGTATAAGTCATCCTATCCCACTTAGCATAAAGAATAAGATTAGAATCTATATATGCAGTAAAATCAAATTCATTTTTAAAGCCTGGATCTAAATACCACCCACGAAAGATATATCCTTCTTTCACGGGGGCTACAGGCTCTTTGAGTAAAGAACCAAAAGGTATTTCTTGTGTTGGGATTGAAGTCTCACTATTTGTAATAAAATCAACACGATAAATATTTCTTATCCATTTTGCATAGAGAGTGATATTCTTTGTCAAGGTCATGCCTTCAACAGCTTCCTCTGTTAGGGCTTCATTCAAATACCAGCCTAGAAAGCTAAATCCTTTTTCGGTTAGCTCTGGTAATTCTGGTAAAGTCGTACAATCCTTAATGTCCATTGGTGCTTGCCCATATCCATTATTTATAAAAGATACATCATAGCCTTTTTCTTTTATTTCAATTTCTAAGGCCGTATATTTAAAGGAGGGAATTCCTTCCTCAATTCCATCTTCTACCACAATTGAGGTTGTACATGGCGTTAATAGGAACAAGAAATATTTCTTTCCTATGGTCAATGCTTGATTAGAATATAATGTACCATCGATATATGCCTCAGCTGCAGACGTAATTAGCTTTCCATCTTTAATTTCATAAGAAACCTCTTGAATATTGGCCAAATTACGTACATCTAAAAGCTGATATTCCTCTGTCAAATTAGCCTGATATTCTAAACCGTTATTCCAGTCTGTTCTGACATCCACATTATCTTCATTTTTAAAATTTCTAGTAGTAATTCGAGTATACTCACCTAAAACATTTTTATTATTTTCAATATAAATATTTTTAGGTGTATTATACGTTTTATCTCTATTATCTATACGAATCTGTTCATTCGCAAGACCCTTAGAATAAAACAAATTAGAGGATATTGTAATAGAATCCACATCCGAATCAGCTCTATAATTTAAGAACAATATAGAGTAGTCTACTGTCAAATATTTTGAAAGCTCCTTATTATCTCCATAAGGGATTTTTATCAGCTTAGAGGTATAATCCTTATTAATAAATATATTTTCTCTAATATCTACATTTTTCAATATTGCTCCTGTAGCATCATCCTGTACATAAAGTAATAGTAAGGAATCCTCTAGAATATTCTTATATACTAACAAGCCCTCTCCATTTCGACATTTTACTCCACCATCCTGATTTTTATTCATCCCCTTAAAATAGTTTCCCACGATTTCAAGGTTTTGAAATGCTTTAGCGTAAACAAAATGATCCCGATTATAGCCTTGAGTAGATTGTGATCCATCCTCATAGCCTGCCTCAGTAATATCCGTATTGAAGCTCATATAGTTCCCTAATATCTTAGTATTTATATCTGTATTCAAAATATTAATACCAGTCATAAAGAAACCGTAATCGTCCTCTGGACTAACTCTTCCTGAAGCTAGGACAACTTCCTTTAGATGCTTAGTCTTTGTAGAAACTATACTTCCCTCTACATCTTCCAATCTACCAAAATAATTATCCTTAATTAAGACATCTTTTGTAAAGTAGGTTGCAACACCTCGGCCTAAGCTAGATGAATTTCTTAAAAACATATTAGAAATTATTTGCATAGATCCTCGTTTGTTTTGGATGTAATAGCCTGTCGCAGGTCCACCATTTTTTCCATTACTATCTGGTTTACAGCCCATAGTAACATCCAAATCTCTAGCATTAATAAATATATTATGCCTTATGGTCCAGCCCGTTGAATTCTCTCTTTGACACCATATCGTTACATTATCAAAAATTATATTCTCTATCGTAATATTCTTAACATTTTGAGCATCGAAAATATATCTTTGTTTTCCATCGGATGCAAATATAGTTCCCTCTTCTGCAAGAATACTTACTCCATCTAGTACATTTAAATTGGATGATAAAGTGTAGATATTTTTATTGAAAAATGCATTTTTATTTTGACTTTTACATTCATTTAAAAACTCTTGAAGGGATAAAGTAGAATAGTCCTTTGCTTCTAAATAATTGCTTTCCGCAAATATGGAGATTGAAAATAAAGATAGCATTGTAAGAAATAAAGCTGTAAAAATTTTTTTCATAGCTTCCTCCAAAATTTAATACAATGTGTAAGCTTATCAGGAACAATAAACATATCTTCTACCAAATCAGAAGCATATCCAACTATTTTTAATTTAAGGTTATGCTTAGGATTAGATGTTACATAAACCTCTATTCCTGACTCCTTATAGACAAATAGTAAGCTTGCAGGTCCTAAAACTGTAATACCCTGATAATTAGTAAGCCTGTTGTCAAAGCTGTTCCATAAAATCATGTTTTGATATTTTAAAATATGGGCACCTGGAAGAACCTCTAATTGATACTCATCTACAACACAAGCCTTTTTAGGATATAATTGATATTCGTAGCCTTTGGGGTTTTCATAGTACACTCTAGTTTGAGAAACCAATACTTTTTGATCTAGTTCATTCTTATTTAAATCATAAAAGGACCTTTCCTCATTAAATCTTTTTATAAATGGCTTGTCCTTAAAAATAAGTCTAGCATTTTTCGTTTCTAATGAGGTTTTGCCTAAGGAATAATATTCCTCAAAGGTATAAATAGTGGAAATATACTTTTGATTGGAATGAATGTTAGAGCCAACACCTACTAAAGAATTCTTCAAAACGAATTTGGAAAAATAGCCCTCTACCGCATTTTTTTGATGAAAGCAGGTTGTAAGAATATCCTTATATGCCACTCCCGCTGTAATTATATTAGACATAGGTTGATTGGGCTCCTCTAAAGTCAATACATTCGTTGAGCCATTTCGGTATAGGGGATTTATTTTTAAAGCCTCGTTTTCTACTGGTGCTTCATTATAATATAAATCATAGGTGAAATTAGCTTGATAAGAGCCTAAAAGATTTTCTTCATTGATACTCTCATAATTGGATACTGCGTCTGAACAGCTAGATATTGCAATTAAGTAATCATTATTTCTTTTGATGTAACGATTCATATACTGAAACACAAAGGCCTCAGATGAATAATGAAAGGTTTCCTTTTCATTATATAAAACATCAATAAACCCTTTTTTGGAATAAAGCTTTGATAGCTTATATAAGGCTTTGATAATGCGCTGATAGCTATAGTTACAATCCGCTTTCCGACTACTAGCTCTTCCACGTACACAATCTAATGCTCGTTGATGATAAAGGAAGGGTAAATATGCTTGATGTATACGTTGATATATATCTTTTATATAATCCTTCATATCCCACTGAATATAATAAAATAATTCCAAATTTTTTACTAAGGCATGTAATAAAACCTCACCATACGAAGCATTATAGGGAATAGAGGTATGATATAGAAAGCTTCCATCTGGATAAAATCCATTTCCTGAAGCAGTAATTTTTAAAATATCAGGAAGCAATTCAGCCATGTGCTCTATACTGTTCGTATCATGCAATAAAATACTTCGCAAAAGACATATATAAATATTATCCGCTAAATTTGCATAATCTGTTTTAATGCGATGAATATCAGGATAATTTCTTCGATAGTATTCATATTCTGGCTGAGGAATATAAAAGTTTTCTACTGCTAAAAACTGACATACTTCTTCTTTATCTAATTCAGTATAGGAAAGAACTAGTATTTCATTTAAACATCTAGGAATACCTATTTCGTAAATCCACCAGTTGCCTTTATAATTTACATTTCCTGAGTATTCTAACAGCTGTTGCCTTTTAACCTCCTGAATTACCCATGCCTTCATTTGGGCATCCTTGTTAAGAATTGCTATTTTCAATAACGATAATAATCTTCTAAAAATATGATAAATTCTTTCTGTAGGCTCTAATGGTAAAGAAATAAATAAGGTTTCCTTTGTACACTCTTCCTCTAGGGTTTGGAGTAAGGAGAGGCTATAAGATTTTATAGCCTCCTCATACCTAATTTCCTCTGGCTGAAGGGAAATAGTATATAAATCAGATTCTGCAAATATGCAATTTTTGAAGCTTCCTAAATATAGAGCATAATGTCCTTGGTTTGAAATTGGAAGAGCTTTTTTTACTCCATCCACCTCACAAGTAAAGGTAGTTACATCTATATCCTTAAGAACGTCTACATTTAGATAATATGATATTTGTTTATCATTCGTTAATCTCACTTCATCACCCCTTTGCCAGAAAGAAATTAATTATTTAACATATTTTTGAATTGTTGAGGTAATAACTGTAGTTCCAGCCTTTTCCATAGCTGCAACATAAGCCGCCCAAGTTGTGTTATTAATTTGTTGGGTTCCCTTCATCCATTTATTAATTTGATCAAAGTAAACTGTATTAACAGCACTTCTTGAGGTATTTACCTTTTGATAATCCTCATTAGAAAGCTTAATATTAGGATAAATCAATTTATTATAGTTAACATTTAAATAAGGAGAATTATCAGAATTTTTGCTATCCTGATATAAGGACATTGCTGCTTTTGCTTCTGGAGATAGCCAAGCCTCCTCATAGGCAAAGGTTTGACAGCCTGGACTTTGAAGCTGAGCTCCAATACGATAAAGATTTTCTAAAGCTGTTCCTTTATCATTTATAATCTTATCAGTAAATGCATATTCAGAACCAGTCTTTGTAAAATGTACATCCTTAATACCAAAGTTTAAAGTATCATGACCTTCCTCTGTAAACCAGAAATCAATCCATTTCATTAGCTTTATTTGATCCTCTTCACTTGTAGAAGCATTGATAGCTGTTACTGTACCAATTTGTTTACGTATGGTTGGTTCATGCTTTGTTCCATCGCTTCTTGTAGGAGGTGCTATACAGATAACCTCAAAGCCGTCTACTAGATTTGCCTTATAAACATCATCATTAAAGGAATAGGTTGTCCCTAACCAGTCATGGGTTGCACCACCACTATCCTGAGCAAATAATGTTACACGCTTATCCTCTGTTGACTTATTTAAAATATCTGGCTCTATTAATCCCTCACTATACCATTTCGCAATTTGCTCCATAGCATATCTAAACTCGTTTTGAGTAGCACCATACTTAACCTTTCCTTCATCATCAAGATAGTATTCAGCTGTAGCACCCCATAAAGATGCTAACTCAGAGATAGCAAAATCGGAATCTCTATCAAAGTAAGGATAAATTTTATCTGCTTTAGTTAATAAGCTTTTATTATTTTTAAACGCTAATAATAAGTCATGAAATTGTTCCACTGTTAAATCATTAAGCTTATCCTTAGAAACACCATTAGGTAGCTTATTATTGTCTGCAAGCTTGTTTACCCAATCCTGACGAACAAAGAATGCCTTTGCAGTCTGTCCATCTGTATAGAATGGTATACCATAGATTTTACCATCACTTGCTGTAGCCCAATCCTTCTTTTCAGGATTTTTATCAAAGAATGCCTTTAAATTTGGAGCATGCTCTGCAATCAAAGATGTTAAATCTAAAAAGATTCCATCCTTTAAAGCGGTTGCCTCTATAGTATCTTGGTCATTCACTACAAGATTGGCATCCTTTCCTCTTAAATTATAGATACTATCGTAATTTGTATCATACTTTTGCAAAACACCCTCTAGAGTAATGTCTGCATATTCATTTGCTCTTTGATAAACTGCCATATCAGAGTTATAAATTTGTCCATCCTGATGTAAAAATATTGTAAGCTCACTACCAGAACCACCACAGGATGTAAGAGTCATAACACTAGCAGCTAGTAGAGCTGTCGTTAGAATTTTCTTTTTCATCTTTTCTTCCTCCTTTTTTTGCAACTATAACAATAACAGCAACTAAAGCAGCTAACGCAACAGCACCACCTACTGAGCCTAAAACAATAGCTAAAATAGGAGATGAGCTTGCTGCTTGGGTTGCAGGCTTATAATTATTATGATAGAACTCTACCTTAGCAACCTTTACCTGATCATCATTGTTGTTACCATTAAATACAATTTTAATATATTTTGCTTCAAGGAAGCCTAAGGCGTAAACCTCATCTCCCATTTTATTAGTACTACTTCCTGAAAAGTAACAGCAATCCCAAGCTTCGCCATCAAGACTATAATAAATATCAAAATAATATTTATTCAACAAGCCTCCTTGGAAACGAATCAAGACATTTGTAATTGTTGTTTCCTTCTCTAATTCAAAAATTAACTCTTCTTTATTTGTTGAGGTTAATGCCGTATTTGCATTCCCATCTAATACCTTTTCTGCTCCTGCAGAACCAGTAACCTTCACAACAGGAATTGATGTATATTCTTCATACCCATCAATAATCGTGTCTACTATAAATTTATAGGTATACGTTCTAGTCTTTCCTGTTGCAAGCTCCTCAACAATAACCTTTGTCAATTGATTAAATAATTTTGCCTTTTCTACAGTAACCTTGTATTTAGATTGATCATAGGTTACATTTAAATTTGGAACCTCTTTAACCGTTGTATCGAGTTTAACAATATACTGGTAGGTATATGGACTAAATATATATTTGTACTTATCTCCTAATGCAGCATCAAATTCAATATTCTCAACTGCAATATCAGGAAGTGGAGTTAAATTATCTAAGCTCCAATCCTTAACAGAAACAAATTCTGTCTTATAAGAACTAAAATCCTTAATTTCCTCCAGCGTTGGAACAAACACAACACTAAGAACACCTGTTATAACGTTTTCTAATTTAATAATTAGTTTATTAACCCCACGATTATCAAGATTACAGAACTCTCCAATGGAGCCTGGTAATGGTGTATTTCCAGACATAACCGTAAAGGTTCCCTGTTCACTAGTTATATAGGCATATAAGCTTTTTCCATTCATAACAAGTCTTGCAAGCTTATCATTTATAATTTCAATTCTAGCCTCTGTATGTGCACTCCAGTAGACAACAGATTCCTCTCGTAGCTCAAACTCATCTTGAATCATTACTGCAGTACGATTATTAAACATTTTTAATCCACGATATGCAGAAATTGCTGATGCCTTATAGACATTAGATAAATCCACAACAGAATATCCACCAGATGCATTTGATTCGAATGCAATGATAGGAGCATTTTCTTTTGGATCCTGCTGTAAAACAGGATATTTTTCTGGATTAAACACTAAGGTATTTTGACCTTGAGCATTTTTCTTATAATAGGTCCATCTCTGATAATCATAGTCCCAGAAGCCATTTGGAACAACCTCATGATAATCCTCATCACAATAATTTCCAATAAATCTTTCGCCTAATGCATAGATTTCAAATGTACCACTATCTAGATTTCTATGGGCATTATCATAAGGTGCCTCATCAACTCCCTTAAGTCCTGTAAACAAGGCCATTTCATCACCAAAGGAGGAACGGAAGGTGGCAAGCTCATGATTTTCTAGCAAGAAATCTAAGACATCCATTTCATGAAGATTAATTTCATCAAATAATCCTGGCTGATACCATAAAAGATTCATAATATTGTATTGTTCATTATCATCAGCTAGCTTACTTAAAATTGCAGCATTGATATTGCTTTGATCAATTCTCGTATACCATAGTAATGCTGGCTGATTATTGGAATACTCACTTTCTGCATAGAAGAAAGCACTATAATTTGGACTAGATGTATATAAAGGATAATTGATATAATTCTTAATACCTTCTACATTCTCTAAACCAAAGGCATTAATTTTACCATCTGTTTCTCCATAAATATTACGAATGGTAGCAAGTAAATAAACCATATTTCTATGAGCATAAATTGAATAGGAAGGTCCTTCTGGCCAACCACCAGATGGAGAATAATGAACTAAAGCGATTTGTAATAATCTAAACGCCTCGGTTATTACGTTTGCTGCCATTTCTTGAACATTCACAGTAAAAGAGTTTCCTCTTACCGTTACCTCAATCGGATCACCATCATAGCTTAAAACAGCAAAAGCGGCCATTGCTAAATCACCATTAATTAATAAGCTATGGTTATTTCCGTGTAACAGAACATTTACATTCGTTAAATTTTCAAAATAATAGAAGCCCTCTTCATACAATGCTTTTACTATCATCTTTTCTTTATCTTCAGACAAAGTATCTTTAATATAATTGTAGGAGAATGCAACACTATAGGTAACCATCGCAGCATCTAAGAAGCCGTTGCTATCCTCACCCCAGGATAATCTTCTAGTTCCATCTCCACTAAATTCCTCATCCTTAACAATCCACCACATTTGCTCCCAGCATCTGTCCGCATATTCTTTTTTACCAGTAACCTGATAAAGAATTGCATATTGTTCCATAATACTTCTAGCAGAGGATGGATTAGCTGTAGGTTCCTTTCGTGCTAATTGCGCCTCATAATATTCTACCCAACGTGTAATAAATGGTTCCTTTGTTAAATAACCCTGTCTAACCTCGTCTAACCATTCACTATTGGTTAATAAATTGACACCATCTAATTTACCATCCGCTTTTAAGCTATCAAACTTATAGTCCTCCATATCAGGAAGAACATAAATGGTAATTTCAGCTATTGTTTCTTCTTCACCATTATGAACTACAATTTCAAAGTGATCGTAGCCTGTAAATCCATTCTTTGGTGTATAGTTGTATAAAACACCATGAATAATCTTACCTGTTGCAGAATAGTAGCGATCCTGAATCTCTTGAACTATTCCTTTATTTAGAATTTCTACTGTTCCACCATTTTCAGATGTAAGAGTAAAGCTTCCGTCCTTAGCTGTACCATAAATATTTTGATATAGCTTCGCCTTAGCCTCACGCTCTGCAGTGGTCATATTTGCACGTTTAATCTCTGGATATAAAACCTCTACATCGCGACAATTGACTTGAATATATCCACCATTATAAATCAATGGAGCCTTATTATTAAAATAGTAATCTCCTGAAGAATAATTTGCGGTAGTAGCTTTATCAACCCAACTTAATGATGTATTTTTTGGTGTAGATAACCAGAAATCTGTAATGGTACAAGCATCATTCACAGGATCAATTTGTACTCGTATCTCTAGGATTTGATACCCTTTATCTACATCTACAACAACAACCTTAAAGCTATCAAAGGTTTCTTCTACGGTATAGAAATCACGTGCTGGGGAATAAATAATTTTATTATTCCTTATATAATAGCTACCATGCTGAGGGTCACTATATTTCACGACCTCATAATTTGTAGAGTTTTCTACCACTACATCAAATATGTTTCTTGAATCTTCTTTAACAATAACAAAATTATCTTCATCTACAGAAGCAGAAATTCCATCCTTCTGCCCCACTATAACTGTCACCTTTTTTTCAAATCCATGAAGAACATCCTTGACAATAATAGTTGTAATACCTGATTTTTTTGCCGTAATTTTACCAAGCTTATCAACCTCAGCAATAGAAGCATCTAAGGATTCATAGGTATAATTAAAATCCACGATAGAGGAAGGAACGGTATCGCATTTGATATTTGTTTCTTCTCCAACAGCAATTTCTACGGCAGGATTATCAACAGTAATAGAGGTATAATCTGTAGTAATTACACGATATATACAAATATCATCAAACCAAACATCTCCTGTATTATTTGCAAAATACAGTTCTATTTTCAATTGTTCTTTTGGTTGAACACGAACGATTGGCGATTCGAAGGTCGTCCAATCAAAGGTTCCCTTCACCTTTGTTGTTTGATTTAAACCATAAAAATTACCTTGATTGATACGTACATATACATCTTTATCGACATTTTCACCCTTCATTCTTGCGGTTACATAATACTGTCCAGGCTCTACTGTATAGCTTTTATAAATACAAGAATATGCGATTTCAGGATGAGAATAATGTACAACATGATTCCCATCTTCTTCTGTAATTTCGATTACCTGAGAATCTTTAACTGGTGTATTTCCTGTATAAAGTCTCCACGTATATAACGTTTCATTAGAGGTTTTCCATGTAGTTCCTACAGGAATAGACTCAAAATCACCATCTGTACAAAAATTTTTCTTTGCAACAGTTACAATAAGCTCTACAAAGTATTTATCAGAAGATATTGTCAACTTTGTCGTTCCTGCCTTTAATGCAATAATTTTGTAGAGGTAATTCGTATAGTAGATAATACTTTCATCTTCTACTTTAAATTCAAGCTTCTCCTTATCAGAATCCTTTACATAAATCATAAAGCCCCTAGAGGAATCAGTTTCAAAATTCAATTCTTCTCCTACATCCATAGTGACTTCTGTTACTTTAATTGGATTTAATTTATCTGATTGATTTAGCTTACTAGAAGAAGTACTACTGTTTCCTTCTATAAACGAATTCATAAAAACAGCAGTACTTACAAATAGTGAAATAATGAGAAGAAAGAAAGTTCCTAAAAATATAACTTTTTTCTTCATATGGTTACTACTCCTTATCGGTTTGTTTTTTCTTAAATACTAAGAAGTAAACTAGTGCACCAGCTATTGCTAAAACGACAACAACTACAATTGGTACAACGATAGCAAATACATTGACACCAGAATCCTTTGGATCTTCTGGTTTTGGAGTTGGCGTTGGCTCTGGATCCTTATCTCCAGGATTTTCCGTCTTTTTCTCTGTCCATTTTGCATATAATGTTGTATCCTCTGTAATGTTTTTACTAGCCTCTGCCTTAGTTGTACAAGCTGCATCTAAATACCAACCTTCAAATTCCCAGCCTTCTTCTGTTAACGTAGGAAGTACAGCAGGTAATGCTGTAGCATTGGTCACAGGATTTACAGCAGTTCCATGTCCATTAATATTGTATGTAATTGTAAATGTAGTTGGAGCTTCAGCCGTCCACTTCGCATAAAGCGTTGTATCTGCCTCTATATCAGAACCAGCAACTGCTGCTTGTGTACAATCAGCATCTAAGAACCAACCACCAAAAATATAACCTTCAGCTGAAAGCTCTGCAAATTCAGCTGGAAGCTTTGCAACATTATTAATCGTCTCAGGAGCAGTACCATGACCTTTAACATCAAATGTAACTGTATAGCCCTTAACTACAATGGTAATCGTAAGAGCTACTTCTTCATTATCCTCTGAAACGATTTGAATTGTAGTAGTTCCAATACCATTAGGTACAACAACTAATTTACCACCAACAAATTCAGCAGAACAAATATTATCATCTGCTATTGTTACTTTAAAGGTACTTGTTGCATCAGCAGGGGTTACAGTTACTGTCATATCCTTAAATGCGTCTGCAATTCCTAATTCTAAGGTATCTTCAGCAGATGTAATACCTGTAGCAGGATTTTTTACTGTGAAAATTATAGTTTTCGTAATACCACCATTTGTAATAGTGATACTTACAGTACCAGCCTTATTTAAGAAGGTTACTAAGCCTGCAGCATCAACAGTAGCAATAGTTTCATCACTTGAAGCATAGGTTGCATTTACTACGCCTGAGGAAGGAAGAGCTACAGTATTTAATTGGAATGTTGCTCCAACAGTTTGAGTCAATTCAGTCTTATCTGCTAATACCTTATTATCTGTGTTAACTACTTCCCAACCTGTAGTTGTAACAGTATCTAATTCTACTAAATTCAAATGAGTAACATAAGAATCAACACCTGCTTGCGTATTATAAGTTCCAATCTCAACTTTAATACCAATGAAATCACGATTTAATGCATTCGTATCAAAATTGATAGCACTTGTTTCAAAATAAACCCATCCATTTTTTAATTCATTTAAAGATTTAGAAGCATAGCCATAATATGGTGCTGCAGCACTAGAATACCCATACTTGCCATCACCAGCACTATAATAATTAAATAATTTAATATCTATTTTAGATGCAGAATTAACACCTTCTGCCACATCCATTTTTAGCCAACCTGTTAGCTTATAATCCTTGTTAGCTGTTAAGTTAGAAGCAGAAACGTGAGCATCTAAATGTGAACCACCAGCATTTGTACCACCAACACCTGTAAATTTAATTACATTGCCAAATACTTCATCGTTAGCTACACTTACTGGAGAATATTGTTTATTTCCATAGCCTTTACTAGTAAATCCATTATGTGTTTCTTCTGCGTTTGCCCATGAATCCTCAGATGTAAAGCCATTTAATGAACTAAAAGATCCCTTAACAACATTAACTATAATTTCCTTTTGAACGTTCTCTCCACCATTAGCAGTAACCATTAATTTTGTTGTACCAGCAGAAACACCTTTTAAAATATCGTTCTCAATACTGATTACATTGTCTGCAGCAGAATAGCTTAAAGTTGTATCATCTGCCGTGCTAGGATTAGCCTTAAATAAATTAGAAAGCTCATATTCTTCATTAATTCCGATAGTAAGAGTATCATTTATAACATTATTGGCAACTTTTATTTCCGTTACAGGAATAGGAACACGACTTTCTTGAATGGTAATATTGTAAGTACAGCTACCTGGAATTAATTTATCCAACATAGTAAAGGTTACTTGTACTGGCGTATCACCTGTTAAAGCAAGAGCTTCAAATTTACCATTTTCATATTTCAATTTATCATGGTCAGATATAGTAACCGTATAATTAGGAATAGAAATAGGAGACTCAGAATCATTTACTGTCAAATTTGGAGCTAATTCAAATATTGTTCCTCTATCCTTAGTAATGCTTTCTCCTTGTCCTAAGGTAGCACCATTATAGGTATAAGCTGAAAGATAATCAATATAAGTAAAATCATCAGCTCCACGTCCAGAGTTAGCCATTATCATTGTAAAGCAGCTTACTAAGCCTGTAAAATTATCTCCATCATTAAAGTTTGTTTCATATAGCAATTCTCCATCAAGATAAGCATAAATCATATCTGGAGATGTATTATCCTCATTTAAATCCCCATTGTCTTGTAAAACAAATACAAAATCATGCCATTCGTCTCGCTTCAATTCCTTTTCAGGAGCAAAATTGTTAAAAGGAGCGCTTCCTAACTGATAAGACATTCCCTTTTCAGTACTAACATTTGCGCCTCTCATTTTTAGCAATCTATATGTTTTACCAGCAGTATATACTGTCATTTGTCTTTCATATAAACTCCAAGAGCAGCTAGCCTTTATTCTAGTTTTTATAACTACACTTTCTTCTTTAGAAGCACCAATTAAGGATCCGCCATTTCTAAACTCAATTTGTCCAACACCGGTACCTTCCTTGGATTGCTTCATTTCCAAAACATCTGAATCATCAACTTGATTTAATGCCACTGAAAAAGCTGTAGATCCTAAGGATGCATTAGCAATTTTATGTTCTTTATCTATCCATTTTCCAGGTGTAGATGTGTCAAAATTTATTTGTCCATCATTTGCATATGTAAAGTCTTCTTGAAAGCCTTTAACAGCCGCATTAGAGGTTAACCCTCCGCCTAAAGCACATAACACACTAAGCATTGCTGCACTTAAAAATAATTTTTTAAATTTTTTCATTTTTATTAATCCTTTCTTTTTTATTTCTTTTGCTATGTTACAACTTCTTTATTTCCTACCTCTAGTCTATCCTTCCTTTCTAAACCTATATAGTAAATTTGGTTTATTTGCTACTTAACAGATCCAACCATAACACCCTTTTTAAAGTATTTTTGAATGAATGGGAATATCAACATAATTGGAACAATCGCAATAATAATCAGCGCATAGGCTGAAACTGTTCCTTCAAATAAATTGCCTGAATCTCCTGTATTTTGAAGAAGCTTCTTAACTAATACTTGTAATGGATAAAGCTTATCCTTTTGTAAAACAAGCTCTGCCCAGAAATATCCATTCCAACGATCAATTGCATAGAATAAGCCTACCGTAGTAATTGCTGGTACACTTGCAGGAATATAGATACTGGTTAGCATTCTAAAGTGAGATGCACCATCAATTTGAGCAGACTCATCTATATCTACTGGGATAGCCGCAAAATAGGTTCTTAGCAAAATGACATTATAAGCAGAAAATGCAAACGGAATGAGAATACCAAATATGTTCCCCATAAGTCCTAGATTCTCAATATTTGTATAGGTTGCAATCATACCTGGCTTTAACCACATAGTTAAAACAACAACAATGGTAAGAACCTTAATAACCCTTAATCCTCTTCTAGATAATACATATGCACAGGTAATACTTAAGAATAAGCTAATAGCTGTACCTAGCAAGGTATAAAGAAGTGTATTCCCATAGGCTCTCCAGATATCCATATTTTGTAAGTGATCAGAAATATATTCCATCGTAAAGCCCTGAGGAATAATTAAAAATTTATTCGCATTAATTGCCTCTCTAAAATTTATCGGATTACTAACGGATGAGATAAAAATATAAAAAATAGGATAAATCATCACTAGGGATAGGATTACAAGTAATACGTTATTAACAACACCTAAAATATAATCTGCAGTAAGCTTCTTTTTAAATCGAGAAATTGCTGTAGCCTGATTTGTAGTTGTACTTGAATGTTTTTTCATCTTCTATCCCTCCCTTACCATAATTGTGTATCCGATACTTTTTTAGCAATCTTGTTCACAATTGTAACAAGTACAATTGCTACTACAGCATCAAATAATCCTATTGTAGCTGCCATACCATAATTTGGCTGTCCAACCTGTGGACTTAAGCTCACATTATAAACATAGGTACTAATGATTTCTGAAACCGGCTTATTATCTATGGTCTGTAATAACAACACCTTTTCATAACCCATAGATAATAGCTTTCCAATCTTTAAAATCAAAGTGATAATTATTGTTGGTGCAATTCCTGGTAATGTAACATGGAAGATTTGTCTAAATTTTCCTGCTCCATCCATAGAGGCTGCCTCATAAAGTGAAGTATCAATTGCGGATAAGGCTGCCAAATAAATTAAAGAATTGTATCCAATGGTTTGCCAAAGCTCCATGATTGCATAAATCCAACGGAAAGCTGCAGGATTGTTTAATAGATTCGCTCTTGGCATACCAAACCAGGCAAGGATGTTTATAATCATACCTGTATCTGCCTTTAAAAATTCAATGGTCATATTACAAACAACCACTGCTGATATGAAAAATGGTAGGAAGGTTGTAGTTTGTGCAACTCCCTTTATCACTCTACTTCTAGACTCATAAATCATAATCGCTAATACTATTGCTGCGGGAAAGCCTATGACAAGAACTAAAACATTCAACAACAATGTATTACCCAACAGGGAGAAAAAGCCATCCATTGTAAAAAAATCTATATAGTTTTTAAAGCCTATAAATTTAGATCCAAATACTCCCTTACTTACACTATAATCCTGAAAGGACATTAAAACATTGGAAATAAATGGGACAAATACAAACATTACCATCCAAATAAACGCTGGTAAAAATAAAAGATAGATTTGCCAATTATATTTCATATGCTTTTTGAATTTCTCTTGAAAAATATTAAAGTGTTTTTTGAACTTATCAGAAAAGGATTTGAACTTCTCCTTTTTCTCTTCCTGTACATCAGGTTGCTCTAAAATTTCTGTTTCCATAATACCTCCTCCACTACCAATAAGGATTCCAATCCTTATAAAGTCTCATTAATAGTTCTACAAAAAAATAATCACCAAAAATCAAATATTCCTCTATGCCCAAATTTCCATGATAGAAATACACACCACTCTTTAGAATTCCTTCTAAATTTGTACCTAAATATTTTTCAGATAGGGACTTAGCAATAGCTAAACAAGCATTTTTATAAAGCTCTTTATCCTTATCCTCCTTAGGTAAAGCGTTGGATAACTCTAATAATCCTATGGCAGCAATTGCTGCAGCGCTAGTATCTCTTTGACCGTCATCCGCCGTAAAGATAAGATCCCAGTTACAAACAAAATCCTTTGGCAAACGATTTAAAAAGTAGTTAGCTAAGCATTTTGCTTTTTCTAAAAATTCTTTATCCTTCGTGTAAGAGTAAGAAATAGGGAATCCCATAATCCCCCAGGCTTGTCCTCTTGCCCAACAGGAATCATCGGAATAGCCCTGATGTGTTGAACCAAAGCGAGGCTTACCTGTTATCGTATCCATGTGGAAGGTATGAAAGGTAGATGCATCTGGTCTTATTATGTATTGGCTTGCTGATTTAGCATGATTGTATGCCATTTCATAATAGGAATCATCTTTAGAAAACTGATCTGCAAAATATAAAAGCGGAATATTAAGATTACAATCTATAATCATTCTTCCTCTTTGATTTTCATCATTCATATCTCCCCATGCCTGCAAAATTTTAGCCTGTGGTATATAACGCTTTGCCAATAGCTTTGCAGCCATTAATGAGGTTTCTAAAGCTCTTTTTGAGCCCGTTAGCTTATAATCTGCCACGGTAGTTAAGCTATAAAGAAAACCAATATCGTGATGATTTAAACCAGCCTCTTCTTCGTCTTTGTTATAGTAGTTATCAATACGAGTTCTAAAGGACTCTGAATGCTTTTGTGCCTCTAGCTTATATTTTTCATCCTGGGTATATTCATAAACTAACCATAAAATTCCTGTCCAGAAGGAGGTAGTCCAAATACTTTCATTATTAGAAGCATCCCAATGAAGATTTCCTACACCATCATAAACGTAATCCTTACTACACGCTCTTGGAAAACAATCTCCATGAAATTTTAGAAGCATATGATCAACAATTTTAACCACCTCATCTAAAACTTTTGCCACGTCTTGTTTTTCGAATTTAGGTAAATCTGAAAATTCACTACGCTTAATTTGTTCTAAATTTACATTACTCATTTTAATCTCCTTTCTTTATTTTTTTATTTCATAGCCCCATGCTTCAAACTGAGTTAAAGCAGGAAACTCAGAAACATCCTTTGCCTTAATAAGCTTTCTTAATACAACAGAACAAACCTTTTTCTGTTCAAATCGGATAGCTTGCCTTACTGAGGTTTTTTCCAATTTCATTTCCAAAGTTGATCCATCTGAAAATGCCAATTCTGCAGAGGTCCAATAGCTATCATGAGGAAAATCAGCTCTTAACGTTAAAACGATCTCATCCAATAAAACCTCTCGACCAAAATCCAATTTAAATTCTGCATTAGGATTTCTATTAATTCCCCAGCTCTGATAAGGAAAGCAGCCATGAGATTCGTTATAAAATAATCCATCAATCGCATTTCTGCTCGCAAACACACATTCATTTCTAGTTTCAACATTTGCTGAAGAATGTGGATAAAAGGTTTCATTTTCATGTTGATCATAAGGATTCAAAGCTAAATTCCTTCTCACATAAATTTCTTCCTCACTAGCTTCTGTTACAGTAATAATATGACAATCCCCATAAAATGATTTTGGGGAATAGTTCAATCTTTGCTGAATAGGTGGAATGTGATAAATAAGTGTAGTTCCTGGAACAAATACTATTGACTCCATCATCGTATCCTCAAGACGAATCTTATAATACCCACCTTTTTTGTCACAATCTACAATCATCCAATCTCCATCCTGATAAGGAAAATTATAAATACAGCAAGCGTTTTCTTGCGCTTCACCAATAAAAAGCTCATTTCCTTTTTGGTTAATAATTTTTATTTTTAACATTTTGTACCCTCTTCCTCTTAGAAAGCGTTTTCTCGAATATGCAACTTAATACAATGACATTATAACATCATTTTTGGAGTAAATCAACCATTAATTTCATTTTTTATGAAATTTACTCCAAATTTTGGTAAAAAGAAAAATCGTAAGTAGGAATCCTCTCCTTTACTTACGATTTATACTTACTTTGTTTCCTCTTGAATTCTTTTTACTAAGCACTTTAGCTCATCTAAAACCTCATAAATTTCTAAGGCCAGCTTGAATTGTGTACGACACCGTATTAAATTATGCTCTTTATACTTTGTTGCAAAATATACATCTCCCATTAAATAGTCAGTTAAAAAACGAATTCCACATTCCATTGTTAATAAATAGGCACTATATGGCAAAAGCTCTACTTCCTTTGGAGTGATTGAGTCAGCTACTGCAGTATAATATCCTCTTGTATATGCCTCAAATAAAGAACGATCAAAATGAACCAGCTCTAAATTCTTTTCATCCTCTGCCGCAGTTGAAGCCCCAAAGCGAATAGAATCTCCAAAATCATATAGCATAGATCCTGGCATAATGGTATCTAAATCGATAACAGCACGAGCCTTTAAGGTGTCAGCATCCATTAAAATATTATTAAGCTTTGTATCGTTATGGGTGACACGAAGAGGTATGCTACCATCCTGCAAGCCCTCAACCACAAGATTTAACGTATCCTTGCGCTCCAATACAAACTGTATTTCTTTTTCACATTCTTTAGCTCTACTAACAACATCCTTGCTTAAAGCCTCTAAGAAATTCCTTACTCTTATGGGAGTATTATGAAAATTAGGAATAGTTTCTGTTAATACAGAAGCGTCAAATTCTTTTAAATAATTTTGAAACTCTCCAAATGCATATCCTGAATTACAAAATACCTGAGGATCTGTAGCCTTTTGAAAAGTAACCGTATTTTCTATAAAATCATAAATACGATAACAGGAATTATCTTCTAGCTTTAAGAAGGGTTCATTTCGTTTTGTAAATACTACATGTAATGTTTCAATTCCTTTAGATTCTAAATGCTTTGTAACATAGCATATATTTTTCATTAAAGAATCTGGATCAGAAAATACATGCGTATTCATGACCTGTAAAATGTATCGTTTTGTTGAAGTAGTAACTAAAAAGGTTTGATTAATGTGCCCCTCTCCATATGGACATATCTCTTGTATGGTCCCTTCTAAGGAAAAGGCATCTAAAACATTTTTATAAGCCTTCATATAATCCATCACGAATATACCCTCCAATAGCTTCTTTAATTTCTGCTAAGTCCTCACGATAGGTTATTCCAAACCATTTATCTTGATTTTCAAAAACCTTTACTGTAGCATGTCCATCCTCTACAGCCTTTGAAATAACTAATGGAATATAAAATTCATCCTTCTGTAAATTTGCCGTAGCCAAGAAATGGGCATAATCCCTTTCTATATGCTCAAAGATATCCTGTGTAAGTCCCCACAAATTCATAGAAACTGGGGTGGCTTTTGCAAACGTACCCTTTTGACCATTTTGATCATAGCTACAATCAGAGGATATTTTTGTATATTCTGTAACTTTTTTTAGCTTGCCATTTTCTAGTTCACATACACCTCTAGAAACAGTCCCATTCTTACTTAGCGTGTTTGCAAGCAAATATGCTGTCATTGCATATTCTCCTCTTTTAGCCTGAGATAAATGTTTTCCAATTTCAACAAATGCATTTTGTCCATAATAATCATCTGCATTTATAATCGCAAAAGGCTCTTTAACTATAGTTCTGCAACAATAAATCGCATGTCCCGTTCCAAAAGGCTTTGTTCTACCCGCTGGAAGATCATCCATTGTTTGATAAACATAATCTACAGGAATAGTTTTTGATATTCTATCCCCAATTAGACGCTTAAAATCCTCTGCCATATCTTCGCGAATGATAAAAATTACCTTTCCAAATCCTGCCTTTTTAGCATCATACACAGAAAAATCCAGAATTCCTTTGCCATCCTCTGTAATAGGCTCTGCCTGTTTTAAGCCACCAAACCTACTTCCCATTCCTGCTGCCATAACAACTAAAGTTGGTTTCATAAATATTCAAACTCCTTTAAAATATTCTTCTTTTCTTTTTAATTATAGCAAATAAAACGAAAAAGAAAATAGATTTTTTTACAAAAAAAATTCATAAAAAATTCTTGTTTATTTATAAACAAGAGAAGAAAAAACATTTATTAATAAGTATTTTTTGTAACAAAAAATAAAAAAGATCTAGTTTCCTAGACCTATATTTTTATTCCTCATCTAAAGAGATATTAGCATTATGATAAACGTCTTGAACGTCATCTAATTCAGAAAGTAAATCTAATAGCCTTCTAAATTTTGCTTCATGATCCTCATCTAAATCTACATAATTTGATGGCACTAAAGTTACAGATGCCTCTTCAAATTCTAACTCAGAATTTGCTGCCTCTAAGGCAGTTTTTACTGCTTCAAAATCTTTTGGATCCGCTAAAATTAAAGTGTTACCATCTTCATCTGTCTTGATTTCCTCACAGTCTGCATCTGCCATCATTAAAGCCTCCATAGCTTCATCCTCTGACATTCCAGCAAATAAAAATTTTGCCTTACGACTAAATAAATATCCTACAGAGGTTCCTATTTGACCTCCTGTTTTATTAAAAGCAGTACGAACATCTGTAAATGTACGATTATCGTTATCTGTAGTACATTCAACAATCATTGCTACATTACCAGGACCATAGCCTTCATATGATTTTTCTTTAGAAGCACCAGATGCTACTCCTGCAGCCTTTGCGATTGCACGCTTAATGACATCGGCTGGACATTGATCCTTTTTTGCACGCTCTATTGCTCTTTTTAAGCTTTGATTCATTTCAGGATCAGGAACACCAGATTTGGCTGCCAAAAAAATTTCCTTTCCCCATTTTGCATATTTTGCAGACTTCATTGCTGCAGTTTTTGCCATAGATGCTGCACGAACCTCATGCGCTCTTCCCATATTAAACACAACCTTTCAGATTTTTACTTTTCAATTATACAACAAATCCTGCTTCTTTTCAATATTTTTACTTATTTTTTCACTGTAGTAGCCAATGGAAAAACAAGACAATTCCTATTGCAAAATACTTTTATCTTTTGAGAAAGAATATTTTTTATTTATAAACAAAGTATGATTTCATAGACTTAGATTATGTACTTTATTAAAAAAAGAAAGTAAAAAATCATTTGTCATAGAACTTTTTCTGTGGGCAAACAAATGGCGCACTTCTTCGTTTTTGAGTATAGTGCGCCATAATTTTAAGTTTAAACAACAAATTGAAATTTACTACTATAAAGCTGATATACCCAAAATGTGCGTATATAGACCCAATGGTATCCCCTCGCTCGTCTAAAAGGCTAACAAGGGACGAATTACACAATAAAACATATAATACACTTGTTTTTCATTTAAAATAATTTCATTACATAAAGATATTAAACATCTAATTTGCAATCTAGTTGATTTTGCCAAGAAGAACCTTCAATATATTTTTTAAGGGCTTCAGCATCTAATGGTCTTGTAAAATAAAAGCCTGAGCCTAGTGTAACCTTTTGATCTAAAACATACTGCAGCAATTCCTTTGTTTCTATACCCTCACACACTAATCTCTTTTTATTCTTTTTACAATAATCTATCAATAATTCAAGCAATTTTTCCTGTGAAAAATTATTTGTAATGTCCTTCAAAAAGGATCTTCCCAATTTAATAACGTCAATTGGTGCGTTTTGTACAGCTAATATAGATTGCTGATCTAGAGGGAAGCTATCCACCGCAATAAGAAAGCCAAATGCCTTTAAGCGTGTTAAATTTGCTTCAACAACCTTCATTTTATCATAAACCATACAATCTGTAATTTCTAGCATTATTCTTTCTGGTCGAACAGAAAGCTCCTTTGCAATATCAATTAAACGTCTTGCCAAATTTGGATTTAAAAGTTGCTTCAAGCTCAAGTTCAAAGAAAAAACTAAATTTAGTTTGGGATAAAGATGCTGCATTTCCTGCTGAAAACGTATCATTTGGTCAATACCCCATTCTCCAACCCAATGAATATCTCCTGTTTGTTCCATGAGCTGAATAAAATCTTGCGGTGGCAAAATACCCTTTGTAGGGTGATTCCAACGCATTAAGGCTTCTGCCCCGTAGATAGTATGATTAACCAAATCCAGTATGGGATGATAATATAATACGAACTCCTTGCGTTGGATTGCTGTTCTAATTTCCTCATAATACATCTTATTGTCTCTTTCATCATCTGATAAGGTAGCATAATAGCTTGTAACCTTATCTCCTCCACTACGTTTAGAAACAAAGGAGGCCAAATCTAAATTATCAATCAAGGACTTAACTGAACTACCAGATTGTGGATAGGTACAAACACCAATGGAAGTCGTAATGTGAATGTCCTTAATATTTGCATTTTCAAAAGGGATGTGTGTACTTTCTAGAAGCCTTTTACACAATTTTTCAATCTTGCTTTGTGTTCCCTCATTAGGAATAAAAATAAGAATCCCATCCTCACGAATTTGACTTATACTAGCATTCTCAGGAAGTAGATCAACCACTCTTTTTGCAGTTTCCTTCATCATATCTAGATATAAATTTTCTCCATGTAGCTCTACCAAATTGTGAAATGCATCTATATCAATCAATATTAAAGTAGCTGTTCCAAAATTTCCAACTTTTTTAATATATCTATGAATTTGTTTCAAAATCTGTGCCTTTGGAACTGCGCGCTCATGAATTATATTGTTTTTTTCTTTAAAATACTTTTTTAATCTAGAAAACATATATACACCTTCACAAAAAACTAATTATCCATCAATTTAAGTATATACTTTATTTTCAATTTAGTCAACAAAATTACAAGTTTTAGCAATATATATTAAATTTTAACAATAAATTTTCAAACACAAAAAAAGCCTTACTTATAAGAGTAAAGCTAGAATTTTTTTTAATAATATTCATTAATATCAACATTTGGAAACAAGGAATACAAGGATAGAAACTCCTCCTTATCCAGTAAATTAAATTCTTCTCGTTTAGAGGTAGAAGTCTTGTAATAAAAATTACATAAATAATAGGTTTCTTTTTTAGTACGAATGATAAATTGAGCTTTAGGAACTGCTTTCATATGAGAGTATGTAGGCATTACCTTTATTTTTGTTATCCTTTGATAAAACTCCTCCTTATAATCCTCTCTTAAAGTATATACATGAATCGTATCATATCCCACTTCTACAGATATTTCTTCTATATCTTCATAGCTGATTCCCATAAATGTTTTAATACTTCTTGGAAAATATAAAAAGCCTAAAGCGATAGAAATCATAATTACTAGCGCCAATATAGAGCCAAACATAAGCATAATTTTTTTCTTCAAACCAATCCCCTCCCTCTATGTTTAATTATAGCATTTTTCTTTAAAAATACAATCAAATCTCAAAGCTATTAAACGAAATATTTATACAAAAACCAGCACGAAAATGTGCTGGTTGACAACTTTCTAAACAATAGTATGCTTAAAAAATTTCCCAAAAATTTTCTTGATAGGTGAAACAGTCATAAAAGCATTAGGATCTGTTGTCTTTACAATTTCTGCTGCCTTTTGAAGCTCATAAGAAGAAATAATCATAAAGACATCAAATTTTTCTTCTTGTGTATATGCTCCGCGAACTGTAGAAATCGTACACCCTCTTTGAATTCCTTCTAATAAAGCTGCAGCGATTGCTTCAGAATGCTGAGAAATAACATCAACTCTCAAATAATTATATGCTGTATGTATCTTATCTACAACCAAATTAGAAATTATGATAAAAATGAAAGTATATAATGTTATATCCCAAGATTTTTCAATAATTCCACCAGCTATAATTGCTAAAATTATGTTTACAATACTAGAAAACATACCGATAGAAATATTTTTCTTTAAGGCGAGTGCTTGTCCAATAATATCCATGCCTCCTGTAGATGTCCCATATCTAAGAGCTAATCCGATAGAGCTTCCACAAAGCAAGCCACCAATTACGCCTAAAAAGAAGCGATCGGATGGATCTATTCCAAAGTCAACCTTAATCCAATCCCAACCCATAGTCCAAAAGGTTTGTACTAAAATAGATAAAACAGAATAAAATACAAATCTTTTAGAAACGCTTTTCCAACCATAAATACATAAAGGAATATTGAATATTAGTATAAATACTCCAATAGGAATTGTAATATTTCCTAGGGCAAAGGCACGATTTAAAATTTGTCCCACCGCTGTGATTCCTATAGCAATCAAATTTGCTGGCTCAAGAAACCATATTACAGATAATGAATATAGCGTTGAGGTAAAAATAACAACGGCTACACGAAATAAATCATCCAAATACTGCTCTTTATTCATGTTAGCTTACCTGAGCTCCTGACGGTAGCTTTTCTACATTTAAAAGTTCTAAATCATTTTCATTAGATGCACAAAGAAGCATACCATAGGATTCCTCACCCCGTAAAAGAATTGGCTTTAAGTTTTTCACTACAACTACCTTTTTCCCAATTAATAAGGAAGGATCATAGAACTTTGCAATTCCCGAAACGATTTGACGTACTTCTCCTCCAATATCTACCTTAAATACTAAAAGCTTATCTGCCTTAGGATGCTTCTTAGCCTCTAGAATCATTCCTACACCTAAATCCAATTTATCAAAATCCTCAATACCAACCAAAGGCTTTTGTTCTACCACTGTTTTAGCTTTAGCATTTTCCTTTGCAAGAACACAAGCTAACACATCCTTTTCCACATCTAATCGCTTAAATAAAACCTTTGCCTCCTGTAATTCAAATCTTTCTTGAACTCCATATTCTAAGTCCTTAAAAGAGGTTTTGGTAGTATTGATTTGGCTATAAATCTCCTTAGAGCAGGATGGCATAATTGGTTCTAAAAGAATGGCAGCTATACGTATCACTTCAAAAAGATGATATAAGGCTCCTTCTAAAACCTGTTTTTTACTACTATCCTTTGCAAGAACCCATGGAGCTACCTCATCAATATATTTATTTGCAGCACGTAATAAAACCATAACAGACTCAATTGCATCTGCAACTCTAAATTTATCCATGTAAGAATAATATTCCTTAATCGTCAAATGCAAGCGATTTTCTAGGTTAGAATCAAATTCCGTACTAACTCCCTTTCCAAGATTACCATCAAAATATTTTTTACCCATAGCCATGGTTCGATTTACTAAATTACCATAGGTGTTTGCCAAATCAGAATTGTTTTTTTCACAAACAAGCTCATAGGTTAAATTTCCATCAGAAGCAAATGGAATTTCATGTAAAACATAATATCTAACAGCATCCACCCCAAATAGCTCCACTAAATCTTCTGTATAAATGACATTCCCTTTGGATTTAGACATTTTATTATGATTCATCAAAACCCATGGATGCCCAAAAATTTGGTTTGGCAAGGGAAGGTCTAGCGCCATCAGCATGATTGGCCAATATATGGTATGAAATCTTAAAATATCCTTTCCAATCAAATGGATATCACAAGGCCAAAACTTATGATATAAATCCTCGCATGGAGAATCTAAATGATATCCAATACCAGTAATATAATTTAATAAAGCATCTATCCAAACATAAATCACATGCTTAGAATCAAAATGTACTGGTATTCCCCAAGTATATGAGGTACGAGATACACATAAATCTGGAAGTGGGGCACTCAGAAAATTATTTAACATTTCATTTTTTCTAGATTCAGGCTGAATAAAATCTGGATGCGATTTAATATATTCAATCAAACGATTTTGGTAAGGCTCTAATTTCAAGAAATATGCCTCTTCCTTCATCGTTTGAACCTTAGCTCCACAATCTGGACAGCAGCCATCCTTTAAGTCCTTTGCCGTAAAATAGGATTCACAGGCTACACAATAGTTTCCTTCATAGGTACCCTTATATATGTCACCCTTTTTAAATAGCTTCTCAAATACCTTTGCAACCTCCTCCATATGTGAGGCATCTGTTGTTCTAATAAAATGATCGTATTGAACATCTACAAGCTTATATATCTTTTTAATATCCTCTGAAATTTGATCAACATAAAGCTGAGGTGTAATATTTTTTTCTTCTGCCTTCAGCTGTATTTTTTGTCCATGCTCATCTGTACCTGTTTGAAAATAGGTATCAAATCCACATTTCTTTTTATATCGAACTATTGCATCTGCTAAAATAGCCTCATATACATTTCCGATATGTGGCTTTGAGGATGTATATGCAATAGCAGTAGTCAAATAGAATTTCTTTTCCATAATAAAGAATCACCTCTCGTAAAATAATTATACTACAAACGTTCTTTATTTTCACTATCTTTTTTAAAAAGAAAAAGCCTTAATCTAAGACTTTATTCTTCTTTCTATTTTCTTGTATTAAGGAAAACAATAAGCCACATATGCAGCTAAGAAATCCACCAAGGAATATACTTAAAGGAATTGCTAGCCAAATACTCATTTTAGACTGAATTTGGATAGG
This sequence comes from uncultured Anaeroplasmataceae bacterium, assembly GCA_910579215.1. GTDB lineage: Bacteria > Bacillota_I > Bacilli_A > Acholeplasmatales > Anaeroplasmataceae > Pelethenecus. The sequence goes on from CAJTTN010000007.1 coordinate 98,636, forward strand.
CTTCATATTTAAAAAAGTATTCTCCTTTAATACAAATTTTACTGTATCTGTATATTCTTTCGTTAAGCTTTCTAGCTTATCCCTATAGCCTTCTAAATTTTTTAAAAAAGCCTCACTCTTCTCTTCACTATAATTGCCTAGACTAGCAGTTTCCATGAGCGTTAAATCCTCACTTATTTTCATTAGTCTTGTATCCAGGGTATGTAGGTTATTAAGATAGTTTGCTATAGAGGTATCTAAATAAGTGTTTCCATTAGAATTACTATAGATATTTCTTAAAGATTCTAAAAGCACTTCCTTTCTTTCTCTTAAAAGCTTTTGCTCTGTCAATAAAACATCTCTATCTCTAACGATATCTTGATATTCCTCTTTCGTCATATAAGCATTTTTGTAAGCTAAATATTCATAATTTTTTAAATCATCATTGATTTGAAAAACCTCTGTTTGTCGTAATAAACCACTTAGATTACTATCTCCTATTTGAATATCACCAAAATGAGATATCATGGCTTGATACCCTGACAAAATCAAATTAATTTGATTCTTTAAATAGGTTAGTTTATGTGCAATTTTATTAGAGCGGGTATACCCTTTTATATTCGCAGTAAAATCAAAGGTCAAATTCAAAGCCTTATGATAGGGTAAATAAATCAGTCGCTCTATAAAGGCTTTCGCTTGCAAATCACTTGAAAAAAAGGCTCCAGGAAGTCTCATACTATACATGCCATCTTCATCTTTTGTGAGTGTAATTCGCTCAGATAGCTTTTCTGTATCAATCGCCAAAAATTCCTCTTTACTATTCTTTATATCATTTAAATTTGTTAAAGAAATTAGTTCATATTCATTAAAAACCATACCATTTGCATATTTATTATTTTCAATCCCCTCCCATTGATAGCTAAAGCTTACCTCATAGGATGAACGTAATGGATTATAAATATATAAAATAAAAAGTAAAGTTGAAATGGTTATAAATCCAAATAAAATAAGAACAAGAAATTTTCTTTTTACGATTAGCTTCCAAAGATCCAATAAGGAAAGTCCCTCTTCTTCCATACTATCACCAATTATAGTGTTAGTAAATTTAAGAAAAAAATGCATTCAAAAGAAAAAAGGTGACGATAAGATAAATAGTACCCCAAGTCAAGGACACAATAAAAAAAAGATGTATTATTTAATTG
>CAJTTN010000008.1 GCA_910579215.1 uncultured Anaeroplasmataceae bacterium
CAAAGTAGAATCTACACCTTTTTTTATTCGTGTCTACTTTATAGGGTCTATTTTAATACTTCATAACGCTTTTTCTTTTATACAACTATTTCTGTTTTAGTTAAATTACTAAAATGAGCACTACACTTATCAGCAAAGAGAGCGATACCATCATTTCCAAGTGGCGTAAAGGTTGTACCTGTCATCGTATAATATCCACCATTAATAAAAATTTCTACGGAAGTGTTATCCAAAAAAATTTCAAAGCCTATTTTACCATCAATTGGATCTACCTTAGCATAACGTACGCCATCCATCATACTTCCGCAATGAACTCTATCAAAATACACGTAACCTCTTCCTGCATCATAGCCTATTCTAGTATAATATTGCGTTCCCTTAAAAACTTCAATGCCAGCCTTTCCGGTAGAACCAATAGAGGAAATATCAATATCCATTGTAATTCTTGCTGTTCTAGATGAGAAAGTATCCAGCATTTGAATTTGATTTTCAAGATAAACATCCTCATGCTGAACTTCATTTTTAAAATAATTTTTTATTTCACGTACAGGAGCTTGGTAGATGTGATTGTCCTTAATGGTAAGCTCTCTTGGTAAGACCATAGCTCCACACCAACCATCCTCTTTTGTTAAATTTGGTTCACTCCAGCTTCTCATCCAAGCGGTTAATATACATCTTCCATCCTTTGTTTTTACCGTTTGGGGAGCATAAAAGGAAAAACCCTTGTCAAATTCTTCTGCCTCTGTTTGCGGAGTTTGGTAGAATTTATTAGAATGAACAGATAAATTGCCTAAAACATAAATACAGGAATCTGCATTTTGGAATACATACTCTCTTTCATCCCTAATGGATTGTGGGGAAGCAATTAAAACATCTGTTTCATCTATTGTAATCAAATCTGGACATTCTAATATACCACCCAAATCTGTTCTTTTATATACTACACCTGCATAGGTATAGGGACCTGTAATATCTTCAGAGACAAACATAATAATTTGCTTGGCACCTGTCTGATTATCCTTATTTCCTACTAAAATATAAAACTTGCCATCTCGCTTAAACAGCTTAGGATCTCTAAAATCAGTATTAGAAAACCCCTCTGGTAAATCCTTTCCACTTAAAAGCAATTCATCTAGTTTTTTATATGTTTTTCCATCATAGGAATATGCCATGCCTTGATTTTGTACATCTGTAACAGCAGTATAGGCTAAATATTGTACTCCATCTTCAACTAATGCTGTACCTGAAAAGCAGCCATTAGAATCATAGTCCATATCAGGAGCTAAGGCTACGTCCTCGTACTCCCATTTAATAAAATCCTTAGTCGTCTGATGTCCCCAATGCATTGGTCCCCAAACGGCTTCATACGGATTATATTGATAGAATAAATGAAATTTATCTTGAAATTCTGAAAATCCATTAGGATCATTTATCCATCCTACTGGGGGATTTAAATGATAGCTATTCTTTAGGTCTTTAGTTACAGAAGCAATATTTTGATTTATGAAAGCATTGGCATTGGTTATAGCCTCAGATACCTCAAAAGATTTCACTTCTACATTTGTCGTACAGGCAGTTAAACTTAGAGCACTGCTTAAAGCAGCAAATCCTAAAATATTACAAATCCTTCGTTTCATCCTTTTCCTTTTTCCTATCTTTAATTTTATTTAAAGCTTTAGCAATTAGCCCTTTCTTTTTTTCTTCAACAATGATAACATTGTCTTCATCTAAGGATTCCGTTACCTCAACCTCTTCAAAATCATAATACTCCATAGTAATAGCCTTGGTCGTCGTCTCATTAAAGAAACGTGCTTGTTCTGGCTTAATGGCTACACGTATTGTTTCATTTGCTTTAATTTTAAAAGCACTAGTCGTTTTTAAAATTATATTTTTTTGTCCAATACTACCATGAACGTTGATTATATCTCCTAACAATTCCACCATTTTTGTTGTCATTGTTAAAGAATAATTTTCTAATTTATGAAAAGCCTCATCCTTTTCATAAACCAAATTTTCAGGACGGATTCCATAAACCAAGCGATGTCCAACATAATTTTTTAATAGAAGCATTTGTTCCTTTGTCATTTGAATTACATCATCACTATCATCAATTTTAAAGCCGCCATTCTCTAATAATTCTCCATGAATAAAATTCATCGCTGGTGTCCCTATAAAGCCAGCTACAAACATATTTGTAGGATATTGATAGATTTCATTAGGCTCCCCTATCTGCTGAATAAAGCCATCCTTCATTACAACAATTCTAGAAGCCATCGTCATCGCTTCAATTTGATCGTGTGTTACATAAATGGTTGTGGCTTTTACACTTTCATGAATTCTTACAATCTCACTACGCATTGCCACTCTCAACTTAGCATCTAAGTTAGATAAAGGTTCATCCATTAAAAATACTTTAGGCTGACGAACAATGGCTCTTCCTAAAGCAACTCTCTGTCTTTGTCCACCAGATAAAGCCTTTGGGCGACGATAAAGGTAGGGAGTAAGCTTTAAAATCTTTGCTGCCTCTAAAACACGAGCATCAATTTCTTCCTTTGGAACCTTTCTTAATTTTAATGCATAGGCCATATTTTTATAAACTGTCATTTGTGGATATAGGGCATAGCTTTGAAAAACCATGGCTATATCTCTATCCTTAGGTGCCATAGTATTTACTACAACATCATCGATATATAAATCCCCTGTAGTAATTTCCTCTAATCCAGCAATCATACGAAGCGTAGTAGATTTTCCACAGCCAGATGGACCTACAAATACGATGAATTCTTTATCCTTTATATCAATAGAGAAATCGTGAACTGCATGAACGCCACCCTCATACACCTTGTTTACCTTTACTAATTTTACTGTTGCCATATTACTTACCTACACTTTCAACCTGTTTTTTATTTCCCATAGCAGGGATAGCTCCATAGCCTGTTGTTGTAAATGCCCCACATTTACATGCAAATGACAAAATATCCTCGTAGTTTAAATTTAAAAGTTCATCCTTTTTAAAATTGTTTCTAAGCAATTCTGAAATAAATCCACCAAAGAAGGAATCTCCTGCTCCTGTAGTATCCACAGCTTGAACAGGAAAGCCTAAATGAGAAAAGCATTTTTGGTTCTTCAAATATAGAGTTGCTCCTTGTTCTCCCTTTGTAACAATCACTAATTTCAAATGAGCATTCCAAAGCTTTGTTACTGCCTGTTCTATATGCTCACAATCTGTTAAAAATTTTAATTCATCTTCGCTAACCTTGACAATATCTGTATATTGTAAGTACTCCCAGATGACTTGTTTTAATTCATTGGCATCTTCCCATAAATTCAATCTAACATTAGGATCAAAGCATACGATTACATTTTTCTGCATTGCTCTATGAAGTAAAGCCAAATGAGTTTCTTTTGCTTCTTTTGTTTTTAAGGCAACACTACCGAATTCAAAAATATCCCCTGCAAAAAATTCAACAGCTGCAAAATCCTTAGGCGTAAAATATAAATCTGCCGCATTCTTCCGATAAAAGCTAAATTCTCTTTCTCCATTTTCCTGAAAGCTCACAAAGGCTAAAGAGGTATCATACTTCCTGTTCATCTTAATATAGGATGTATCTACTCCCTCTTTGTGTAAGGCATCCCTTAAAAATTCACCAAAGCCATCCGCACCTACCTGCGTAAGATATATAGCCCTTTGCCCAAGCTTAGCAGCTTGAACACAGACATTAGCAGGCGCTCCTCCTGCATTTTTTACAAACTGAGAAATATCCTTTAATGGTCCTGTTCCTACAGAAGAAAAATCAATTAATAGTTCACCAATACTGATTAGCTTACTCATAAAAGCTCACATCCTTTAAAGAAATATTTGCTTTATACCCAAAGAAAGAAAAACCTGTCTTTGGCATTGCATACATTCTTGTAGAAAGTGCTATTTCATCTTGAACATAAATAGTCAAAATTTGACCATCAATAATTGCATCCACATGGATCGTTGTATTGGTTTTAAAGGTATAGGGTACAACAATTTGAGCTGAACCGAAATCTGAAAAGCTTTTTGCTTGATTGTGAAAGGAAATTTGATTCTTCTTTAAATCAAAGGAAAGGATAAGCTCACTTAAAACATGGTTAGTTAAAGTGTTAAAGCTCAAGCCAAAATTGCCCTCTAATTCCTTTATTTCAGCATCAAATTCAAATCTAGTAATATTTTCTGCTAGCTCTTCTACAGCAAAGGCCTTAGAGGAAGACTTGTCAAAGGTCATTGCTGATAGGGACTCCTTATTCTTTAATTTATAGTCCACCTTTGTATGAAAGGTATCCTTAAATTCCTGTACCATTTTTGGTTTTAATTCCCCATTCTCCTGTTGAACTAGCTCATGCGTCACAAGATTACCTGCCCAGTTAAAGGCCCCATTATCCCAATCTCCTTCTTTCGTACCACACCAGCCAAAGACATAAAGCTTATCAAAGCCCTTTTCCATTCTTCCCGCATAGAAGCCTTCGCCATCAAAATAATCAATTTCTGGCTTAATCCATGGATCTGCTAAATTTTTCTTATAGCGATAATGTGTAACTCTATGTGCTCCCTGCTCACTATAGCTTAAATAATAATACCCATTATAATATAAATAGGTAGGACACTCCATATTATAAGACCCTGCATCATTTTTAAAAAAGATTCCATTGTCTGTCCATTTTGACAAATCCTTACTTTTATATTGCTTAATGACTCCATAATCATTTACTCTTGTTGTAATCAGCATATAATATGTATTTTCTTTTTCCTCAAAATAAACATAAGGATCTCTAAAATCATTACAACCACCATAAAATCCATCTGCTTCTATTTTTTTCCAATTAATTTTATCTAAACTAGTGGCATGCTGTATTTTTTCAAACCAAGGAAGACCATTATTTTTATAATCATTATGCCCTGTATAAAAGCAATGATATATACCATTTTTATCCTTAATTACTGAACCGGTTCCTAAAGCCATGTCCTGGCTATATAAATCATTTTCATATGGAATAACTTCACCATAATCCTTGTAGTTAACAAAATCCTTTGTTGTCATTAGTGCAAAGGGATGATATCCTAGGTACGTGTTTCTTCCGTCCTGTAAATAGAAAATATTCATTTCTCCATCTTCATAAAACGGCATGACATCCCCAACATATCCTACTATAGATTTGGGATTAATTTGCATACCCTTTTGGTCTACAGAATTTTTTTCTGCTCCTTTAGGCTCAACTACAAAATCACAGGAAGCTAGCCCTAAACAAAATAAAATCATAAATAATACCCTTTTCAGTTTCATCCTTTTACCTCTTTTATCCATATATTAGAAACATTTCCTATTACCTCTAATGTATATCCTTGATCTAAATATACTCTACTTGAAATAACCTCTTTTCCATCATCAATAAACAATTCTATACTAGATTGATCCAATAATATTCGAATTGTAGCGTGCTGATAATGCTCTGTAGTATACCTTATACACCCATTTAAGTTATTAGAAAGTCTCGTATCTAAATATACTCCCTTATCCTCTTGACCTATAATGAAATTCCCATTTATGGCCTGAAACTTTATTTGAAAGCTACCATCAATAAAAGCCTCAATATCACAACTACAATTTATCAGCTGTCCATTATATTTATATTGAGCTTGATAATACTTTTGTAGTCCCTCAATAGGTCTTTGATAAATTGTATTATTTTTCCAAATTAATTCTCTTGGGAAGGTAAGAGCACCTACATAGCCATGATCCCACTCATGTGTAGGATATCGTTTTCCCCACATCTCAAGCCAACCTACCATAATTGGCTTATCCTCTTCTGATATAAACTGAGGAGCATAAAAGGTATCCCCTTTATCAATCTCTTTAATCTCATCTATATCCATCTTTTTCTTTTCAAAATCTATTTTTCCAATCAAAAAAACACTAGAATTAACATTTTTAAAGCTATTATTTTTTTCCTTCACATTACAGCCAGAAACTAAAATAACATCTCTATCTCCAACCCTATGATAGCTTGGACATTCCCCCATATCCCCTAATTCATAAAATGGACCAATACTAAAATCATACGTAAAGTGTTTTAAGGAATTGCTTTTTAAAACTAAAATGACTCCTTCATTAGTGACTATACTTTTACCACCAATAAAAATGTAATACATATTATTAATTTTAACTGGATAAGGATCTCTAAAATCTGTGCGACTAAATTCCTCAGGTAAATCTAGAGTTTCAAATAATTTTTGATCTATTTTTTCAAATTGGATCCCATCCTCAGAAATAGCTGCAAATATATCCTCTTTTTTTTCATTTTCTTTTTCTAAATGTCTTGTGTATACTAGCATAAGCTGATCATCTACACTAATAGCTCCACCTGAAAAGCAGCCTGATTCTAAGGCTTGATTTTCTGGAGCTAACGCTACAGGATAATCCTTATATTCTATCAAATCCTTTGTCACAAAATGTCCCCAATGCATTGGTCCCCATTTTGAATCGTAAGGATAATACTGATAAAATATATGATATTGCTCCTTGTATTTTATTAAGCCATTGGGATCATTCATCCAACCAATAGGTGGCATCATATGAAATTTTAATCGATAACTTTTATTTACTTTTTTTGCATTTATACTAATAAATTCATTTGCATTTTCTAAACTATATTCCACACTTCCACCTCATATTTTAAGTAATAGAGGGGGAGAGGTTTCCTCCCCCCCCTCTTTAACTTTTACAAATTATTGTACATCTTGAGCGTAAATAATCAATTCACTAAATTCAATAGTAGCGTTACCTAAAGCCGCATTCTCTGTACTACCAAATTGCCATAATAATTCAAATCCCATCTTAGTTGCAAAAGCCTTATCCACTGTAAATGAGAATTCCTGCTCTGTAGTGGTGAAATTAACCTGAGCACTTAAACGTGGATCCCATTTTCCAAGTGGATTTAAGAAAAGTGCACAGGAAATATTTTTATCAGCCTTAGCCTTAAAGGATATGGTATATATCTTATCTGCCTCTAATTCTATAGACTTAACAAACATCTTATTGTGCCAATCTGTAAGTCCTATTTTCGTCATTTCGTAGACTAATTTTCCATTTGAAATATAAAGATTTCCTGCAGCAGATGCTGGATCATTAAAGGTTTCCACTCCCTCTGGTGTAAAGACTATAGAACTCGTTTCTTGCTGCTTATCTCCACCAACTTCTTCAATTTTCAAATTACTAATTGTTAAAGTATTTCCTAAAGCAGTATCATCTAGCTGTCCTAATTGAAATAATAAAGTTAAATTATCTTTTGCTTCTTCTGGCTTTACTATCAAGCTGATTGTCTTCTTTTCATTAGCTGCGATAGATTGACCATATAAAGCTCCAATTCCTTTTTCTACATCTCCATTGTTATAACAAATTTCAAAGACAGATTGTGAATTCTTGGATTCTAAATCTACACTAATTTTGTACGTCTTATTTGCTTCCAAATCATATCCTGGTCTAACAAATAATTTTGTTTGCCATACACCATTTTCTCCGCCAGTAGATTTTATATTAATGGTTGTTGAGTTTTCTGTGGAAGTAACTGTTCCCTCACCATCAAAATTACCCCAAGCCACTCCGTTAGCATTGTATTTAAAATCTGGAGTTACATCCGTATAAACATCTTCACCAACGGTTTGAGTGATTTCAACACTGGATACATTAATAGTAAATGGTTCAAGCATACCTAATTGCATGCCTACATAGGTTTCTTCTGAGGCTGCAGTAAATTCATGCTCAATCGTATTCATACCTATCACAACATCATATTCAGTATTATTTACACCACCAACTTCTACTTTAACCTTACCAGCCACAGTAGAAGTAAAGCTAAATTTAATTTTACAATCTGATGCTGGCTTTGTAGCTAATTTTCCATTTTCAAATTTAATATGCCATGCTTCACCATCAACCTTAGTTGCTTTAATTTCATAATTACCTTTAACAATTCCACACGTTCCTTCAATTTGATTTGGAATCTCATCAAAGAAAAATGTTGAAAAGCCACTTGTAGAGGCATCCTTAAATTCAAATTTTTTATACACCTCTTTTTCTGCTAAAGCAGGAGTTACATTTAAGGTTGCAAAGGCTGTACCTTCATTTCCTGCCTTATCTGTAACTGCATATTTCACCTCATAATCTCCATCTAAGATAGGTGTTACCTTACCATTGGTTACAGTCAAACTAGGCATAAGGGTGATTTCGATTGCTTCAGTTACATCTCCATCCACATCATCTACTGCCGTTACTCCCTTAAGCAAATCAATTGTTTCATTTACTGCACAGCTCATATTTGCTGCCCCAGAAATGACAGGACTTGTTTCGTCCTTTGCTGTCTTTCCGCCACATGATGCTAAGCCTAAGGCTGCAAGCAATGTGACTAATACTAATCCTTTTTTCATTTTCTCTTTTCCTTTCTTTTTTTATTTAGAATGGTCTACTTGACCATATTCATCTAAATAGGCATCCTGTTGTTCCTGATTTAAAAGCTCCTGTGGTGTTGTTTTTAAAGCCCTAGCCTTTAGCACATAAAAATTGGGATATATCATTTTTGCAATAACAAAGGCTATAAAATAGGGCAAGAAAAATAACAAATGGGGCAAATAAATCGCTATAAAGGCTACACCTATCAGAAGAACAATTGTTAAAATACTTCTAAAAATACCACCAAAAATTAGCATTATGCTATTATACATAAGCTGTCTAAAATTCACTTTCATAGTTAAAATAATAATTGGTGCATGAATGAAAAATACAATACCTATAAATAAAGCAATATAGGATAAAATTAATACAATCATCTGATTTTTTTCTGGATGTGTTAAGAAAAAATATAGATTTAAAATTGAAAATGCTAAAATGGTAAGTTCAAAAATGCTATAGGGAATTAATATCTTAATATTTTCCTTAATCCCCATCCAAAAGTCTCTAAGTGTTCTTGTGTTAATATCTAGCCTTAAATAAGCAATTACTCCAACAAATACAGGAATAAACGGAATCACAAGGCATATAGAAAGAATTAAAATGAGCGTTATGATCAAATATTCAAATATTACATCACCTAACAATCTTAATCCTTTCATACCTTACTACTCCTCCTTTATGCTTTATTTTCCCATAGACTCTAAATAGCGATTATAGCCATCCTGATTAATCTTCTTGACCTGCTCAATGCCAGCCTTCGTTAGCTTAGCTTGAAAATCATTCCACTCTGTATCAGAAATAGCTTTACCCGCTAGCATCCATTCCATAAATTGGGCACTGATGACATCACCTAAATTTGTTTCATATCTCGCAAGAGTGTTTATCTCTTCTAAAGTATAGGAAATATTTGGGAATGGTGTAGCATTCTCATAGGCATAAGGCTTTACATACTTTTGTAGTCGTTCTAAGCGTAGAACAGCTCTTGGCTCCATAACTACATTATTTTCCCATTGCTCCTCTGATAAATAAATCATTCCTAATGGAGCATTTTTCAATCGTAGTTCATCCATAGTAGTGCCAGATGGTACAGGTAGATTTACCAATCTCCCCTTTTCATCCTTTGTTTCTGAATATACAATACCGATTGGACCATAATTAATTTGAGCAGAAATATAAGGATCAAAGAATCTGTCTAGATAGGTTAATAAAACTTCCTTATAATTACATTTATTGAAAATGACACATTCTCCTTTTTCAATCTCCAAAAGATTACTTTTACCCACATACTGTTTCCCTGTTTCATCATCTACAAGAGGTTGTAAAGTGATATAGTTTTCCTGTTCTGATTCTGAAATCACAGTTTCCATTTCCCACCAATAGAAGGACCCAAGCTTTTCAAAACCCTTAGCATTTACCTTTCCTTTGGCTAAGAATGTATCTTGTCCATCCTCAAAGGCTGCAGTTTCAATAAGTCCGTCCTTTACCCAAGTAGAAAGCTCAGAAATTGCGGTTCTCCATTTTGTATCCTGACAGGTAAACACTACCTTACCATCAATGATTGTTTTATGATCTGCATTCTCTGGTATGCCAAAGGAAGCAATTAAATCAGATTCATTTCCTTGCCAATTACCATGAACAAAGGATAGGGGAATCTCATCAGATGTACTTCCATCTCCATTCATATCCATACTTTTAAAATAAGATAGTATTTCCTTATATTGACTTCTCTTTAATTTTAGACCATCCTTTAAATCATCCTTACTCAATGTAAAGGATAGTTTATTTTGGTCAATCAGTTTTCCAACCCATTCTTTATTAATAAATAAAATGTTTGGATATTCCTTTAATCCCATTTCTTCTACACGGGGAAGAGAATATATGTGTCCATCTGGCGATTCTAATGCAGCCTTAATATCTGGACGCTTTTCTAAAATCGCTTTAAAATTAGGCATATAATCTAAATATTTGTCTATAGCAATAATCACATTTCTAGATGTACCATATTGTATTAGCTCTTTATTCGTAAATCCTGCATGGTATAAGGCATCTGGATGTCTAGAAGCCGTAGACATAATTAATGATTTTTGTGTTGCATATGCACTTTCAGAAATATTTTCCCAATTCACATTCACATTTGTTGACGCTTTGAGATCCTTAAAAATCTTCATTTCGTTGTAGTCCATCGCAAGGGCATTCTTTGAAGAAATTATTTTAAACTTTAAATCTGTATCCTTGCTTAAGATGGGAGCATTTACATCTGTCCATTGATATCCTATAGTATTATTGTTAGGATCAAATTCTACTCCTGTTTTTCCGCCACCTCCACAAGAGGCAAGACTAACTCCTGCTAGTAATAAAACGGCAGGTAACCATATTTTTCTCATTTTTTTGTCCTCCTTTTTTTATTTAAATGAGCCGACCAATATACCTTGGTCAAAATGTTTTTCTATAAATGGATAAATAATAATTATCGGTAAACTAGAAACAATGATAGAGGAATACTTAATTTGGTTAGCAATTCTTAGCTGTTCAATAATTGTTTCTGAGCTACCGCCACCCTGAGATTGGGATTCAGCACTTACTAATATATTTTTTAATACAAGCTGTAATGGAAAATATTTTTCGTTAGTAATAAATATCAATGCATCTACATAATTGTTCCAATGCCCAACTGCATAAAATAGAATCATGACACTAATAATAGATTTAGATAAGGGAAGCACGATATCAAAGAATGTTCTAAATTCCCCACAGCCATCAATTTCACTAGCTTCTATTACTTCTTTAGGTATATTCGTTTGAAAATAAGATTTACACATAAATACATTGTAAACACTAACACCGCCACCTATTACAAGAATTAATGGATTTTCAACCAACCCTAAAGCATTACAAACTAAATAATAAGGAATAAGTCCACCACCAAAAAACATTGTAATAATAAATACTATCATGAAAAATTTTCTAAAGGGTAAGTAATCCCTTGAAAGCGCCCACCCTGCTGGAATGGTAAGAACAATGTTAAACAAAGTACCAAACAAGGTATAAAGAATAGTGTTTAAATAACCAGACCATATCAAGGGCTCATCAAATAGCTTTGCATAGCCTGACAAGGTTATTCCAACTGGATATAAATATACTTCTCCATTCAATACAGCATCCGTATCTGATATGGAGGCAACGATAATAAAGTAAAGAGGATATATAATGATAACTGCTAAAATACCTAAAATAATTCCACAAATGGCGTAATATATATAATCCGTCTTACTTTCTTTTATTTTATTTTTTTTGCGATCTACATTTATTGTTTCTACCATATTTATCACCACATACTATTTTCTGAGAATTTTTTAGATGCATAATTGGCTATAACAAGCAAGATTATGTTGATAACCGAATTGAATAAGCCGGCTGCAGTAGTTAGGCTATAATCACCACCGATAAGTCCCATATTGTATACATAGGTTGATAAGATTTGGCTGGTTTCAATATTGCCATCCGTTTGCATTAACAATACCTTTTCATATCCACAACTCATGAGATTCCCTATGGACAAGATTAACAGCATTGAGATAGTAGGAGCAATTGCTGGTAAATCCACACTAAAGATACGCTTAAATCTGGAAGCGCCATCTATCTTTGCTGCCTCATGTAGCGCTGGATCAACCCCAGCTAAGGCTGCCAAATAAATTATGGCTGACCAACCAAAATCCTGCCAATTTCCGGATAATATGAATAAGGGTTGAAAGGCTTCCTTCTTTAAAAAGAATGGGTATGTTGATCCTCCCATTCTATTTATGATATTGTTTATTAAACCATTAGAACCAAAAAACAAATACAGGATTCCAACTAATACCACGAGTGAAATAAAGTGTGGTGCATAAAATATGGTTTGTAAAACCTTTTGTTTCTTTTTAGATCTTAATGAATTCAATAATAACGCAACTATAATTGGTAATGGAAAACCAACCAAAAATCCAAATAAACAAAGTGTGAAGGTATTCATAAAGATTTCTTTAAAATTAGGTATTGCAAAGAATGCCTTAAAATTATCCCAGCCAACCCAAATTGCATTACCTCCAAAAATGCTATCACCTGGAATAAAATCTTGAAATGCTATAATAATTCCATACATAGGTACGTAGCAAAATATAATAATGTAAATAAAAGCTGGAATAATAAATAAAATACTCCACCATCTTCTTTTGAAGTTCATCTTCCACTTTTCCCATTTTGTCAGCTGAAGGTTTAGAACCTCAGGAGCATCTATTTCTAGTGCTAAATTGTTTTCCATACTTCCCCTCCTTTTTTATTAACTTAAAATGATATCGTTTTCAATTAAATAATACTTCAATTTATCTTTTTTTCAAATATAATTTTTGAAGAAACAAAAAAATGTGCAAATGCACAACGTTGAAATCGTTTTTTGTGTGCATTTGCACATTTTTCTTGTGTTTTAAGTCAAATATTGTATAATAAGAGTTGAGGTGATGGATATGAAAAAAGCAATAACTATAAAAGATATTGCCGAACAACTTGGGCTTTCTAGAAATACTGTAGCTAAAGCATTAAATGGACAATACGTTCCACCTAAAACTAGAGAAATTGTAATTCATAAGGCCAAAGAATTAAATTATAAATCTTTAAATATAGAAAAAAATGAAATTGCTAAGGATAAAAAATACCGCATACTTCTTATTTCAGGTAAGCCTCTTAACAATATTCATTATTTTGTACCTATTATTAAAAGTATTGAAAACTATTGTTATGATCACCATTATGAATTATTTCAGTATATTTTTAATAAGGATATAAATACTTTTGAAGGTTTCTTAAGCTATGTAAAAGATTTTGAGGCAGATGGAATTTTAACCATTGAATCCTTTGATAAAGATTTTATTACCAAGCTTATACATTTAAATAAACCCATTTGCTTTGTTGATTTCTGTACCTTTGGAAATTCCATAGAAGGTAAGTATGATATAGTTGAAACCAATAATAATCAGCCTGTTTTTGAAATAACTAAATATTTAATAAAAAAATATGGAATAACAAAGTTTTGTTTTGTTGGCGATTATAAGCATTGCTTAAGCTTTCAAGATCGTTACCATGGTATGATAACAGCACTTTTACAAGAGGATATTGCTCATCATAAATCAGATGATATTTTAAGAAGTGATTGTTTTGATTATGGTAATGTAAATTCAATTAAAACTGAAATTCTTAAATTAAAACACAAGCCACAATGTTTTATCTGTAGTAATGATTTTATAGCACGATCCGTTTGCAATGCCTTAAAGGAGCTTAATATTAAAATACCAGAAGCAGCTATGGTAGTAGGATATGATAATGTTTCTGAAGCCGTTTTAAATAATCCCACCATAACAAGCATCGGCATTCATAAAGAACAATTGGGAGTTGAAACTATCAAAACCCTACTTCGAAGAATTGAAAATCCTACTGCTCCTATTAAAAGAGTCATTATCAGTCCAAAAATATATTTTCGTTCTACTACATATAGAAAAGAAAAATAGAAGAGCTTTCAATCAAGCTCTTCTATTTTTTTCAATTGGTCAACCATAGGGATAAGAGTTTGTTCAACCTGTAATGGTACAAAAGTTATATAACCTTTGTTAGATAAATAAACATCTGTATCCTCTCTATTATCATATGAAATAGTAGATCCAATTTCTATATACTCCTTGTTTTCATTTTGGCCAAATTTAGGCATAAAGCTCTTTATTCCTTGCTTACATGCCTTATAACCTAAAGAGGATTTAAATTTTGAATTTGGAAAATTAACATTAAGGACATAGCTTTTATGATACAAATGATTTTTAAATATAAATTCTAATAGCTTATCTAACTCTTGATCTACGATCTCAAAGCTATCAAAATCAGTAGAGATGGCAACTGAAGGAATACCTTCTATTTGTGCTTCTCTTGCGGCAGCAACAGTACCTGAATATATTATATCCGTCCCTATATTTAATCCATTATTTATTCCCGAAAACACAATATCAAAAGGTTTTTCAAGCAATGCCACTGATAATCTTACACAGTCTGCAGGCATACCATTGGTGGTATACCAATTAATATCATTTTTCTTTTCTAAAAATTTAAAGGAAAGCGGAGCATGGAGCATAATAGAGTGTCCAGATGCACTTCTTCCTGTATCAGGACCACATACAACAACTTCTCCATATTTTCGTAGCTTTAAAGCTAATTTTTCAATTCCTATAGCATGAACTCCATCATCATTTACTACTAATATATTCATATTCTTAGCCCTTTCTAACATATTATTATAAATATTATATCATATTGTTCTAACTTAATAAAAAGAAAAAGTCTAAAATTTATACTACTTTAGACTTGACATATTTTGATGGTGCCGAAAATAGGGCTCGAACCTACGACCTACGCGTTACGAGTGCGTTGCTCTACCAACTGAGCTAATTCGGCATCTTACTGGAAGAAAATAACCAATTTATATTTAATTTCTTTCTATTTTAAATAATATCATATTTTATCTTTTTTTTCAATAAATTAGTGATATTTTTAAAGAGGTCACTTTATAAATTTGTGAAATCAAAAAGATTTAACCTTATAATTATTATAGTACCATTTCATAATCTATGTGGTCACCACTAAAATGAATCTCATATTCTCTTTTAATATAGATAATATGGTTTAGTCCTTTGAGAAATTTAATTACATATTGGTATTTTTTGAAGTCCTAGTTTTATAATTAATACAGATATAAAATGAATGTTTTTTTCTCGTTGAGGCTTTACCGCTCATGAAAGCTTGCCATCTTAAAAATGAAATCATATATTGAATTAATATCAGTTTTAATAAAAATCAACTGAAAGGTAAGTTGTTCAATTTATGTATACCTATTATCCTATATCAAGTAATTTCTGTAAGTAATATCTGTTGTTTAATTCATTTAAAGATGTCTTGACAAAGTTTATAAACGTACTTGGAATATCATTTTTTCTTTTTTTCCAAGTCTCGTAAGCATCATATCCTTGGCCAGGTGTGTCTCCTATATAAACTGCAATTACATCAAGTTTTTCAACTAAAAAAGCAGCATATATTGTTGGGACTGTTTCAACATCAATATTTTTTACTAAATCTAAAAATATATTTAGATAATAATCATAAAAATGAAATTGATATGCGCGTTGTCCCTTTGTTAGAACATTATTAAATACTCTCTCTAAGAAAGGTATAAATTGTGCGTAAAGGTAACAATAACTATTATCAAGCTCGTTTACAAATTTAATTGTATCTGTTCTATAATTATTTCTATTATATTCAAAACTTCTCACATATTGAGTATCATCACTAATAAATTCTTCTTGCTTTTTTGTAACCAAATTGGTAATATTACCAATTTTTGATCTGTAACGTTTTAAATAATCAATTAATTCGTCAAAAAAAGTTGATAAATTATCAAATTCATAAATAATTATACTCTTATCCTCATAACAATGATTTTTAGGATTTTCTGTATAAACCATTTGAATAATAGAATTATCTATTTGTGATTTATTGGAGAATATATTATTTCTATAATCAATTGCCGATAAAACATTCAAATCACCTAATGCATATCCCATCATTAATATAGTACTCTCTTTCATTAAAATTGGTAATCTAGTATGCCTATAGTCAGATGGTCTCATTGTTTTTGCATAGTCTTCATTCGTAATAACAATAGATTGAGGTTCTAAGACACTACCATGAATATGATATATTGGCAAAATATTCTTCGTATTATAAAACAAATAGTTAGGAAGAATAGGATAGGCTGAGGGGCCTACAATTCTTTCAATAACATTATCATAATTTGTTGTCACAATCCACTTGGGTTTTAATTCTGAAAAATAAACATTAAATTTATTTCTCGTTAAATCATTTGGAGATACATTAACCATTTTAGCGATACTATTTTTTACATTTTTTGTTGCTTCTTCTAGTGACATATTTTCCTCGCTTAAAGCTATTATATCAATAATCTTAGATGCTATTAATGGATATGTAAATCCTTCTTTAAAAAAATTTTCCTTAATACTGTATTCATTGCATATATTTTTTAATAATTCTAACCATGAAAGTGCAGTTTTACCTGAGTCTTCCATAACTGCCTTAGAAAATCCAGAACCAATAAACAAGCCTAAGTTTTCTATTCGTGATGCAACACAAATCTTCTCCAATATTTCATTTTTTTCATAACGCTTTTTAAACATTGTATCCCTCTCTTCTCAAAGCATAAATATCTACTTTTACAATTATGAAATATAGTTATTTTATATTCGCTTAATACCTTTGCTTTCCACATTTTGATTTTTCATATGATTTTAAAAAGAAAATATTAAACAGAGATAAAATAACACTTTCTTTGGACAAACTAATAATAACAAAAATAAATTGTTGTTCTTTGTTATAACTTTTAATAATTGTTTTTTCAACATATACATTTCATTAACTTTTATTAAAACTAAAATCAATATTTATTTTAGCAAATTATGACAAAAAAGTATATATTTTGACTACCAAAATCGTTTGTCAAACTTCGACATATCTTGTAATAAAAATTTTTTCTTATGCTGAAAAAGCAGATTTTCAACTTATAAGTTCGAACCACCTACTAGAGTCGAGGAACGGTTCAAACTTTCATTCAGCGATATATTTTGATGAATATCTAAAACCAATTAAAACTCACTTTTTCTAATTTTTTATCAAAAATATATTTTTGCGTAATTCTGCGTAATTAGGTTTGATTTAGTAATCCAAGTTTAATTAGGCACAAAAAAAACCTCCACTCATTGTAACATATTTTGTCCAATAAATGGGGGTAAGTTCACTTAAGATGGCGCAGAGGAGGGGATTTGAACCCCTGCACCGTTTTACCGATCTGCACGCTTTCCAAGCGTGTCCCTTCAGCCTCTTGGGTACCTCTGCACTGGAGCAAGCGGCGAGAATCGAACTCGTACTAACAGCTTGGGAAGCTGCGGTTCTACCATTAAACTACGCCTGCATTTACTATATACTTTCTATACTGCAATAAATTTTATCATATTCCTTTAAAATAGTCAAATATTTATCATCAATCATAAAATATAATTTATTTCTTTTAAACTCTTATTTTATCACAAATATAACCAGCATTTAAAAAATTGCTTGCAATTAAAAGTTATGGTATAATAATTTAAATAATAAGGTGAGGATTTAGTATGAGCTGTAAATACCCAATTATTTTAGCACACGGTATAATTTTGAAGGATATCAAATTCTTCAAAGCTTTTGGGCGAATTGAAAAAATACTTAAAAAACAAAATCATATGGTTTATACTGCTAAAACTGATGGGTATGGCACAATAGAAAATAACGCTCTACAACTTAAAAGTTATATCTTAGAAATATTAAAAAAGGAAAAAGTTAGCAAGGTAAATATTATAGCACATTCAAAAGGTGGCTTAGATGCTAAATATATGATACAAGAACTTGGTATGGAAAATTATGTTGCCTCTCTTACAACGCTTTGTACACCACATAAGGGATCTCAAATGGCCTCCAAGCTATTACGACTTCCTAAAGTACTATTATATGGATTTTCATTCTGGATTAATTTAACTTATCGCATATTTGGAGATAAAAAGCCTAATGCCTATCTCGTATGTAAACAATTACAAAGCATCCCCATAGAAACGACTTGTATATTTGATCAAGTATACTGTCAAAGTTATTCAACTACGCTAAGAAGAAGCAGAGATGATTTTATTATGGGAATACCACTTATCTTTTCTAAGCATTGGGAAAATACTTCCTCTGATGGATTAGTTACTAAAGAGTCTGCCTCCTTTGGTACATATAGAGGGGATTGTATAGAGGATTCTATATCTCATAGTGAGATCGTGGATTTTATGACCAAAAAGAAAAAAAGAGAAAAAATATATCAATTCTATATTACTCTATGTGAGGATTTGAAGAATAGAGGATATTGATAAAGGGGCTAAAAATAATAGCTCCTTTTTATAGTTTATAAACTTGTTTTATTATCTGTCTTACATTAGTATAACTGCATTCTTTTAAAAATTCATTTATGTCCATATATTCTACTGCTAAGATTCTTTCTTCTTTAATTTCTGTAATTTTAAATTTATCTATTATAAATACTACAGGATAAATTGTTTTACATATGGGCAAATTATGATGATCCATAAACTTTATACAAATTGGACTTGCTTCAAATTGAAAATCATCTTTATGTAAAAGCACTCCTGTTTCTTCAAAGCATTCTCTTATTGCTGTTTCTATATGAGTTTCTCCTTCTTCAATATGCCCTTTAGGACAGGATAATACTTCTTTACCATAAATCCATTCTTTAGTAACGAGAATTTTCTCTTGGCAAGCTACTATTGCCATAGCACTTTCTTCTTGCTTCCAATCTCCTAAATTTATCCAATAATATAATAGATTGTCTTTTACTTTTTCAAAAATACCACCACAAGAAAGAATCACTCTTTGGGAAGCCAAATTATTTGAATCAACTGTAAGTAGAAAATTAGACATCCCTATATTTTTTCCCTCAATTAATAATTTTTTTAATGCCATTTTGGCATAGCCTTTATTTCTTTCCCATAGAGCAATTCCATATCCAATATGGCCTGCCGATTGTAAGATAAAATCATTAGTCCCTATTCTCAAATTAATACAACCTACGATTCTTCCATCAACTAGAATCATATAGCTTCGTGCTAATACAAATCCCTTTGGTAAGGTATCCTTATGTTTGCACAAATTTATTTCCTTTATAAACTCTTTAAAATCTAAATTTCTTGGGTTTAAGCAATAGGGTATTTTCTCTTCTCCACATTCTTCTTTATATTTATGTATAAATTCACAAAATGAAGATTCATCCTCCAATGCTATTTCTTTAAGTTCTAACATTTTCTTCTCCTAATTTAATATATAAGTTGTTATAAAATAGCTTCCATCCCTATCTTTTGGATTCTCATACCTATTCTTTCATAAAATTTAACAGCATTTATATTATCTGCCCAAACATTTAGAGTCACATTGTAATAGTTCTTTTCCTTTGCATAGGCTAAGACGTATTCATAAAGCATTTTACCGATATGCTCTCCTCTAAATTCTTCATCTACACATAAGTCATCAATATAAAGTGTTCTTAAATCCTGAAGACTATTATGCTTTTTCACTTCCTTATGTATACAAAAAGCGTATCCAATAACTCTATCAAAAGCTACTGCTACAAATATAGGATCTATTTCAGTAGTTATCATAGATGTCAATTCCTCTTCTGAATATTTCTTTGCACCACGTTTAAACAAATCTGGTCTAACATCACTATGAACTCTATGCACCTCTAAAAGTAGCTTGGTAAGATATGGTATATCCTTTAGGCTTGCACGTCTAATATTTACTTCCATTAATGTAACCTCCAAATTTTATCTATAAATTCATTATACAATACTACAGTATTAAATCCAATCCTTCCTTTTGAAATTAAAATATTTTTTGAAGTTTATTTTTGAAACAATAGATTAAACACCTGTATCTCCTATGCCTCTTTAAAAAAGAAAAAACCGATATTACAGTTTCTTCATTTTTATTATAAATATTTGAAAATTTTTTAACCATTTCTTTTATAATCAATATTAGCCAACTTTGCTTGCTTAATTAAATCTTTTGTTTGTAATTTATACCGTTTTCCATCTTTAATAAACTACGTTCCACATTGCCTAAATTCATGTACCCAGTCAAAATTTAGTGGTCGAGCATAAGTATCAGATTCTCCCCCCCTACTACAAGCTCTATGTTATCAAGATAAGCTTCTATATCAATCTTTTCTAATAAAGGCTGTACTGTAATACACTTATGTTTAATAGGTAATTCTTTAAAAATAGATAATTTATAATCTGCATTTCTTTGATATTCAATGGTACAACATACAATCACATTATCATATCCTTCATGGCAGTCCTTTGGAATAGTATTCATAAATCTATCAATCATGTACTCTTATTGTAATGAACTGTCTTACCGCAAAAATAAATGCAATAATATACAAGGTAAATCGATGAGAATCTATTGCGTAGTTAAATTCAGCTTTCTGACTAGAAACTGCATGGAAAGCAATTAGCAGAACAATAATTGTTCACAGTTTGAGAAGGCTGTCATAACAAAGTTGTTTTACCATTTTACTTTCGTATACTCAATTCTTTACGTACAATAAAGTCTAATTTGATCCTTAAGTATCCAGGCTAATAATGTATGAGGTCATACATCCTTGCCTCATATATCATTTTGTTGCATTTCTTGTAAGTGTTTGTTCATCTTCTTTATTTTTACTTTTATCGAAAAATATATCGAAAACCACATTACTAAATAGACTAATATAAACCCACCAACATATCCTAATGCACCATATAAGTAATGTGGCATCCAATTCATTACATATCCTATACCGAAAAACGGAATGGCAATAACAGCAAAATGTATCAATGTTTGCTTTAATAGACTCCATTTTTCTATTTCCCAAATCACGGACGAACCGCCACTCACCGCCCCAACAAGAAGCGAACAAATCATTTGCACGATTACTGCAGTTATTTCATTATCACCACACCAATCTATAAGTTCTGGCGGAGCGGGAAAATATTCACCATGTCCCATACAAAGAGAAAATATAATTGTAATAATTAAACTTATAGTTACACCGATAGGTGAACCTACAAGGCTGCGAAAGAGTATCTTATTTTTCATAATATCACCTCATATACCCAATGTTTTCTTGATTTTTTTAACATATCGTCTTGAAACAAAACTAACATTTCCATTTGACAACGATACGCAAATTGTGCCGACTGTACTTAAATCAAATTTTTTTGCCTTTTCTATATTAATGATTTCAGAATTTGAAATACGCACAAAGCCTTTATTATTTAACCTCTCTTCGATTTCGTATAAGCGAAGACGTAAGACAAATTCTTTTTTATCTGTGACAGCAAATACTTTTCCGACAGCTGCGTAAATTCTAAATATATCTGTTTGTTCTAAAATCTGCACAACATCACCGTCAAAACCAACGATACCTTGCGAATTTTCTTCTGATATGCGTTGCATTAATTCAGTAATTTCTTCTGTCATTTTTTCGGCAACGATGATTACTTTTGTTTCCAAACAGTTTTCATCAAGTTTAATTTCAAATTTCACAAATAAACCTCCTTATGTATAGTGTGCCTTATACGAATAAATTATATTAAATCCATAGATACATTTCAATTCTTTTTCCATAGTCGGTTAATTTGAACATACAAGTGGTATTCAACTAATAATACGGGCTATTTTTAGCTAATTAAATCTAGTAGTATAATAATGGCAAGGTAGAAAATAGTGCAATAAAAAAAAGAAACCTTAATTTGGCTTCTTTCTCGTTGAGTGTTCGTATACCCCTGATATGGTGCACCGACTTACCGCAAAAACGAACACGGTAATATACAAGGTAAACAGACGAGAATTATATTGCGCGGTTGAGTTCCCACTTTCGGACTATAAATTGAATGGCAAGCAGTTAGTCGCAAAGGGCTAACCGCTCACGGCTTGCCCGTTCGGTTGCAAGGGCTGCCATAGCGTTTAAATTTTAACAATAAGGCAATAACGCTGCAAAGTAAAATAAATATACCGAACAATACGGGTAAATGCCAAACTTGAAAACTCGTCATTGCCTTAAATGCTATTGTAGCGGGGAAAGCATAGGCAATATATTGCATAAATTGTGGCAACATATCTGCGGGAAACATAATGCCCGACAGCATAGTGGACGGCAAAAATATTGCCATTGCTACCATTGTCAACTTTGCTTGCTGTTTAATCAAAAGCCCAAAAATACAACTGATAGCAAGAGTTATCGCAAGCAACGCTATAAGCGATAAAAAATACCATATCAAATCAGGCGGCAATTCCGCTTTGAAAATTAAAGGCGAAAGGGCAAAAACTATAAGACAGCATATAAGCGTATGTATAAATGACGAAATAAATTGCGATATAACGCCAAACCAAATAGGCGCGCCGTTTGCATTATAGACCTTTTTAACGTCTGTTCCGTAGATTTCCGCAACTGCGGGCGGTACGCCGAACAACGCGCTCATTATGATTGTAAACACGGTCATTGACGAAATAAGAGTTTTTGTAGCGTTCGTATCAATAGTAGTGAAAATTCCGCCCATAAATAGAAAAAATATGAGCGGCACAAGATAACAAGCAATAAGCATACCTTTACTGCGTATATCAAACTTGAATTGTAAACCAATCCCGTATAAAAAAGCCTTCATTAGTTCGCACCTCTCACAATGTTCATAAAGTTTTGTTCAAGCGATATTCTATCGGTCTGAATTTCCGAAATCGATATGCCTTTTTGTTTGTATTCCGATAATAGCGTAAATAAAGTTTCCATAATATTTTCCGTTTCGTATTCGTTTTGCCCGTCGGCGGTTTTTATGCGTATAATATGCCTTTTGCCGCCCATAGCGGTAAATTCGTCAACCGTTCCGATAAAAGCAATATTCCCGTTACTCAAAACGGCTACTCTGTCGCATAATTCTTCGACTTCCGCCATATCGTGGCTTGCAAGAATTATTGTTTTGCCTTGTGATTTTAATGCGCGTATTTGTTCGTGCAACGATACGCGCCCCTCAACATCAAGACCCGCAGTCGGTTCGTCAAGGAAAATAATGTCGGGGTTGCCTATAAGTGCAAGCGCAAGGTGTAAGCGGCGTTTTTGCCCCGTAGACAAATCGGCATATTTCTTTTTTGATAATTCGGGTATGCCGAAAGAATTAAGCATTTCTTTATCTGGTGTGGTTTTATGCCAATTCGCAAACAGTTTGACGGCTTCCATAGGTTTAATATAGGCTTGTAAAGCCGACGACTGTAATTGAATACCGATTTTTCCGTTTACGGTTATATTCCCGCTGTCGTAAGCGCGTAAGCCCTCGATACATTCCAAAGCCGTAGTTTTGCCCGCACCGTTTACGCCGAGCAAAGCAAAGATTTCACCTTTATGTACGGTTAAATTTATACCTTTCAATACGGAGTTCGCGCCGTAATTCTTTTTTAATTCCTTGACCTCGATTATATTTTTCATTTTTTTGCCTCAAAAGGGTTAATACCCAAATTTTCAAAATAAAAACCCAGCGCAGGCTCAATAAAAGCATTCAGTACGTTTTGCATATCGTTATCCGCTTGCGCGTTTCCGAAATTCATTAGTTGTGATAATATACTCATATCGCCGCCCGTAAACTCTGTTATAAGTTGCCAAAATTCTTTTGCGATAATTTGTCCTTGTTCACTTTCGGGTGCTATGCCGTTCTCAATGCATTTTTCTATTTTTCCGACAATTAAGTTAAACTTATTTATAAACGCAACACCCGTATCTTTATCGAATTTCTTATGACAGTAGTCGAGCATATTATCGTCAAAATATTTAATTAAACCGTAATACTTATTTCCCATTTGCAAGTTGACAATTATATCGGCATACTTTGAAAAGTCAACTGTTTGCATTTGTTCTATTTCGTTTTTTAATAATTCGATTGCTTGTAAAGATTGCGTAAGCGTATTTATTTGTGTTTGTATCGAATTGCTTTGTTCGGTCAACGCTATTATTGCCTTTTGTGGCGTATCAATAGAAGTCAAACGATTTTTAATTTCATCAAATGAAAACCCTAACGATTTAAAAGTAAGTATTTGATGCAACTTAACAATATCTTTATCACTATACAAACGCCGTCCGCCTTCGCTGATACAAGACGGACTAAATAGCCCTTCGCGGTCATAATATTGCAACGCCCGAGCGGTTACACTCATTTTCTTTGCGACTTCGCCAACCGTCATATAGCCTTGCGGAATTGCTTTATATCTTGCCATAAATATACCTCACATATATTATAATTCATTACGCGGCGTAACGAGCAAGCATTTTTAAGTATTTGTTATAAAAAAGTTTTCATTTATAAAATTCGACAACTGCGCCCATCGTTAAGAAAATGTTTGAAATGCTTGCAAGCGGCAACACATACGCCGATATAGCGCGCTATTTGAACGAGCGCGGAATTAAGACCGCAACGGGCGGCAAATGGGGCAAGAATAGTTTTCAATGGCTATTCAGCAACCGCAAGTATTTGGGCATATACACTTTTCAAGCCACGGAGATAAAAGGCGGCGTTCCGCAGATAATCGACGAACAACTTTTTGAGGACGTGCAAGCGGTTTTGCGCAAATATGCTGCCGCACCCTCTCGCGGAAAAGCGGTTGAAGAATACGTTTTATCGGACAAACTTATATGCGGACTTTGCGGGCATAAAATGACGGGCGTGAGCGGCACGAGCCGAAACAAGCACGGCGTTTTGACGGACGAATTTATAGATATGGTCGCCGCCGAAACGTATTTACTGATACAAGCAGAGCGGAACGACAGCGAGATAAAACGGCTTGAAAATCTTATTGAGGAAAACCAAAAGGCAATCAACAACCTTATGCAAGGACTTATGCACGGCAAGATTGCAAACACGATTTTAGCGCAAATAGAAAAGTTAGAGAACGAGAACGCCGAGCTGAACGCGACAATCGAGAGCGAAAAGGCGTTGCAAATCAATTATACATAAGACGATATTCGCAAGTGGTTGGAGCATTTCAGAATGCTTGACTATTCCAAGACGAGAAACCGCAAAGCATTGATTGACACATTCATTTATCGCGTTGTGCTGTACGACGACAAAATGAAAGTGCTTTTCAATCTGAAAAGCGGAAAGAAAAACGAACTGCTTTTGAATTTGATTTTCCCCGATTACCCCGACAGCAACGGCGGCGCGGACGAAAACGGCGCAAAAGAAAAAGAAACCGAAAATTCGGTTTCTCTCTCGTCGGGGTGTTCGTATACCCCTGTTATGGTGCAGATAACGTTTTACAAGAAACAATATAGGCGTATCATTTAAGAATTTATATAACAAATGTACATATCCAACGATCGTTTAAATTCTATAGTTATATAATAAATTTCATTATCTGATAAAGCATTTTTAATAATAGAAATATAATCCTTTAATCTTCTTCTACTTATAGTATAAGTTAAGCAAAACGACTCAGGCTCTAATTTCTTATCAATTAAAAATGATACCATAATCAATGTCAGCAATTCTCCATACTTGGAGACCTTAAGTTTTTTATCCACATTATCACCTCAAAATGATTATACGAAGTGATAATACGTCAATAACGTGTTTTAAAAATTAAAATTATTTTTTATTAAATATATTATCTCTTTCATATTACCATAACTTACCAATTAAATTATAGCAAGATTTAAAAAAGAAATTTTTGGTAATTTTTACCAATTCAAATTACAAAAAAATACCCCTAAGCCATTCTAGTTTTTACTCTAGTTCAACTTAAAGGGGTACTCTTCATTCTCTAACTATCTAAATCATTTTACCAATTAAAACCAAAAAAGGTCACACAAATCCAAATTCCTAAAGCTATAATACCAACAACAATAGCCACACACAAAAGAACGAACATTACATCACAAAAAGTCTTATATCCTTGTTTTTCTTTAATTCCCATATTTTGCATTGTACATCAAATCCTTTCTAATATAATAATATCACTTTTTACTTTTAAATACAAGAAAAACAAATAAAGTAATAGCTCCAACAAATAAATAATTATTTGCAAATTCAAATATAGCTTTTTTTATATCCATTTTATAAACAAAACTCATAGCAACAAATCCCAAACATAAGAAAATCCCTAATGCAATTGACAATATTATTACTTTAGTTTTATTTGTTCTTATCTCTTCTTTTGGAACTAAAGTATAATTAATATCCTGTTTCAATTTACCTTTATTATTTAGATAAATCTTTTTGTCATTCCTAAAGATAGTAAATTCATCATTAAGTAATAATACATTTTTTTCTTTTTTTGGTTTTTGTTTCTTTTCTTTATTCTTAGAATGCATAGTATCACCAATCCTTTCTATGCTATTTTATAAAATCTATATACCATAATATCGTGTTTTACTTTTTAATTTTCACTCTACAGGATCTAATTGATATAAAATTGTTTGATTTGAATTATATACATTTAAATTAGTATGCTGATATAATATATTCCATTCTTCTGTTATTTCTTCTACAAACGGATTGTCCTCTATTTCTTCTCTAAAATACTCAATTTTAGGCTTTTCTAAATTTTGTGAATAATAATATCGACGCTTGTTTAAACGCTCCAAATAGTCTGTTTCTTTGATTTCTTCAAAACTTTTTTCAAGGTATTTTGAAACATATTCAATTATCCTTTGCTTATCCTCAATTGTTTCTATAGTGTTCTTACCATAAGACCACACCTTAATACCTTTATCGTATCGACGTCTTTTGATTTTAACGTCATAATCAAGCCAACTAGGTACATCATATAATAACTCCTTTGGAACATAACTCATAAGGAAATGATAATGTATATTTCCATTTTCTTGATACTCAGGAACACCAACATATTTAAGCTCAATTTTTTTATTCTTACAATCACGTCTTAAATTTGAAAAAAAAGCATTCATTTTTTTGATACACGATTCATAATCTTGTGCATTATTAACATAAGTGAACTTTAAATCATATTCACCATATTTAACTGAATTTTGATTTAATTCTATATGTTTCTTTTTATCTTCTTTATCTGCAAATGTTAAAGTCACAAAATTTTCAAAATCGTTTAAATTCATTCTTACTAACCTTTTAAATTCTAATTCCGTACGTTTAATTGAACGTTTTATCTTTTCTTCTTTAGACATTGGAATTTTCAATTCACCGCTTAAATATCTTCTAATAACTACAGGAAGCAAATTTCCACGTTTATTAAAATATTTCAAGTTATTATCTATAGCATACAACTTTACTTTATCTAAAAGCAAAACAGGGCTATATAAACCCTCACGATTAAATATAAATTTTTGAATAGCTGATTCTCTTAATTCTAAATCCTTTCTTAAAAAACAATGATAAGATTCATCACTCAAAAAATAATCTCTTAATCTTTCCATTTGATTATCTAAATACGCTACCTGTCTAGGGGTATAGAATGTAGGCAGTCTAGCATTTTCTTCTCTTTCCCATTTCTTGCAAGTATCAATCATATATTTTCTGCTCACAAATGTCAGATTTTTATACCAATTATCATCACCTAATTCTATTTTTACAAACTCCTCAAAAATAGGATTTGACTTGTCATATACTTTGATTTTTCTTTCAAATGTTTTTTCTTCTACAACGTCATTCAAAACGATTTTCCTTTTTTGAACTCCTATTTTAAAAGTCTTTAGTATTTTCTTTCTATTCTCAAGCGTCCATTTTAACGTAAAATATTTTAAAATTGATTTTGTAATTTTAACCATTTAGAAACCCTTTCCTGTTATGATTGATTGAATGATTGAGATATATGTATATATAAGACAAGTATAATAGGATAGGGAAAATCGACAAGCGATTTTCCCTATCCCTACACTTTTGTTTGCTTGTCTTTATATTAAGACTCATTCTCAATCTCTTCATTCAAAACATCATTACCAAAGGAAGCGTTTTGTAAAATGTCTTTTAAAAACTCTTCCACAAACTCCTCACTTATTCCACTACTAGAATAATTGTTGATATAATCTTTTACCTGTTGTGAAGTAAAGCTAATATTTCTATCTTTCTCTAAACGTATAAATTTTCTAAAGACTCTATAATCTGCAAGTAAAAACACAAACACTATAAATATCAATACGATCAAGCATATTGTCATATTGTCTATTCTAATCTTCATTCAAATCTATTCCCCTTTCTTCATATACATCATCATTGTCTATTTCATCAAGACGTTTTCTTTCTTCTTTCAACCACTTATCGAATAAAAATAAAGCTTGTTCCATAACTAATCTCTTTGACTTATAACCTGTATTATATTTACTATCATACACGTTAGATAAAGCGTTAAGAACAGGATATAGTAATTTAAATTCGTGTGTATCAAAATTTCCTATTGTGTCTCTTAAATCAAACGTAAGCACATATTCTTCATATCTCTTATGCGTAGGTGTATTTTCCTTTCCTATATCATCATAGGAATCATAATCACGCACAGATATATCTACTATTGCCAAGCTATTAAAATATCTTAAACACGTATCAAAATAGTATTTCTTCTTTCTATATCTTTTTTTACAAAGCAAATAGGAATCCAAATCTTTTCGTTTTCTAAAAAGATGACATAACACATAAAATATATATTTCACTTTATATTTAAACAACCACAAGCTATTTCTAAACGTATAATATTTAATAAACAAGCTAAAATCGTTATATACTTTTCTATCTTGAATATAAAGATAATTTGTATACAAATATTTCTCATTCGATATTTCGTCAGCTGACCTTTGCTTAATCGAAATATAATAAACCGTCTCTTGAAATATTTGACCGAACAGGACTTTTATTTCCTTACGTCCTTTGTCTTTTTCTGCTTTAGAATGTGACAAAATATTACCTTTAGTTAAAGATAATTCATCCTCAAACACAATTGAATATTTACGTAAATAAAACTCTTTATTCACTTTAATATCTTTCACTTCCATTGTATTGTCAGTCAAATATTTACTAGTCAATCTTGTCACATAGGAATAACGCCAAGTTTTAGAATAGACATATATACCACGATAATTTAATATATAATAACATTCTATATATTCTTCTATACGTTCATATAAAGTCTTACAATTTATAAAATCATTATACATTCGATTCTCTATATCTAACTCTTTAACAATCATTTTCGTAATTTCTTCCTGTTTAGAATAAAACAATTCATCATCAAGAGCCAAACTATCTATAATACGATTGATGATATAAAAATCTACTTTTGGAAATAACGATATAATCTCTTCCATTCGACCATTGCATTTCTGCATAAGCTGAATCTCTTTCGTATTGATAATCGCATTTCCTGTAGAACTTTTACCTTTTCGAATTTTAGAAAAAATAGAAAGTAAAAAGCCTATGACTTTATCAATAATAAAATATGTATTCATTTTATTTCTGCTTGATTTCCTCATTTTAGCTTTAATATAAGCATATAACGAAAGTAATACTGCAGATACAAAAATCAATACCAAATTGATTATATTTATAAAATACTCTTTCATTCTTCACAACCTTTCTTTTTTTTTGTATTGCATCTTACTGCAGTAAAATGTATTACATTAGATCTAACGTATTACATCAACAACCTTTAATATTTTCATGAATCAATTTCTTTTTTTCCTCATAAGGCATTTTATTAACTGCTAGAACCAAAGCACTAATAACTGCAGAACGACTAGGCTCACGCCCCCAAACTTGTCCGTTTTCTCTTTTAGTTTCTTTTTCTATATTTACTAAAACATCTAACAATTCAAGAGCATAACTGCTAACCCTCAAAGAAATTATTTTATCTTTAAAATGAACCATAAAACAAAATACTCCTTTTTATTTTTTTTTAAAAAAAACCTATTTCAAAGGCTTTTCATATACACATAATTCTTCTAGTATCAAATCTTTAGGTAAGACATCTTTACAAAAATAAGCACTTGCAAAAGGCGTCCCCTTATCAAAAGAAATAAAACT
This sequence comes from uncultured Anaeroplasmataceae bacterium, assembly GCA_910579215.1. Taxonomy (GTDB): domain Bacteria; phylum Bacillota_I; class Bacilli_A; order Acholeplasmatales; family Anaeroplasmataceae; genus Pelethenecus. Next base: position 30,206 of record CAJTTN010000008.1, read on the forward strand.
TTTCGTATGATAATTGATTCTCTTATCAAAACATAATAATTGAATCCCATTTTCAAAGTATTTAAACCTTTTCTGCCCCTGTAAGCTATTCATAGGCAATAATAAGACAAAAGGCTTGCCTAATGCATATAAACGCTCTAGCACCTTATCTTTTAAACTGAAAGGGGGATTCGATACGAATATATCCCATTCTTTAGGCTGATATTCGAAAAAGTCTTTTCCGTCCTTTAAAGAACTTCTTACGACTTTATATCCCCCCCCACTTAGTTTTTGATAAAATGCAGACCATTCCTCATCAAAGCCAAGCCATACTATCTTATCTTTAGGCAAATACTTCATAATAGGATCTACCGCATAAAACGGCGTATAACACTCATCACCTGTAGACGTTCTATCACAGGTTAAATATCCTTTATTAAGCATTTTAAACTCCTTTTTTAACTATTTTATTTATGCTCCTAGAATACATATCTTAAGAGCAATAAAAAAAGACTTTATAAAATATAAAATACTTTTAAAAGTCCACACAATGAAATGATAAATTTTTATAAAAAACTTTGGTATATACTTTTTGAAAAAATCGAATATTGCACTTACTAGATTTCTTATAATCTCTTTCAAAAACAAATATAAAATTATTGCTAAAACAACAATACCTATAATTACCCAAGAATACTTTTTAATTTCTTCAATGTCCCATATCATTTTTATTTTCCCTCTTTTCTTCTAATAGATTTGAATATGCATTTTATTATCACACTAAGAATTATTATAACAATTACACCAATAACTACTATTTTCACTATTCTTTCAAATACCGAACTACGAAAAAAATTTCCTAATATTTTAAAGAAATTATCAAAAGGTGTTTTAGTTGTATTATCTGTAAATTGATTTCCACCCAAAGAATCATTATACGTATCAACGGCTATAGCATGCTTTACTTCCCCATTATCCATGTAATGAAATTCTAAAAGCGTCAAATCTTCTACTTCTAACATCCGATTTTTTGTAATATCAACATTTGCTTTTATTACTGCATTTGTAATTTTATCTGCAGTAAAGGACGGTGTTGCAAAAGGATTTTTCGTTATGGAATAAACTATATCTCCACCACCCTTAGCATTTACACCAACCATTACACCACCTACAGACTTATATTCTTTCCATAATACCTTAAAATGACCTGTGCCAAATGTAAAACAATCCACTTTTCGATTATCAAAAGAAAGAACATAATCATAATTCAAAATACTTGAATCTGACAAAGAAACGTTATTATCTTTCAATATACTAGTTTTTTCTATTGTTTTATATGTCCAATTTCCTGTTTTTTTACTCCACCAAAAACCATTAGAATATGATAAATTGATTTCTTCATTTTTAATACTTATTTGTTCGTCTTTATAAATCGTACCCTTTTCAAAAAATCTCGTTTTATCAATGTGAGAATAAACATTCTTATTTGTTAGAACCTTTGAAAAATCTTGTATAGCTTTTTTTAAATCCCACTCATTAGAACTAGAATTTAATTCTATATCTGTATAAGCCGAATAATCAAAACCATTGAATTTTAATTTCACCTCAAAAAGGTCGTCCATTTTCTTATCTGTAGAAAATGCAACATAATTCCTTTGCCAAATATAATCTATTGTCCCCTCAGTTTGAGGGTATAATTCATATGCTACCTTTTTATTAGTCACTCTTATAATTTCTTCTGTATCAACTTTAGATTGCTTTGTATTTGGATTATATTGGTATACAAAGCCAACTCCAAAAACAAAAGAAATTTGATCTCTTTTAGATTGATTATATATTTCACGTACATATATGGAATGATATGTATCATTTAAAAACGATAATTCTTTTACTAAATACTTTTGAAGATGTTTAGTTGAATCATAACTTACTAACATTATATCAAACTCTTGCCACTCTAAATCTTTTGAATTTATTGTAGGTCGTTTAGCCGAATCCCCATAATAGCTTGATAAACTGACTTTATCATAATCACTATATCCATTCTTATCATAAATGTAAATATAGATATTTCTATCACCCTCACTCATCATTAAGGCTTTATTCTCTTTTACTCCTAACTGATATGAAAAAACATCTATTCCATACGAATTTAATTCTTCTGTAACTGAACCAAAACCACTTATTGAAAAATCACCATTTTTCATTGATATATAAACATCATCATTCGCAGATACCTTTATACAAAAAATTGATAAAGATAAAAGTAACAAAATAACTTTCAATATCCTTTTCATAAGACACCTCTTTTCTATGGACTTACAATTCTAAACGAATATGTATATAAACTTTCATTTATAGTCATATTCAAAATAACGTAATCAACATTATCCTTAAACGTTGAAAACTCTATATCACTTTTTTTCTTCTCTGTATAACTTGCTACTATATCCTGAATAGTCATTATAGGTTTGATAATGAATTTATTATTCTGCTTATCCAATGAAAAATATCTATCCAAATTTGCCGATAAACTTTCTTTATCATGAACGTTTAACCAAGAATAATAATTCGAATCAATTTTATATTTAAAATCATTATAAGTTAACAATTCGCATGTATAGCAGATTGCATTCGTTAGCTTGTCATTCATTTTAAACACATAAGAATTGCCTACAACAAGCATATTATTTGAAGACGTATTTTCTATCACTTCACCATTCAAAGTCACTTCTAGGCTTTTATAAGCATTTCTAAAGCTATTGGTATTTTCATAGAAATAATAAATTACAAATCCAACAATAACTATAAAGACTAAAGCAATACCACTTACTAATTTTTGCATACTATTTCTTTCCTTTCTTTTATTATAAAAAGAAAAAGAGAGGTTAACCTCTCTTAATCTTAATAATACATATTATTTTGGTTTTGTGATTTCTTTCTATAATGTACTACACCTAAAGTAATACCTAAAACAATTACCAAAAAAATTCCTAGAATAGTTAAATAATGATATATATTCCAATTATTTGGTTTAAATAAATTGTCAACATATCCCTCAATAGATAAGAAATCTTTTGTTGTCAACTTATCACTAGGAGTATTCCCAAATTCATCAACTACAGATAAAGTGAATATCTTTTTTTCACCTGTTGTTAAGCATACATCAATACCATAATTACCTAAAGTCATTACATCATATTCACCACTAATTGAATTAATTTGAGTTACATCCACACCTAAAATAAGTGCCACTTGATTCATTATCATATCAAATGTAAATACCTCACCTTGCTTTAATTGAATAAAATAATCATCAAATAAAAAGCCTGGCGCAAGCCTATCCTTTTTAACGATAGAAAAATCCGCAGTAGCTGTATTATTACCACTATTGGTATAAGACACTTCAATAATATTAGTTCCTACTACTTTAGAGGTTGATGTATAGTCATCAAAACCTGTAATGGTATAGTTTGCAATAACGCCGTCATATCCGTCAATCACACTTATATGAGATTTAAACTCTGCTAAAGTTAACAATTCATTTGTACCCACTTCAATTGTACGACTACCACCAATTACCGCAGTACCCTTATTTTTAACTGCAATGTTAATTGTCTTATTTGCCGACATATTATTTGAATTATCTTTTGCACGATATACAACTTGATAATTTCCCAACTTATGCTCATTACCTGTAAATGTATCACTTACTTTTTCAAGTTTAAGCCCGTTATCTACATTATCCGTAATAGTCAACGCACTTTCAATTTTAGCCAAAGTTAAATCATTATCATAATTCAAATCATAACTATCTGTACCACTAATCGTAGGAGACGTCAAATCATATCTATGTACATTTATAATCGCATCATTTCTATTTGACGCGCTATCCAATGCGTAAATATCTATAGTATAATCTCCAACTTCCATAACTCCTTGCACATATGTAGAAGATTCAACTAAAACTGGAACATATCCGTCAGTTTCATCATAAGCATACACATGCGAAACAATTTCATCAATACTAGGTTGATTATCTACATCAATACTTACATGCGTAGTACCATTTATAGAGGGAGCTGTTGTATCTAACTCATAAAAAGTATAATCTGTATAGACAATATCTAAATATTCATTAGTTAATCTATCTTCTTCAAATATATTTGATAAGTAATCTGTAAACATATTTTCATCATAAAAAGCAAATATACATATATCATCAGAATTATGCTCAAAAAACAATCCAACACCTTCTTCATAAGCGTCAAGTCCTCTTAGCCACTCAAAATTAATAGTTATATTAGATAACTTAAAAAAGCCATAGTCATCAAAACTACTAGTTCTAAAAATTTCCGAAGTACTAATAAAGACATCACCTGTAATATATTCAAAAGGCATTGTTGAGCCAAATCTCAATTGAGAATATATTAGCCCACTATTAATTACATTCGTTTCTTGCCCTTTCTCATTTTTAATTCCATAAGGATAATTTACCGTATTAGAAGTTCTTATAAAGTCTTCTTGAATTACTTGTGAAACATTTGATCTTGTTGTTTCTTCTACATCTGCACTAAACAAATTCGAATTGCAACCTGTTAAAAATACTAACCAAAAAGCCATAACAAATAAGAACATTGTTGCTATAGCTGATTTCTTAAAATGTGTTTTAAACACTAAAATAAACTTTTTCATTTTTATAATACCTCTTTCTTTTTTTCTTAAGCATTGTCATCATCGTCAAAAGAATCGTCGTCCAATTCTTCATCAACAACACGCTTATCCATTAAAACAAACTTATATTTTAAATCACGTAGTAAGAATAGCTTTAATTGTTTTTCATTAAAGTTATTTAAATAAGTATGTTTACCTGTATTCCTATTTCTAATGGCACGACCACGCATAATAACTGAAGAACACAACTCAGCTGAAAATTGATATGAATATGTGTTTCTTTCTTCATTAAAATAAGAATACAAACGAACAGGAACATCTACATACACAATATCGTCCTTTGTTTTAGGAGTTTCAAATAATTGAGGATAAAATACCTTTAACAATTCTTTTTCTCCGTCTTCTGTATCCAGTAAACGATCAAAATAAACACCCTCAGTAAAAACAACACGTACATGTCGTTCATTCTTTTTATTGAATGGATTTTGTTTTGTTACGATTCTAAATTTTGCTGTTGGAAGTTTTTTCTTCTCTTCCTCAGTCATATCTGCAAAACTTTTTGACACCAACTCCTTAAGTTTTGCGTCATCACGAATAATTAGGCTTACAGGATTTAAATCCTTATGTATAGCCACTCCACCTTTTAACTCTTCTTCTTTAATTGTTTTTTCTTTATTTTCCATATTTTTTTTCCTTTCTTTTTTTACTTTTTTTCTAAAGATTAAGCATAACTCGAATTAAATAATAAAAGGGTTAAAATCTAAAGAGATTCAAACCCTTGTGTTTTATATTTTGATTGCTTTTGTTTAGTAGGTCTTAGATTCTCATTATAGAATTTTGCCTGTTCACAAAGCAACTGATACCTACCCATTGCAATACCACGCTCAAAATCACTTCTAACTTTTATTTGACCGAAGTTATTTACATATGTAGAACCTTTTTTCGTTTTACCTCTTAAATCGTTTAATACTGCCTTTGTAACGATAAATGGGTTATATTCCTTTGGTTTATTTCCAAAAGGCATTATATATCACCTACTTTTTCTTGGATTTTGAATTGTTTTGTTTAGTAGATTTTTGATTTTCACCATACTTCTTATTCAAGCGGTCGCGTTCTTTCATTTCTTTTTGTTTTTTTCGATACCCTTTTTCACCACGCATATGTGCAAACGCAGAAGCTACACCAGCCATTTGATTTTCATATAATGGATCTAATAACCCCTCTTGACTACCACTTTTAATCGCAATAGCATTATCAACTGTATCACAAAACCCTTTTCTAAAAGACACTTCTTCACGTGTTAACGGACGAGGAATACCTTTTTCTGTAGTACACCCCATTCTTAACTCTTCTTTATAACGAGTTACCTTGTCTACTGTCTTTTCAAATTTTTTCGCCATAATATTTTAATACCTCTTTTCTTTCTTATTTGCCTTTTTTGGTTTAGACATAACCTTTCTTTTTTACACTTCTATAAAGTTTCCCTTTTCTTGCTTTCTTTCTCAAATGACGTATTAAACTTCTACCTGTTTTATCTAATACGTCAATCCCCAAAATATTACAATAAAGATCTTCAATCATAGAAATTCTACCCCTATGATAATTTTCTCCAAATGAATCAAAACTTTTTTTCTTTGCTCTGTCACGACGACCTAATGAATAAGCATATTTCCAATCCATTTCTTTTAAAATTTCATCAACATTTTTTTTCTTAACCATAATACACCTCTAATCTTCTGTAAGATTTTCTGCACGTCTTTTCATTTGTAGATACTGCAATCTTTCCAAGTCATCACGACCATAAAAATTCTCACTTGTAAAATCTTTTTCCTGTTTACGCAAGATTGCTGATTCCTTAACAGCTTTAATTTGAAAATTATTATCCATTCGATAATTCAATGTATATAATATTTCACATTTATTGTCATCAAGAATTACCCCACTTATTTGTACAAGTAATTCCTTATTAGGAACCAACTCAACAAATTCATTTTTAATGACAACATAATCACCCTGTTGATATTTTGGTTTAGCTAGATTTGAAAATATAAAACTTTCTAATAGATTATAATTTCTTACATCACTATTAAAATTTTCACTACCTAAGCTAGCTATAATACCCTCAAACGCCTTTGTAATGCTTTCGTCCATACTAACTGATAAATTATTCCTAGAATTGCAAAAAAAGCTCTTATCACCTGTATTAGAGCCTTTCAGTAAAATCATTTTCATTATTCCATTCATAATCCCATACCGACCTTTTGGATAGACTTATAAACCACTTCATCATCAAACCACATTGTCGTATAAAGAACACCACATTCTTTTTCATAATTACTAAGAATACAATCATCAATCTTCAACATATTGTCTATAGTAGAATCAAAATCATCATTCTTTTCAAGTGTTACACATGCTTTTGTTCTTGCCAAAGGATCTAATTCTAACAAACTTTCCTCAGACAAATTGTAAAAAGTCTTATTAGTTTTATAATAAGCACTTTGAACTTTTACTAAAACTTTTTGTTTTTTTTCTTTTACCACCTTATATCACCTTTTCTTTTTATATTTTTTTTGTAAGACCTCTTTTTACATTTCATCAACACAAATCTTTTTTTTATTTTTTTTCCTTTCTCTATTTGGTTTCTTTGAAAACCATTAAACACATATATCCTTTTGCTGAATATATAGCAGACATAATTTCAATCCTTACTTCCTTGTAGGTTGTCAACCGAGCCATTTATTTTAGTTAAATGACAACACTGACAGGCTTTCCCTATCTTATTATATATTTTCTAGCTTACGCACCTTATCCTTTCTTCTAAAGCTACAATATACAAAATTTTCAAAGTTCAATGTTCCCTAAAGAAAGGGAGTAGGGACTTACATTGACCTTTGAATACCATATTATCGTATTTTAAAATTGACTCCTTATCATTTATTGTGCTATAATAAAGTTGCGAGTTTTATTAGTAAGACTTTTATTATGTCTTATTAGCACAAAGAAATGGTTTTTGTCTTTTCTATGCTTATATAGTATTGAAGAACAAATGCCCTTTTTTTGTTAGATTTTACTACTGGAATTTCAGTAGTTAATCTTATTATACTGATTTTTCAGTAGTTGTCAACAAAATTTTATAAAATGAGGAAAAAAATTATGAACAATTTAAAAAACTTAAGAGAAAAAGAAAATATTACTCAAGAACAATTATCTAAAGAAACAAATATCCCAATAGGAACATTAAGAGATTGGGAACAAAAAAACTATCCAAAACAAATCCAATACTTAATTAAGCTAAAAGAAAAATTAAATTGTACCTTTGAGGAACTATTACAAGAAATAAAACAACAAGAGGAAAAAAACTGATGAATTTAAAATCAAACATAAAAGGTTTTTTAGGTGAACGAAAAGTTAGAAAATTTTTAAAAAATCATCAAAAAAAATTAAACGCCAAAACATTAAACAACGTGAAGCTCAATATCAATGGTAAAACTATACAAATTGATCATATTTTTATTACGCCTTATAAAGTTTATGTTATAGAAACCAAAAATCTAAACGGAGCAATACTTGGAAAAATTTCAGATTCATATTAGACAATTTGCTACAAAAATAATAAAAATTATAAAATTTTAAATCCAATCATTCAAAATACTTATCATGTAAAAGTAATAGAATCCATAACTAAAATTCCAGCTCAAAATGTTTTAATTTTCACAGGAAAAGCAAACACTTGTAATTTAAACAATTATTATATCAACACTCTTAAAAATTTTGAAAAAGAATTAAATAACGAATCTTTTTTTAAATTTTTAACGAGTTTTAATAATGTTGAAAGAATATATAATCTTATAAAAAGCAATTTATCTTCTTTTTCAAAAAAACAACACATAATAAATATAGAAAACAGACCAAAATCAAAATATAAAAAATCAAATTATTATAAAAAGAATTTACCATTCTAACAACAAACTATATCATTCTATTTAAAACATCATCATTTTAAATAGAGCATTTATTTTATTCTGTAATCCTTTTTCATTAGTTGAATATTCATTCACACCTAAAACATATCTATCGCATTTTACTAAATGATTATATACATCAACGCAAAATTCACATAAGATATATCGTTTATCATTATAAGATATACCAAGTTTTTCATATACAAATCTTTTAAAACGATTAACTTCTTCACTTATACTCTTTTCATCATTAAAAGAAAAAGTACTTAAATGAAACCTATGCTGATACATTTCATCAGGAATCAATTCGAAACTATCACTCAAAAAATAAACTACTGCAGATAATTTTATATTAATTTTATCAAACATCTATTCACACCACCTTTCTTTGATATTAAATAAACTAAAACACTCTATTGACGTATTATCACTTTGTATAATCTATTGAGAAATTTTATTTTAAAGGAGCATACAAAATGAATAATATTTTAAACACTAACATTTCTATCGAGGACATTCTTTCCTTAGTTACTAAAAAGAAAGAAATAAAATCTATGGAGCTTAACTCAGCTTTAAATCTTTATCTTAAAATAATGGAACCTAATACAAGGCCAGACACAAGAATTTATTACGTCGTAAATTTAAATCCTGTATTCGACTTCTTCTTCTATCACAATGTTAAAGAAACAAAAGACATTCAACAAGACATTATCGATAAATACGTTAAATATGCACTTTCTAAGGGCAATAAACCTATTACAATTAATAAACGTATTGGAATACTTCAAACAATGCTAAAACGTCTTAACGAACTTAATATCATTGATATACCAAGTTTTAAATATACTAAGATTAAAGAAACTAAAGTCAAAATTGAACCTGTAAAAAAGGAAGATATTAAGTTAATCTTAAAGCATATTGATGAAATGAAACTATCTCATCAACTTATGATATATCTTCTTATTGGTACAGGCATTAGACGAAATGAATTAGTTAATATTAAAACCGCAAACATTAATTTCATTAATAAATCAATTTATCTTGATTTCACAAAAAGTGGTAAAGGTAGATATTGCTATTTCAATGATAAGATAGAATCCTTAATTTTAAAGCTGATAGAACAAAATAAATGCACTAACAATCCCTATCTATTTGCCAAAGGGGATAGTCATATCGACAAACAATCTGTTTCTTCTATGCTTTTAAAGTTAAAACGAGATTTGAACATAGACGTATTAAGTTCTCACAAAATAAGACATTACTACGCTACAGAGCTTTTAAAAAACGGAGCAGACATCTATAGTGTTAAAGAACTTCTAGGACATAGTGATTTAGAAATGACACAACGCTATCTTGATTTCACTAATGAGGAAATTAAGAAAAACAATTTCAAATTTAACCCATTAAATAATCTTTAATTTTCAAGCATGGTGAGGTTGCTGACCATACTTGAAATTTCTATAAAAACAAAAAAATAGGTCAATCTTACAAAGTCTTAAATTTCTTGTAAAATCAACCTATTTTCACTCTATAAATCAAAAATTAATTATCATAATTTTCAATTTCGAATTTGGTGCAGATAACGAGAGTCGAACTCGTATGGCATAACCACTACCGTCTGAAGATAGCGCGTCTACCAATTCCGCCATATCTGCATATAAAGTAAGAATTCTCTTACCTTATTATATCATAATTTAAAAATTTTCAATCAAAAAATTTTTCTTCCTTTTCTCCCATATCTCTTTATCCTCTAAATCAATCTCTCGAATTACTTTACAAGGATTTCCACATGCTACAACTCCATCAGGAATATCTTTTGTAACAACGGAACCAGATCCAATCACAACATTTGATCCAATCGTCACACCTGGATTAACAACTACCGAGCCTCCAAACCATACATTAGATCCCACACGTATTGGATAGCCATATTCTAATTCCTCGTTACGTATATCCGCATCAATTGGATGTCCAGCTGTATAAAAACAGCATCTTGGAGCTACAAATACGTTATCTCCAAAAATTATTGGAGCAACATCTAAAAAGACACAATCAAAATTTGCATAAAAATTTTCTCCTATATGGATATTAAAGCCATAATCCATTTTTATGGTTGGCTCAATATAAAAGTTATTCTTTGTACTACCAAAGGTACTTTTTATAATATCTTTTCTCTTCTCTAATTCTTCAGGAGTGGTAGCATTATATTCTCTAGCTTTCCGAACCGCATTTCTATGCAATTCAGGACTATTTAAGCACGCTTTATATAAAGCTCCTGCAACCATTCTTTTATAATTTGAGCCAAATACAATAGGTGCATTTTGTACAACATAATGAAATAATCGTGGCTGTATGAGAGGATAGGTTAAATCAATTGGCATGTAATCTTGAAAAAGCAAAGATTCTATTTCAAATTCTAATTTACCTAACTCCTTAACATTGGCATAAAACAAAGCCCCATATGCACCATAGGAGTAATAGCTTATAAAATCTAATGTATAATTAAGAGCTCCTGTTTCCTCTTTTAGTTCTCGAGCAGCTGCTTGAAAAATACTCTCATTTTCTTCTACATGCCCTCCAGGAAGCTCATAAGTTTTTCTATTCTTATGCTTACAAAAGATAAAGGAATCTTTATATCTAGCGACAATCACAACATATTGAATAGGTTCATAAATTTCTTTATAAAATTTAACTTTTTTACATTCCATATTCACTCCTTAATTCTGTTTCTTTTTCTGAAGTAAAATAAATGCCCTTTGAATATCCATTAAGCATTTATTCTCTAATCTATAATTTCCTGTACCTGTTACTATTTCATATTCCTGATCCAAAGGTAATACTTCTATCTGCATGGACGGATGAAGAACTATTAAAAAGTCTCCTCTCCTATAAGCAAATAGCTTTGTATTCTCTTTTGCAAAATATACTTCAAAGTTATTTATAGATTGTAAATCTGAGTTAGCATGTCTTATAGCAATTAAATGCTTCACATAATGAAGTAAAGAATTGGGATTTTTCATTTCATCCTCAACAGTTTTAGTGGTACATAAATCATCAATAGGAAGATATAAATCCTCTTTTTTTCCTTTTGAAAAGCCTAGGTTCTCTGTATGATCCCATTGCATAGGAGTTCTACTTCCTGTACGATGATAGCCCCCCTCTTTCGTGGGAATCTCTAAATATCTCATACCAATCTCATCTCCATAATAAAGAAATGGTACACCTGGCATTGTAAAAATAAAACCATAAGCCAATTTTATTTCTTCTTCATTAAAAAATTTTGAAATACGAATCATATCATGATTATCTGTAATAAAGGATATATAACCTTTATCCTTAGTTGCCTCATAATTATCTAGATACTCCTTTAAAAAGCTATGAATGGTCTGTGAAGATTCAGTTTTAAAATAGGATTGATCTTTAGAAATTACATAGGTATTCATATTGAGTTCCTGATCTCTTAGTAAATGATGATAGCCATTTCCACCATTCCAGCCATGATCTAGATAAAAGTCCATATTAAATCCACAATCTAAAGCACGTTTAGGATTACTCCATTCAGAGACAAAAACTGCATCTGGATAAGCTTGTCTAACCTTAGCAAACATTCTTTTCCAGGCCTTCATTGTGCCTTGCTCACCATCATCATTTTTAACTAGACATGCTGCCATATCAACTCGAAACCCATCTACTCCCATAGAAAGCCAATATTCCATTACATCTATCATCGCATCCTGAGTCTCTAAAGCCTCTTTAGAATCTATGGCATGCTGCCAGGATTCAGTTACCTTAGCAAATCCATAATTTAAAGAAGGCTGACAATTGAAAAAGGAAATCACATAGGTTCCATTTCTCTCATATTCTCCTCCTACTGCCGTAAGATTGCTAGGCTTTGTAAAAGCACCATCTGTCCATATAAATCTTTCACTCAATGTGTTTCTAATCTGTTTAGTGGATTCTATAAACCATGGGTGCTCTTCACTTGTATGGCAAGGAACTAAATCTAATAAAAGATGCATCTTTCTTCTATGCATTTCAATAACTAAATTTTTTAAATCCTCATTAGTACCATATCTTGAGGCTATTCTTTTATAATCTCTAACATCATATCCTGCATCCTTAAAGGGGGAGTCAAAACATGGATTCATCCATATTGCATTACAACCTAGGGAGTGGATGTAATCTAATTTTTCTATTATCCCCTTTATATCTCCAATCCCATCCATATTTGAATCAAAATAGGACTGTGGATAAATCTCATAAAATACAGCATCCTTTAACCATTCAATCTTTTTCATAATATCCTTTCTAGTACATTTAACTATACCTTAGCTTTTATTGTTGTGTAATACTATTCTATCATAGAACGTAAAAAATTAATCCTTAAAAATAATATTTTTATATTTCAATAGAAAAGCACCCCATTAAGAGTGCTAAAATTTATAAGCTTGCCTTTAGAATTTCCAATATATCAGAAGATGAAAGCTTCTTATATCCACCCTCTATAAGCAGGGTTCCCTTTACAATATTTTCAAGCATTGGTTCTGTAACACCTAACTCTGTTATATTTAAAACCAAGCCTATTTCTTTCATCCACTCCTCCATAGAAGCCAATCCCTCTAAGGCAATCTCTTTATCTGTTTTAGCTTTTGTGGAAACATGCCAAACATTGATAGCAAAGCGCTTAAATTGATGTAATCCTGAATCTAAAATGTAGCGATAATATGGTAAAGAAATAGCAGAAAGTGTCATTCCATGCGTAGCATCTGTATAGGCACCAATTGCCTGTCCAATCATTTGTACCATCCAATCCGTTGTTTTCCCCTTAGATACTAATGTATTAATAGCCCAGGTAGAAACCCACATTATATTACTTCTGGCCTCATAGTCCAAGGGATTTTTTATCGCAATCTTACTAGAATGTATTAAGCTACGCATTAATCCTTCCATAATATAATCCGATACACAATCATCTGAACCTGTAAAGTATTGTTCCATGATATGACTCATTACATCAAATATACCTGCAACCATTTGATATTCTGAAACAGTAAAAGTAAATTCAGGATTCAATATAGAGAATTTAGGATATACATTCTCACCAAATACATGACCAAGCTTTAGCTTTTGTTCCATATTTGTAATTACTGCTCCTCCATTCATTTCAGATCCCGTTCCTACCTTAGTTAAAATGGCTCCTACAGGAATGATTCTACAGGTAGGCTCTTCAAAGCGAATATAGTATTTATCCCAAGGATCCTCCTCACAATGCACAGAAATAGAAACAGCCTTAGCATAATCGATGACGGAACCACCACCTACCGCAAGTAAGAAATCCGCATTACATGCACGAGCTCTTTTCACTCCCTCATGTAGCTTTTCCACTGTAGGATTAGGCATAACTCCCGCATCCTCATAGACATTTTTTCCTGCTTCATGAAGAATCTGAATCACCTTATCATATACTCCCGTCTTCTTTATAGATCCTTCTCCATAGATTAGCAATATATTTGTTCCATATTTTTTAATTTCTGTTTTTAGATTTTCTAAGGAATCCTTACCAAAATAAATTTTTGTGGGATTAGAATATATAAAATTACCTAGCATAAATAACCTCCTAAATTACTCTTATTCTACCATAGATTACAAATTTTTTCTATCCCTTTCTACAGCAAAATACAGAAAACTTAAAAAGAAAAAGTCTCCTAAGAGACTTAAGCAAAAACCACTAAATATTCTTTTTTAATATGACTTCATACTCCTCATTTGATGGATGGAAGCCCCCTACTACCACATAGCCATATTTTAAATAAAAATGAATAGAGCTTTCATGAACTAAGGTAGAGGTCATAACCTCCTTATATCCTTTAGCCACCATTTCTTGTTCCCAAACCTTTAAAGCAAAGCCTCCATAGCCTTGATTTTGATAAGTTTCTAAAACATAAATCATATTTAAAAAGGGGGTATTATCCCAAAAAAGATTGTATCTTAGCCAGCCAACACTTTTTTCCTTATTCTCAATAATATACACGTATCCTCTTTCGATATTCTCCTTTAAAACAGCTAGATTTATGTGAATATCTCTTGATAAAAAATCTAAATCATTTACATTTGCAACTCTCATTTTTTCCATACATCCACCTCTTAAGAACAACAACCACAGCGAGTAGAAATAAAATTCATAAGTGTATCTACCAATTCCTTATTACACTTATACTTATTCTCATTACTAAATATTAAATTACAATCTATTAATTTTTGTAAATGAGTTTTCAATTCAAGTAAGCTAATTCCAATCCGTTCTTCTAATTCAACTAATGTTAAAAAAGAAGTATGATAAAGCAATTTAACTATTTTTACTCTATTTGGATTTCCTAAGCATTCAAAAAGCATACCTGCTTCTTCCTTATGCATTTGATCACCTCCTATTTTTATTCTTCCACTATATCAATTTTTCAATTCCTCTTTATATGTTTTTTGACTAATAACATATCGGTAATGGGGCATATCTATACCACGATAATGCTTTACCCAAGTATCCTTTATTTTCATTCCATTTTTTAAAGCAACCTTTTGAGAGGCTAAGTTTATATCTCTAATAATAGAACACACTTCTATAGCATTTAATTTGTCAAAAGCATACCTCTTACAGGCCTTTGCAGCTTCTATAGCATATCCCTTATGCCAATATCTTCTTTGAAAAAGATACCCTATTTCTAAAACCTCATCCTCTTTCCATGGCTGTATGGTTAAACCACATTGACCAATCATTTCCTTATTTTCTTTTAAAACAACTGCCCATAATCCAAACTTCCATTTTCTATATCTAGAAATTTGACGTGTTAACCATTGACTAGTCTCTAAATCCGTAAACGCCCCTTCATAATATTTCATAGTCTCTTCATCCTGTAAAATCTTACTAAGAGCAACGTAATCCTCTGGGCTTATTTCTCTTAAAATTAATCTCTTTGTTTCTAAAATCATCGTTTCATCTTTTTCCTACTTTTTATTTCTAATTTTCAAATTCATACTATACATTAATTATTAAAAAATTTAAATATTTAAGTCAATATCAAAATATTTTTTAAAATAATCCCTTATGGCCTCCTTGGGATTATCACTTAGGTTAGAAGGAATTGTATCTTGATTAAACCATTTTGTTTGAGACACTTCCCCGTCTAGATAATTGAATTCTCCATGAAATTTATGACATACATATACAATATCTATACAGGAGGTTTCATCTCCATTAGGATAAATATGATGATAGCTTTTACCAGAATATACGCCTAAAAGCTCTAAATCCTCTACTTCTAAATTTAATTCCTCTTTAACTTCTCTTTTAGCAGCTTCGACAGTATTTTCATCTATTTCTATTGCTCCACCATGATGTCCCCATTTCCCATCGTCTTTTCGTTGTTGAAGTAAAATATTACCTTTTCCATCGCCTATAATCACGCATGCACATGGCATAATTATTGTTTCATGTCCAATCTTTTTTCTAATATTTTTAATATACCCCATCTGTTTTCTCCTTATAATTATTTATTTTTTCATTGTTTTTAAAATTTATATTCGTAATTTATAGCTTAGAAAATCCACTTATTTAATAAATTACTTTAGAGTTATTTTACCATAATTAAACCTTCACTGTCCATTCTAATATCATATTTTAGCTATTACATTTCTAATCCGTTTTTAATATTTCGATAAAAAAAGACAAATATATACTCTTTAAAAAA
This sequence comes from uncultured Anaeroplasmataceae bacterium, assembly GCA_910579215.1. GTDB lineage: Bacteria > Bacillota_I > Bacilli_A > Acholeplasmatales > Anaeroplasmataceae > Pelethenecus. Next base: position 46,566 of record CAJTTN010000008.1, read on the forward strand.
CTTATATTTGTCTTTCTTACGTTATAAAAATTGACAGTTCTAATTCTCTAGTTTCCTAAATCCAATCTCTTTCCCACCATCTTATATGCTTTTAAATGTATTTTATTTACTACCTCTTCTATAATACTACCTAAAGAATCATAACTCCCCTTTAAGCCTTTAATTACTTTAATATCCTCTTTATTAAAAATATAAAAGGGTGGTACTGCAAAATTGGAAATAGAAATACTAGGCTTTTCTTTAAAGTCCATCACTCTATTTTCACAAAGAACAGCTTGTCCCGTTCTTTTTAATTTTTCTTCATCCTTTTCTTTATAACACATGATACTAGATACTTTATCTATATAAAAATAATCGATAAAACAAGATAAAGAAAAATCTAATAAATTATCACAAGCCATTACCAAACAATCATCATCTATTTCCTGTATCCCTAGAATTAAATCATTACCAGCGCCTATTCTATTCTCATTACAGGTACTACCATCATCTATCACCTTGATGCCCTTATTTTTACTATATTCTAAAAATAAAGAATAAAATTTATGATTGGATACTAATATAATTTCATCTATAAAAGAATGTTTTAAATCCTCTATTAAATAATCTAATATCCTTTTCCCCTGATACTCTAATAAAGCTTTAGGTGTATGTAGTGTCTTAGGATAAAGTCTTGTGGCATATCCTGCACATAAAATAACTACTTTCATAAATCTACTCCATCCCTTAAGTGGACTGGAACAACCTTAAATTCTTTTTCAAGCTCAGGATATAAATTTAAGTATTCATGTTTTATTTCATCTATAATAGAATTTACTTTTATCTTTTCAACCAAAGCTAAACTACTTCCATTAAATCCAGCTCCTAAAAATCTCATTCCTAATACTCCATCTATACTTTTTGTGAGTTCAAATAAATCAATTAAGACTTTAGAACCACTTTCATAATTATAAATAGAAGATAAGCAAGACTCAGTCATCAGTTTACCAAAGGTAATCATATCATTCTTACGCCAAGCCTGTAACCCTAATCTCACTCTTTCCATCTCAGTAAAGTAATGACGACTTCTTTTTAATTCTACTTCATTTAATATATCTTTATATCTTTTATAATAGTATTCTGGTATATCTCTTAATTTACCACAAATATTAGTGTCTATGTTTAACTTTTTATAACACTCTTTTAATTCTTCTACTCTTTGATTATATTTAGAATCTACTAAATTTCTTTTTATGCCACTATAAAGAATTAAAAATTGATACTCCTTATTGAATTCTTTATTTTCAACAGTAAAGGAATATTTAGTTAGCGTATCTAAAAAAAGCATTGAATCTTTTTTTCCTAGCACCTCACAGCTAGGATCTAATATTCCTACACTTAATCCCATAAATTCGTGTTCTACCTGATAAACTAGTTCTATGATTTCTTCTTTAGATAAAACTATCTCATTAATTTCACAAATTGCAGATAAAAAGGCAATCTGGCTACTACTTGAAGAAGATATACCACCTGATGGTAAATCTCCTTGAAAGGTTCCTTTTAAACCTTTACAAAATTTAAATTTATTTTTTAAAATTTCTACTACTCCTCTAAAATAATCTGCCCAGTCCCCACATCTTTGATTTTTAGAATGGATATCAAATTCATAGATTCCTTCATAGTCTAGACTAGATAATATTATTTTAGAAGAATTAATTTCTTCATATTCAAATGTAATTCCTATATCTACACTTGTCCCACTTACCACCCCATACTGATGATCAATATGGGCTCCTAGAGGACAAATACGATAAGGACAAAATGTTTTCATATTTTCCTCCTTTTAAATATAGCCAAGAGTGGTATGCTCTTGGCTATATAGTTTATAAATTTAATTCTTCTTTAATTATCTCAACTGCATCTCTATTAAAATCAGTTGGTTTCCAATTTTCTAAAGAAAATCCATTCTCTAATTTTTCTATTAATGCTGGTCCATTAAAAAAACTTGCAGAGTTTAACTTTAAGAAATCTTCTTTCCAAGAGTTGTCTTTTATTTTTTTGTGTAATACATTTAATACATAATCTTTGAAAAATAAAATATTGCCTTCATAATCACGCACAGCCCAATATTTACATGGAGCAGGTCTACCTCCAAAAGTCGAACAATCACGATAATATTTAGGAATCTTAAAATCATTTGGAACTTCGTACTTGCCAAGTTTTATTGCTTGTCTTACACGCCAGTGTACCATACTACTTAATTGAATATTAATTAAATAGTCTTCTTTTTTTTCTATTATATCTTGAATATTTGAAGGAACATCATTATATAGTTTTGAAAATATTCTACATATTTGTCCCCCATGGTAGTTAATTCCCGCAACTTGTGCTATTGCATACCCTTTATTTGTTATTACAGCATATACTTCTCCTATATGTTTGACATTTTTTAGATATTCTTTAAAGACTATATTGTTTCTTTTTAATAATTCAATATGATTCTCCATCATAAATAATCACCCATTTTATTTTACCATTTAAATTGTTTAAAGGCAACAAATCAATCTAAATATTTCAACAGAGGCATGCAATGAATTTGAGGAAGCTATACTATTTATCTTATTTAATAAGGTTCCTGTTCCTTTACAAACTCTACCAACATGTTCAATAACGGTTTGCTCGATTACTCTAGCACTTTCTTTACTAACATTTGTAACTAAAGGCGTTATATCTCTACCGCTTCTTGCTAAATGCTCTGCACCACGTCTTGCAAGACTATTTGTAATTCCAACATAGTCATCTGTTGTAGATAAATATACATTGCAATTGCCTTTTTCTAATTCTTTAGCAGCATCTTGTAATCTAAGTCTCTCAGCTTTATTTAAGCCACTTATTATGTCATCGGTATTTGCCTTTGGCATAGCTTGATTTGCTGCTTTGATACTCTTTGAAATAGCACTTACTGCACTTGATACACAATATAGAATTGCTCCTGCGGTAAATCCATCTACAAAGCCTGTAATAGCACTATCTGCAAATCCTTTAAAGAACCCATTTCCTTGAATGGCAGATATTATACCTCCAATCAGTCCTCCAATAACGGCTCCCGATATGGCTGCTCCTAATCCAGCATTAAACATACCTATTCCAAAGGCTTGAGTTCCTGGAATACACATCAAAATAATCGACACTGCAAAAGTTAATGTAAAAAGCCCATACCGGATGACCGACTTCCAGTTCCTATCCCACCACGAATATCCAGCTAGGGGATCATAAACTGGATCAGGCATTAAATCCGTATTTGTTAATACTGTAAAGTTATTTGAGCCCAAATCTGTTGGGTTGTCTGTGCATATCGCATTTAAATTTAAGGCACCAATTGTATTAGATGAATCTAAAACTGTTTCTATTTCCATAGAATCAATATAACTACATAGATTAGGGTCATAATAACGACCATTAATGAAATACATTTCTGTTTCACTATCATAATAATGCCCTCTCCAACGAATTGGATTTAAAGTTGCAAATGGATCTGAATTATTTAATATGTTAACTTTTGTATTTCCCCAAGCATCATAAAAATACTCAGTGATGATTACACCATCTTTTATGACTGCCACTATATTTCCTTGACCATCTTTTGCATAGTCATAATCTATAGTGTTTCCGTCAAATGAAATATAAAATCCAAATTTATTGTCTATAAAAATAAATATTAAAAAGTTTATTAAAATAAAAACACTAATAATATTGTTCAATTATCACTTGTTTTTTAGTTTCAATTTCGTCAAAAATGAATTGGACTAAATCCCCACTTCTTTTACTTCCAATGTACCTTAGTGGTTTTCCATTTTTAATTGGCCATTCCGATTCTTGAACCCAGTGAGGGTAATGTTTTTTTTCTAAATAAAACAATGTTTTACATCTATCTTTAACATATTTTTTTCTTTGTGATTCTGATAAATGAATTGGTAGTTTATCTATAATTTCTCTTTCTATATATTCACCAGCTTCATCACTAGCCAAATATTCTGGAATAGCATCTAAAGCTATTTCATAGTTTTTTTTATATTTCTCAAAATACTTGATATTATTTTCTCCAAAACATTTATAAACAATGTCATAAACACTATACTTTTTACAGAAAACATCCGATATACTAAGTGAATGATTCAATAGTTTTTGAAAAGTTGCATAATGAGTATATGTACTATATGAAAAAATATTGTTTTTATAGCGTCCATATACCTTTTATTTAAAATAACCATTAATTCTTTATCTAAAGATTTTAGAAAATCATTATAAGAAATATTCCCTTGTAAATACTCTTCAATAACTATTTTTTTATCCATTTTCTTCTCCATTTCTAATACAATTAATTATTTGATAATGTAATTTATCCTACTCAAACTGAAATTTCTCTAGTGGTATTGTATGTATCATAATTTTCTCAAAAATCATAACAGATGCCTCCCTTGTCTATATTTATCCTCTAATTAAAATACATCCAACCGCATCACTTCAAATTCAACAAAATCATCATTTTTTATATCTCCTGGTAATGATGAATCCAAATATATTTTAATTTCTCCTAAAGCAACAAGTTGCTCTGCACGATTTATCACCTTACAACATAGTTTATATGCATAATAATTATCCAATTTAACTATTTTTTCATTATTAGTTTCCGACTTAACAATATTTTGGGATAAAAATGCATGCAGCCTTATATCTTTTATAGAATTTAAATTAGAAGTACAATAACATAATAAATTATAATCTTCATTTTTCAATAATATTTCAGCTTCATAATCTTCTTCTTGAAGTTTTGTTATAGAAATCATATTGCATCCCTCTCCTTTTTATATTATATATTTATATAATGAATTTTGCTGTCTGCTTTGCTAAATTTGCCACATGTCTAATACCAAATGTTGCTATATTTTTTCCACCATTTTTCAATCCGACAAATGCGTAATTTGCTTTACCATTTGAACCGAAAAAGCGTATATATCCATTCATCTCTGAGATATATTCACCATGTTTTACAACATAGTTTGCCAATTGGTTATAGTCATCAACATTTTTAACTAAATCTCCAAATTCTTTACCATGTTTAGCAAAATGCTCATTTAATTGCTTTACATTTTCAAATTGTAAATCATCAATTTTATTTACCGCGCTCGTAGCACATACGTTGTGAACCAATACACCTTTATTAGTAACATAATAAGTGTGAGCGTTTTCTACTTCTAAATTGTATACATCAACTAACTCTTCGGTATGTTCAATAGATATATTGTCTACTTCAACTACGGCATTATTATATAATACTACTTTATCTTTTTCAACTAATTCACTAGCTTTTTTCCAACCATAATCAACAACATAGAAAGGATGCCCTAGAGTTGTTGTTATCTCTTCTCCAGCAATAGATAAATGTACTAGATCATGAGTTTGATTTCTAAATAGGTTAGTCACTCTATTTAAAATCTTTTCTCCTGTTTCTTCACACCATGACCATACTTTATCATCAAGCTCAATGTCTTCAATCTTTTTATAGCCTTCTGCTGTCATTACCAACGTTCCAGCTACAAAACATTGTGCTGGCTTAGCACATACTTGATTAGATGCTTTAATGCTCTTTGAAATAGCACTTACTGCACTTGATACACAATATAGAATTGCTCCTGCGGTAAATCCATCTACAAAGCCTGTAATAGCACTATCTGCAAATCCTTTAAAGAACCCATTTCCTTGAATGGCAGATATTATACCTCCAATCAGTCCTCCAATAACGGCTCCCGATATGGCTGCTCCTAATCCAGCATTAAACATACCTATTCCAAAGGCTTGAGTTCCTGGAATACACATCAAAATAATCGACACTGCAAAAGTTAATGTAAAAAGCCCATACCGGATGACCGACTTCCAGTTCCTATCCCACCACGAATATCCAGCTAGGGGATCATAAACTGGATCAGGCATTAAATCCGTATTTGTTAATACTGTAAAGTTATTTGAGCCCAAATCTGTTGGGTTGTCTGTGCATATCGCATTTAAATTTAAGGCACCAATTGTATTAGATGAATCTAAAACTGTTTCTATTTCCATAGAATCAATATAACTACATAGATTAGGGTCATAATAACGACCATTAATGAAATACATTTCTGTTTCACTATCATAATAATGCCCTCTCCAACGAATTGGATTTAAAGTTGCAAATGGATCTGAATTATTTAATATGTTAACTTTTGTATTTCCCCAAGCATCATAAAAATACTCAGTGATGATTACACCATCTTTTATGACTGCCACTATATTTCCTTGACCATCTTTTGCATAGTCATAATCTATAATGCTTCCATCGGAGGCAATATATCTAACTCCTGCTATACCCATTAAGTCATACATATATCTCAGTTTAATACCATTAGAGTAGTCTTCTCCCAATAGTTTAGACCCATCATAATAATATTTAACTTTAATACCACCAGAATTATCCTTAGTAACACGATTTCCTTGATAATTATAAGTGAAAAATGTATTTAAGTAAAAGCTTAATAAATTACCTCTCTCCCAACCTAATTTGTAGGAATTGCCATTTTTTATAATATGATGAGGAAGCAAATTGTTTTCATGATATTGTAATTCTTTTATTAGAGAACCATTTCTATAATATTTAGTTAAACGATTTAATTCATCATATTCATATTCTTTAACCTTCGTAGTACCTTGAAAAACCTTTGTCACTCTATTAATATCTTGACTATTATTATCTAAATAACTATATGTATTATCTATTCCTTGACGAGTATTATATTCTGTTTTTAGTCGATTCAATTTGTCATAAGAATATGAAATATCAGTATCTCCATTTTTGGTAGAATGAATTCTTCTAATATTTTCATTCTCATCATAACTATAATCAAATTGATATGTACAATCTTTTATTTTATGAGTTGAATTTTGAACTAAATTAGAATAAAAGACAGTATTATCTTTTGGAATAAAGTTGTATTCTAAAGAAGAATCACTATTATTTTTCTTTTTTACTACGCCTAATATATTATCATATTCATATGAGAACCCAAATTTTTTGACTTCTTTCCATTCATCTTTTCCATCATCTTTTTGATCATCATAAACAGATGTTTTAATTATTTGAGGAGCGGTATAAATATTATTCTTTTCAACAGAGGTCTTATAATGTGTATTTCCAATAACATATTTGGTATTTTGCGAATCTAACTGTTGAATTCTTAAAATTTCTTTATCATTCTTTTCAATTTTATAACCACAAGCATCATTATTATTATCATACCAAAATGTTGTTTGAGTTCCATCCAAACTATCGTTGATATGTTTAATTTTTGCTATACTTTGACTTTCAGCTAATGGAGTAGAATAACTATTTGAATTAATGTGAGCATCTTGTTCTTGATATTCAAATTCAACTTTTTTAAAAAAGATATCGCTAAAAAAGATTTTTCTAGGTCTACCATACTTATCCTTCTCAGTAGTGATTTTACAATTTGTCAAATGATTAATTTCTTCTTGTAAATCGCCACCAAACGAACTACCATTAGGCGTAACAGATTTAGATTTCACTTCAAGAATTTCTTTATTTTTTTCTATGTAATATTTCTTTATATTCCCATAAATATCATAATCAAAACCAAACCTATACTTTTCATTATCTGTAATTGCTTTAATTCTCCCAAGGGAATCATATTCAAAATGATGGTAAACCTTTTTATTGAAATCAAAGTTTATAGATTGCTCTTTTACACGATTTAATAAATCATAAGAAAAATTTTGTGTATAATTATTTCCCACTTGTACAGAATCCACAGTGTTCAACATTTGCGAATTTTTTCTAATTTTCACAGATGAATTTTGAACCTTTGTATCAATGACCATTTCACGGTATTTTCCATTTTCAGATTCATCATCATATATATATCTAGTATAAAATCTTTTTTTACCAGATTTCACCTTATTATCTGAACCAAAATCGTCCTCCAATGCAGTTGTAGTACTTATAAGATTACCATATAAGTCATATTCATTTACCGTTTTTTTCTTATAAGCATCAACTGTTTGTAAAATTCTTCCTTGATAATCGCTTACCGTTGAATTTTTACCACCAAAATATGATTTATTAATAGAAACTTCATTATACTCCTCAAGTTTTTTAGCATAAAAATAGAAATATTTGCTTGTAACGCAACTATTATCTGAGGAATGTGTAATAAATTTAATTCCTGAATCAGAATAAATTTCATATTCATTCTTCATTCCAGTATAATCCATATTCTCATAAACTCTAAAATATACTTTTGATACATTAGCTATTCTTTTTGTATTTCCACAATATACAAAATCAAATCCTGATTCTCCTCGAATCATTCTATTTTTGTAGGCAAATAAGATATCTGAATCAGTTAAAAAGTTTTCATGATCTAAAAGAATTGTTTGAGATCTGCCATTCGTTAATTGCAGTCTAACACTATAAAATTCTGAAATGGAAGGTTGGCTAGCATTAAAATTAGATATTTTTAATTTAGACATTTCACCTTCCTTAATTCTAAAGTCAGAAACTTGATAAGTTCCTGTTCCATCCGTTAGAACTTTAATATATGCTGAATCAAAATCGTATGTCTTTGATTGATCATCATCTCGAATGGAAAAGGAAAGCGTTACATATTGCCATGCATTGTTTGCAGTTTTATCAATGAATATCTCTTTTTTTATCCAGTTCATATGAAATATTTCAAAAAAAACTTTCATATAAGAGGCATTTGAACAAGAAACATTAATCCAAAAGGATGCTACAAAGTTAATATAATTTAATCCATCCTTATCTCTATATGCTTTTAGAGTTCTTCCTCCAGTAAAAAAACCGCAATCTCTATTATCCTTATCTAGACATTTAATGCTTTTACCAATGGTAGCAGTTACTATACTTTTATTATTAATAGTCTCTTGGTAATAGTCTTTGGGCATCTCATACATAATGGAGATTCCATTATCCTTTGTCAATGTTCTTAAATGGTTTCCTTCAACCTCAAAGACACCTGTAACAAATCCTTTTTTATTATGATAATAGCGATATTCTATATCTTTATCACTTTTTATTGACGAATAACTTGAATAATGATTAAATGTGGTTTTTTCAATTATTGAACTATCTGATACTCCAAAACTATCATAACTTTCAAGAATAACAGTTTCATCCTGAAGTGTTTCAAAGGCAGATATTTCTCCCAAATGGTATAATCCATCATTACTAGTCTCTACAATAAAATTTCCTTTTGCTTTTCTAACATTTTTAAAGCCGATTTCTGGTTCTACTGACGGAATAGGGATAGTTTCGCCCGAATATAAACCATCATTTAATGCGGCAAATGAGCTTAAATAAAGCTTAGATATTCCTTTTTCAACAATGATCTTACTTGCATATGGCGTAAACTTTAATGCCAGTCCATTAGGTGTAGCTGTAGCAAAAATGAGATTATCGCTTGAATCATATTTAAATAAGGCAACTTGAGATAAAGCATTGTTAATAAAATGATAGTTTGACTTTAAATTTGTTCCAATATATGAATAGTAAATACTCTCAAGTTCTATACCCAGACTAATTAATGAGATCTTATAAAGTAGTGAATTTTTATATTCAAATCTAAAATATCGTTCTCTTTTTCCTATACTTCTACTATCATAGAATTTTATAGGACGTCCTAAACTATCTAATTCAATATGCTTTATAATAGTATTTGGGTTTCCCTCTATAGATAATTTAATTAAATTACCTGCTGAATTAAAATCATAAACATTATTTTGTGCATCTTGAATTTGATATGAGTTGTAAGAAGTAACTAATGTCATTCCGTTTCCCAGGGTATCTAGGTAACGATTGCCATCATATTTTACAAATCTATGAATGTAACCATCCCCATCTAAATATAAATAATCACCGACATTAAACCCTTCTAATCTCATACTTGAATCATAAGGTTTTATATATTGCTGAATATTTAATTTCCAATTGGTACCTACTCCTGTATCAACAATATGACAATAATTATTGTAAATATGAGAAAGCCCCATCTTAAAGGTTCCTTCTCCCATTTCCATATCCGTATGTCTAAAAATTAGTTCAGCAACAGAAGCATTTACACTAGCTGTACCTGCATCTGAAATAAAGTCAATATAAGAATGAGCCGCATAAGTTATTTTTGAATTTTTAAATTGCATATTAATTTCTCATCCCTTCAATAATATTTTTTATTTTTTGTTCAATTTGCTTTTTAGAATCATTTTCTATTTCATCTTGAACAACTTCTTTGTTAATAGTAACATCTTTAACATTAACAACTTTAGTTAAAGTCACAAGCTCCTCAATCCTATTAGAAGCCTCTTCTTGATTAAATTTAATATGATTTTCTAATGCAAATTGATTTAGTTTTGTCATTACATATTCTTTTTTCTCAGCACCACTATAATTAGAAAACTTTTCTGCTTCTGTTATACAAGGAATAATTTCCCTAGTAATTTGTTCTGTTTTTTCTAATACTCGCTTAAGTTTTTTATTTTTAACAAACTTTTGCAAGAAAACAACCGTTGTGCACAATAAAGTTAACGTAGGTGCTAAAATAGAAAGATATAAATGTATATTTTCTGGATTCATTCTTTTCTTCCTTTCTTTTAAAAAATAAGGTCATAGTTTCTTAGATAAAAGACATCTATGACCTTATGCACTATATGATTATCGCTGTATTCCCACAAACTGTTTTTTCTGTTTTTGAGAATGTCTGAAATAAGGCACATTGATGGTCAAAAGATACATCGGGATTGCCATTTGCAACAATTCTCACAAACAACTGTTCACTATTCCAAGGATTCATAATATCTTTTCTTTGCGTTGTTATTAACACTTCTTTATAAAATTTTAATAAATCTTGTGTTTTTCCAAAAACAACCCCTGCATTTAAATATTTGAATTCTCCTAATGAATCTCTATTTTCAACAATGTCAATTTCCATGTTTGGATGATTGTTTTTTGTTGCATTAAATAATATTTTAGTGTTTAAATGTTCAAATTTTTGAATAAATGTTTCATCCAAATTCTTAAAGAATAGAACATCGTATCCATCAACTAATAGACAATACTCTGAGGTTGTTTGTTCTAGAGCTCCTACATAGTATTTAATTTTATCAATGTTTGTCCATTCCTCTACTCCCTCAGGACAAGCATTAATATATGGCATATTACTTAGTTCTAATTGTAAAGCTGTAATTGCCTTATTTTTATTTGTAAATGTTGTAATTACAGATATACGTGGACTAATTTCTATTCTATTAGCACTATATTCTTCTATAATATCCATAGACTTTTTCATGGCATTACCTTGAAAATGTCCAACATATACCTCATTTCCTGTATGACTTAAAATTTTTGTCATTGTACTTTCTCCTTCCATTTTATGTTCCACTTGAACCGGAACCACCACCTGTAGATGGGTTATTAATCTTTGTGTGTCCTAAAGCTATTAAAACATTCCATACAAATTCTGTTGTAGCAACTTTTGTGCTAGAATCATACACAGCTTGAGTTTGTGAAGTTGGTCCAATTGCAGAAACTACAGACTCCACTGCATTTTTAATTTCTGCATTAAGTGTATCTGCATTTAAAGCTGTTCCCTCTACACTAACTCTGCCCTCTGCTCGTTCAACATCTACTGTCAAACTCACTATATTCCCACTCGAATCTTTTACTATATCGCGAACAATTAGTTTCTTACGATTCAAATGTTCTGCTTGTCTGTTTTGAAAAGCCATATTTATCCTCCTATTTATATTCGTAATTTAAGATCTTATTTTACAATTGTACTAGTAGCTACCTAATACATTTCTATTGTAAATAGGATTCTATTAAATGAAAATACCCCAATTTGGGTATTGACAACAATATTATTTTATGATAATAAGATTTTTCAGTTTTTCATACTTTGGTAGACTTAACATCTTAGAAATAAAATTTTCATATTTCTCCATAAACTTTATTACACCTTTAATATTAATAGCTGCATATTCACTAATCTTTGCATATGACATATAACTTTTGAAATTTAGGCATTCAAAAATTTTAGTATACATATTATCACAATTAAACAAATCATATTTATAAAAGAAGTCCTTTATTTCTTCTTGAAATTGTATAAATAAATCTATATTTTCTTCAAGACAATTTTCTTTCAGTAAGTCCATAGTATTTTTTCTTTTCATTATCTCATCTCCCTTCTTACTCTAATCAAGACAAAAAAGGGCAAAAACAGTACTCTTAAGTACCATTTTTGCCCTTCCTTTTATTTACATCTTAACGACGTTTTATAAAAAAACAATTTCATATTAAAAATCTATTTAATAATTTATTCAACTCCTTCATTACTATATCCTCCCTTCTCGGATGTAATCATACCATTTATTGCAAATTTTGTAAAATATTCACGAAAAAGAGAGAATTATTTAGAAAAATAAAAAGGGGCTGTGAAAAAACCTAACTATTAAAAAGTTAGTTTTTCACAGCTTTTTATTTATACATATATTTTGATCTTACCTCTACATTAAGACTTTTCTTTTTAACTTTATTTGCTTTGTTAGATAAGCGTTTAGCACTTGGTTTTTTAAAAGTTTCTACTTGTAATCCAACTGGAGCTTTCCAATATTGGAATTTTGCATTACCACTATAAAATTTGAATAATTTTCTAATATTATATCCTAAACATACTAACATAAATTCTGTAGATACTTTTGGTAATAATGTTCTTCTAAATCTTTCGTACATAAAATCTTGTTTAATAACTCCAAACGCACCTTCAACTTGAGAACTCCTATTTACTCTCATCTCTATTCCTTCGGGAGATAATAAATTTTTTTCTGCCTCTTGAATATAAATTTGTAAATCTTGTGATACTTCAAAATACTTAAAATTTTTTGTTTTATCTTTCATAAATCTTTTACAATAATCCATATATTCACAATTATTACAGCCTTCTATTTTATAGAAAACTGTATTTTTCTTTCTTGGATGAGATGGCGGATTATTTTCAATTGTACCTATATTTCCTTTAAGACAAGTTATAGTATTATTTTTATTAATTCGATATTGACTAGGTCGTTTACCTGAAACATTTCCTTCCCGCGTTAAATATTTAACAAAGTTTTTAATATTATGTTCCTCTAAAAAACGATAGTTTTTCAACGAACCATATCCAGAATCTGCACCTACAAAATTAGGATAACTTCCATACATTTCGTAATGTTTTTCTAGTATTTTGATGAAATCTTCTAAATCATTTCAAGATTGTATAACTATATAAGAAGAAATCAGTCCATAGATTACACATAATTGTACATTATAAGCAGCGTGCATATTACTTCCTAATCCTGAATAATAATCTTCTTTAAGACACATTGCTGTTGCGTCTATATCTGTTTTGAAATAAGAGTTCCTATTTGGCCCACATATCCTCTCTTTCTCTTCATATTCTAAACTCTTTTCTAAATATTGATATAGTTTTTTATATGCTTCCTTATGTGATTTGTTGTTTTTTAAACTCAAATCATATTCCTCTACTATATTAGCTAATTCAATCAATTTGTTTGCTACTATTTTTGATTCGATTATCCCTTCTATTCTTACACCTCTTAATAAGTTATACTCCCCTAATACTTTTCTTATTTTATCTGAAAGCTTTAAATGAAAAGTAGTAGGCTTCCATACAAATTTATATTTGTTGGCCTCCGCTTCAAACTTTGATCCATCTATATATGCTCTATCCATTTTGAGATTACATTCTTCAAAAATCGCTTTTGTTATTAATGAAAATATCTTATCTCTATTAGGTATTATATATTCATTTATAAAATTTCCTATGGTTTTATATGTTGGTGTTTCATACTCCATAATATAAATAATTCTTAAATCGTAAATACATAAATCCTCTATATTTCTTAGCGAAGCCTTATTAAATGCGAAACTATAGATTATTGCTGCCAACATATTATATACATTATATCCAGGTCTTCCTCCTTTATTTCTTTCATCATGAATTACTTGTTTTTTTATTAAATCACATACTCCAGATTTATCTAATAATTCCAAAAATTTATCGATTTTTTTTGTTTCCTCAACCTTTATAGTTGAGGAAATTATTAAAAATGTTTGTCTTGTGCTATAATATCTCATGTAGAATAATTGTGTGCCAACACTATTCTACCATAAAGGCGTCTCCGGGTTCGATTCCCTGAGCGTTTTTTGTTTTTTTTGGCATAGAAAAAAGCTGTGAAGCCTTACTTTTGTTTTATTTTCAAAAGTTAGGTTTTTTCACAGCCCCTGTTCTCTTAAGATGGTACGGCCGATGAGAATTGAACTCACACGGGAATTCCCATACGCCCCTCAAACGTACGCGTCTACCAGTTCCGCCACGACCGCATATATGCTATTTAAGTATAGCATATTTTACTATTTAATACTATCATTTCTTTTCTATTTTTTGATAAGAGGGATGTCCTTTAATTAAAGGTTTTATTCCTGTCGGCATGGAAAAAGCTACCTTAATAAAATTATCTGTTCCAACACTTACAACAATACCTAATCCAAATACTTTATGTTCAATTTTATCTCCTACATGATATAGCTCATCAAATTCTTTTTTAAGCTTTGGCTTTTCTATAACATAGCTATCATATTTTTCTTTAGCTTTTTTATAAAAATCTGCAGATATATTCTTTAAATATTTTGTTCCCATTTCTTTAACAAATCGAGATTCTTTTTCCATCTCTAAATGTCCATAAAGCATTCTTGATTTAGCGTTAGAAACATATAAATGTTCTTTTGCACGTGTAATTCCTACATAGCAAATTCTTCGTTCTTCCTCTAAGTCTAAATCATCACTATGAAAGCCACTTGGAAAAATGCCTTCTTCCATTGCTACCATAAAGACTGTTTTAAATTCTAATCCTTTCACTTGATGATACGTAGAAAGTACTACTGACTCTTGATCCTCAGTTCTTTCTTCATCTGTCCGTAAGGATAAATCATTTAAAAGGCTTTCTAGCTTATCAATGTTATCTCCATCTACTGTATTTTCGGTTTCTTTCAAAACATTTTTTAATTCGTAAATATTTTCTAAGCGCTCATGCTCAGGATCTTCTAAGGCTAGCATTGCCTTATATCCCGTTTCCTCTAGCACTACATCTATCAATTTTACTAAAGGTATATTATTTATTTGGTTCTTTAAAGATTCCATAGTGGTATGAAATTCTTTTAAGGCTGTAAAGCCTGCCCCCTTACCCTCAAAGGTAGGAATAGAATTATATAAGGAAGTCTGTACCTCTAAAGCATGCAGATTAAGCTTTTCTAGTAAGGCAGAACCAATCTTTCGTTTGGGTTCATTTACAATTCGCATAAACGAAAAATCATCCTCTGGATAAATCATTACTCTTAAATATGCAATCATATCCTTGATTTCTTTTCTTGCAAAAAAGGATAGACCACCATAAATACGATAAGGAATTTGATATTTTATCAAAAAATCCTCAAACACACGTGAAATATAATTAGCGCGATAAAGAATTGCAAAATCATTATAGGAATCTCCTCTCAAATGAAATTCCTTAATTTTATCTACAACAAACATTGCTTCACTTTTGCCACTAACAGCCTCATAATAAAATGGAACTACGCCTTCCTTATTTTTCGTAAACATTACCTTTTTAATTTGATTAGGGTTGTGCTTAATAATTTCATTTGCCAAATTAAGAATAGGCATTGTAGAACGATAATTCTCTTCTAATAAGATTAAATTATGCTCTAAGAAATCCGTTCGAAAGCGATTAATATTTTCAATTTTTGCACCTCTAAAGGAATAGATGGACTGAAAGTCATCTCCTACAACAAACAAATTATGATGTCTTGCTGCAAGCATAAAGATTAAATCATATTGTAGCTCATTTGTATCCTGAAACTCATCTACAAGAATATATTGAAATTTTTCTTGATATCTCTTTAAGATCTCCATATTCGCTTTGAAAAGCTCAATAGTCTTTATGAGTAAATCATCAAAGTCAAGCATATTATTTTCTGCTAAATAGACACTATAATGTTGATTTACTTTTTCAAAAATAGATTTTAAATGGAGGTCACTAATTTTATAATTGGGAAAGTTTTTGGCTTTTGAAATTAAGCCTTGAAGCTTTCTAGGCTTAATTTCATCTATATCCATGTCTTTACATATATTTTTAATTATTTTTAAGGAATCTTCCTCGTCTAAGATTAAGAAGTTTTTTGTATAAGGGGGTAAAGCTGTTATTTCTGTACGTAACAATCTTGCACAAAAGCTATGAAACGTAGAAATCCACATATATTTTGTCTCTACATGCACTAAATCCTCTACCCTACGCTTCATTTCATTGGCCGCCTTATTCGTAAAAGTAACAGCCAAAATTTGAAAAGGGGAAATACCTTGATCAATGATATAAGCTATTCGTTCTGTTAGTACTCTTGTTTTTCCAGAACCAGCACCTGCCATAACCATTACAGGTCCTTCTGTAGTTGTTACAGCCTTAAGCTGACGATCATTTAGTCCTTCTAGCATATACCTTCCCCTCCTTATCTTTATTTTACTTCCTTGCTTTCCAAAAATTCTTCATAGGTTGTCATTCTATCTAAAATCGTTCCATTCTTCTCAAAGGAGATTATACGATTTGCAACAGTTTCTAGTAGCTCAGCATCGTGACTAGAGAATAATATATTCCCCTTATAGGCTTTCATTCCCTCATTTAAGGCTGTAATAGATTCCAAATCAAGATGATTGGTTGGATCCTCTAAAACTAAAATATTAGGTGCCTCAAGCATAAGCTTGGCAAACATACATCTAACCTTTTCTCCTCCAGATAAGACATTACACTTCTTTAAGGATTCCTCTCCACTAAATAGCATTCTACCTAACCAGCCTCGAATAAAGCTTTCGGTTTGGTCTTCCTCAGAATATTGTCTAAGCCAATCTATTAAAGATAAATCCTTATTAAAATATTCCTTATTCTCCTGTGGTAAAAATCCTGTAGAGGTTGTGATTCCCCATTTAAATTTACCTGTATATTCCGTATCCTTACCTGCTAAAATATTGAATAATGCCGTAATAATAACAGAGTTTTCTGCCAAGAAGGCTATCTTATCATTTTTATTTACACTAAAGGTTAAATTTTCAAATAGACCTGGCTTTGATAAATTTTCAACAAACAAAATATCGTTTCCGACCTCACGATTTGGTTTAAATCCTATATAAGGATATCTTCTAGAGGAAGGTTCAATATCCTCTATTTTTATTTTCTCTAATAGCTTTTTACGTGAAGTTGCTTGACGAGATTTAGATTTGTTTGCAGAGAATCTAGCAATAAATTCTTGAAGCTCCTTAACCTTTTGCTCACTCTTCTTATTTTGATCCTTTGCCTGCTGCAAGGCCAATTGACTTGACTCATACCAAAATTCATAATTTCCTACATATAATTTAATTTTACCAAAATCAACATCACATATATGAGTACAAACATTGTTTAAAAAATGACGGTCATGAGAAACAATTAAAACTGTATTTTCAAAATTTAATAAGAAATTTTCTAGCCAACGCGTAGACTTATAGTCTAAATTATTTGTTGGCTCATCTAAAAGTAAGATGTCTGGATTGCCAAATAACGCTTGAGCTAGTAATACTTTAATCTTCAATTTTGCATCTAAGTCTCCCATTAGAGTGTAATGATAAGCATCATCTACTCCAATACCATTTAACAAGGTCATAGCATCTGTTTCAGCTTCCCAGCCACCTAGCTCAGCAAATTCGCCCTCAAGCTCAGCAGCTAAAATTCCATCCTCTTCTGAGAAATCCTCCTTAGCATAGAGCGCTTCCTTCTGTTCTTTAATTTCAATCAATCTTGGATGTCCTAATAAAACCGTATCTAAAACTGTTTTATCATTATAAGCATTTTGATCCTGCTTCAAGACAGACATTCTTTCATTTTTATCTAAGACAACTTCTCCTGTTGTAGATTCTATTTCACCTGATAATAATTTTAAAAATGTAGATTTACCTGCTCCATTTGCACCAATAATTCCATAACAATTCCCTTTTGTAAAGGTTATATCTACATGCTCAAAAAGTTTTCGAGAACCATATTGTAATCCTAAGTTTACTGTTTTTAACATATAATTTTCTCCTCAATGCTTAAAAATCGGGGCTGCAATGCAGTCCCCTTTGTTTATAATTTAAATGACGACTTCAAGCTAACTGTACAGTTAAATATAAGCTCGTCTTTTGTACTATCCTTATCTGTAGTATAATATCCATTCCTAACAAATTGATAATGATCTAAAGGCTTTGTTTCCTTTAAAGATGCTTCAACAAAGCCTTTTGAAATAGACAAGGAATTTGGATTCAACCTTTCAATAAAATCTAAATCCTTAGTTTCCTCTGTTTCTGGCAAAAATAACGCATCAAATAATCTAAAGGTTGCTGGCAATGCTGTAGTTTTCTCTACAAAATGAATGTTTCCATTAGGCTTACGCTCATTAAATCCTGAACCAGAACGTGTGGCAGGATCATAGGTCGCATGAATTAAAGTAATATTTCCATCCGCATCCTTTTCAACATGAGTTGCCGTAATAAAATAGGCATGCATCAATCTTACCTCTACACCTAAAGCCAGTCGCTTCCATTTTTTATTTGGCTTTTCTTCAATAAAATCATCACGTTCAATATATACATATTTTCCAAAGGCAATCTTCCTAGTACCCAACGCTTCATTTTCTGTATTATTGGGACAATCCATAAATTCTATTTGATCCTCAGGATAATTATCAATTTGAACTAAAACAGGATTAATTACAGCAGATGGTCTTAATGCCTTCATCTTCAAATCATCACGTAAGGCTTCCTCTAAAGCATGATACTCTACTGTCGAATTAACTCTTGATAAGCCTGTAGATAATATAAAGCTCTTAATAGCCTCTGGGGTAAAGCCTCTACGCTTTAAGCCAACCAAGGTAGGCATTCTTGGATCATCATAGCCACTCACCTTTTTTGTATCAACCAGCGTTTTTAAATATCGCTTTGACATTACCATCCCTGTAATATTTAAGCGTCCAAATTCATACTGATGAGAGATATGCTCTACATCTGTATTAGCTAAAACCCAGTCATATAAAACACGGTGATTATCAAACTCTAAAGAACAGCAGGAATGTGTAATCCCCTCAAAGCTATCCTGTAAAGGATGTGCAAAATCATACATAGGATAGATACACCATTTATCTTTTTGGCGATGATGATGCATATGAATAATACGATATAAAATAGGGTCTCTCATATTGATATTAGGACTAGTCATATCTATTTTAGCACGTAAGGTCTTTTCCCCATCCTTAAACTCACCAGCACGCATCCTAGCAAATAAATCTAAATTTTCTTCTACACTTCGATTACGATAAGGAGAGTTTTTCCCTGGTTCTGTTAAGGTGCCACGGTATTTAGAAGCTTCTTCTTGCGTTAAATCATCCACATAGGCTAACCCTTTTTTGATTAACAAAACAGCTCTATTATAGGTTTCTTCAAAATAATCACTTCCAAAAAAAACATGATTTGGAGTATAGCCAAGCCATTTTAAATCCTCTTGAATAGCATCTACATACTCACTATCCTCTTTTGTAGGATTCGTATCATCTAATCTTAAATTTGTTTTTCCACCAAATGCCTTTGCAGATTCAAAATTTGTTATGATTGCACGTGCATGTCCAATATGTAAATAGGCATTAGGCTCTGGAGGAAAGCGGGTAATAATTTCCTTCACTCTACCTTCCTTTAAATCCTCTGCCATTAAAGTTTTAATATAGTTACTAACCTCTTCCATAACAGCCCTCCAATAAAAACATAATGTTTTTAAAAATATATACATTTATTATACAATAATAAAGAAAAAAAAGGTAGAGAATAAAAGCATTTTCTTAAAGAAAAACTTCATATAAAAGCTAATGAAGTTATATTTTAAGTAAAATATTATTGCTACCTTGTAATTTCAAAAAATTGTACATTTAAAACTTTCGCAAGATCTTTAGGACATATCTTAACCTGATAGCCAATTTTGCCTGCTGAACAAAGGATATAAGGCAAAGTTTTGGCAGTTAAATCTAATATGGTAAAATAACGCTTTTTCATTCCAATCGGACTACATCCCCCTCGGATGTATCCTGTAAGATAAAGTAAATCCTTAACAGCAACTAATTCTACCGATTTTTCCTTTACAGATTTAGCAGCCTTTTTTAAATCCAATTCCTTATCTACAGGAATTACAAAAACGTAATATTGCTTGCTCGCACCCTGAGATACTAAAGTTTTAAAAACTTGTGAGGGATTTTCATTAAGTAGCTGTGCTACAATAGCTCCTTCTACACATATCCCCTCCTCATGAGGATACACAAAGACTTCATAAGGAATTTTATGCTGTTCCAAAATTCTCATAGCGTTTGTTTTTTCCATTATAACTCCT
This sequence comes from uncultured Anaeroplasmataceae bacterium, assembly GCA_910579215.1. GTDB lineage: Bacteria > Bacillota_I > Bacilli_A > Acholeplasmatales > Anaeroplasmataceae > Pelethenecus. The sequence continues at coordinate 67,155 of CAJTTN010000008.1, forward strand.
TTTGCATAACTAAGGCATTTTCTTTATTAGCATAATAGCTATAGCGAATAGAAATTGTTTTAAAGCCTAAAGAACTATATAAAGCTTTAGCCTTAGTATTAGATTCTCTTACCTCTAGTATGACTCTTTTTAAACCCTTAGACATTAGCTCGACAAAAACTTCCTTTAAAAGTCTTGTTCCATATCCTTTAGATTGATACTTTTTATCTATTACCAAATTTAAAATTTCTAGAAGATTGCCATCAAAAATTGAGGAAACAAAGCCTATAATTTCTTCCTGTTCCATAAGAACATAATGATAGGCAAAGGGATTATCTAAATTTAAAAAATAAAATTCTTCTTCCAAAGAAGACAAAAGATTTTCTTTTTCCAACGCAACAATTCTAGAAATGTCTTCCTTATTATATCTCCTTATCATGAAAGATTACGCTCTGCTTCTGTTTCTCTTAAATAGTTGGGGGTAAGTATTCTAGGCTCTTCCACATACTTCGCAAGCTCTATAACTCGAATAGGATTAACTTTATAAGAATTCTCATCCACTTTATTATCATATTTTTCTTTTTCTAACGTCGTCTTTTCTAGTAAAGCCTCAGATACAAAATAACAATCCTCATCAGGTTGATAAATACAGCCAAAGCAATTTCCTCTTCTAGCATCAATTTGTGCTAGCACCCTACCCTTTAATCCACTAGCCATTAATTTTAAGGTAGATATTGCATAAAGTTTAATTTTAGGTTCTAAGGTAGCCAACATTTTCCCAACCGTAACAGCCATACGTACACCTGTATAAGAGCCTGGACCAATACCTACAATCACTTTATCAATTTCAATTAAATCCATTCCTGCATTTAAGCAAGCTTTTTCTACCTCAGCCAAAATCACACGTGCATGATCATGCTTTCCTGGCAAATAAGACTCATAAAGAATCTTTCCATCTAAGCATAAGGCCGTATATAATATATTTGTTGCTGAATCTAAAATCAAAGCTTTCATAATTGATTTAATACCTCCTCATAGCGAGCTCCCTTAGCCTCTATTTGGATGACTCTATGCGTATCATCCACACGCTCTAGTTCAATATATAAAAATTCTTTAGGTAGAAGTTCTTCTACTTGGTATGGCCATTCAATTACACAAACCCCATCACCTTCAATGAACTCCTCTAAATCAAAATCTGTGTTTAAGCCATTAAGACGATATAGATCTAAATGATATAAAGGACACCTTCCCTTATATTCTTTGACAATCGTAAAGGTTGGCGAGTTAATTATTTTGTTTATACCTAGTCCTAAGCCAATTCCTTTAGTTAAAGTTGTTTTTCCAGCAGATAGGTTTCCCACCAATAGTACAACATCTTTTGCATGCAATAGTTTACCTATTCTTTCGCCTAATAAAATTGTTTCCTCTACACATTTTATATCAAATCTCTTTTGCATAGTAAATCACCTTATATAAGTATACCACAAAAATGACAAAAAGAAAAAGCCCTTTTACGAGCATTTTCAACCTAAAAAGATAAAACAGAATCTTCTTCCTTAGCCAATTTAGAGACTTTCTTTGCATGTAGTATGACAACCTCTGCCTCAGCAATATTTGAATATTCATGAAAAACCTCACATTCCAAGAATATACAATCTCCAATTGCTACTAACTCCTTAACATTCTTAACCTCATAGCCAAGGAATTGGATATCATCCTCACAGCATGTCATAACATTTCTACCTACAACAATAGAGTCCTCTAAAATATCTCTAACAAACGTTTTAAATTTAATTGTTTTTCCTAAATACTTCTCAAAATTATCAAAAACATCTATATACCATGTAGGATAATCAGTATCCTCTAATATGATAGTATCTTTGGTTATATCATAGGGTAAATCCTCATCTAGCATAGAAGTTAATTGCCCATTTTTACCTTCAAAGCCAATTTGACATTCTTGGTTTAAGGCTCTTATTTGCCTACGATACAAACCCAAATCTGTTACTCCATCACAACGATTAAATATGATTAAAGAAGAAAGCTTTACTAAATTGTTAAACACCTGTCGCATATTATTAAAATAAAGTCCAAAGGTAGATGCATCAATCAATGTCACCTGCTGATATACTGGCATATATTCTGGAAATTCCAAATTTTCCATTGTATAAAAGCTATTATATTCTAAAACGATTTGAACTGGTTTATATTTTTCATCCAATTTAAATAGCAATTCTGCAGATAAATCTGTTTCTTTTTCTATTTGATGAAGATTCACCTCATATTCCTTTAGCCAAGCCTCCTCATACTCTACCTCACCCTCTTCACAAACAATGAGTAATGTAGCCCCAGCTTGATAAGAAACATTGTTTTCTATAATTTCTTTAATTAAAGTGGTTTTACCACTTTCTATTAATCCATTAACAATAAATATAGGCACCTCAACCATAAGCTATCCTCTAAAATAAATCTTTAATTTTTTGAGCATTCAATTCAGAACCAATAATACAAATTTTTCCAATTGGTCTTGCCTGACAAGGAATTAAATTTACTTCCTCAGGAGTTAAATTGAATTCAAACCAAGTTCCGTTCAAATCAGATAAAACACCCTTAGCACGCACAACTAAACCATGCACACCTGTAGCAATCTCGTCTAATAATTTCTCAAATCGTTTCAAATCATACCTCTTAACAGTTTCAAAGCCAATGGATGTAAAAATCTCTTCTGCATGGTGGTGATGGTGATGCCCACAGCCACACTCTTCCTCATGATGGTGATGCCCACAGCCACACTCTTCCTCATGATGATGGTGTCCACAGTCACACTCTTCTTTATGGTGATGATGCTCACAGCCACACTCTTCCTCATGATCATGGTGTTCACAGCCACACTCTTCTTTATGGTGGCTATGCTGCAAATCTGCTAATAATTCAGCCATAAAATCATCCTGTATACCTTCATAAGACTTAAATAATTCCGTTTCACTTAGTTGATTTAATGGTGTGGTAACAATTACAGCATGTTCATTATATGATCTAACGATTTCTAAGGCCTCTTTGATTTTATCCTCTTTGGCAATATCTGTTCTTGATAATATAATTGTATGAGCCGACTTAAGTTGATCTAAAAAGAATTCACCAAAATTTTTTGCATACATTTTAGCTTTATTTACATCTACCATACAGACTAAAGCATTTAAATATTCTGTTAGCTTTGCATCCGACACTGCTTGAATAACATCAGAAAGCTTTCCTACCCCTGATGGTTCTATTAAAATTCGATCTGGATGAAATTTTTCGATTACTTCTTGTAGTGATTTAGAAAAATCACCAAATAAGCTACAACATATACATCCTTGGGAAAGTTCCTTAATATCAATCTTTGTATCTGCAAGTAAATCTGAATCTACAGAAACCTCTCCAAATTCATTTTCAATTAAAACAACCTTTTCATTTTTGATTTTTGAATCTAAAAGACGCTTGATAAACGACGTTTTTCCTGCGCCTAAGAATCCTGAAATTATATCTATTTTCATATTTAACTTCTCCTTTTTTCCATTACCTTAATTATTATATATCAAATGCTTTATTTTTTAAAGTTTTTAAATTCATTTCTATTCCCCCAGCCAATAGAAAATAAAAATATACAAAGTAAAAATAGGCTTATCCAATATAAATTCAAATCTAATACTGTATTAAAAAATATAAGTAAGCCTGCATCAAGTGCCGTGTATAAGCTTGCCAAAAATAGTGCCATAGGAATTGCTAACCAAAGTTTACTCGTAGAATATCGAAGATATGTGCTAAATACAAAAAACAAAGAGAAAACTAAGCCATTTACTGAAATTCCAGAAATATAATAAGGGGGAAGCATGTAAATTGTGACAAGAAATATACTGATAGCTCCTAAGCATTGGATCAAATATACATACCATTTTTTAATATAGGATAAGCCTAGCAAAACTGATATACCTAAAAGAACATAGCTATATCTATAGTCCAAGCTTACACGAAAAAAGTGGATACCAAATAAAAAGGTTAAAATGATACTAATACAAAGAATTCCAAAATTTATAATAGGATTCAACAACTTATGTATGTTGATCTTCTCTCCTTCTAGAGGCATAACATAATAATTTCTTTCCTGTTTTGTTGGCTCAATGTCCACCTTACCAAAAAAAGGATCAGAAGTAATAGCACAATCTAAAGATTCATAAACTCTTTTATCAAGGGAATACTCAAGGTTTTCTTGCCAATTGGTTTCATCTAAAGTAATATAGATAATTTGTTTACGCAGAAATGTAGCTGACTCTAGTTGTGATTTTACCCAATCATCGATTAAACAAGACTCACTCAGCAAACATAAAATCAGTTTTGAGTTTGAAATTTGCTCAAAAATGGTACTTTTCCAGTTTGCCCCTATAGGAACAAACTGGTCAAACCAAACGGAGTATCCTTGAGCTTTCAATACTCTATAATATTCAATTGCTTTGGCACGATTATGTACCTTATAGGATATAAATATGTCATTCATATTGAAAACTCCTTTTTTCTTACTCAACCGATTTTAAAGATTCAACCATCTTTATTTTTCTCATTTTAGGAATAAAAAATAACAATACAATGCCAACAAAAATAGCAGTGATTAAAAATGCATATAAGAAATTTATTCCTGATATCGTAGAAGGAAAGCATTGTCCAGGACTAGAAATCTGCTGCATAATAAATATATTTAGCAAAGGTCCTAGTCCAAATCCGAATAAGATACCAAAAACACTCATCATTATAATTTCTCTATAGATATACCCTAAAACTTCAATTTTTTGATAACCTAAAACCTTTAAGGTTGCTATTTCCTTAATTCGTTCATTTATATTAATATTGGTAAGGTTATAAATCACAATGATAGCTAGTAAGCCTGAACAAAATATAATCAATAAAATTACGAGCTCTGTTCCATTGGTTAATGTCATATATAGCTCCTTTGAGGAAGCTAAATCTACTACTGAATTAATCTCGTTTGTTTCATAAATTTTTTGGACAATTGTATCATAACTCTCTTTATCCTTAGGTCCTAGCTTTACTAGCATCGTATTAATATCTTCATTTGATTTTCTTGTAATAATGTAATTGCCTATATAGTTTTCAAATACACTACTTACAATAAATTCTTTGCTTTTTGAATTTGCCTCAATTTCTATTTTACTATTTTTTTTCAAATGAAATTTATTTGCCAAATCAGAGGATATGATTACACCAGTTTGAGGTAATTCATCTACATTTAAATTCATATAATCTAAAATCATAGAATCTGTATATAGTATAGATACCTCATACTCTTTATTCTCCTTAACTTTTCCTTCTTCCTGATAAAGGTAAAGTAGAGTACTATCTGTTAAATAATCTAAATGGACCTCTTGTTTAATACCCAAACTAAAATCATAGGTTAAAACTTTTTCATATTGAAGCTCAGAAGATCCACTTAGCGAATCTTTTAAGCCTAATCCTACAAGCATCAAGCCTGTACAGCCACCAATTCCAATGACCATCATAACTAAATTTCTCTTAAAACGGAATACATTGCGTATAGAAGATTTGTATTTAAATTTTAATTTTTTCCAAAAAAATCCTACTCTTTCTAATAAAATTCTTTTTCCTGCTCTAGGAGCCTTTGGAACTAATAATGCATTAGGCTTTTCTGATAATGCTTTTAAACAGACTGCTAGCATCACGATAAAAATAGTTACACTCATTGAAATTGAAGATAATAAAACACACCATGAATGCCATCTAAAAACACCAGTAGGTAATTGAAATAAAGAGTTATATGCATAGTAAACTACCATAGGAATTCCATATACACCTAATAATAAGCCTCCAGCCGAACCTATCAAACAAGCAAAAATTGCATAAATTAAGTACTTATTTAAAATTCTAGCATTTGAAAAGCCTAAGGATTTCAACGTACCTATAGCACCTCTATCCTCATAAACAAGCCTTGTAATAGAGGTTAAGGCAATTAAAGCAGCTATAAAAAAGAAAAAGAAAGGAAAAATTATGGCAACCTTATCCACCTTAGTAGAATTTTCATTAAAAGCAATATAGCTTAAATTACTCTTTCTGTTTAGGACATACCATTTCAATTCTGAGAATTGTTCATCTACCGTTTTTTTGATTTCCTCCTTTTGAGAATCTAATATTTGGTCTATCATAGAAGAAGGTATAGAAGGATTATCTTCTAAAACCTTACGCGCTTCTTTGAAAGCCTCCTCGTATAAGCTATTTAGTCTTTGATCTAAATAGCTAAAGGATAGATCTATTAATTGCTTTTCAAAAGGTTCAATATAGGAAAAATATTCTTTTTTAAAGGAATGACGTTTATCAGCACCCTTAAAAGTAATTGCAATATCTGTAATTGGAAAATTATTACCTATTGTATATAGAACTACATCAAGAATACCATTCCCTATCTGTGTATTCTCTTGCATACGATAATAATAAACTGGCGAATTACAAACACCTACAATCGTATAAATTTCATCACCTATCTCTATTTTGTCTCCTATTGGATTTTTATCTAAAAATATGCCTAAATTCTGAACAACACATTCTATACTAGAGGTGGGCATTCTTCCTAAAATTATCTTTTTTTGATTTAAACTGGTTGTCTCTTCTGTACGAATAACCCGAGTAGATACCTCTTTAGTTGCATAGGTTCCCATAGATTCTATCGAAGCGTATCCTTCTATCTTTTCAATCTCTTGAATATCCTCTGCTAAAGAGGTAACATCATTACTAGAAAATCCAATCGTGCTTTTTAATAGAACATCATACATATCATATTCATCATAATATTTATCCATAGAATCCTGTAGGTCAGGCGTGGAGGATAGGAGTCCTATTAAAAAGCCTACACCTAATGCCACAATTGCTACTATAGCAATTAATCTTGTGAAATTTTTTTTGAAATCTCTAAAAATGGTTTTTATGAATGTTTTTTTCATAAAATCACCACTCAATCTCTTCTATAGGCAAAGGATTTTCATTATAATATTCTTCTACCACTGTACCGTTTTTTACCCGAATCACATGATCTGCCATCTTAGTTAGGGCAGCATTATGTGTAATTACAATTACCGTTTTAGATTGGTTTCTACATGTATTATGTAAAAGCTTTAAGATGCTTTTTCCTGTTAAATAATCTAATGCCCCTGTAGGCTCATCACATAATAAGATCTTTGGATTTTTAGCTATTGCGCGAGCAATACTCACTCTTTGCTGTTCGCCTCCAGAAAGCTGAGCAGGAAAATTGTTAAAACGATCCTCTAATCCAACAGACTTTAAGGTCTCCTTAGGGTCTAAAGGATTATCACTGATTTCTACTGCAATTTCTATATTTTCTAATGCTGTCAAGTTCGGCATTAAATTATAAAATTGAAAAACAAAGCCCACGTCATATCTTCTATAATTGGTAAGCTCCCTTTCTTTCATTTGACTTATTATAGAACCATCCACAATAATACTGCCTGAATCACAGCTTTCCATTCCCCCTAAAAGATTTAGTATGGTTGTTTTTCCTGCACCAGAAGGACCAACTATAACACAAAATTCCTTTTCTTTGATAGAAAAAGATATTTGATCATTTGCTATTATTTCTTGACTGCCCATAACATATTTTTTCGTTACATTCTCAAAAGTTACAAATTCCATAGTATGCCCTCCTATCAATATTATAATATATAAAAATATTTTTCTTACTCTAAAATAATTATATCATAAAATTATGGGATTTTTTTGTAAATTATAATAAACTAAAAAAATTCTGTATTTTTATTAATATCTGAAGTATAAAAGCATGAACCCTCTTAGATATTAGCATTTCTTTTATAGTTTTATAAAAAAAGAATGGCTTTATTCGCCATTAATTTAAATCTAAGCTTTTAATATAATTTTAGATAATCCTCCACTCCATAAAATAGACTGTGTGCTAATTTATATTGGTATTCCTCTGACTGTAATAATGCGAGCTCCTGTTGATTTGACATAAACCCACATTCAACAATACAACAAGGCTTTGTCACCTTATTTAAAAGAAAAATATTATCTCTTTTGACAATTTGACGATCCGTATTTTTTAAATAGGCCTTTAAATTAAATTGCATTCGCTCAGCTAGTAGCTTACTTAATTCATTTGTTTGACTATAGAAAACCTGCGCTCCTCGATATTTTTCAATATTGAATTTGTTCATATGAATGGAAATCGCTAAGCATGCAGTAGAGGTATTAATCATATTTACACGTTTAATCATATCTTCTTTTTTAATAAATTCATCTTCACTTAAATCATCCTCTGTTTCTCTCGTCAATAAAACATGAACTCCATTTTCTTCAAAAACCTCTTTCATTTTTTTAGCAATTTGTAAAGTCAACGTAGATTCCTTTACTTCTCCTATGCTTGCTCCACCGTCAACACCACCATGTCCAGGGTCAACAAATATAGTAATTCCTTGTTCAGAAGGCGTTTGAGCTACAGCTATAAATATACTTGCAGCTAAAACAATCAATAAGGTTAAAACAGATAACTTTTTCATAGTATCACTCCACTTTACTTTATTCTCTAATATCTAGTTTTATAACTTAGGTAGAGCATTCCCATAAAAACTAATTGAAAAACATTTTAAAAAAATTAAATCTAAAATAGTAATCTCATTTTTACAATAAAAAAACCATAAAGATTTTATCTCCTTATGGTAATAAATTTTATACATCTGAATCCTCTTTCATTGGCGTAGATGTTGTTAAGCCAACCACATCTTCAACAGGTAAGCTAAAGGCTATTCCTTGAGCGGGAGTATTTAACCCCACATTTTTATAAATAGCGTGCAAAATTTCATCCTTAATTTCAGTTTTAACTAAAATCATAACTATTTCTTTTTCTGGCTGAATCGATATATTGAAAAGCTTTTCGGCATCTTCTCTAGCAGTACCACGGGCGCTAAGAACTGTTCCCCCTCTTGCTCCACACTCTCTTGCAGCAGACATGACACTATCAGAAAAGCCTGCATCAACTATACATAAAATTAATTCATTTTCACCTTTCATTTTACTCACCTCTAATTCCATCAACTGTATTACTTAAGAATTGATAAATCATTACACCTATAACAGAGGAAATAGGAATCGTAAAAGCTATTCCCTTTCCATTTTTAGTTTTAAAATATTTATCCTCATAATCTGCAAAAATTTTTTTGATTTTCTCTTCCTGAACGATACTGATAATGACCGCCTTTCTCCCTTCTGATAATCCTAAATATTGTAGCATCTCAGAAGGTGCAGTCCCTTTTCCATATATTACAGTTTGCAAATTTACCTCATATCCCTCTAAGGTATCTAAATAAAAGTCAGCCTTCGCACGCTCAACAATAGTAATCAAAATCTTTAGACGCTTAGGTGCTGTTAGTCCTTCTTCTTTTATTGGGGTAATTTTTTTTAATTTACTCGTCTTTTCTTTATTCATAACCTTCACCTACATAAAACGAATAATTTGCTCATCATCAGCACTAATAATTTTCTTCATTCTTGTCTTTTCTTTCATTTTCTTTACAAATACTGCCTTAAAGCCTAAAAGTTGAATCGTAATTAGTGGAGTCATCGCAACCATAGCAACGATTCCGAAAGCATCATTTAAAACCTTATCTGGTCCTTCATATAAGGTGATACATGCCCCTATAGCAAATGGTAATATGAAGCTTGAGGTAAGGGGACCAGAAGCAACACCACCTGAATCAAAGGCAATTGCCGTATACATTCTAGGAACAAAAAAGGATAATCCTAAGGAAATAAAGTAACCTGGTATAATATAAAATAATATAGAAAAATCACAAACTAAACGGATCATAGATAAACATATAGAAATTCCAACTCCAATTGCTAAAGCTAAAAGCATGGCTCTTTTAGAAACTCCACCATTTGTAATTTCTTCAACCTGCTTATTTAAAACATGAACTGCTGGCTCAGCAAGAACAACAACAAATCCTAAAACAAAGCCAAAGCCTATTATAAATGCAGGGTGAAACTCTGCAATGCTTTTTCCCATAATATAGCCAATTGGCAAAAATCCAATATTTACAGCTGTTAAAAATATGACTAGTCCAACAAAGGTATATGCAATTCCTATACCAATTTGAATCAACTTCTTCTTTGGCAACTTGATAAAAATTAATTCTATAATCATAAAGAAGACAACAATTAAGCTTAAAGCTATAATTACCTCTTTTGAAACACTCCCCATCGTTTTAAATAGGTTACCAAAGAAATCCTTATTTACTTCATAATTAGGATCAGCATAAGGAATATCTCCCTTCATAGCAATTCCCAATAACAACACAGCCAAAATAGGACCAACAGAGCATAGAGCAATTAAACCAAAGCTATTTTCACTAGCATTTCTTCCACCAATAGTAGCAGCCACTCCAACTCCTAATGCCATTATGAAAGGAACGGTAATAGGTCCTGTTGTTACACCACCTGAATCAAAGGCTAAGGATAAAAAGTTCCCATTTCCACTTAATATAACTAAGGATGCACATGCAAACATTAACATATAAAAAAACATAAGCATCATGGACAAATCTCTTTTAAATATGATTTTAAGAATAGCTAATACCAAAAATAGCCCTACACCCACACCAACAGAAAGCATTAAAGCTAGCGGGTTAATTACCTCTGATACTTGAGCAGCTAAAACAGATAAATCAGGTTCTGCAATCGTAATCAAAACTCCCATAATAAAGCAAACAATGACAATAATTTTTACCTTTTTTGATTTCATTAGCGATGCACCCACCTGCTCTCCCATAGGCTGCATCGCTAAATCAGCACCTAAATTAAATAAACCAATTCCAAGAATTAGAAATATTGCTGAAACAATAAATACAATAAGCTCATAATTAGTCAAATGGACTAAAGGAGTAAAATATAAAATGATTACAATAATCGTTACTGGTAGTACAGACATTAAAGCTTCTTTAATCTTTAACCATAATAATTTTAGCAATTTTATCAACTCCTTTATATCTTTAATTATTTTAACAAATTGTGCAATAAATTACAAGAATTCTCTTCCAGTTTTCCATATAATTTAAGAGATTATTTCCGTATCTTCTCTTTTATATTTCTCTATTAAAGGTTCTAATTCATTAAAATCTGAATAATCTAAATTGTGAAGAATTGCTTCTAATGCCTTAGCTTCCTGCTTAGTCAAACCATTATCCAACAATTTAAAAGAAAGTGTATTTTCTATGGATTTTAATGTAATTCTTTGAAGGAGATTTAAGCGCTTTTTATTTATACCACCTGGCAAATAAAAAAACTCTCCATAAATTTGATTATATTCTTTTATGCGAAAAGCTGTTTCCATAGTATTTGGAAATATCCCTGTAGCTGCAACACTCTCTACATGATAATAGCAAGCCTTATCATAGCCAATAACCTTATCCTCTTTTATCCAACTCATATAAAGTATGGACGTATTTCTTTTTAAATATTTCTTTGCTTTTTTCAAAGAATAATAGGGTAAATTCAATCGACCTGCCAGCTCCTTAGCATATGCTAGCGTATGACCACATTTTGATGAATAAACAATAGCTTCTATCACAACAATCACTTTCCTTTATTATCATTATACACGAAATTAAGCGAAAGAAAAATAAGTTCGTGCAATTCATTTATAAATAAGTTATAATAAAATTAATAAGAGGTGTTAGACAATGACTGAATATGTAAAACTATTTTTACCAAAAAGTAAAAAAGAGGTGAAAATAGAAATATCCTTACCAAGAAATGTCGAGGAGCATGCCACCTTTGATTCTGTCTATTTTTTAGATGGACAAAACGCATTTAAGGATTCTCATGCTGCTTACAATCGTTCTCTTCGCGCAACAAAATATTTAGGATATATGGCTTATATTACAAACCAAAGGATATTAGGGATTGCCATTCATAACGCAGGATCAGAAATGGGAAGAATCAACGAATACACTCCATTTCCTATTACCTATGCTGCTTCTGAGGAATGGAAAAAACAGGATGTTTCTATATGTCATAAATTTTGTGAGGATTTCATTCATGTTATCATTCCTTATATTGAAAATCGTTACAATACAACAAAAAGAAGATTCATTTATGGTTCCTCCTTGGCAGCTATGACAGCAATCTATTTAGGCTATAAATATGATGCATTTGAGGGGATTGGAGCATTTTCTACGGCAACCTTTTTGTGTAAGGAGGCTGTAGATAAATTTTTAGAAGCATACTTAAAGCCTCAAGTGAAATTATTTTTGTATGTTGGAAAAAAAGAATCCTCTGATGGCTCCTATGACCAAAGATTATATTATACGACTAGTTTAGAATTATATAAAGCCGTTAAAAAAAGAAATGCAAAAGCACGACTAGTCGTAAGCGATAGTGGTATACATTCTGAAGCCACCTGGGAAGAGCAGCTTTTAGATTTCTTTAGTTTTATGTATTTTGAAGACATCATTTATCACAAATAAAATGAACAAGTTATTATTAGTTGATGGTAGCAATCTGTTATTTCAAATGTTTTATGGGATGCCTTCTCGCATTTTGAATCATAAAGGAAAGCCTATTTGGGGTATTCTTGGCTTTATAGGCGCTCTATTAAAAATGATGAACCATATTCAGCCAACACACATTTTAGTACTCTTTGATGGCGAGCACGAAAATACAAGAACTGAATTATATCCTGAATATAAGGCAAACCGCATAGACTATTCAGCGATTCCCGAGGAAGAAACTCCCTTCTTTCAATTGAACGATATCTATAGAGCCTTAAGCTACCTTAATATTAAATTTAAAGAAATAACAGATAACGAAACAGATGATTACATTGCCTCTTACGTTGCTAAATATGAAAAGCAAATATCTATTGTGATAGCCTCATGGGATAGCGACTATTTTAGTCTAATTTCTAAGAATGTTTCTATTTTACGATATCGAGGAAAAAAGAGTTATCTTTGTGATATTCCCTATCTCCAAAATAAATTAGGAATAGTCCCAAAGCAATATAGCTTTTATAAAGCATTAGTAGGAGATGCCTCTGATCATATAAAAGGAATACATAAAATTGGTCCTATTTCAGCAGCACGAATTGTGAATTCCTATTCTTCTGTTGAGGAGCTTTACTTAAATTTGGAAAATGACCCGCAAAAACAGCTCCTCCAAAACCAAAAAGAAAAATTGTTGCTTAATCAAAAATTAATCGAATTTCAAAACACTTTGCTTGTACCTTATGGATTAGATGAGCTTTACTACAAAAATAAAGAAATCAGAACTATAGAGGTTCTAAAAGCAATTTCTGTTTTAGCATAAAAAAAGCCTTAAGCCGTTTTTAATCGGATTAAGACTTTTTTATTATTTATACTGCAAAAGTTATTTCTATAGAATCGATATAGGTATTTCCTGTTGCCTCTAAAACAATAGTAGTAGCTTGTTCACAATAGATTGTGCTTGTCCCACTTGTAGCACCAGTTCCATTAATACTGTAATTTGAATCATAGAAATTAATTTTTACACTTGCTCCTGCTGCAACAGTAAATTCTATCTTTGTACCTTGGTTAACTTGAGCCCATTGCTGTCCTCTAGGTGCAAACTTACCTGCTGTTGCATCTATATAGAAGATGCCTTCAAAGCCTGCAACTGTATTAAAGGTATTCACTATCTTATTTGGATATTCTCCATCTGTTCTAAAGCTATAGGTTACATCTTCTGATACAGGATAGGTAATCCCTATCTGTGCAATATAGTTTCCACTATTCCCAGTTATAGCAATCGTACAATCACTATCTACTACAAATTTTTTAGGTGCTGTACATACTTCTAAGTTTTCGTCAGTTGATTTTCCTATAGTGAAATTACCATACGTTTTATATGGAACAACATAGATAATAGCACCAGCCTTTACATCAAAGGTTATGGTTCCCGTAAATGCAGAATTATCTCCATTTCTTGTTATATTTGCGGCATCATAATTAACTCTAGAGTTTGTATAACCGTTATCCTTTGTAAAATCAAGAGTAGTATCTACAGTAATTGCAGGATCTGCATCTGCTCCCTCATAGGTAACCGTGTAGGTTTTAGATAATTCTCCTACAGTAATTGTAATCTCATACACACCTGCAGTATCCTTATCTACGGCATGTGAAACAGTGTACTCATCACTAGTTAAGGTTAGGACTGAAGAATCAGAATAGGTTGCATTTACAATAAGCTCACCTACACTAAACTCTTCTCCTACCATAAACTCAGTCTTAGGATTTGATAAACTAATAGATTCCAATACAGGTGCTTGTGGAGCTTCTTGATCTAAGCGCAAAATAATCTGTGCTAAATATAATTCCCCTGTAGATTCAATAACTACATCCTGTGCCTCGGCAAAATATTTTGTAAATGTATCTGCAACTGTAGCCACTCCATTTATAGTGTAAGGATGATAATTAGGATATGTCGTAATGGTTACTGAGGTCTTAGCTTCCACATGGAACGTTACTAAGGCACCCTTCTTTAAATTTACACAACCAGAATTTGCATTATAAGCTATATTTCCATTTGTAGCATCTAAGGTCATCTCGCCAAAGCTTTGCGTAGATCCACTAAGAGATAATGTTGTATCTACATTATAGTTTGTTCCTGTTAAAGATTCCTTTGATGGGTTAAAGTTATAATAAATATTTGTATCTACTACTGGCTGGGTAGAAGCTGGATCCCATGCATTCGTATAGGATACCTTTCCATTCGTTGTACCAAAAATTACAGAATAATCTGCATATAATTGTGCAGCTATAGCATCAGTTAAAACCGTAACACCAGCAATAGAGGCTGTAATACTACCAGCTCCCGTATTGTTATATTCTGTAAACTTAACTGTAGCATCTGTTGGTTTACCATTCATGGAAACATAACGTTCATTTTTACTAGAACCAGAGAATGGCTTGGTTGAAATATGACCATCCAAGGTAGAATTCATTACCATTACTGCTGCATAAGCACCCCAACAACGACCAATTGCTGTATTTTTATTTGCAACAACATCTGCATCAGCAGTGAACTGACATCCATCAAAAATTGCTCCATAAACAACATAGTCATCAGCACCCTTATTGCTTCCCTTAAATGCTGTAATGTAACCACCATCTGTTTTTCCATTGGTAATAGAATGGATTTCACAATTTTTAAAGTAGGTCGTATTATTTGTACCGAAAATAAAATCAGTAGTACCAGAAATGTAGGTATCCTCTATTAGCTGACGACCAGTAAATAGCTCAATGGTATCCTGATAGCCAAGAAGCTTACAATCCTTCATAACAAATTGATCTGCCTGAACCAATAAAGCTAAGGCTCTATGCTCTGCATATCCTGGACCTAAATCTTTGTCAAACACACTAAGACTATTCCAATAATTAGAAATTGTAACACCTGTAATCAACATATTTGTTGCTTTTTCACGAACATTAAAGGTTGAACAAGAATCTGTCGTTTGAACATAACCTGATTCATCTGGGATTCCATATAAAGAATTCCATTCTATAATCGTTTCTTCCTTACCAGCACCACGAAGTTCAATATTTGGTAAGGTTACTTCTAGTTTTTCTCTATATGTACCTGCTGAAAGAAGGATTAACTTTTTCTTCGCATTATAATTTGTTCCTAAATTCTCTAAATAATTTAATGCCTGTTGAATTGTAACAAAGGTATTAAATCCGTCTACTACTGCCCCTATAGTTCCAGTATAATCACCATCAACCTTTATTTGAACGGCATCATTGTTCATAGAAGGTTCAGTAGAAACAACATGTACCTTAAAGGATTCTGTTACAGTATTTTCATTAGAGGTAACAGAAACATAAATTACTTTTTCACCCTCAACTGTACTATCAAAGCCACTTGTATTGATAACAAAAGCTGTTTCTGGTAATAAGAATTCCTTTGTTTTACCATTAAAGGCTGTCAAAGCTTTAACAGATAAATAAGAAGGATTAAACTCTTCATTTAATTTATAGATTCTCTTGACTGTTTGATTAAAATAAACTCCATTGTTCTGTGAGGTATTTCCAATTTTTTCTGTTGCATTAAAGCCTAACTCAATACCCTCAAGCTCATATACTGTAACCTTTATAATTTGTGGCTCGTACATCTTATATTGAACTAAGATATCATATTCTCCAGCTACATTTGAAAAAGCTGAAGCATCAATTGTTATATTTGTATCTGTAAGAGGAAGAGGTTCTGTTCTTCCATTTCCATAAACACGATTTAATTGAATTGCTGAAGCATCATATTCTTGTCCAGCAATATATTCGACTGTTCCAGGAGCAACAATTTCAAAGCCACTTTCAGCAGCCTCCTCTAAAGCACAAACCATTTCTGCTTTAAATATATCACTTGTTCCTGATGGACGTGTAATCATATATTGACCTTTTACAACATCTAATTCTAAGCGAACTATTGGAGATGAGGCAATTGTACCTTCATATTGAATTGTTTCTGTAGTTCCATCAGGCTTTGTCAAAATAATAGTTTGATATTGAGCACTACTTGATCCATTTTGAATCCAAATATAAAGCTTACCTTCACCTGGAGCCTCAATGATTAATTTATCACTTGTAGCTCCTAATTTTATTGATTTTATAAATGTGAACTTCTCTCCTGTGATTGGATCATACCAATCTCTTGTTCTTGAACGAACCTCCGTATTGGCTCCAATTGTATATTTATTTACAATGAGATCTGTAGGAGATTTTCCTACTGTTAAATCAGAGGTGGATAGGGTATAAATTACCTCCTCAAAGCCCTCTTTAATTTCCCATTTCGCATATAAAGTAACATTCTCCGTCAACTCTTTACCAGCCTCAGCTGCAATAGTTAGATCCTTATCTAAATACCAGCCTTTAAAATTGCAACCTATAGATGTTGGGGTTGGAAGTTCCTCAGGTAAGGCTGTTACTGTTATATCCTCTAAGCATTCTCCATAATTATTCATATAGAAGGATACCGTATAAAGTCTACTCCACTTTGCATATAAGGTTAAAGACTCGTTTACTGTATTTTCTCCAAATTTCCATTCGGTTACACAATTAGGCTCTTTGAACCAACCAGCAAAAACAAATCCTTCTCTCGTTGGATCCTCTGGTTTTGCCACTAAGGATCCTTCCTTTACCGTTTTAGATTCAACTGCTGTTCCTTCTTGGCTATCAAATTCAACTGTATAAGTGGCTGCTGGTTTAGCTTCCCATTTGGCAAATAAAGTTAAATCCTTATCTACTACATCTGTATCAAAGTTCCATGCATTTGTACATCCAGCTTCCTTATACCAGCCCTTAAATATATATCCCTCTCTTGTTGGGTCTTCTGGCTTTGCTACCTTTTTCCCTTTCTCTA
>CAJTTN010000009.1 GCA_910579215.1 uncultured Anaeroplasmataceae bacterium
TACACTCTTTTTTAGAGCTCGGTTTCCCTTTACATACACTAGAATTTAGAGAACCATTAAAAGACCTTGAGTAAGGACATTTATACTTGTCCTACATTCAAGGTCTTTTCTGTTTATTTTGATTTAATTCTTATAAACTCCAAGTAATCCATATACTCTTCGTAGTTTGCAAATCCAAGTCTGTTCATTTTTTCTTTGACTCTATTATATTCGTTGACTGAATCATCACTATGATTGGAGCCACCTTTTATCTTGATTGTATTTATTCCATCTTATCTGTGTATCTAAAACACAAAAAGGTGTGTCAAACTCAAATAAAACACACCTAATGGTAAGGTTATATATTTTTATAACCAATCCTCTCTATATTTAAAACAAAAAGATAAACTCTAGAAAATTTTTATTTAGAGTTTCTTTTTGAAGTGCGGGATATATTGCGCTTTTCTTTAAGCATCAACTTCTTTTCCTCAATAAATTCAGCTATTTGTTCAATCCGTAAGTCAATAAGTCTTTTAGCTGTTTCATAAGCACCATTATCTACAACCTTGACTGATGTTTCTCTTGTTTTAATGGGCGTATCCGTATCCGATAGTCGTAAATTACGCAGTGTATAATCTTCCATACGAGCAGATACAACTACAATATTGCTTTTAATTAAAACTTTAATTACTTGATTAAAGCCGCAACCAATACTTACATAAAATTTAGAATCTCGTCGTTCCTTTCCTGATTGTTTACAAGCATATGACAAAAGACCATCACAAAAATGCTTTTGCGTTGGCGACAATAATGCATAAGCCTCTGCAAAAGTTAACCGTGCATTTCCGTCAAATACAACAGAATCCTGTGCAACAGACATTATTCCATCGTCTGCTGTTTTATGACTTGGAACAACTACTTCTTGTTTAACAATATGCTTCTGCACTTCATCTGTTTGTTGCTTAGCAGACGATGGCGCACCATAATAATAGAATGGAACAGAATGAAAATAATGATGCGAAATTTGAGCTTTTAATCGGATGTTTTCTTCAATTTGATGATTCAACTTCTCCTGTAAAAATTTTAACTGTGCTTCTTCTAATTCTGCACGTTGTCGTTCTAACTCCAACTCATAATCGTATGGCAATTCTTCAGCAAATGATACGATAGGATTAACAGCAACTTGCTCAGCGCTTGGATAAATATTTGGACATTCATAATCTTTCATTCTTTTAAGTTCTTCTGCTTCTTTATATAGTGTTTCCGCCTTTTCCAACTCTTTTCTAGTATCTTCAATACTGACTTTGTATATATCGCGAACCTTACGCTCATCAAGTTCTCGTTCAAGCGCATCAACACGACTAGAATATTCATTTAACTTGTTTCGGCTGTTCAATGTTACTTCCTCCGTCTACAAATTAGAAGTTATTTCTGATCTTTCATAAGTTGCAATTCATCAGTCAACATTTGTAATTTTTCTCGTTGCAGCTTTATCAGTGATGAAAGTGTTTTGAAATAACTTTTTTCTTGCTCTTTAGGTTCTTCTTTATCTATCAAGCTTTCCATAAGAGATGCTTGTGAACGCAACCGTTTTTGCTCTAGCTCTGCAAGTTCTTCTTTCACAACTGCAATTTCCTTCAATAAATCCTCTTTTTTTGACATAATAAAATTTTCCTTTCTCACTTAATTTTTAGTTATTTTTTGTTTTATTAGGATCAACAAACGGTTGTTGCGGATTTTCTCCATAAGGTGGATAAGGCGCATAACCATAAGGTGGATAAGACGCATATTGCTGTCTTAATTGTTCATTCAATAAACGGTTTTCAATTTCTTTCTGCTTCAACTGCTCTTCTAAAAGATGCAAGCGTTGCAGTTCTAGTTCTTGCTGACGCATTTGATAATTCATACTAGGCTGTTGCTGGTTTTGTTGAACATATTGACCATAATAAGGCTGCTGTACTTCCCGACGTCTTAATTGCTCTTGTTGTTGTAAATCACGCAAGCGTTGCATTTCTTCTTCATGCCTACGCATACGTGCAGCATCTTCTAATTCTCTCTTTACGCGTTCATTTTCTTCACGAAGCATTGTTTCCATTTTTCGCTCTTGCATTTCACGCTCCATACTACGTAAACGTTCTTCGTATGCCTTTAAAATTGCATAAGTTTCTGCATCCACTTCCGAATCCTCCGTTCCTGAATTTTTTGAATTTAACGAAGCAGGAACAAAATGTAATGCTTTCAACTCTTGGGATGATTCTGTAGTTTTCAACTTTTCTTTCAAATTTGCAACTTCTTTTTCTGCATCATCCACGCGGTCAGAAAGACGTTCTTTCTCTCTTTTATATTCTGCTTCCCGTTGTCTTTCCACTTGCAGTTGTATTTGCTTTTTCAGTTCCTCATCGCGCAGGCGTATCTCTTCACCGAGCTTTTCAATCTTTGCATCAATATCGGATTTAACAGGCTGCTGACTTAATAACATCGTTTGCTCTTTTTTAATATCATCTGCCATCTTTTCGGCACGTTCAACTTCTTCTTTGTATCTTGTAATTTCACGATCGCTTGCGTCACGCTCCATTTCGTGCATACGTTCTTCTAATTTTTCCGTTGTGCTATCAATCTGCGGTTGAACTGATTGTACTAGAGGCTGATGAGAGGTTGTAGCCGCGATAGCATGTATATCTTGTACTTTGTCTTCTTTTTTCTTTTTGCTTCCTATAAGCAATATAATCAATAAAATAATCAGCAATAAAGCAACAACTGCAATTATAATCCACACCCAAAATGGCAAACCACCAAGAGGTTTATCCCCATTTGATGTTGTTGGTGCTTCATATTCAAAGCCTGATTCAATATACCCTTGTGTAACATTATCCGTATCAAACTCAAAATTATTTTCTGCATCAGCTTTTATTACGGGTTTAGCGTAATACTTTGTTCCTGGTACAAGTGTGCCTTGTGCTATTTCTTGTGTACATGCTGCGTCAGTATAATACTTATATTCAACAATACCATCAAGCGATCCTTTATAACTATCACTTGTAAACGTAGGCATTTTTCCTGGTTCTACTGGTGATGCAACCAATACAGCTTTACTTATAGAAAATTCATATAGAGCATCCGTCGTATCTCCTTCCCAAGTAAAGCCATCGTTAGGACGTGCAATAATTTTATATAATCCTGCATTTGTAGGCTTAAAAGCATCAATTCCAACTTCTGTTTCCATACTTGATTCAGACACCAAATATAATTTGACTTTCCCACTTGATACTAATTCTGCCATACCATTCGGTGTAAAATCAACAGGAGAACCGCTGTAACCACTCGTCGTAGTTCCCGAAGGTGAAGGCTTTGTAATAGGCGTTGCAAGAGCTGCTGCAATTGTGAATTTCACAGTATATGTTTTAGCTACACCTGCTTCTGAGGTAACAGTAATTGTAAGTGTATGTTCACCCACTTCTAAATCACCAAGTGACATGTCTTTTACATCATTTTTTTGCTCTTCTACAATTGTCTTACTACCTTCGGTTATCTTGATTTTTGAGGTGGTCCCCGCACGTGTTGCGGAAATTTTTA
This sequence comes from uncultured Anaeroplasmataceae bacterium, assembly GCA_910579215.1. GTDB lineage: Bacteria > Bacillota_I > Bacilli_A > Acholeplasmatales > Anaeroplasmataceae > Pelethenecus. The sequence goes on from CAJTTN010000009.1 coordinate 3,553, forward strand.
CATTTGCTTTATCTGCATTAGCAATCGGCTCTGCAACCGTTTGGTTCTCATCCGTTCCACTGAGAACCTGTGTACCGCCAACAGAAAGTGTAAATCCACTCAAGGTATTTGCTGTATCAACTTCACGAGGTGTTACAATTAAATTCGCTTGAGAATAGTCGCCTGTCAGCGTCTGATTATTAAATTTAACAGTAATGTTTTCTTCGCCTATTTCATCACACACTGCTTCATATGCGACATTAAATTCAATCGGACCTGTAGGTGTTCCCTGATATACGAATTTATATCCGCCGTGTAAAAATGTACTTTTGCTAATTCCACTATCATCTGATCCAAGAATATGAATATTCTTTTCACCAAATACATTCGCTCCAGCATTTACATCGGACCATGTATCGCCTTTCACATAATTTTGTGACGCTGTACCAATTGAAATATTTTCATCTAATGGCGTAATTACAAATTCTGCTCCTCCGATTTTACCACTGTTATTCTCAATTTTGAACATTATTGTAAATTCAGGATTAGCTTGTCCCGCAATAACGTCCGAAACCTCGGCAGTTAAAGTAATATCTTGTGCGCTTGATGCGTGTACTGTTACGCCTACGATTGCAATAAACGATAATGCAATCGCAAGAACCGTTCCAAGTAAAAATTTCTTCACTCTAAATGGTTTCATAAAATTTCTTTCCTCCTATTGCAAATTGCATAACGCTTTTTATCTACCAACATTTTAAATGGTTCATCAAAAAATTGAAGAGCCTTTACAGATTCTAAACCTGCACTTTGTACCATCTCATTGTCCTCTAAGGTATAACTGATAGCCATCTCTACTTCTTTAGTAAATTCAACTATGATGGATTCTTTAATATAACTAAAAATTTCACTTTCGCTTTGCGCTACTACCTTTACAGGCTCAACGCGAAATGCAGATGAACTTGACTTCAAACTTAAATTTCCGTATATATCACGATCACCTTTCAGCTGTGCATTCAATTGAGACTTATCTGTTACATTTATTTTACCATCGCCTGTAACATCACAGGCAAGTAATCTTGCTCCCTCGAAATGAGAATTTCCTTTTATATGTGCATTTAATTGCGTTTTATCGGTAACATTTACCTTACCATCTCCGTTTACATCACCCAAAACAGAAATGGTAAGTTGATTTAATATGGTATCTCCATCTACAAGTCGTAAAATCATACCTGTAGCAAGCAAAGTAGATAAATCAGTAATTGGATTACCATTTGCATCAAAAACCTTGATATCCGCACCATTTTCAAACTGTGCAAGCAACAAATCAAAGCTATCACCACGTGCAAGTCTTGTGATAAATAATGGTTTTTCTACACTATATACATATTCTTCTATTTTTTCTTCTTCTGTAAAATCACCATATTGAAATTTGAATGGTGGAACAATTCCGTCTTTTAATACAAACCTATCAGCTATTTTTGCGTCTGCTGAAATCACAAAATTTACTGTAACAGGCGTTCTTTCAAAATCGTCTATACTTCCCCATGCTGAATTTGCACCCTTTTTAAAGCCAATACGTACCTGATAAATTCCCTCATCCGTACCAGCAAGCACACCACTCAAAATTTGCATTTTGCTTTCTATAAACCATTCACCCAGTTTAAATGTAATTTCTTTGCCTGTATATTTGTATTCAATATACAATTCTTTTTCTGTAGGCTTACGATAGAAGTTTTCTGGATCATCCGCCAAAGGATCAACCCCCGTTAAAAAACCGTAAGGTGTTGTTTCTTCCACTTCGTGTCCCAAATACTTTACAGCTACGTTCCCCGAAAATTCTGATTTAAGCTGCAAAGCAATGGTATATGAAGTTTCATATTCTAACTGCTCATTCAAACCTACATTTGCGTTAGTTTCCTTGTTTGTAAGTACGTAATTAAAATATTTTTCAATTTCTGCTATATTATCGGCATTAAGCGTCGGTTTTGCATATCCTTCCGCATCATCTATCCAACCATTCACTGCCAATACAAGTTTTTCTACGTTAAGAACAACAGAACAATCAATACGTCCATTGTCTGACCATTTTACATTATCCATAGTCCCACCATGTGAGCCATTCATTCCTTGTTTGAACATAATCTTTATTTGATAACGATCCACTTTTATAAAGGTCCACGTCCCATCTGTAGGCAGAATTTCGTTCTTTTCAGAATCTAATACTTGCACCTCAAAATACTGTGCCCAGTCTTCAGGAAGGTTTGTAATTTCAGAAAAAGAATACCCCTCTGCACAGAAAGTCTTTGTCTGTTTCAGTATAGGCTTATCCACCAACAATGGTTTAATTTCCCACACAAGACGTGTTTCTAAGCCACCACTAAATACAAGTTCTCCATAATTGCTACGATTAGGATCATTCTCTTTAATCAAAAAATTTGTAACATGTGAGCCTGCATCACTATATTCCGCTGTATCGCCACTATATTCAATTAAATTTTCTAACCCTTCTGGTAGCCCTTGTAAGAATACTGAATAGTTCACAGGCACACCGTCTACAATTGAGAACGTATATGGTCCATTTGTATTATAATTCCATGTCACATTGGAAAGGTCAGGTGTATAAGGATTGATTGTCCATGTAAACTCTATATCATCAGGAACATTATAGTTTAAAGAATCACGTACCGAAAATGTAACGACTATTTTATAATCCCGTGCATTTCCACCAGAGAGATTTGCTTCAGTATCAGAAGTATAATTTACAGAAAGACCATCAATATCGTCTCCTATAAATGCAAGCGTATGTGTTACTCCGTAAGCATATGTATATGGCTCAGTATATTCTGCATTGTCATTCTCCGTATCCACCCATTTCATAGCAGAAACATCATAATTAGCTTTTTCAATAATATAATCGAACTCACATTGTCCTGTAATAGCAAATTCACCCTCTAAGCCATTGTTAAGTGATATAATAACCTTATATTCCCCCGCATTCGTTGGAACTCCACATACTATACCATTTTGCTTATAGGTTATAGTAACATTGCTTGCTAACAATCCACCGCCCTCAACCTCAATTTCCGCAGGCTGTGCCGTTTTATTATAAGTAACGCTGTTTGTCTTCAATCCTACACGAACAGGAGTTTTACTTGATCCCGCTTGGAAACCCTGATAAGATTCTGTCACTTCAATACTCGCTTCAATCAGTACACAGTTCGTCGCATTATATGAACCACCACTTGCTTTCAATCTTGCGCAAACATAATAATCCTTTACTGTCGTAGCGTCGTAATCGGCAAAAATCTCGTCAAGTGTCATTTCTTGTGTCTTGTCGGCATTATAATAAGTATATTCGATAGCTCCCATAGAATTATCCGTAATTGAGGGAACAAAAATAACATTTCCGTCTTGAGTTTTTTCCGTCGTAATCCAAGTTACCTCGATACGCTTTTTTACGATATTCCACGTATGTGTAAGACTAGTTTCTGATGCAATCTGTGAGGATGAAGGAATATTATAGTTTGCAGCTATAGTTTGATTTACAACCGTAAGTCCTGTAACTTTTGCCGTATAAGTGCCTATATTTCGTCCCGTAGCCCCAGAATTATACGTTGCAGACAAAAAACTCGGAAGTCCCGATATAATAGATACACTCTGATTTACGGCGTTATATTCTAGCTGACCCGCACTCCAAACAACATTTGAAAAATCAACGTCTGCCTTATTCACTTTTATATATATCGTAAAATCTTTATATTGCTGTTCAAGTGGTTTTCCATTTGAATCATTAAAAGCAAAACTATTATCAAATGGAATCAGCCGAACGGTAATTGCAATAGCGCTTGCAATAGCATTAGTCTGTGAGCCATTTGTATACCCATTCGTGCCGTATTTAACATCTACCTTTACACCTAAATCCGCCAAACCATTCGTGTTAATTATAAACACATAGGCGCTGCCATTATATATCACCTCAAAAGGTGAGGATGACACATCACCAGCACCACTTGCAATAGAAATAGGGGCACCATTATTTTGTGAATATTGCCAGTTTACACTATCAATAACAATATTTTTTGCACTTACTGTAAATTCTTGCTTGGCTTCTCCACCTTCTAATTTGTAATTCTTATTACCAGTAGCCTCTGTATCATTAAGTGTTGCCACCAAATAATACGTACCAGGATTTAAGATTGACGCATCCAACGTGCCTCCTGCAACAGGAATTCTCATATTTGGATTTGAAGCATTATAATATTCAAGTGTCAGCTTCACATCGTCGCGTGCAAGCGCATTTGTAGGGTTTGTTCCAAACTCTACGTTTGAACCAGCTTGCAGTAAAAATCCACCACCCGAAGCTGTACTTGTGAATTCTACATTCAATGTTTTTCTTGTAATTGTTATAGTAAATGTTCTGTCAGTAACAATTTCTTCTGAAAAATTTGTCGTATTCCAACACCAGTCTGTTTTTTTATTACTCTTAATAGAAGCAATCACAACATAGCTGCCCGCTTCAGTTACGACTAGTTTCCAACCACTATCGTCACTCCCTTTAAGCGTCATACCATTTGGTAAAGTTAAAGTAGCTATATCCGTCCATGCTGTGGAATATCCTGTAAGCGCAAATTCTATTTCCGCACCTGTATACACTTTACTGTTATTCGCAACACCAACAATCGCAAGTCTACTTCGATTTATCTGTACCGTGCAAGTCATATTTTCTGCATCTTTAACAACATAATTTCCTATATACTCCGTTTTATCGGTCGAGGACTTAACGAAAATCGTCTGTGCAGTGTAATTACCTCTTCTGTTAGGCACAACGTCTATCTGGTCAATTTCCGTCCCATCTGCCGCTGTACCCGTAAATCTTGTTGCAACAACAGGTGGATCAGCATGCAATTCACTCTCATCCACAAACGACGGCGCAGTAAAAACACCCGTACTTGAATTGTACGCAGGCTTAGTTACCGCAATCTCTTTCGGCTTTATTGTAAACTTAAACCAACGAATTCTATCCGATTCAATGTGTTCGGAATCCGAAGTATCTGGATCGCCCTTAAACTTTGGTTTTTTTCTTAATTTTGCTGCAGCAATTTCATCCGCAGACCAGCCCTGCTCTGCACCCTGTGCTTCTACCAAAGCATCCATATCGTCAAACCACTTTTGTTGTAGTTCAACACTTACCCAGTATTCACCTGCATTTTTCAATTCAGCAGACGAAGTCACTTTAACATAATTTTCAGTATGCTCATACCATTTCTGATTATACCAACTTACACCTTTTTTATTCGCCTCGTACGCACTTTTCAACGTCTGTACGTCACCGTTGTACGTTGTTGAAACATTCTCAGGATTTCGGAGAGTTGCCCCTACCGCGCCCAGCGCGGCAGAGCTCAGATTGAAGTGAAGCGCAGGCCGCACGCCGTAAGTATAATTCACACTGTTGCCGTCATACGCGCCCGACGTCTGCAATATGTAAGCGCCGTAGCAATACTTGTAACCGCCGGAACGCAGCCAAGAGTAGCTATTTCCGTTATGGGATAACTGATTAGCTGTAAGCTTCCATATGGAAGAAGTCTGTAAATAATTTTGATAACCAGTTTCAGTTGCAGAAGGTAACCATATGTAATCATTACCCCAATCATCATAGCATTTTCCATCAAAAGTGTCCGCAGGCTGGTAGTTGATACTACCATACCAGCCAGAAGAAAGAGCCCCTAGAGCATCATTTGGACAGTTATAATTGAAAGGAGCGTTTGCCCTACCTACATGTGATTCCGTTTGCTGATACTTAACATATTTTGGTTGCACCAAAAATTGTTGAGCAAAGCTATCTTCACCATTATCTTGGAACAAACTCCAAGTTGTATTAGTCAATAAATGATTTCTTATAGTGCTTCGGCTATACATATTATTGCCCTTTACGTTACTACTATTTGTATAATATTGAGATGTTCCCAAATCATTAGCAAGATAAAGCGTTAAAACAACATTTTCTTCACCATCAATTTCCGCGAGTGTAAGTGATGTTGCCATCCATTCCTTTCCATCTAACTTAACCACTAAACCATCATTAGCGCTACCTACCTTTGCATTGATGGTAGAAGCAGGAATGACATAACTATCTGTTTGTGTATCTTTCATCGTTTTAATATATGCTACTGGATCTTCGTCACCAAAAAGCTTATCTACAAGATCAGAAAGCACATCATCATTAAAACCGCCCTCATCGGCATTCCATAATTCTTCACCTTGTCCCGCTTTAACTGCACCCGCCGTGGACGTAAGCGCATTTACGCGTTGCTGTGGTAAAAATGCAACTATCAAAATAGCAAAGAAAACCATAACAAAAAACAATTTGCATTTCTTCATCATATTCATAATAATCCAACCTCTCATATGATAATATATATATTAACTACTTTTCTCTAATCATAAAATAAATCTAATGAGCAGTTATAAATCATATATAATTATAGCAAGTTCACATATTCAAGTCAATAAATTATTGGCATAATTTTCCAATTTTTGATAATCGAAGATTACTTTTAGACAGAATATTTTTGAATTTCTATACTTGATTTAACAGAATTTTACCTCTATTTTCCTTTAATGCGACAATTTATTAAAACATTACTCTAGCAGTAAAATTCTCTTATAAAGCGAAACTAAACATTTTGTTATAATCTTATACTTAACGTGGTTTTATTATGTATCCTAAAGATAATGGCATTATAAATTCAATAATGTATTTTATTAACAAATACATAAATCATCTCTTTATCTAAAAATTTAAGCGTGATTGATGATTATGTAATATAATACTTAACCGTCAATGGGTAGTAGATTTCCACCTTATAGACTTAATCTAATACAAATTTTTACCATAAAATAATTCTTTAAAGAAATATTTGAAGATATTTTTATAAATATAATAACCTAAAAAAAGAAAATCCGACCGCTGAATAAGCTCATTTCTCAAAAGTAAAACCGTTGCGAAAAGGTCGGATTAGATTCGCCTCTATCTTATTTTTAATAAAGGCAGGACGAAAAGCCCCTTCAAACTCACATCTTCTGTCCGCAAATTGTTGTTCAATAGTACGGATACGGGAACACCGCATTGATTATTGCGGGTGAGTGAAGCGCAGGCCGCACGCCGTTAGTATTATTTACATTGTTGTTGTTATACGCGCCCGACGTCTGCAATTAGTAAGCGTTGTTGTAATTATTGTAATTGCCGGAACGCAGCCAAGACGAAAAAAACCAGAAAGCTTTCACCCTTTCAAGCATTGTAGCATATTTATTTTGATTTTTCAAGCTTTGCTCTTCGGTTTCTCTTCATCTTTCTTTGGCTTTGTACTTCGTACCCACCCGCTCAACAATTTTTTCACTTCCGAAATTTGATTTGCTATAAGGGTCATTTGTCGAAACGTAATTACTGTTTTTAAATTTGCAGTATCAGCATAAAAATCAAGAAGATTCAGCGCAGTCATTGCTTTTTTTTGCCATACAACTCGTTCTTCTCCACGCTCATAATTCGCACGATATAAATCCTCAATAATTTCTACAGAAGTATTTAGCAATCGAGATGTTATATTCCACCTGAATTTTGCAGGGGATTTTTCTGTAATGACAAAAATGTATTGACTCAATTTTTTAGCATGTGTGAATACCGCCATCTCTCTATCTTTTGGGGTATCAAAATCAGTAATACGAAAAGATTTTCTTCCTACATCCTTATCAGTTTTTGGATTTGAATTGTTTTCGTCGTATTCGGATAATTCTGCCTTGATTTCTTCATTTACCTTTTCTATCATTTCTACATCGTTCACAATTTTTATTCCTTTCTTTCAAAATTTAATTTCTTTTTCAATTCGTTTTCAAAATGGTGATTATCTCCACTTTGTAGATGGCCATGAAACGCAGCAAGAGAGGCTTTCACACGTTCTATAGGAATTACACCATCTAAATAGGCTTTTTTCAATAATCGTGCCCGCCAACGCATTCTTTTCTTCGTAGTTTTTTTTACAGTTCTAATTACCTTACCTGTAGGAGCTATCTTAAATCGATATCCTAAATAAGTAACTCCATTTTTTATAGGAAGAATTTGCGTTTTAGAATTGAATTTTAGTCCTAAATATTCTAACTCTTTTTTTATTGCTTCATAGATAGTCTTGATATACTCTTTATCCTTATGCAATAATATGAAATCATCCATATATCTTGAATATACTTTTATCTGAAAACGCTCCTTTATCAATCTATCTACTGAATTCAAATAGAACATGCCAAATATTTGGCTCGTTTGATTTCCTATTGGAATTCCACGTCCTGTCTTTTCTTCGTTGTCTCTGTATGGAATTTCATATTTATCTAAAAAAGATTTTTTTGTATGGTAACTATCAATTATTTCTTCTACTAATTTCCTGAGCTTTTCATCAGCAATATGAGAGCAGATAATTTGTTTTAATCGTTTATGTGGAATACAGGGAAAATATTTTAAAATATCACATTTTAGAAAATAACCATTTACTCCATGCTTTCTTATATGTGCATGTAACATAGATTCAAATCGATCAAGGGCAAAATGCATTCCTTTTCCTTTTTGACAAGCAGCATTATCCAATATTGCTCTTTTTGTAAAATATGGAGTCAGGACGTTATCACATAAGACATGTTGTACAACTCTATTTTCATAGGGTTGTGTTTGAATTTCTCGTACCTTTGGAACTTTTACCGTAAATGTACTATATTTGCTTGGCTTAAATTTTCCTGATTGAATTCGCTCATACAAATTATACAAATGATCCAGTGTTATCAGCTCAAACCGCACAAGAGGTTTTTTATTTCGTTTACTCCTCCTACCACGTAGATGAGCATCATAAAGTGCCTTATATGTAAATAGTTCTTCGTAAGTAATAGTTATCATTTAAAAAAACGTTTAATCCTTTCATTCTCATCTAAGCACAGTTTATTTTAAAAATATTAATCACATCGCAAATTAAAGCAAAATGATTACTAAAAGAACGAGAATTACCGCACTAGAAATAATAAAACATAACTTTATCTTATTCTTTGTTGAACTAGCTCTTAGATTTAGAGGCGGTATTCTTCTTTTCTTCAACACTCCTATCTGTGATTTTTATATTATATTTCAATTTTTATCACATTTCAATCAATTATATTGTAAAACAGTCTTAATAAAAACATTTTTTATGACTACAAGTCCTTTCCATAAATTGTTTTGTAAGAATCCTCTTTCTTTAAAATGATATCTTTAGAGTTTGGATTTAGATGATAAAATGCTTCTCCAAGTTGAATAGCTACTTCATTAGAAACATTAAGTTCTTTAGCTAGCGCTAAAAATTTTTCTGCATCTTTTTCATACTTATTAATATATTGCATTTTTACTCTTTTAACTAATTCTACTAATTCTTCATAAGTTGAAAAATGATAATTAAGGGATTCAGTCCACAAAGATTTAATAGTTCTTTTCTCCTTATTTTCAAAAGTAGCTCGAATATAGAAAAGAACAATATTCGTATTTCTTCCATTTATGAGACACACTTTTGTTTTAAAAGTATTGGGTGTAAGGCTCCCTCGACCTCCATAAAACAAGCCTTCTATATTTAAAGAAGAGATAAACTTTTCGACAGCTATTCTCTCATTCATTTTATTATTTAAATCATTTTTTAGTTCTTCTAATGCTTTTTCTAATTTCATAATTTATTTCCTTTCTGTTGTATTCTAATAATTTTTTCTTAAAACTAGCACTTCTTGTTCTTGATATTCTTTAAAAATATTTTACCCAAATGGTTTAATTTTGACACTCATTAATGATCTAGATTTTACTAATTACACTTCTGTAAGAATTCCACTACTATCAACTATAAATAATTTGGTTATCAAGATAATTAGGATTAACCCCATTTTACCATAAATAATTTGGAATTTACACACAATTAAAAAATTTAATATTTACAACAAAAAATAAAAAAATTATATAGCATTTTATAAATGATTTTTCAAGATATAATATTTGAGAACTTTGATAAAAAATTTTAGATTTTAATTCTAAAAAATCAAAAAAATTGGAGCAAATGAATCACTTTGCAATTCCAATAAATATAAAAAAAGCTGCTATAAACTATAGCAACATTTAAGTCCTTATTTTATTGAAACGTTTGTAAAACAAATAAAAGCTTTAATTCCAAATCATACAGCAAAATACATTTGTCATCTTTTTTCTTTTGTACCTGACCATATAAATTATCAGTAAAGGAGAACATATATTCTTGAGAAATATCCAAATGGGAATACTTGTACCAACTTTCAATTTCCAATTGTAAATCATCGTCAACTAATTTGAAATCCTCTAAATCTAAATTAGATTCTATTTTTGCAACAGTATAATAATTTCCATCCCCAAAAAAAGAAAATCCACTTTGATTGTAATATAAAACATCTATTTCTTTTGGTATAGAAATGTTCCAATTTTTTTCTATTACATTAACTTTCCAACGTTTACTATTGGGTTGTAATATAAATGGTATGATTATAAAAATAAATAATAAAATAGACACTGCAGACACTATTATTCTAATTTTTCCTGATTTTGTCATTATATTCTTCCTTTGCTATTATTGTTTTTCAATGGAGACATTACCAATCGTATAATAATTTGATTTTATAGTTCTTCTATTATTTTTTTCTCCTAAACCACTGTTCTTATAAGAATATATTAACATTAGAAATATTAAATTTCAATTTAAAATGTTTGTCAAATTTTGACAATTTTTAACTTATAGAGGACAAATATTAAATATAGATAATATAAATATTATTTTATTAAGTATCTTTTTCAAAATCTTCTGCATATACCCTATGTTCTATTTATATATTATATTGTGATATTATGACCCTAATCCTATTATTTATATTATACTTATTAATCATGAATCCTGATGTAGTTGCTAAAGAGGTATTAGCCTCATGTGAAATGTGGTTTTCAGTTTTACTTCCAATTATGTATCCGAGCTTTGTCATTATTGACTTTATTGAGCATATGCCTTTGATAAATAGGATCAGCAAAATTTTATATAAACCTATGCATTATATTTTTCATATACATAATGAAAAAAGTGCGTTTTTAATTTTGTTTAGTCTATTGTGTGGTTCTCCCGCTTCTACAAAAATTTTTAAAGCGAGCTATGAAAAATATGAAATAAATAAAAGAGAGTATCATAATCTAATTTGTGCATTCTCTACCCTATCTTTGCCTTATACTTTACTTTTATGTCAAAAATTTTTAATAATAATCCCTCTTTATTATGCTTGTCTACTTTTTCTTGCTGCTATATGGATGCATATTTTTAATAAAAAAGACGCCAAAGAGTCATCAAAAGAAATGGAACCAATTTCCTATTTGAAATTCTTATTTTCTTCTATTCAAAAAAACATTCAAATTGTATTACAAATTTTAGGTATATTGGTTATTTTTCGCGTACTTATTCATGTTATATTTCAAGGAGAACCTGTATTTTACCCTTTTTTAGAAATTTTAGGAGGTTTAGCTAGCACCGAAAATTCATTAATCGCTGGAATGGCAATGGGATTTTTAGGAATCTCTGAGCATATGCAAATCCTATCTATAGCTGAAGATTTACCCTATCCTAAACTACTTTTTGCTAGAATTTGTTATTCCAGTTTGGGATGTCTTTCCTTTCTTTAAAATAAAGGTATTTAAAATTAAATATGCAACCGCAAATACTAATAATAGTATTACAGGTACTAAGCTATATTTATCAGGTATAATAAAACCAACAATACTAGTCACCAAAAATCCTAAAGCACAAAGTAAATTCCAAATGGAAATACTAAGCCTTTCTCGTTTTGTAAAGAATATAATTCCTGTATTCACTAATGCAAAAACACCTATAATACAACCCAATATATTATATATCATAGACCATGTGCCTCCTTTTTTATAATCATACAATAAATAAAGAGAAAAAACAATATCCCTTACTTCATGGAAGAGAATTTATAAAAAGGTTTCATTTTTTTTAATTTATGGTATAATAGGTTCGTGAAATATTAATTTTGGAAAGGATTAATGAAATTATGAAAGAATTTATAATTGAAACAAGTGCTAGACACGTTCACGTTACAAAAGATACTTTAGAAAAATTATTTGGTCCTGGAGCTGTATTAGAGATTAAAAAAATGCTTTCTCAGCCTGGACAATTTGCTTCTAACCAAAAGGTTAAGGTTGTAGGACCTAAGGGTGAATTAAATTGCTCTATCTTAGGACCTGAGAGAAAGGATAATCAAGTTGAGGTTTCTTTATCTGATGCTAGAACCTTAGGCATTTCTGCTCCTATTCGCGAATCAGGTGATGTGGCAGGCTCTGCTGGTTGTAAATTGGTTGGCCCAGCTGGTGAGGTAGAACTTACAGAGGGTGTAATCGTTGCAAAGCGTCATGTACATATGACTCCAACAGATGCTGAAGAATTTGGTGTTAAAAATGGACAAATAGTTGATGTTAAAGTGACAAGTAAAACTGGAAGATCCTTAGTATTTGGAGATACCGTTATTCGAGTTTCCTCCTCTTATGCTTTAGCTATGCATGTAGATACAGATGAATCTAATGCAGGAGCATTAGCTGGACAAGTATTTGGAACAATTTTAAAATAATAATAGGGACTACATAGATTTTAGTCTAAAAAAATGAGAGACATTAAAAAGTCTCTCATTTTTTGTGTGCAGTTATAATCGTATAGCTACGAGCGTGAATGGTAAGAGTATAAAGCTCATTCTCTACATAAAAATTTTTCCCTAAACGATTAAAATTTGTTGCTTTCACTTTTATGAATTCCTTACACCACTCTATAGCATCTACATCCTGTAAGCAAAGATTTTTTAATATTCTTTGTTCTCCAAGCTTCGTCGTATGAAGTAAGTCTATATTTTTAATTATTTCATGACGCATTATTGAAGAAGCTCCATTAATTTTTCATCTTGCCTCTTTACTTCCTCCAAAAGCTCAGAAAAATCTAATTCAAAATCATTTGGATTGAAACGTGCCTGTTTTGATTCTGCCAAAGTATTCACATCAAAGGTTACTAATAATACCTTTAAAGCTTCCTGTGTCTTGTTATTTTTCGCTTCCCCCATATCAACATTGATAACTGAATTGATAGGTTCAAACAAAGTTTTAGGAAAATTCATTTTAAAGGTCAACTCGTTACTCATTCCAAATAGTGTAGTCATCCCCATTCTAGAGGCTAAATGCTCAATAGCCACATTACTATCATTTCGTATAAATCCTTGATTAAGGATAGCAATTCTTTGTCCTAAAACATCAAGGAAAATTTCTGAAAATAAATTATAGAATGCTTTTGCAGCTTCAAAACTAGCCTGATATTCTTCAGGTTTTTTATTTGAGTAATTAAAATCTATTCGATTCGGTAAGAATCGAATACTTACATTTTCCTTTGTAAAGATGAAGCTTTTTACCTCTCTGCCATCAGGTAGTGCATCTACCTTAGATTGTATTTCATAATCTATCATCAAATTTTTAATTCTTTGCTCATTTTGAATTAAAAAATCAGTATATTCACCTATATAACTATAATTAATTCTAGTTTTAAAAAATTCCATCTTATTTTCCTGAAATGGCCATAGACTTTATCGCGAGACTAGGGGCCCCTACTCCTCTCTTAAACTCAAAATCATTTCCCACATAGCTAACATTATTTAAAAGCTCCTGTAAGGTTCCAGATATAATAATCAGTGTAACAGGCTTTGTCTTCCTTCCATTCTCAATTAAAAATCCACTTGATTGAAGATTAAAGGAGCCACTAATAGGGTTTAAACCTGCATGAAGCCCTGCTACACTAGTAATATATACTCCATTTTGTAATTGCTTAAACATCTCCTCTAAGCTTGTATCTCCAGCTTTTAAGTAAAGATTTGCTGGTTGTATATCCACACTAGAGTTAACACTATTTTTAAATCCGTTTCCTGTAGATTTTACCTGCATCATTGCGGCTGTTTTTAAATTATGTAAATAGGTCTTCAGCACACCATTTTCTACAACTGCCTTTGTACAGGTTGCAACCCCCTCATCATCAAAGCTATATTGCTGCTGAGCTTCCCAAAAAAGAGGATCATCTATTAATGTTATATTTTTACCAAACACCTCTTCTCCAAGCTTATCCTTGAGAAAGGACATATTTTTTAACACAGAATTTGCTGAAAAAATATTTGAGAAAGCATCCAATAAGCTACTTACAACCTTTTTATCTAATACTACTGGATATGTACCAGAGGATATACTTTCTGCACCAAAGGATGCTACAGCACCTGTCACTGCCTCAGTAGCTAAAGCATCCAAATCAATATCCTTTAATGTATTACAGCGTGTATATTCGTAATTGGTTTTTGTTTCTCCATTCTGAACACAAATTGCTTCTGCAACTAAAAAGGCATACCTAGAATGTCTTTCCACATTTAAACCATTAGAGTTTTCAATATGAACCTTTTCTTCTGCTTCACTATAAGAGCATTCCGTCATTTGAACGGAAGCATCCTTTTTACGCATAAGCGTATCTAATTTGGAGCATAAGTCTACCTTATCCTCTAAAGTATAATCATCATAGTCATGGATAACATCCCTTAAAACAGGATATGTTGCATCGCCCTTATAGATAAAGAATGGATCTTTTTGATTTTTTATAGAACAATTATCCTTTAATCTTTCTATTATGGAAGGAATCATCTCATCTGAGCAGTTTTCCTCATAAACCATTGCAATCTGATTTTTGTAAACACCACGAATTGCACATACATGAGTTTGATGGGAGGTGTTATTTTCAACAACACCATTGAACATAGAAATCCCTATGCCATTAGAAGTAGATTCATAAACCTCAATTTCTGTAATGCCAGCCTTGAATGCTGCTGTTTTTAATGTTTCAAATTTCATTATTTATTACCTCCATTTCCACCAACGGTCATTTTCTTCACACGAATGGTAGGCTGTCCCACACAGGTAGGTATACTTCCTGAAGCAGAGCCACACATTCCATAGCCAAAGCTTTGATTATTTGCTACCATATCAATATTCATTATCGTATCTTTACCATTTCCGATTAAGGTAGCTCCTTTAACGCGCTTAGTAATTTTTCCATCCTCAATCATAAAAGCCTCACCAACAGAGAAATTAAACTCACCTGTTGCAGGATTCACAGATCCACCAGACATTGTTTTCGCAAATAAGCCATACTTCGTATTAGCAATAATTTCTTCTGGTGTACTTGTCCCATTTGCAATATAGGTGTTTGTCATTCTTGAGGTTGGAGAATAGCGATAGTTTTGTCTTCTTGTAGAGCCTGTAGGAGAAGCCTTCATTCTTCTACCATTACGCATATCTACCATATAGCTTTTAAGAATACCATTTTCAATTAAGACATTGCGACGTGATGGATTTCCCTCATCATCTATATTTTCACTACCCCATTCATTCGGAATAGTACCATCATCTATTGCTGTAACACAATCTGCCGCAATTTTTTCACCTAGTTTACCACAGAATACACTTAAATTTTTAGCAACACTCGTTGCCTCTAAGGCATGTCCACAGGCTTCATGAAAAATAACACCACCAAAAGCATTATGAATAACAACATCATAAACACCACCTACCATCTCATCAGCAGTTAAGGTTTCCACAGCTGCCTGAGCTACTTTCGTAGAAAAATCAACAAAGTCATAGGTGTCAAATTTAGAAAAATCAAAGTTTCCTCCATAGGAATTAAAGCCCTGTTCCATATTCTTGCCATCACTTGCTACTGCATTTGCAGAAACACGCTGATGATTTCGAACATCGCTTTTGTAAACTCCATTGCTATTTGCAATCGTAACAAATTGTGTTTCATCTGCAAAATGTGCAAGTGCTTGAACGATTAAAGGGCTATAAGCCTGCATCGTTTTGGTGCAGATTTCTAAATAGTCCAGCTTCTTTGAATTGGGTATATCCTTAGAAAGTGTTTTAAATTTTGTATGCTCTTCTACCTTACAATCCGTAAATTCAATCTCTGAAACTAATACAGGACCATGATATGCTTTATTCAATTGCTTGGCAAGCTTTAATAGGCCCTCCTCGCTAATATCATTCGTATAGCCGTATACTTCCTCATTTTCCTTTAATATACGAATTCCTGCACCATAAATATGGCTAGTATTAATATCTTCTATTTGATCTCCTACTCTACGAATAGAATTACTAATTTTATCCTCTATAAAAAGTTCAGCAAAATCACCACCCGTAGTAAGACATTCCTTTAGTACCTTTTTAGCTAAGTTCTTATTCATTTGTCTCTTCCTTTCATTTTCACATATATGTTGATATTATATCATAAAACCTTTAATATTTAAAACATTATTTCATTAAATAGAATCTTTTTGTATAATTAATAAAAATCACTTTTTTCTAAATTCTAATATTTTTTCCTTAAGCTCTTTTTTTACCCGATACGAATCTCTAATCTTCCGAATGGTAAAGGAAGTTATTTCCTCATCTTTTAAATAATCTAATAAATCTAACGCTTTCTGCTGATATTGAATTATCAATGTAGCAATAAACCAAGAAACTCCCATTTTAGCATAATAGGTTTTAAACTCTAAATTTTGAACAATGTTGATCGCCTTATCTACATAGGAATCAATTAAAAAATAGGACATCAGCATGACAACAACAAAACGAATTTCAAATTCCTTATGACTAGATTGATATTCCAGTAGATGGGATAAAATATCATCTCTATTTTCTTCTGTGCATTTTAAAGCAGAAACAAGACTATCACAAATTGCCCAGTCTTGAATAGTAGGAACAAACCATTTTAAGTATCTAATGCGTTGCTCTAGCTTCATTTCAGCAAAAGAAATAACAAAGCCATAAAGCATTTGAAGTTCAAAGCTTGATGCATCATATTCTAATAAAAAAGTCTCATAATTCTCTTTGCATATTCTTTTAGCTAGCCTTCTCAGATCTGGCAACTTTACTCCTATTATCGGTAGGGCATTAGGGATAAGTCTTTCATTAAATTTTTTTAAATTTGCTTTTGCTAAAAGACTTAGTTCTTCTTTTATTTCTTCTATCACTACAATCACCTTTGGTATTATCTCATATTTGATAAGGCAATTCAATATACTTAATTGGGTGATACAATGAAATTTGGAATAGCAGTTCGCAAAAATGATATGGATTATTTTGTTCATCAAAGCTATCTAGTTATGCTAAAAAACGCATCACATAGGTATGATTTTATAACCTTAGAGACTCCTTTAGAGCTATTTGATGCTTTTCTATTGCCAGGAGGATACGACATTGATCCAAAATATTACCAGCAGGAAAATTATGCCGCTCAAAATATAGATGCAGAACTAGATGAATTAGATTTTAAAATTATAGACTATGCACAGAAAACAAAAAAACCCCTACTTGGAATTTGTAGAGGTATACAAAGCATCAATGTTTTTTTTAAGGGTAGCTTAAAACAAGATATTTTACATCATCAAAATGAAAATCATTTTATAGAATGGAATCATAAAGCATATCTTGTTAATTCCTTCCATCATCAAAGCATTGATAAGCTAGGAAATGATTTACTCATTCTTGCAAAAAGTCAGGATGGAGAAATCGAAATCATCAAGCATAAAAATTTACCTATTCTTGGTGTTCAATTTCATCCAGAATTAATCTCTTTTGACCTTAACCTACTGCTTAACGAGATTTAAAGCTGTCACATTCAGTTTCACTGCGGTAGCTTGCATTTTCATTTCCAACCGTAATTTCCTTGGCAACACATTCATTGTTTTCATTATGAACACAATAATTTGCACTACACATAACCTTCACTGTAGAAGGCTCTGCTGACATTTCCTTTGCCATCTCAGAAACTAAAATATCAGAATTGTGAGGATTTTTAAAGCTTTGACAAAAGGTTCCAATTTTGCTTTTAGCAAATAAGCCTTCAACATTAATATGCTTTTTAGCACATTTGCAGTTTTCATTATATCCGCACATTTTCACATTACAGTTTACGTTAGTCATACTATCATCCTTTCAATAGATAGTATGGCTGACATTCTTAATTTTATTCAGTTTCCTTCTTTAGTTTTTTCATTGCCAAAGCGGTCTAAAACTAAAACAATTTTTTTATTAAATAAAAAGCATAGTAATGCTAATATAAAGCTGATAGAGCCTATTACTATCCCTACCACATAATGGCCTGTAATAACAGAATTTCCTACGATAACTGATACTATGGTCATAGGCAGTCTTGCAAAAAAATTAATCCATATGAAATGACGTACCTTTACTTTAGTGAAAGGGACAATAAAGGCTATAGGATCCTTGGGAAGAAAGGGGATAAGTAAATAGGAAAACATAAGAACTCCACAACGCTTTCCATCCTCTAATAGTTTAAATTTTTTTGGCTGTTCTGGGTCAATAAATAAGGCTAAAAAGCTATTTCCAAAAAGCTTTACCAAGGCAATAACCACTAAAGCACCAAGGGTTTGTCCTATCAAGCAAATCAATACTGCTAAAACTGGAGGATAAAGCATCCCCGTAATAATCACGACAGGTCCTGAGGGGATAATTGCCAAAACGGTTTGTAATATCTGAAGTCCCATAAGAATCAACCAGCTAAAATGCCCAAATGACTTGATTTTGTTAATCGTTTCATTTAAGTATATTTCATCCTTTTGCATTCTTATAAAAATGGGATATAATTTTATACAGGCAAAAATAGTCACGGCGGTCAATATGATTATTATAAAAATCTGAATCGCAATACGAATTCGTTTATATTGCTTTTTCTTTTCCTCTTCCATCCTTACCACTCCTTTTCTATAGAATAGTGAATTTCTTTTAAAGAAAAAGGATCTATAAAGCTAATACTATAGCTTGTTAAGCATAAAACTGGATTTTCTTTTCCACCATAAAGCTTATCTCCTATTATAGGATGTCCCATATGCTTTGTATGAACTCGTATCTGATGTGTTCTTCCAGTATCTAAAACGAATTCTAACAAGCTTTCCTCATCAGAATAGCTTAATACTTTATAATGACTAATTGCTAATTTTCCACTAGAGCTGACATATCTTCTATTGGAATTTTCCTCTTTATCTATATAGTTAGAAATTGTTCCTGAGTCTACGACCTTTCCCTCCACCTTACATAAATACTTACGAATGATATGCTTGTGTGTAGGTTCTAAAAGACTAGCAGCATAGCGGTCTTTAGCAACCAAGACCAATCCACTAGTTTCCTTATCTAATCGATTTAAAATATGAATGTCCTGATTTCCTAGGTACGCAACAATTTGCTGATATAAGCTCTCTGGATTTCCTTTGGTAGGGATAGTTAAAAGATTAGGCTCCTTATTAATAATAAGATAGTGATCTGTTTCTAGCATGATCTTAGGCAATTTATTTGCCTTAGGCCAAAGAATTTCCTTTTCCGGAGTGACAAAAATAACTTTCACAATAGATTCTTCATCAACTATTTTATACCATTTTACCGCTTCTCCATTTACCATAACATTTGCGTTACTAGATTTTAAAAATCGATAAAATCGTTTTGAGAATCTTTTTTTTAGTATTTCGGATAAGATATCTTTTTTTTCAACTTTAAATTCTAATTCATTTTCTTTCATATTGTTATTGTACCATAAAAGACCATGAAAAATAAATATAACGCTTTCTATTTTTTCAAAAAACAGGTATAATAAAAAATAAGAGGTGGTCAAGCTATGAGTGATATTATTCAAGAAGCACAACGCTGTTTAAAATGTAAAAAGCCTTTATGTAAGGAAGGATGTCCTGTACAAACAGAAATTCCAACCATTATGCAAATGTTTTTAGAAGGAAAAATGGATGAGGCTGGAGAGCTTTTATTTAAAAATAACCCTTTATCCGCTATATGCTCCTTAATCTGTCCTCATGAAAAAAATTGCATGGGGCATTGTGTACTTAATCACAAAAATTCACCAATAAAATTTTTTGAAGTAGAAAACTATATTTCCTCTTTTTTTCTAGATAAAGCTAGATTACAGCCTCATGAGAAAAATGGACATTTGGTAGGAATTATCGGTGCTGGACCTGCTGGACTAACCCTTGCTATACTGCTAGCACAAAGAGGCTATGAGGTAACCATCATTGACTCAAAAGACAAAATAGGTGGCGTATTACGCTATGGAATTCCTGAATTTCGTTTACCGAAATCCTTATTAGATAAATTATTAGACCGGATGAAGGATTTAGGAATACAATTTCGTCCTAATACCTTGATAGGTCCAACCATCTCTATCGATGACATGTTTGAAGATGGGTATGATGCGATCTTTATTGGAACTGGAGTTTGGAAGCCAAATCGTTTGCGTATTCCAGGTGAAACGCTAGGAAATGTACATTTCGCAATAGACTTTTTAAAAAATCCCGATTCCTATAATAATCTTGGAAATCATGTAGTCATCATTGGAGCAGGAAATGTTGCCATGGACGCGGCTAGAACAATTTTAAGAAAGACACCTGCCAAAGTAGATATTATCTTCTTCCGTGGTCGTGAAAAGGTTACTGCCTTAGAGGAAGAGCTTATGCTTGCTGAGGTAGATGGTGTCAAAATGAATTATTATTTAAATACTATTAAAATTGAAGCTGATGGAATCATCGTAGAGCCTGTTATTAAAACAGAACAATCCGATGGAACAATAACATATACGAATGATTCAAAGCATCCTTATAAAATATTTAGTAGCTCCGTCATAATAGCTATCGGACAAGGAGCACAAACAAATATTGTTAAGAATACAAAGCAGATTGATACCAATCATAAGGGCTTAATTGAAGCTTCAGAAAAAGGAGCCACCACTCGACCTGGGGTATATGCAGCAGGTGATGTTGTTTCCGGAGCTAGAACTGTAGTAGAAGCTGTTGCAGCAACGAAAAAGGTTGCAGATGAAATAGATCAATTTATTAAAAATAAATATGCTAAACTATAAAAAAGAGGATTCCACTTAGGTTGGAATCCCCTTTTTACGAATTTATTTATGTTTGAACTTTTGAATTATTACTATAAATTCATGAACAATTAATGGCAATAAGGATAGAACTAAGGTAATTCCCCACATCGCAGCTGTTAAATCGTTTGTAGAAAATATGGATTGTATACCTGGAGTTTCAACAACAAATAGCTGCAAAGCTATACCTAAAATAAAAGCTATCCATAGCATCTTATTTTTGTTCTTAAATACATTAAACACAGATTGTTTTATATTGCTCATACCAAGCATATGAAATAGTTCACAAAAGGCTAAGGTGGTAAAGGCCATCGTTTGTGCTTGGTGAAGATACATCGGCTGACTCACATATAAAGCTTTAATGTCTTTAAAGCTGTATACACCTTGAAGCCACCCACAAGAAAAATAGGCAAGTAATACGGCAATTGTGATAACTATGCCATAACCTAAGGTTAAGAACAATCCACCTCTAGCAAATATCCCTTCCTTAGTATCTCTAGGAGGTTGATTCATTATATCTTTATCTTTAGGTTGCATGCCTAAGGCTATAGCTGGTAAGGAATCTGTAACCAAATTTACCCATAAAAGGTGTATCGCAATCAAAGGGGTCGGAAGTCCTATACAGATTAATATGAATAAAGCTAAAACCTCAGCTATATTACTTCCCAATAAGAAGAATACAGCTTTTCTAATATTTGAATAAATTCCTCTTCCTTCTTCAACAGCTTTTTCTATAGAAGCAAAATTGTCATTTGCTAAGACCATATCAGCAGCTTCTTTGGCAACATCAGTCCCTGTAATTCCCATAGCAATTCCAATGTCTGCTGATTTCAAGCTAGGAGCATCGTTTACACCATCCCCTGTCATAGCAACAATATGTCCAAGGCTTTGAAAGGCCTTAACCACTTGAACTTTATTCTCAGGAGAAACTCTAGCAAATACACTTGCAGTTTTACAAGCCTCTTGCAGCTGAGTCTTTGTCATAGCATCTAATTCTTTTCCTGTATAACATTCTTCTAGAGTATTGCATATGCCTAGCTGTTTTGCAACCGCATAGGCAGTATCCTTATGGTCACCTGTTATCATAACTGTACGTATCCCTGCTTGATCAAATTTTTCCACGGCAGATTTAGCTTCTTTTCTTGGTGGATCAATCATAGCAACTAAACCAACAAAAATTAAATCCTCTTCTAAAATAACTCCTGTAGTTTTATATGCTAGAGCTAAGACGCGTAAGGCTTTAGAAGAAAACAATTTATTTACCTCATAGATTTTCTCTATATCAGCTGAGGTAATTTTTCTTTCCTTCCCATGATCAAGAATTTTAGTCGTATGATTTAAAATACTATCTAAGGCACCCTTTGTATACATAATTTTTCCCTGTTCTGTTTCATGCAAGGTAGACATCATTTTCCTCACACTATCAAAGGGTAGCTCTTCTATTCTAGGATAAATATGCTCAAGCTCTTTTTTCGTTAGACCTAAATTTTTCGCTAATATTACTAATGCAATTTCTGTTGGATCTCCATATATTCCTTCATCAACTGTAGCATTTGAGCATAGACATAGGCCTGTGGAAAGTACCCTCAATTCCTCAGAAGCTTTATTAAAATCATCTTGAGTAAGCGTATTGCCATACGTATAGGCTTCAACAACAGTCATTCGATTTTGTGTCAATGTACCTGTTTTATCAGAACAAACGATTTGTACAGCACCTAAGGTTTCTACACTAGGTAGCTTACGCACTATTGTATTGGCTTTCACCATTTTTTGCACTCCAATCGCCAATACTATAGTTACTACCGCAGGAAGACCCTCTGGTATAGCAGCTACCGCTAAGGATATAGAGGTCAATAGGGCTTCAATAAAAGCTTCTACCTGTCCTCCCTTTCCATCCATATAAATCCATAAAATATCTACAAGCAACACTGCTATAACAATACCTAAAGTGAAAAGCCCTAAAGCTTTAGAAAGCTTAGCTAATACTTTTTGTAAAGGTGTATCTTCTACTTTTGCTGCATGGATTTCCTTCGCGATTTTACCAATTTCCGAATCCATTCCTGTATGGATGACAATCCCTTTCCCTCTTCCATAGCTAACGGTTGTAGACATATAAGCACAATTTGTTCGATCTCCTATCCCTACTTCTTCAGAAAATAAAGCCTCACAATCCTTTTCCGAAGGGACAGATTCACCTGTTAAGGAAGACTCATTTATTTTTAAATTTACGCTTTCTATCAATCGTAAATCTGCCCCTATGGTATCTCCCTCTTCTAAAATAACGATATCTCCTACGACAAGCCTACTTGATTTAATTTTTTCTCTTTTTCCATCTCTTAAAACTGTTGTTTCAGGACTTGCCAAATTTTTTAATGCTTCTAAGGAACTCTCTGCTTTAATTTCTTGTATGGTACCAATAATTGCATTAAGAAAAATAACTAAAAGTATAATGATAACATCTGGCCAATCTCCCGTAGAAAAGAAATCAAATGTTGCTCCTTCTTTTAACGTTTTAATCGTGTCATAAACGGAAACGCCAATTGTGACAGCTATTGCAGCAAATAAAACATAAATCATAGGATTATTTAATTCACTTAAAAATATTCGAATCCATGATTTCTTCTTTTTTTCCTGCAAAACATTTTCTCCATGCTTTACCAGCCTTTCTTTAGCTTCCTGTTCTGTAAGACCCTTATGGATATCAGTCATTGTTTCTTTTTCTGTTTCTAAAATTGTAAGTTCTTCAAATCGCATAGTAACCTCCTATAATTGTAGTATGTATCAAAAACAAAAAAATAACAGGACTATGCCTGTTCTTGTTTAAAAATATAAAAGACAAGCATAGTAATAGCTTAACTACACTTAAGTCTTGATGTTTTAAAGTAGCTCCGGAGTTTCCTCGTATTGACGAATACTACTACCAAAAGGTCATCTACTCCCTTAAGTATATTTATAATACTTCATTTTAAAGGAATTGTCAATTTAAATGTTTAAAATTTGGATAAGAAAAGGTTGATTATGATGCAAGGGTAGAATGAATCAATAAAATCATTTCTCCGTATAATATTTTAAAATTAAATTTTCCAAGAAAAACCCTCTTGACTATATACCCCGTGTGGGTATATAATAAAAGAAAAGGAGGCGCATTATGAACGAAAGAAAAACTTATAGAACAGAGGAAGAAAAGCGTAGTATAACAAACCGGTTAAATCGAATTGAAGGACAAATTAGAGGTATTAATCGGATGATTTTAGAAGATAGATATTGTGATGAAATTCTAATTCAACTATCTGCCATTGACAAATCCATTAAGTCCTTAGCAAATTGCATCCTAGAAAAACACATGAAATCCTGTGTTAAGGAAAATATAATAAAGGGAAATGAATCTGTTTTAGATGAAATTGTAGATTTATTTAAAAGATTTCAATAGGTGATATTATGCGTAAAAAATTTAAAATTGAAGGTATGACCTGCTCAGCATGTCAAAGCCACGTACAACATGCAGTTGAAAAGCTAGAGGGGATTACCTCATGTAATGTCAATTTACTTGCAAATTCTATGGAGGTAAATTATAATGAAGAAATTTTAAAAGAGGAAACCATTATAAAAGCAGTAGATCAAGCAGGTTATAAAGCCATTAGCAAGGATATGAAAAAAAATACGAGTTCCCAAAAGGAAAAAGAGCATAAGGGAAAAACCCTTATAATAGCAAGTATTTTTGCATTAGGAGTATTCTATTTATGTATGGGTCCTATGATTTACATTCCCATTCCATCCATCTTCAAAGAAAATCCCTTATTGCTAGCCTTAACTGAATTATTTTTAACACTTCCTGTTGTTTATCTTTATAGACAATATTTCAGTAATGGCTTTAAAAGACTTCTTCACTTATCTCCGAATATGGATAGCTTAATTGCCATGGGTTCTACTGCCAGCTTACTTTATGGCATCTATATTATCTATGTAATGGCTTATCGATTAGGAAATGGAGTGGATATCACCCATTTATCTCATGAGCTTTATTTAGAGTCTGCTTCTATGATCCTTGTTTTAGTTTCTCTAGGAAAATACTTAGAATCTAAATCCAAGAAGAAAACGAATGAGTCTATAGAAAAGCTGATGGATTTAGCTCCTAAAACAGCTATCCTCTATAAGGATGGCATTGAAGCTGAAATTCCTGTAGAACAGGTAAAACTAAGAGATCAGATTATTGTAAAAAAAGGCATGCAGGTTCCTGTAGATGGAGTAATTATTGAAGGCAGTGGCTCCTTTGATCAAAGTAATATAACTGGGGAAAGCATACCTGTATTTAAGGAGGTTGGAGCTGAGGCTATATCCTCCACCATCTTAACAAATGGCTACATCATAATAGAAGCGACTAAGGTAGGAGAAGATACCACGATACAAACCATTATTAAATTGGTTGATGAAGCGGCTAATTCTAAAGCACCTATATCTAAGTTAGCCGATCGCATCTCCTTCTTCTTTGTGCCTGTAGTCATGCTAATCGCTCTTATCAGTTTTATTGTCTTTTGTTTTTTAGAAGGACCAAGCTTCGCCTTTGGGATTGGTATATCCGTATTAGTAATTGCCTGTCCTTGTGCATTAGGTTTAGCAACTCCTGTAGCAATTATGGTTGCAACTGGTGTTGCTGCAAAACATGGTCTTTTAATAAAAAATGCAGAAATTCTTGAACGAACACATTCTATTGATACTATTATCCTAGATAAGACAGGTACAATTACAGAAGGATTACCTAAGGTCATCCATATAGAAAGCTTTACAGAGGATGATATACTAAGAATAGCTTATTCCTTAGAACAAAAATCTGAACATCCTCTGGCAACTGCTATCATAACAAAAGCAATAGAAAAGGAAGTTGAGCCTTATCCAATAAAAGATTATGATAGTCATTCTGGTTTAGGAATTGAAGGTAAAATTGAATCCATTTCTTATTATATCGGAAATAAAAGCTATTTGACCTCCTTATCTATTGAAGTGGATGATACAGATATAAGAATTGAAAGCTTCTGTAAGGATGGAGTTACACCTTTATTTGTCGCTAAGGAAAAGAAGCTCATAGGATTTATTGCTGTCAAGGATGAAATAAAATCTGATTCATTTGAAGCAATAGCACATATGAAGCACCTTGGCTTAGATGTGATAATGCTAACGGGTGATAATGCTTCAACTGCTGCAGGAATTGCCAAAGAGGTTGGGATTGATAATCTTATTAGTAATGTCTTACCTAATGAAAAACAAAAGGTAATTTTACAAGAACAGGCTAAGGGGAAAAAGGTTGCAATGGTGGGAGATGGAATCAATGATGCTCCTGCTCTTATGAGCGCTGATATTGGAATAGCTATTGGTAGGGGTGCTGACATCGCTATTGAGGCTGCAGATATCATTTTAGTTTCTAATTCTTTAAATGATGTATATAATGCGATAAAGCTAAGCAAAAGGACAATACGAAATATAAAGGGAAATCTTTTTTGGGCATTCTTCTATAATGCGATTGGTATTGTTCTTGCTTCTGGAGTATTTTATTATATTTTCAATATAAAACTCAACCCTATTATTTCCGCTTTAGCTATGAGTTTTAGTAGTGTCTTTGTTGTTACAAACGCACTTCGTTTAAATACATTTAAAACCTATAAAAAGAAAAAAAGGAAAGGAGGAAAAGAAATGGATACTATCACATTGCATGTTGAAGGAATGATGTGTAAGCATTGTCAAGCTAGAGTTGAAAAAGCTTTATCTGAGCTTCCAGAGGTAACTCAAGTCATTGTTTCATTAGAAGAAAAAACTGCCACAGTTAATGGTAAAAATCTTTCTAAAGATAAAGTAGCTAAGGCTATAGTTGATGCAGGCTATGAGGTAAAATAAAGTAAAAAAAAGGGATTATGAAGCCAAAGCTCATAATCTCTTTTTTTCTGTTTATTTAACTGAGTCAATCATCAATTCACAAAGACTCTCGGAGAACTCCTTAGGATCTGTTGGTAGAATTCCCTCCATTAATAAAGCCTGCGTATATAATAACTTTGCATACTTTTCTAAGCAATCTTTATCTGCCTCATAGGCCTTTTCCATAGCCTGGAACACTCTATGATTAGGATTGATTTCTAATATACGCTCTGCTTTCATTCCTCTTCCTTGATGCTGAGCAGCTAAAACTCGTTCCATTTCAAAGGATAATCCCTCAGCTGCAGTCAAACAGCATGGAGCTTCTACTAAACGCTTTGAAAAAATAACATCCTTACACTCAGGCAAAGCTTTTTTCAAATCTTCTAATATATCTTTTTTCTCTTCTTTCAACTCATCAATTTTCTTAGCCTGATCTTCATCTATTAAATCTAAATCTCCTTGGTTGATAGACTTAAATTTCACACCATCATATTCCGTCAATACCTGTAGCATGAACTCATCTACATCATCCGCTAATATTAAAACATCATATCCTTTATTTTTAATTAAATCCATTTGTGGAAGCTTTAATACAGCTTCTTTATCCTTACCTACTGCATAATAGATTTCCTTCTGTCCCTCTACCATAGCCTCTTTATATTCAGCAAAGGATATTCTCTTATCCTTATTTAAGCTAGATAATATAATCAAATCCTTTAAAGAGTCCTTTTTAGCACCATAATCCTCGTAAAGACCATATTTTAAATTAATACCATAATCATTGAAAAACTCTTCAAATTTTTCACGATCGTTTTTAAGCATACGACCTAATTCAGCTAAAATTTTCTTTTCTACATTAGTAGCAATCTTTTTTATAGAACGATCCTCTTGAAGCATTTCGCGAGAAATATTTAAAGGTAAATCTGCAGAATCAACTAAGCCTTTTACAAAACGCAAATATTCTGGAATTAAATCCTTACACTTATCTAAAATAAATACACCCTTAGTATAAAGCTGAAGACCTCTTTCGTTACGATCATTAAAATCATAGATAGGCTTTTTAGGTATAAACAATAAGGCATTATAGGTAAGCATACCTTCTACATTAACATGAATGTGAGTTATTGGATCCTGATAATCCATAAATTTAGCCTTATAGAATGTGTTTAATTCTTCATCTGTAACTTCACTTTTATTCTTCTTCCAGATAGGAAGCATTGAATTGATGGTTTCTAGCTCTAGATGTGTATGAGTTTCTTCATCCTTTTCTTCTTCCTTCTTTTCATCATATTTAGTCACCCAGGTTTTTATAGGATAACGAACATAGTCAGAATATTTTTTAATTAAATCCTTGATTTGATATTCTTCTAAAAAGTCGTCATACTTTACATCCTCTGTGTTTTCACGTAAAAAGATAACAATTTTAGTACCATAAGTATCAAGCTCACAATCTTCTATTTCATAGGAATCTAATCCCTCTGAGGTGAAAACGTGTGCCTTACCATCTTCAACAGATTTTGTATATACCGTTATTTCCTTTGCTACCATAAACGCAGAGTAAAAGCCTACACCAAACTGGCCAATGATATCTACATCTGGAGTTTTTTCCTTTTCTATTTTTTCTAAGAATTCCTTACTTCCACTCTTTGCAATAGTACCTAAATGCTCTACCAAATCCTCTTTTGTCATACCTATTCCATTATCAGTAATAGTTAAAGTACGCTTTTCCTTATCAGCCTCTACTAAAATTTCATAAGCATCAGCAGCTTTTGAAGAATCTGTCAAGGATAAATAATGTCTTTTATCAATTGCATCACTTGCATTGGAAATTAATTCTCTTAAAAAAATTTCCTTATGCGTATAGATTGAATTAATCATCATATCTAAAAGTCTTTTTGTCTCTGTTTTAAATTCCATTTTTTCTTTCATATGTGTTCCTCCAATTTAAATACATCCCTATTATATACCTTTGTTTTGGCACTGTCAATATATGTTTGCCAAATATTTTTATTTTCTTTAAAAAAACAAAAAATAAAGTATAATGATAATAGGTGATGAACTATGCTAGAGGGCTTTAAAATAAATTGTTTTCCACTCAATCGAGCAATACGAGTCAGTATTGCCTTACCTAAGGATTATAATAACACAACACGATATTATCCAATTATTTATTTTTTAGATGGTCAAAATCTATATAGGGATGAGGATTCTTATAGGAGTGTATCTTTGCAAATGGAATCTACAATAGATCAACTTTCCTCAGATGGAAAGGAAGCAATTTATGTAGGTATTGCTGCTGCAAATGACCCAGCTCGTAGAGAACAGGAATATGAAGGCTCAACCTTAGCCGACTTCATTTTATCCTCTATTCACCCTTATTTAAATTCTAGATATAGAATCAATAAATTTATCTATGCTTTCTGTACAGCAAAGGCAACCTATACAGCATTATTATTAAATAAAAGTGACTTATTCAAGGGAATTATTATTTTTTCTCCCGAAATTGAGCAAGAAAAAATAAAACAAATGAGTTTTCCACAAGATCACCTATGCTATATCTACACGGGAACAAAGGAATTAAATGGTATTTGCTACCATAATGCTTTAGCATTAAAGGAACAGAATGTACATGCCGAATTACATTTTGATGAAAACGACATTCATTCTGAAGCAGCCTGGAAAGAACAAGTAATTCCTGCATTAAATTATATTGTATTATAATAGTTTACAAATATTACCAGCCCAAGGGGTTGGTCTTTTTTTTATAATGTAGGTAGGAGGAAGATAAAATGAAAAAAATATTATTTCTACTTGGAGCTGTTACAGCAGTCTTTAGTCTCAATGTATTACCTGAGGCACAGGCTGCAACTGCAACAAGTCAAGCTGGAATTGTAAATACGGATGGAAGTAATCTTAATGTAAGAGCAAGTAATTCGACTTCTTCTAGTATTATTGGGAAAGTAGGTGACAATTCTTACCTAACTATTCTTTCCTCAAAAGGAGATTTCTATTATGTAGAATACAAAGAGAATACTTTTGGATACGTACACAAGGATTATGTAGATATAAAATCTAGTAATACAAAAAGAGTTGATACAGATGGAGCAAATTTAAATGTTCGTTATGGTCCATCTACTTCATATACTCAGTTTGAAAAAATAAAAGATAATGACTATGTAATTGTTTTATCCAACAATGGATCTTGGTCAAGAGTATTATTTGAAGGAAATAAGGTTGGTTATGTTTCTAATACTTATCTTGCAAGCACCTACACTTATCCTGCTAAAAAGTTAAATGTAGTAAGCTATAAGCAGTATGATTCAAGATGGGCCAACTTAACCTTAGGTACGAGAGGACAGACCATTCGTGAGATTGGATGTCTTACCACTTGTATAGCAATGAGTGAATCCTATAGAACAGGACTTACAAAGACTCCTGCAACCATTAGAAATACGCATAGCTATACTGCAGATGGAAGTCTATATTGGCCTAGTAACTATGTCACATCTACTTCAAGTGGTTATTTGACTACCGTCTATAATCAATTGAAATTAGGAAAACCAGTTGCTGTCGGCTTGAAAAAAGCTAATGGTGGGCAGCATTGGGTATTGGTAACAGGCTTTACCGGAGGAAACTCCTTATCTGCTAGCAATTTCATCATTAACGATCCAGCTTCAACAAAAACAAAACTAAGTGATGTAATTGCAAATTATCCATACTTCTATAAAATTGCATATTACAAATAGCATAAAAGGGGCTTTCACCCCTTTTTTCACTTTTCTATTTGTTTCATTACTTCTATAACATCCTCATTAAATACAAGCTCTGCTAAAGAGTCATAGGAGGTTGGAGATTTATTGATGAGAATCAAATGCTTTCCTCGAAAGTATCGCAAATAAGAGGCAGCAGGATATACAACCAAAGAGGTTCCAACAACTATTAACGTATCTGCCTTAGATATCGCCTCTATTGCCTTATACACAATTTCCTCATCTAAGGGCTCCTCGTAAAGCACAACATCTGGCTTAATCATACCACCACAGTCACAATAACAAGGCTTATTTACATCAATCTCTTTCAAAGGATAAAATTTATGACACTTCATACAATAATTTCTATGCACACTTCCATGAAGCTCAAGAACATTTTTGCTACCTGCCATCTGATGTAAGCCATCAATATTTTGCGTAACTACAGCTTTAACATTTGGCATTTTAGCAAAACATAGATGAGCCAAATTAGGTTTAGCCTCACGATAGATCATCTTACTACCATAAAATTTATAAAATAAAGTGGGATTTTTTATAAAAAAAGAATGCGAAATAATTTCTTCTGGAGAATACTGTCCAAACTCCTCTGTATATAAACCATTTGAGGAACGAAAATCAGGAATGCCAGAGGGAACAGAAATCCCTGCACCTGAAAAAATGACAATACTTTTGCTTTCATTAATGATATTCTTTAATTGTTCATACTTCTTCATCTTACTTTACCTAAAAAGAGCTTTACTATAAAAGTAAAGCTCATCTCTTATTAAAACTCCATTTTAACATCCTGCTTTTTAGAAGCCTCTGCCTCAAAATATTCCTTTTTAGTATATTTTGAACCAGCAACCAAGGATGCAGGAAATTGTAATATGGCTTGATTGAAATCTTTAACATTAGAATTAAAATTACTTCTTGCTGCTTGAAGATTTTCTTCTACCTCTGAAATTGAATTTTGTAAATTATCAAACATTCTATCAGCCTTTAATTCAGGATAACGCTCTACGACAAGATTTAGCTGTTTAGCTGCCTCATTCATCTGCTCATTAAATTGAGCCTTCTCCTGCAAAGATGCCTTAGCTCCTGGATTACGCATTTCAATTACATCAATCAATGTTTCCTTTTCATGCTTCATATATCCTTTAGTAGTATCTAACATCTTTGTTAATAAATCAAAACGCTTGGTTAGATAAACATCAATTCTTGATTCAGAGCTTTCTACATTTTGTTCTAAACGAATAAATCTATTTCTAGTAGAAATATACCATCCAACAATACCTATAATAATTAATAAAATTACTACAGCCACAATAATACCAATTAGAGCTCCTGTATTTAAATTTAAACCATAAACGAACATTTTAGACCTCCTATATCGTTTAATATTATGAGATAATTATATACAAAAAGTACCAAAAAAACAATATTATTTCCTGAAGAACTTTTGCAATTCTTCAACTTTATCACACTTTTCCCAAGGAAGGTCTATATCATTTCTACCAAAATGTCCATATGCAGCTGTTTGCTGGTAAATTGGACGCTTTAAATCTAAGCAAGAAATAATCCCTTTAGGAGTTAAAGGAAATATCTTCTTCACTGCCTCTATTAACGCATCCTCACTGACAGTAGATGTATGAAAGGTATCAATTAAAACAGAGGTTGGTAAGGCTATTCCTATCGCATAGGACAATTGAATTTGACATCTTTGTGCCAGGTTAGCAGCAACTATATTCTTAGCAATATATCTCGCCATATAGGAGGCACTACGATCTACCTTAGAGGGATCCTTTCCTGAAAATGCTCCCCCTCCATGTGGCGCTGAACCACCATAGGTATCTACGATTATCTTTCTGCCCGTCAAACCAGAATCTCCAGCTGGACCTCCCACCACAAATCTTCCCGTAGGGTTAAATAAATATTTCGTTTCCTGATCCACTAAAGAAGCAGGCACTATAAAATCTACAACTTCTCTTTTAATATCCTCAGCTAAGGTTTTCATATCTATTTCAGAAGAATGCTGTGTAGAAATTAAAATAGTATCTATTCTTAAAGGTGTTCCAGTCTCATCATATTCTACAGTTACTTGTGTTTTTCCATCTGGTCGTAAATATGGTAAAGTATTATTTTTACGAACATCCGTCAAGCGCTTAGCAAGCTTATGAGCCATAGTAATGGCAAGTGGCATATATTCCTCTGTTTCATTGCAGGCATAGCCAAACATAAGTCCTTGGTCTCCAGCCCCCTGTTCATGGTCCTTAGTCTCATCCACACCAAGGGCGATATCTGGGGATTGGGGATCAATTGCTGATAACACTGACAAGTTATCGGCATCAAAGCCAAATTTACCTCTAGTATATCCAATGTCAGCCACCGTTTTACGAACTATTTTTTGTAAATCAACATAATGATTTGTTGTCATTTCGCCAAACACCATAACAAGGCCTGTGGTACATATCGTTTCACATGCAACTCTTGCTTCTGGGTCATGAGCTAATACGTCATCTAAAATTGCATCAGATATTTGATCTGCTATCTTGTCTGGGTGTCCTTCTGTTACAGACTCTGAAGTGAAAAATCTACGCATGTTTAGCCTCCATTATCGCTTTTGCAAGCTGATCAGCACAAGAGGTTGGTCTAGGTCCACAGGTGTTTCCTTCTAAAATTCGAATAACCTCCTCAGCAGGCTTTCCTTCCACTAGCTTGGCAATTGCTTTTAAATTCCCATTACATCCCCCCATAAAGCTAACATTGTGTAGGTTACCTGCATCATCTAATTCAAATGATATTTTTTTTGAGCATGTGCCCGTTGTTTCATAATGATAAGTCATAATCTTCTCCTTCATTTCCATCATATATTTTTTCAAATTCGTCCTTAAATCTTTCAAAGCGTTCAAAGATTTCTCCATTAAAATAAACGCTAAAATGCTCACTCATATATTGCATAGTTACCTTGTGATTATAAGCCTTTTTATAGGACTTAACACTACGCATCGTAGCATAAAGCTCACATAATAATATTATTTGGGCAGAGGCCTCATTTTGAATTGAATTCATCCTTGATATAAATTGATTTGTATCTGAGCCTTCAAAGGTAGAACGAATAATGGTTTCACATTTCCGCTCTAGCTGCAATCTTGATATTATGATACTTCCTAAATTGGTTTGTTCCTTCAAAAGACTATATTTCTCATCCTCATTCATATTTTCTCCAGGAACAAATTTAACGCTCTGTTCTATATGGATTTTTGCTGTTGTTTCAATCATATCTATCTCATTTTGTGGTAAGCTTAACAATTCGGCTAAGCGCTTTGCCATTGCAGATACAATATAAACATTTTGCTTGTCCTCTTCACTCCTAGAAGAAGTATCAAGAGTTATATCAAATATTTTAGTTACAACATTTGTAAAATCCTCTTGAACCTCTCTTCGCTTTACCAATTCTTTTTTTCTTTCCTCTTGCATATACCCACTCATAGATACTATACAATAAAGTACCAGCATATAAATACAGAGCAGTAAGGTTCTTAAGAGAATATCCCTAAAGGGCTCTCCTGTAAAAAACTCCTTGAAAAATTTATATATATCCTTAGCCATTTCATCACCAACAATATTATAGGTGACAATAAAATGTAATATTGTAACAATGATTAACGTCCAAGCAAAAACTGTCTTTAACAGCCTTTTATTTTGGTAAAAGGAGCATACCGCCAAAGAATAATAAAGTAAAATATAGCCGCATTCCTTTAAATATTCTATTTCTCCATATTTCAGCTTTATATAAATCACTATTGCAAGTGCTAGCATATAAAAGCAAGACAAATAGCTTGCAATTTTTTGCGAGGTATCATCCTCAGGATTTTTATTTATACTACTTTTCAAATACATATTCAGGACAAAGGTAACAATACCAAGCAGAATTGCAAGAATCAAATTGCTATTCTCTCCGATAGAAAGCAAAGTGAATATAAGCGTAAAAACAATATTAGATAAAAATATTATATTTTTAATAACAATATTTTTTCGATAGAGAACCTGGGTATCATTGGCAATATCAATTCCACTCTCAAAACCAAAAGCATTGTTAAAAAACTTAGTGTTTTTTATTTTGTTTTTTAATGACAATAATACCACCTCCATTTTTTTATATTATATCATATTC
This sequence comes from uncultured Anaeroplasmataceae bacterium, assembly GCA_910579215.1. GTDB lineage: Bacteria > Bacillota_I > Bacilli_A > Acholeplasmatales > Anaeroplasmataceae > Pelethenecus. The sequence goes on from CAJTTN010000009.1 coordinate 38,454, forward strand.
GACATTAAATAACATCAAACTCTTGCAATATTTTTTGTCCATTTACAAAATCCTTAGCAGAAATCATTTTTTTCCCTGGGAGTAAAACTAATTCCAAAGAAACTGCGTCTGTAGCCGCCTTGATAAGAATTTTCTTTTTCAAGGATATTATAGTTCCTGGTGGGGTGCTTGAGTTTTCTGAAACCACTGAGGCTTGGAATACCTTAAGCTTAGTATCCTTAAGAAGAATGGTTGCTCCAGGCTCTAAGGATAAGCCTCTAATTTGATTTACAATATCCTTTGCCTGCTTATTAAAATCAATATACTCCTCTTCTGGCATAAGGTTTGGAGCATATGTTGAAGCAGCTTCATCCTGTGATACTCCCACACATTTCCCCGTATAGATGTCTTCTAGCACCTCTAATAAAAGATCTCTACCTAAAAGGGATAACTTCTCAAAAAGAGTACTTGAAGTATCTGTTTCTAAAATTGGGCAGGCACGCTTTGCATACATTAAGCCTGCATCTAGTTTTTTTGCCATTTCAATAATAGTGATACCTGTTTCTGTTTCGCCATTTATAATAGCGCGCTGTATAGGTGCTCCACCACGATATTTTGGCAACAAGGAGCCATGAACATTAATTGTTTTTTTAAATAGGGATAAAACCTTTGAGGGAACATACTGCCCAAAGGCCGCTGTAACCAAAACATCTGCACCAAAGGTTTTCAAATACGCATGAGCTTCCCCTATTTTTTGAGGCTGAAACAAGGGTAATCCTAACCTTTTCGCACATGCTGCAACAGGGGTATCTAAAAAAGTATTTTTCTTTTTTATCTTATTGGGTTGAGAAATCACCAATACTATTTCATATTTTTCATGTAAGGCTTCTAAAATTGGGACTGCAAAATCAGGCGTCCCCATAAATATAAGTTTCATAAAAATCCTCCATAACTACAATTTAGTAATTTTAATATTCACATTAGAATTATTTTGATATAAAGGATAGATCTCTTTAATCTTATCTAAAATTCTATCTTCCTTTACCTTAAGCTGAATGGTAAAGCGATAATAATCATTTCTACGAAATGGAAAGGCCTCAGCTGGTCCTAAAATTTCACTTTCCTTAGCAGCATCCTTTAGCGCTTGAAGCATACGATAGGCTTCAGTTCTTGCTAGATGGACATCTAATGATTCTATTTGAATCACTAAAGCTAAGGAAAAAGGAGGCATTCCTGTAATTCTTCTATTCTCAATTTCTCTTTTGAAAAAGCCATCATAATCATTATGTAATGCTGTTTCTAAAACAAAGTGCTTAGGTTGATAGGTTTGGATAATTACTTCTCCCTTTTTTTCTCCTCTACCTGCTCGACCAGAAACCTGTTCAATTAAATTAAAGGCCGTCATATTAGAGTCATAGCTAGGATAATGCAAGGCTAAATCGGCATTGATGACCCCCACTAAAGTTACATCCGCAAAATCTAATCCCTTAGCAATCATTTGCGTTCCGACCATAATATCAGCCTCATGATTCTTAAATTGCTGAAAGGCAGCTTCATAGTCAATTACCTTTTTGGTCGTATCTAAATCCACACGCAAAACCTTGGCCTCTGGAATTAAATTTTGAATTTCCTCCATAACCTTCTCCGTTCCACTACCTACAAAACGAATCTTAGAGCTTCCACAAGCAGGACAGCTTTCCACATTTAATTGCTTATGTCCACAATAGTGGCACTCTAATGTATTCGTATAGGAATGATAGGTAAGAGATATATCACAATGTGGACATTTCACAACCTCACCACAGCTTCGACACATGACAAAAGAGGAATGTCCACGACGATTTAAAAATAGGATGGATTGTTCTTTTCTTTTAAATACAGCTAATAGGGTTTCCTTTAAAAGATTAGAAAAAACGGATTTATTTCCTTTTTTTAATTCTACTGTCATATCTACAAGCTGCTTTCTAGGCATTTCTTTTTGGTTTGCTCGATTTGGCAAATGCAAAAGCTCATATTCTCCTTCTATTGCCTTGTAATAGTCACAAACATTGGGAGTAGCACTTCCTAATATCAATGGACATATGTGCCTTTTACTTCTAAGAGCTGCGATTTCTATTGCATTATATTTCGGATTATTTTCTTGTATATAGGATGGCTCATGCTCTTCATCTATTATGATAATTCCTAAATTATCTAATGGAGCAAAAACAGCAGAACGAGCGCCTATAACAATTTGAACCTCATGCTGTAAAATGCTTTTCCAACGACTATACCGTTCAAACATAGATAATCTTGAATGTAATATAGCCACGGAAGAACCAAAATAGCTTTGAAAGATAGCTGTAATTTGGGGAGTAAGTGAGATTTCTGGAACTAATAATAGGGCTTGCCTTCCCTTAGCCAATACATCCTTAATCCAGGATATATATAATAACGTCTTTCCACTTCCTGTTACTCCATATAATAAATAGGTTTTACTATGTTCAAAGTTTACTCTCTCATAGCAAGCTTGCTGAGTTTGATTTAGCGTATAGGCCTTAGGAGAAATACCCTGAGGCTCTGGAGAAAGAAGAACTTCTTTTGTAAATAACCCAAGTGTTCCTCTTTCTAGTAAGGTATGAATTACACTTTTAGAAAAGCCTGTATGTTCTAAGAGCATCGGCATAGGCGTTGCTTCTTCCAATTCAAGTAAATAGCTTAATAGCTTTTCTCCTTGACGACTAGAGGGCTTTTTAGTAACATCCTTCACATAGATATAGTCTAATTTCTTTTCATTTCTATTTTTCTTAAGCTTAGTATCTAAAGAGACTTTACCTTGCCTTTGAGCCGTATAAATCACCTTTAGCTCTTCTGGTGATCTATGATCAAGTTCGATTTCCTTTTTTCCTTGAAAAATCGACTTTAACTCTTCTGTCTCCTCAAGAATTCTAGCGGTTTTTCTATATTTAATTTTTAGCGCTGACGGAATCATTGTTTGCAAGGCTACAGCATAATAGGAAAAATTATTCTCCGTAATGAATTTAGCTAACTCTACAAATTCTTCATTTAGCACAGGATAGACATCCACAATATCGCTAATCTCTCTCAACTTTTTTCTAAAAGAAGTTTTCTCCTTTATAGCAACCACAAAGCCCATCACAGTTCGATTTCCGAAAATAACACGAACCCGATATCCAACCTTAAGAATAGGTTCTAAAAAGGCAGGAACCATATAGTCAAAGGTTTGATTTACCTGTTTTGCAGCTATGTCCACAACAATGCTTGCTATCATATGTTCCCTTCCTTTCCTTTGTTGAATTTTAAAAGCCATCGTAATGATGGCTTCTTCATTTCTTTCGTTATGCACCATCATACAAGCATTAGCACCTTACCTAAAAGGTTGCTGAAGAGTCATCGAGCTTGTCTCTCATCTTCTCTTTATGGACATTAGTATTATACCTTTTTTTTGACGAAGTTACAAGAATAAAATCTATTTCTTAGATTTTTTTGTATTTGTAGCTATGCTAGCTTTAGATTTAATCAAGCTTTTATCTGATTTAGCAGTAGAGGGTGCAGAATTGACCTTTATTGTTGAGACTTTATCCGTAGGTTTTACTGCCGTTGTTTTCGTTTTAATTACTTTAATCTCTTTTTCCAATTTTTTCAGCTTTTCTAAATCATATTCTTTTTGTGTGATTAAAGATTTTCCCTTTGGAATAGATAAAATACCTTTATTGATTAAAGATTTTTGTTTAAGCTCTACAATGGAAGCTTCAAATCTTTCTGTTACTCCACCCTGTAGGACTTCTACTCCTCTGTTAAATATTTTTTTAAATAGCTTATATATGGTAGGACGACTAGAATACATTTCAAATTCAATTTGCTGAACGTAGTATTGCATTCTTGCTAATCTTTCTAAGGAAGCATCTCCATCAGCAAAGAAATTATCTATATCAGCACTTACTTTTGTACAATCGTGCATACATTCTTTTCCACTATTTAAATCCTTTATAATAGGACTAATTAAAGGATAAAACCCAATAATAAGGATTAGATACTGGCTAGTTTCCTGTTTAAGAAAAATAGCTCCTACGAAAATAGCAACAATAGCCATTAAAATAAAGAAATAAATATAAATGATACGACTCAAAAGATACTTATTTGTTGCCGCATGAATTCTACAAATATACATATAGCTATATTCATCTGGAACATCCTTTGGAACATTAAATGCCTCATATTTTTCTTCACTTTGCATCTTAGGAAGTCCTCTTCTTATTGCCAATTCATTTAATTCATTCGTCAGCTCACGATCATATTCTATTTTTGAAAATGGAGTGCCACAGACTCCAGTTTCATATAGCTGCAACAAATAAATCGCACTATCCTTATGACGATTCATAAAAGAAGAGGTAGATTCATTTATTAAAGTGATGGCAAAGGATATAATAGTACAAGTTACATTAGAAGCAGGATTTGATTTAATTTGTGGCAATATAGTTATGATCACTGGTACAATTGCAAGAACATAGAGAATAATACGGATAATTTTTATTTCAAAAAACATACGGTTTGAAGCATAATAAAACTTTGCATATTTATCCTGTAGGCAACGTTCTTTAACCTTATTCATATATTCCCCTCCTCAAATACTAAACCTTATTATAAGAGAAAATTATTTTTTTGTCAATAAACGACATATTGATAAGACATTTTTCCAATAATTCAATATAACCTATTTCAAAATATCCTTTATTTTTGCAGCTAAAATTTCAATTGCAACATCATGCTTTGTATCATTAGGAATAATAATATCAGCATAACGCTTTGTTGGAGCAATATATTCATCATACATTGGTTTCACTGTGCTTAAATATTGCATGATAACACTATCTAAATCTCTACCACGCTCATGTATATCTCTTTTCAATCTCCTTATAAAACGTATATCAGGATCAGATTCTACATAAATTAAAATATCACTTAGGGAACGAATTCTAGCATCATATAAAGCCATTATACCTTCTAAAATTATAACCTTTGTAGAATTAATTTCTTTCGTTTCATATTTCTTACGATTATGCTCTTTAAAATCATATACTGGACAATATATAGTTTGTCCTTCAATTAACTTAGATAAATCTTCATATAATAAATCCAAATCAAAGGAATTTGGATGATCATAATTAATTTTTCTTCTTGCCTCTAAGGGGATATCATCCTGTAATTTATAATAATTATCTTGACAAATGACTGCCACATCTTCAGATTGAAAGTGATTAATAATTTCATCTACTACTGTTGTTTTTCCACTTGCTGTTCCACCAGCTATCGCAATTAAAATTGGTTTCATAAGGCCCTCCATGCATCGTTTAGTATTGTATCACATTCTATTTAAAATATCGACAAAAAATTTAAACTAAAATGAAAAAAATCAGCTCATACTTAGGTAAGCTGATAAAGTAATTGATCGATCACATAATTAACGGAAGCCTCTCTAACCTTTGTTCTTCCTATATCTCCAAATTGCATAGTAGAGGTAAATGTTTCTCCATTAATAAAAAAGCCAAAACATACCATACCAATGGGCTTCGTTGCAGTAGCTCCCGTTGGTCCAGCAATCCCCGAGATTCCTACTCCTATATTAGCATTTGCCTTTTTAGCACAGCCAATTGCCATCTCCTTGGCTACCTGCTCACTAACTACTCCAAAGGTTTCAATCGTAGCATTAGACACATTAACCAAAGCCACCTTTGCCTCATTAGCATAGGTTACAAAGGACATATTAAATACCTGTGATGCAGCAGGAACTTCTACAATACTAGAGGCTAGCAATCCTCCAGTACAGCTTTCGGCACAGCTTATCGTATACTTCTTATCTAGCAACACTTCTACCAATTGCTTGTTTTTCATTTTAATCACCTACATACTAGTTTATCACAAAATAAAAAAAATAAAAGTAATCCCCAAAAAGAATTACTCTTTTATATTAATATGAAATATAATTTCCTTTAGCTCATTACAGATATTGTCTATCTTTTCATTTAAAAAGGCATCATCTAGTTGATCAACTCCGAGTAAATAATCAGTTGAAACATGTAAATACTTTGCAAGTCTTGCAATAATATCACTATTCATCAAAGTTACTTCATTAACATAATTGTCAAAAGTTCTTCTTTCAATATGTAAATCCTTAGCAATTTTTCTTCTTTCCAAACCACGCTGTGTAATAATTTCTGAAAGTCTTGTTTTCATGTCATCATCACCTCTCGCTATATTTTACCATTTATTTCAATATCTTTCTTTATAAAGGAAAGAAAAACACAATAAAAGAAATATTTTTCCTAAAAGCGAAAATTATTATAATGTTTAATTCGAAAAATAAAAAAATTCTTAGATACCTATATTTAAAAGTCAATTATCTATTAATAAAAAATAAAAACTAATCTTAAGCTTCAAACGTTAACTTTAGATTAGTTTTACATTATAGATCCTATCTACCTGTAAGGATTTTTATAAATTTAGGATAAATTAACTCATAAATCTCTTCTTCTGTCATTATGTCAATTAGCATTACAGAGCCTATTTTAGAGGTTTCTTTAATCATTTCCGCATTTTGCTTACTCAAAATAGAGATATTATATTTTTCCCATATATCTTTTTGGGCTCTAATAACGGCCAAGGTTACATTTCTAAGCATACCTATATTTCTATAACAAAAATTACGATAAGTTTCCGGGTTAGAAAAAAGATATTTAGTCAAACTATATTTATTAGGTTTATTCTCTTCCACTGACATTTGTACCATAAAGAAAAGATGTGAGATGACACCAAGCATTAAGGCTCTTCTAGAATCTGTAATTAACCAGCTAGAGGTGATATAGTCTACTCCCATAGATTTTGAATAATTTTGAGCTACCTTATAAGCCTTTTCAAACGTTATCCATGCCCAAAATCTAGGATTACATAGAATATATCTTGGAAGATGCTTTAAATGCTCATAAATGCATATGCCGTTGTCTAATGACATGTCTATAGAATCAGAACTATCTTTAAGATCGAAATCTTCAATACTATATTCTTTTTCCTCAAAGGGCTCAAAGCCTAAATATTGGCGCAACCACAAGGAATCAGTTGGATTTTTTTTAAGATTATTATAAACATCCTCTGGATTTTTCTGTAAAGTTATATAAGCCACTTCAGACATTAATTTAATATTGATTTCCATCATCCATACCTCCCATCGTCATGGTTAGTCCAAAGATGTCATCCATAGCCTTAATCACTGGACTGTTTAATAATTTTTGCGCCTCAAAATAAGGATTCATTTGCATGAAATATTCATCTGTTAATTCCTCACCATTTCGATTATAATAAGCTATACAAAAGGCATTAAACCACTTTTTTTCTATTCTAATATTGTCTATCGTGTCGCCTATTCTTTGCATCTCTGCTAAGGCATAGCTTAAAGCTGGAACTGCAATAATAGCAAAATATAAATTTTGAAATTTACGAATTCTTTTGGTTTTGTCATATTCATTCCATTGATCCTGTGGTAAGGATATGATTATTTTTTCATCAGCTAGTTCAACTCTCATCGTCTTATCTGTTATATTTGTATCCTTTATGACAAGAAAAATAGAAGATTTTTCTGAACTTTCTTTTTCATTAAATTCAATTCTACTCGTATAGCCGTCATCGATTCCGATAATATCATTCTTTTCAACAAAAAAATCATAATCGCTATAATCATCTAAGAAATCATTACATTTATAATTAGCTATATCTCTTTTAGCTACAATAAATAGGGAAATATCCACTTTACCGTTGATATCCATTAATGGAATTTTTATATCATTCATATCATCTGTTAGGATATAATGCTTTCTAAGCATAGTCTGTGGGCACTCCACTATGCAAACAGCTTCGGCAAATCCTTCATTCAATAATGCCTTCATATAATTACAGTCAATGTTACAGCGAATATTATCTAATATCAAATATTCATCTGTTATAACCTCATTATATTCTAAGGACAAGGTGGAATTTTTATATTGTGAATATTGTTTATTATTATTTAATACTGGATATGGAAAAAGTCGTTTACCTACACGCATATAATTTTACCTCACTACTAAATAATTCTGGCTGATTGGTAATCATCTCTATTTTTATTTTTTGACCATTCTTAACAGAAAAACGAATTTTTCTTCTGTTGATAATTTGTGCTCTTTGTCCATTTATTGTACAGGCCATGACAAAAACCTGTGTCCTAGTACCACTATCATCTAAAGCAAACAGCTCTAAACATACATCAGGTTCATCTATAGTAGAGGTAAATAGTAAAGCATACATTTGTGTTTTTTTATTCAAACAGATGAGTCGATAGGTCATGCCCTTAAGCTCTGAGTATTTTACTATGGTATGAGCTGAGCTAACTTTTTCACCATTTTTATGGCTTTCTCCTCGTTCCATATTATGACTTGAGCCTTTTCTATGTTCGTCTGAAGGGATTGTTTCCTCAAGGCCATCATCCTCAACTAACTCCTCTCCCTCTTCATCTGGAGCATATGCAGTCAATTTTAAATCTGTAGATTTCACTTTTTTTGTGGAAATTGCAGGCTGATCTAAAATCGCATTTTTTTCAGATTGCTCTAAAGAATTTCCCATTTCTTCTCCAGGGATAAAGTAACCAGCCCCCTCAACATCCGTTTGAAAATTATCACTAGATGCCAAATGATCCATAATATGTTTTCTAATATCATCTAAAAGACGCTTATAAATCCCTCGTATTTCTGCACGCTCTTTATCATCCTCTATTCGATTAAATTCCCAATTGGTATGCTGCGGATTCTCAACATTTCGCAAAATTGAATTAAGCTTATTATCTTCAATGATGCACATAGCACTACAAGGCAAGGTAGTTATTTTTTCAATATCCCTAATTTTCATAAATGGGTATCGAATCATTACACATCCATTTGTAGCAAGATGCTCATTATCATTATTAAATTCCCTAAGATATAGCTTAGCCTTACCAAGCTCTTGAAAATCTATTTCATCCTCATAACGGTTTTCTCCATCTGTCAGTAGTAGATATTGGGATATTATAGATTTCCTACTAGGCTTATTGATGAGTGTTTCATCAAATACGATAGCTTTTAGAGTTTCTTTATTTATTAGCATATCATCTACGATTACCTCTAAGTCTTCAAAAACAATTGCGCTAATAAAGCTTTCTAGAATTTTTGATATTATATCAGCCTTCCACCCTGCAGGATTTTTAAATCCTAAAATGAAAATATCTGTACCTGTTTTGCCCCCTCTTTTATAATCCTTATCTAAATTGAATTCCCCTAAAATCGGTTCATTCTTTATAGAAGAGCCATAATATCCTATACCTATAGTCTTTTCTGTTGTTCCTTCCTGCTTAGCAGAACAAAGCTTACAAATACCTTGATATCCCTTCTCCTTGTTTTCCGTAATTGTAGAATAAAAAACTGTATTAAATTGAGATGTAACAAATGTAGCAAATTTACCAATACCTTTAGACCCGCCACTTGTAGCTGCCTTATTGGATAAGCCTGAACCATGAATCATATAATGCCAGGGTGTATTATCTCCACCACTAACACCTACTAAGCCCTTCGTATTAAAATCACTAATTCTTAAGCAATGAATTTCTTTGTCTTGAATTTGGACAGACATCTTTTCTAATTGATCATAAATTTTTTTATTAGTTTCCCAAGTTTCTTTACAATTTGTTATTTGTTTTTCTAGAGCTTCAATTTGTGGTATTTCTTCTCGTTTAATAATGAAAGATTTAAATTCTATCTTAACAGGTCCCTTTGCAGTCTTTCTCCTTGCATCAATTGAATTTTGGCAAAGCTCTCTAGCTAAAGAGGCAATGGGATCCTTTTTAAAGGTTTCCATGTCAGAAGTATCTAACCCCTGATCCTGTGTATAGCCATTTCCAGGAAATCTCCACATATTTTCCATGATTTGAACCTCCTAACATTTTAGTTATATTCTAACATTTTTCTTAATAAAAGTCTATATAAGGAAATCAAGTGACATTGAATGTTAGAATCAATTACAATATTTGAAAAAGTTAGACAATACTTATAAAAAATTAATTTTGTTACTTATTCTTTTTTATTATTTTTTAACAAATAAAAAAACAAGCTCAAATAAGCTTGCAAATCATATTACTATTAGAATCCAAATGGTACATTTCCCATAGGTGGAACCATTCCTTGGAAGCCTTGTGGATTAACATTAGGTGTCTGTTGTGCAAATGGATCTGTACCTACATTTCCCTGATATTGTCCTGGCATATATGGCTGTTGTGGGAATTGTGGATACATCATAGGTTGCTGATACATTGGTTGACCTTGAACATACTCGTTTATCATTACATTTTCTGCTGACGTAGAATATGTTGGAATATTGATGTGTCTTTTTACACAGTTATTTACTACATGTGGGTGACTTAAAATGGCCTACATAACACGGATTTTATAGCTTATACAAGCCATTTTTTAGTCTTTAAACAATTCACTTGCTGACAACCTTAAAATGTTTTTTTCGAGTTTTTTATTTTTCAAAACCACCATTTTTGCGACGTTTTTCAAGAATAACCAGCAAACACTTTTTTTATTTATTTTATAAAGCTATTATACAAATATTCTAATCTTATTTTTAAGGTTTTCAAATAATACTCTTTTCGATTATCTGAAATTACTAATACATCCTCAAACATACTTGGAATCCCATTAATAAAATCTTCAATCGTTTTAAATTTACTAATAAACATATTGTATATCTTCAGTATTGTTTCAGGCTTATTAAACTTTATATAATTCAATATATTAATCGATGTTATTCTTTTCTCATCATCATCTTCATACGCTGTAACACCATTAATAGCACTGCTGTATAATTTAGCTTCATCATTTAAAATACTAACTAATCTTTCTTCACTTGTTTTGCCATAAAAACAATTACCACAGTCATAAATAGGAGCTAAACAATATTTATTTTCTGCTTTATATTTAATTACTCCCCAATTATCTTCATTTCTATCATTGTTATTAATTAACATATCAATTAATACAACTTCCCAAAATCGTTCTTCAGCACCTACAATGTTGCTTAAGACAGTATTATGTTTTAATTGAAAAATAATTTCATTAATATTTGAAGCAGAATGAATATTACTATCTCTTCTTTCCATAATTAATGGGTTAGTATCATTTCTTAGAGCTGTGTATGGAATTAATAATTCATTATAATCATTTTTAATAAAATCTTTACAAGCACATACAACCTTATTTCTTTTACCATCAAAACAAATTCCTAATAATGTTTCATGAACATCATAGCCTAATATTTTATAAATGTTGCTACCAATGTATTCACTTATAGGAGATGTAACATAAGATAAATCATTTACTTTTTTCATTCCAATTGTATTTTTAGGAAACTTTAAAAACCAAAATTCATTATTATAAAGAATTCCACGTTTCTCTCCAGCTCTACCGCCGTATTGTAAATTTCTACTACTTAATTCACAATTTGAAAAATCTATCATTTTCATCATAAACAATACCTCCTAGTTAGTATTCTCCACTCTGTTTCAGTAATAATATGTTGTGATGCTTCTTTTTTTCCTTGAGAATCAATCGCATCTGCCAAATTCATGTAAAGACCATAATCATCCAATATATCAGCTTCTTCAGCTTTATTAATTAAATCTTCCATAGTTATAGATAACTCAAAATCAATTTCTATTTCATTATTGATATAATTATATACTCTATTTTCTATTATATCTTTTTTTATAAGATTCAAAATATATTTATTAATATTTCCTACATTATTAATTTTATTGATTAGCAATTTATCATCATTACGAATTCTTAATTTAATTGTGCGATAATTATCTTTAATAAAAGAATTTATGTATTTTTGTTGATCAAACATTAAAAACACCTCTTTCTAGTATTATTATATTACATTTGGGGGCAAATGTAAACATTAATATATTACTTCGTGTCAAATATTTTTGGAAAAAAAGATAAAATAAACATAAGTCTGTGATGCAGTTTATAGATATGGAAATGCTAGTACTAAAGGAGCATTTAGTCAGAAAAATAGTGAAAACAATAGACTTTGAATTTATAAGAGAAAAAGTAAAACATCTATATAGTGAAGATGTAGGCAAACCGTCCATAGATCCAGTAGTATTATTTAAAATGGTAATTATACAATATGTATTTGGAATAAAATCAATGAGACAAACAGTAAAAGAAATTGAAGTAAACATAGCCTATAGATGGTTTTTAGGATTAGATTTTACAGAAAGTGTGCCACATTACTCAACATTTTCAAAGAACTATGAAAGACGATATAAAGATAGTACTATATTTGAAGAAATATTTAAAGAGATCATAAATCAAGTCAATAATGTGGGTGACTTAAAAGGGCCTACATAAATGGTAAAAATTCACTTTTTTTAATGTTTTTTGCCCTAAAAAAATGATGCTATGCACAAAATTTTGATTTTTTTGTGCATATGTCGAAAGAGTGCACAAACATTGTATTTCACAATACCTTCAGTTATAACCGAATCGAGTAAAAAATACAATTTGAATCGAGTAAAAAACAAGACTTTTCCATTATGAAATAATTCATCACAGGATAAATCTATATCGTCATTCCATGACACACCATATCCTCTTTTGTCACAAATTTTATATCATTTTTGTGACAATAATTCATTTTTTTATAACAACAGTATTCCGTCCACTTAGTTTGCAATCCGTAAAGCATCATGGGGTAAATACTATACATTGTTTTAATTATTTAGAATAAACAAAAATAATCTTGCATATAATGATATATAATTCTCCTAGTTTTTTTATATTTTTAGGTGAAAATACTCCTGTTTAATTGACTTACTCCTAAAATAGGTGTATAATTAGGTGAAAGAAGGTGTTTTAGGTGAAAATATTTGATTATAGTAAATTAAATGATTATAAATGGGATAGTGAAATAATATCTTTAATAGCTCAAATTCATGAACATAAAGGTAAACAGTCCTTATATCTAAAACAAAAGCCTCAAGCCTTAGAACAATTAATTGAGATTGCTAAAATACAATCAACTGAAAGTTCGAATAAGATTGAGGGTATTGTTACTACTTCTACTAGAATTAAACAATTAATGAGTGATAAGACAACTCCTAGAAATAGAGATGAGGAAGAAATATTAGGTTATAGTAATGCTTTAAATATAATTCATGAAAGCTTTGAGTATATTCCTATTACTCCAAATTATATCTTACAACTACATCATGAATTATATAAAACAACTTCTAAAACTATTGGTGGTAAATTTAAAGGTGTTCAAAATTATATTAAAGTTAAATATCCAGATGGATATGAAGAAATATTATTTACACCATTATCACCTTTTGAAACGCCTGAAGCTATAAGAAATTTATGTGATGAATTCAACAAATGTATAGATAATGATTCTGTTGAGGCTTTATTATTAATTCCTACGTTTATTTCTGATTTTGTATGCATTCATCCATTTAGTGATGGTAATGGTAGAATGTCTAGGCTACTTACTACTCTTCTTCTATATAGATTAGGCTATTATGTTGGTAAATATATCAGTATAGAAAAATTAATTGAAAAGAATAAGGATGCGTATTATGATGCCTTAAATAAGGCAGATAAAGGATGGCATGAAAATGATAATGATTCTACTCCTTTTATTAAATATATATTAAGAATATTATTAACCGCTTATAGAGAGTTTGAAGATAGAATGTCATTAGTTGAAGCTAAGCAATCTTCTTATAATTATGTTAAAAATACAATAGATCAAATTCTAGGTAAATTTAGTAAAGCTGAATTATTAGAAAAATGTCCTAGCATTGCCAAATCCACATTAGAAGCAACTTTAAAGAAATTAGTTGAAGATGGATTTATTAAAAAATCTGGTCAAGGTAAATCAACATTTTATTATAAGGCTTAATATGAGTAAAACGGCTTATTAATGATATGATACCTCTAAAGTAGACAAATAAAATAATTAAAAGAAAACAATCCCCT
>CAJTTN010000010.1:0-51582 GCA_910579215.1 uncultured Anaeroplasmataceae bacterium
CTAGCGTGGCTGCAGCCGTCACCAAACCAAGAAAAATCTTTCTTTTCTTCATTTTATCTTCCTCTCTTCTAATTTCTTATTTTGGAAATACAAAATATTTATATTATAATTATATCACATTCGTACATATTGTAAAGCGTTTTCTTAATTCCCATAAAAAATTAAGTATACGCTGTCGATTTCTAGGTCTATTCTGTTTTTTTCAAATTAATATAAAATTAGCATATTGAAATTACAATACTTATAGCCTATTTTGATTCTATCTTTTTTCTTTGTTAACTTCATTTTAAAAACCCAATTATCCTTTCTTGATTTCTCAAGTCCAAATATTTGGGTTCACTTTACCTAGCTGGGGATTTTCTAAAACAAAAAGAAGAGAGCTGGTCTATTGACCCAGCTCTCAAATTTAACTTATCTTAAATTGATTTCTTTGGTAGCCTCATTAAATTCCCATATGTTTTCTAAATCAAATTGTAATGAAGTTTCAATAAATGTTTTTGTAATTTCCCACTCATATTCGTAGGTATCTTCATTTAAAATGGCAAGATCAAATACGATAGAGGTAGAATTAATATACTGCGTATAGTATTCTTTCCAAGTACCATAATTTACTTCAGTTTCGTAAATACCACCCACTGTATAAACTGCACGACCACAAATTGGATTTGTGTTTTTATGAGCATACAATTGCGTTGCTCCTGCTTTTTGGGCTTCCTTAGCATCTAAATATGAGCCAGCAAAATAGAAGGTAGCATCTGAGAAATTATGCTTAATTACTACATGTCCTTGACCATTATCAAAATCACCAATGATACCTGCATTATAGTTTCCTTTTGCAATTATAGTTCCTTCATAATAGCAGCGTTCAATATGGGTATAGTAAACAGAGCTTTCATTTTTGACTCTACCAACGATACCACCAGTGTTACCACCAGCATCATTGCCATCACCAATAATTGCCTTTACATAACAATCCATAACGGTAAGCTTAAATGTAGACTGGTCATTATTTTTTTGACCATTTCCAACAATACCACCTGCATACTTATTTACTGCACTAATAACATATTTATTATCCTCAAATTTTTCAGGAATTGGATTTACTAAGGAACACTGCGTTATATAGTTTTCTCCACCCGTAACTTGACCAACTAACGCTGCAACACCTTCTCTACCTTTAGCGGATATATTAGTCATCTTAATATTATGTAAATATCCACCCTGAAGATCTCCAATAATACCAACCTGTTTTCCAGCAGCAGTATCTGTATTATGAATTGTAATTGAATCAAAATTAACATTCATAATCGTTCCATTTGCAACCTTGAAGAAAACATTAACTGTCTTATCGGCTGAAGCTCCAGTTATCGTTATATTTTTAATGGTATGTCCATTTCCATTGAACAATCCACTAAAGGATTTTGCTTCTGTCTTAGAAGGAATTGCCCATTCATAATCCTTAAAATCTAAATCCTTAGACAGGGTATAAATTGTAGTGGTTGAAGGCGTCTCCTCGCCTTTCTTTCCTGTACTTGCTAAATTCTTAAATTCATCTAATGTATCCACTGTAATTAATTCTGTTTGACTTGAATAAATCATTGCAGAGGTATTAGATTGATTTTTATTCGTAACCATATAATAAATATATTGTATCTTATTAGTGGTTATATCAGCTGCAAAATTTGCAACAATCGTATCAGAATTAATTTCTACCTTTTGTAAATTTGGATGAGCTAAAAAGCTTTCATAGGTTAAATCTTCTAAAGGTGTATCAGAAACTATGGCATTTAAATCACCATAAATGTTAGATAGCTTACCACTAATTGTAAAGCCATCCTTATTTAAGGAAACTAAGGAAATGGAATTTTTAAAATCAATATTCCAGCCTGGATCTACGACATAAACATTATAGGTATAGGAGGAACGAATGGAAGGATCACTCTTAAGTACCGCACAAGCTGTAACCTCATAAACTCCAGAAACAGAGGTATAAACATTATCCACTTTATGGAAGCTAGAATTTCCATCTGTTGCATATCTATAGCTATATTCCATATCATATAAACTGATAGGGAATTCTGTATGGGTAATAGAGGAGGCATCTAAAGGATAAATTTTTGGAGCTATAAATTGAGTATATAAATCCAAACGTATTAAGTGATCTCCAGTAGAAACTAGTTGACCTAGAGTCAAATTTCTTCCCTTTACAATCACTTCAAATTCTTTTTTCTTTTCTACGTCTCCTGAGGTTATAGTAGCTGTTAAAGTAACCTTGGTTTCTGTAGAAGGAGAGTTAACCTTAATTTTACTAAACACTGCTCCAGAAACAGAGGTTTTTTCTTCATGCTGAACCTCTAATACTGCTGAATTTGAAGATTCCCAACGAATATCACAGCCTTGTATAATCTTAGCTATTTCAAAATCCTGGTAAACCGCGTCCTGAGCAGCCAATATTTCTAAGGCATTATAAGCAGCCTCAACATTAACCTCATCAATTCTTTTACAATTTTTAAAATCTAGTAATTCATAATGTGTATATTCTTCATCTGTACCATGAGTAAGTGTTGCACCTACGGACTTACCATTAGCATAGGTAAGTAGCTTAGAATCTGTAAGCTTGCAAGTGTCCTTTAAATTTACAGATAAATCCTCATTTCTTAAGGCAGTGTGCATACTTGTTAAATCACTAACATGCTCAACGTCACTACATTTTGCATTAATTGGATCTAAGCTGGCAAAGGATGCTGCAGAAATATCCTTAAAATCTACTCCATTAGATAAGGCTACATCTGTACTTTCAGAACGATAGGCTGACGCATCCTCATAGGAAGTAAACGCCTTATATACCTCTCCATTAGAATATCCCGTCTGGAATATACTATAAGCTGTACTTCCTCTAAATCTATCCTCATTGTAAGAGCTATCTCCTGCCGAAACATCATACCCCTTTTGATTACTGATAAAGGATAATACACCATAATAGGAGTTATAGCTCTTAGTATCTCTTGCTAAATCTATATTGTTGGATTTATTCTGGGTATCAACCATTCCACGAACAGCAGAAACATCGCCATTTTCTTCTAAGCCAATACAATTGTTGATGGCGCTACTATAGGAAATATTAATAAATCCTGGATTAGAGTTATCTCCAAACCCATGAAGCTTATTATTGAAGGCAAGACAATTATTCAATAAAACATCGCCCTCCATCGTAGATCCACCAAGCTTAAAGCCAATTCCATCTCCATCACGCGTATTATAGGATTCATAAATTGATCCATCAGGAGCCTCTCTCTTTATTGGATAAGGAAGGAAGCCATTTTCAAAGGAAAAGCAATTATATAAAACAACTGTACCAATATTTCCTGAATCCTCTTTTGCAAATAAATCCCATCCATCATCGGAATTTCTAAAGGCTATACAGCCGTCAAAAACATTTCCATATCCAACAGTCAATTTAGCGGCAAAGCCATCTGCATTTTCCCCATAGGTTTCTGCATCATAATTGGCAAAGGAGGTACAATTCTTTATCAAATTATAGGAAGGCCATAAATCTATGGTGTTTTCATGTGCATAGCCACGACCAATTTGAAGTCCTGTATCTCTATTATTATAAAATAAACAGCCTTCAATAATATTGTAGCTACCAGAAATATACATACCATTATCTCCAGCACCTGTGATTTCAATATTATTAAAATGCCAATAATCGCCATAAAGCTGAATCCCACGATTGGCACTATTAAATAGCATTTCTGAAAAATCTAAAACTACACGATCCTTATTTGACATAGGCTCAACCGTAATATACTGATTAGGGAACCCATCTAAGGTAATCTGAATTCTTTGATTAAAGGAATATCTTCCTCCTTGTAAAAGAATTAAATCCCCAGGTAATGCATTAGAAACTGCAGAAACAAAGTCTGTTGGACTTTTTTTAGAGGTTCCATCAGAGGTAATATCGCCATCAGGAGAAACATAAACTCTTCGTCTACCATCATTTATTTCTGTTTTACATCCTACTAAGAAAAGGATAGTAACGATAACTAAAGCAAAATATTTAACTTTATTTTTCATTTCGATTCCCTCCCTATTTTGCTACCTTTTCCATAGCCAATATACATCCATGAATGTATACACCGCTTGCAGGATTAATCACTTTGTACACTCCTGCCTGTTCAACAGTTAAATGCACCTCTGTAATTGTTTGCTTAGTTGAAGCGGTCATAAAGCTTTCCACCTCTTCACCATTTGGATCATAAATTGTAATCTCGCGAGATTCATCACCAGAAGAGGCAATATATAATACTAATATTCCAGGGGCATCCATATGAACCTCTAATGGCTGAGCAGCTCCCTTAATCGTCACTCTTTCAGCAAAGGTTATAACACCATATTTATCTGTATGTCTTCCCTCTGTCATTGTAACACCAGATGGAACAAATAATTTCCCAGCCTCATCTAGTTGAATTTTCCCATCCTTGTCTTCAACTTTACTCAATTCTGTTGCAGTTACAATAGAATACTTATCTGATTCTGTTACATTAATTGTTAAATCAATAAATATATTTAATGGATCTTCCTTCCATTCAATTCTTACATTCTGTTCTGCAACTAAATAGGGAACAACATTCTTCAAATTGAAAAGCTCATCCGTAAAATCTACGATTTCAGGATCTCTTCGCATACGATTAATTTTAATCTTCCAATCTGAGGTATCCAAACCTAAAATAGAAGCTTCTAAAGAAAGACTTCCACTTACCAACTCAATTGAGGTTGTAGGATTAACAACCGTAACTATTGTAAAGGCTGATACTTCATTCTCATATGCAGAGCCTTGAATCGTTAAGGTTTCTGAAATGCTGTATTTTATGACATATGTTCCAACCTTAGAGGTATCCACAGCACTTGAATCTATTTTAATCTTATTATAACCAATTGTTTTTACCTCTACCTCTTCAGCACCCTGAAAATAGTGTGCACGGATTGTTAAAGCATTTGTTCTAAAGTTAAACTCATCATCCACAAAAAATTCTGTAGTTGAGCCATATTTTACCTCTAAGCCTGAAATATATTTTTCATTTGAGGCCTCTAAAACAGATGATCTAACATTTACCTTATAAGCACTACTAACCTTTATGGTTCCCAATCGATAAACTATTGTCACAGGATACTCGCCAGCATGACTCATATCAACCAAAGAGGAATCCACATAATAATCCTTACATTCCTTCTGAACTGAGGTAGGACGACCATCCTTATAAACAACATAGTTGGATACAACCTCTAATCCTTCTGTTGTAAAGGTTTCTCCAATATAATAATTTGTTTTTGCATTCTCTGTATTTAAACTGATACTACTCAAGGTCTCCTCAGAGGTGACTGGATTAGGATCAAATGGTTCAATCACAGGTGGTTCTTCTTTTTTACAGGAGGCTATCGTTAGTAAACTAATAACTCCTAATAAACCATAGCATAATTTTTTTTTAAAACTCATATACATTCTCCTTATGTAAACGCTTTATTCCTATTATAGCAATTTCTTAAAATATAGTCAACATTTTAAGACAAAATAAAGACACGAAAGCATGTAGCTATCATGTCTTTATCATCTTATAATTCATCTAAAAATCTTTGTAAAGATCCATCCATAAAGCTTGCCTTCAATGCAAACAAATATGTTTTTTCATTGATTTTAACGCTTCTACCATCTAATGCAAAAGTTGCACCTGCAAAAAAAGCTAAAAGCTTATTGGCAGCCTTTTCCTCTAGCTTATCAAAATTAATAATCAAAGGATCACCAGCCTTTAATCGCTTTACATATTCTGCTGCCTTTTGGTCATTATCATCAATTTGGTCCATCAAAATTCGATCCTTAGCAAGCTCTTTATTTTCTAAATTTTTAGAAGCCTCTTCATAATCATTTTTCTTTTTACCAAAAAGTCCCATTATTCTACATCCTCCTCTTCTTCTTTATCCTCTTTAATAGTCATAGGAAGAACGGTAGCCTTTGTTCCCTGACGAACCATGATTAAGGTTGTCCTTGCAAAGCCTTGTAGAATATCCATACGCTGAGGTGGACAAGCAATAATAACTTGAAGTGGCATAGAATTGATAAAGCTCATCATTGCATGCATACGATTGGCATCCATTTTATCAAACACCTCATCAAAAAGTACTAGTCCTATCGGATCTCCAGATACGACAGATGACTTTGTATACACGCGAACAAAGGATGCAATAATAGCCACATAGAATGGAACCTGAGTTTCGCCTCCTGATTTTTCCTTAAATACCTTGGAATAGGACATGGTGTCTCCATTTTTGTTTATGATTCTTATATCATAATCCATATAGGTACGATAATCTGTAAACTTATTAATTGCACCATTGCTATTAATTTCATCCATAGAAAGCGTCTCAAATAGCTCACGAATCTGCTCATCATACTTTTGCTGGAAAGCATAGGTCAATAAACCTTCTCCCCCTGGCTCTAAATCTGAGGTTACCATTTCATAAAAGGAAGCATATTCAGAGCTTCTAGGGAAAATAAATTCATAATGGTCATCACCAAATCGAATGTTAGATAATGTACGGTTGATTTGCATAATCTCTTGCTCAGCAGTCAAAATATTGTTTCTCAGCTTAGCTATGAAATCCTCTTTAAATACTACCTCAGCAGCTTCTCTAGCACTGCGTACCTTTTGTTCATATTTAATTAATTCTGTTTTTTCTAGCTTATTTAGCTCAGCTATAAATTTATCTATCTCAGTTAAGCCAATAGAGAAGGTAGAATTATAGGTGTTAATATATCCATACTGCTTAGCAACTAAGGTATCAGATAGTAGCGTATAGCTTGACTCCTCTGTTTTGTATTTTTCTTGATACTCATTAAAGGCTGCCTTAAAATTCTTATTAAGTACTAAGCCCTTATATTCATCCTTAGCCTGTTGCTCAATCACAACGGAGCCACCAGATAATTCCTCCAATTCAGACTCTAAACGAACCAAATCATTTCCTTTATTAAAGATAATCGTATTTAATGCCTCAATTGCATTATCAATACCACCAATTTCTTTAACAAGGGAAAGCTTTTTAGCGTCACAGGATTTGATAGTTTCTAATACCTTATCGTAATCCTCTTGTAATTCAGAAGGTGTAGCATTCTTTTGACGTACGGCCTGTCTAGATAAATCTTCTAAGGTATTCTTTTCCTTTTCCAACAGCAAAGCCTTATCTAAATCATCAACTAGAGGTCTAATATCTATAGCATCGATTAATCCTAGCATCTTATTTAATGCCTCAATTTGAGCATTTAAAGTGACATATTCATTTCTTGCCTGATCGGCACGCTCATGCCATAAAACAGCCTGCTTAGAAGCAGCATTTTTACCTATAAAAGGCTTCTCCACATTTGGATTTAAATTCGTAACCGCATAGCCACGATATATCAATAAATCGTTGGTAATAGAGGTTTGATAATTTTCAAGCTCCATAGCATCATTACACATAATGACATTTCCACACGTATAATTGATATAGCATCTTGCATCCTGATTTTCACTTTCCAAAATAGAAGCTAAGGATTTAGATTCATAGGTTTTAAAGCGACTAATTTGCTTCGTATTGACTAAACCAATTCCATACAATCTATATTTGTTCTTTATTCTTGAATAAATCTGTAATGCCTGATCAAAATATCTTGGCTCAACAATCATATTAAATCGGCGGTTTCCTAAAAATATTTCAATTGTATCTGCCCAATTTGGATCTGTAATCTCACAGATTTCTGCAAAAATGTGGACCTTAATATCGTAATTATATATACGCTTTAAGCCTTCCTCTATCTCTGCCCGAATCTGTAAAAGCTGGGTAGGGAAATTAACTCTATTTTGGTCTAATCCCTTTAAATTTGTTGAAATTTCATTAATTTGAGCAACCAATGCTCTTTTTTTCATATCTAAGGATCCCAACTCCTGATTCATACGATTTTGGACTGTATTCAAACGAGATTGATAATCCTTAAGCTTAATCTTTGATGCCTCAACCTCCATCGTATTAATCTGAGACAACGGCAGGTTAGCCATTTCCTGGAATAGACGCTCATTAGAAATCTTTCTTAATTCATTTAAGGCATTCTTATAATTGGTTGCCCGTTTTAAGAAAACCTGTTGATTTGCCTCTAAAGAGGTAATATTCGTTTGTGTCTTTAATATTTCACGATTAATATATTCCTCAGCCTTAAAGGTTTCATTATTACTTAAAGCATTATATAAGTCTCTTGAGCGTTCATTTAATGCTAGCAATTCCTGATCTAAAGAAATAATTTCTTGCTCCTTTGATGCTCTTAAAACCTCTTGAGCTTCAATTTGTCGCTTAGCATCTACAATCTCATTACGAATCTCTTCTGTATCAAACAAATGCATTAAATACTGAATATAATTTTTACGCTCCTCAATTTGTCTTAGCTCTTGATAAATCCCATCAATTTCACGTAAATCACTAATCTTTTTATTGATAAGCTTTAATGTATTTTCTAGCTCCTTATAGGATCGTATAGAATCCTTAATTGCAGATACATCAATGTCCTTTTCTTCTAATATATTTTGGTAAATGAAATCCTTAACATCTGCAATCGGCTTAAATGCTAATGCCTTAGGAATCAAACGATAAAAATCCTCATTTATTGAACCAAAGGCAGTTCTAAAGCCACGCTTTGCTTCCTTCTTAGTTAAATAAAATTCAAACCCAGGATTCTTTTTTCTAAACTCAACTGTACCATAAATTTGATGCTCCTCAGAAACAAACATTCCATCATGAATCGGCTCAAAGGTACGATAAAATAAAGTTTTAACTGGTAAGAGCTCACCAAAGGCATCAATTACTGCCCCCACAGCGAATCTACTATCTGTACGCTCATCATAAAATTCAAGGGCAACATGACCTGAAACATCTCCATTACGTAAATATTCCTTATCATCCATACCAAGCTTACATTTCACATAGCCTCTTAAATCACGCTTTCCCTTTTCATTTGCAGCTAGGTTAAACATTGTATCACCTGCTGTTAAAATATAGGTAATCGCATCCATAATCGTCGATTTACCAGAAGCATTTGGTCCAGAAAGTAATGTATTCCCCTCTATTTCAATAGTTTCATTTGATAAGTAATGCCAATTGATTAAACGAATTTTTACAAGCTTTTTCATTCCTTGTCACCATCCTCTTGTACAATTCTTGAAATTGCCTGATATACCTCACTTACATCTTCTGTTTGAATAGCCATCAATATGGTAGGTAAAATAACAATTCTACACGCTGAGGAGGTAACATCTCCTGTAACCTCAATTAAATTATACCTTCTCAATAAACGAACAGAGGATACTAAATCTGTTTTATTAAGCTTTCTTTTTATTTGTAGATAATCGTATTTTGTATGAATATCTGCCACACTGCAGACAATATTATCATTTAAAGAAGTATCCTTAGCCTTCTCATGATATAACAATCGTAAAATCAACAAAATAATAGATTCATCACGCTTCAATTTTAAAGTGTTAGAAGCAGAGGCTCCCTCAAGCATGATGCTTCCAGAAGCTGTATCAAGCTTAATCGTATATCCCATAATTTCAAAGAATTCATCAAACAAATCCTTAAAGCTCATTAGGAAATAATAGTTTTCCTTATTATCCTTTTTATCACGACACAAAAAAGTTGTAGCTAAGAGCTTATTTGCAGTATCCTTAAACTGATTCTTTTGTGTAGTTGTCATTGTTTCATATGCACTAAGCATCCTTACCCTCTCCTTTCAATAATAAAATCACGTAAAGTATATTTTTTATGCTCAATCTTAGTATCTAAAATTTCAATATGATACTCTAGGTTAGAAGCATACATTAGACTATATACTGTCATAAGTACAGTTAAATTATCTACATTATAATGAATAAGCTGACTTGCCTGAAGCTTGTTTTCCAGCATATTTGCATCTAAGAAATTTTTTATTTCAACCTCATTATAAGCTGATTTAAATTGCTGCATAAAATCCTTGGTTAAGGTAAATCCTTCTAACCCAATCTCATCAAGAATCTGATTATAATTTCTTGTATAGCTTCCTCTTGGTGTATACAATGAATTTTCAGGAGTAAATACCTTGGTTTGGTTTAGGTAATAAAGCGTGTCCACTAAGCGCATGGCCTTATCAATTTTTCCCTTTTCATTTGAAACCTTAATATGCTTAAGGATAGCATTTAATTTTCCAATGATATTATCGTCCTCACTTAAAAGGAATTTAATTTTACCAATTGTTGAATTAATATAATTTCTATTTTTATTATCAATTTCTGTAACAAAAACATCAATAGAGTTAAAGACATCAATCACTTCATCAATTGCCCTTGAAGCTCTCTGAGTAGCTATATCAACAGCAGGATACTTTCTTTTATATTCATTCACAATCATACTCATTGCAAATTCATCATTAGAAATTTCTTCAAGCTTTGAAACAATAGCCAAACGATAGCGATTAATATTATCTGATGTTTTCATCTTTAAATAACTACGATCATAAATTTCTGTTTTAAAATTCATTAATCGTTCCATCAAATCCTTAATCTCTGTTGTATCGACAACACTAGATAGATACTCCTTTAATCGACTATCTAAGCGACGCAATGCACGAATCAATTGCTTAGTCGTGTTATAGACAATATCAAAAGCTGTGGCATAATCTGCACTATCTGCATGAATCAAAACAGAATATATCGTAAAAATATAGCCCTGATATTCATTTGCATAGAATTCATAGGACTCATTTTCATCTCCATAAGAGTCTGCAACCATTGGATAAGCTGTAATTAAGGCTTCACAAATTGTTATAGCAATGTCAGAAAAGTTTAATATCTCTTCATAATCATTTGTTACATCAATATAGATCCATCCACATTCTTCCATCCTTCTAAGGATGTAATTTGCAAGCTCACGTTTAGATTGTGGATTAGATTCTTCATCCTCTTCATCCTCTTCATCCTCTATATCGTATAAATAGGAGCTATTATCCAAATAATTAACCAAATCATCGACAACAATCTTTTTCTCTATACCAAGTATAGAGCCTGTTTCATATGTCTTAAAGCTTTGTATAATAGAAGCTAAATATATTCTTTTGTTTTTAGAGGCAAGCAATGAAAAGAAATTATCTGGTATCATACCAAAAAAGTCCATAGCTTTTTCCCACCCATCTTTTTTCACATTTTAATCTATTTTATCAAAAATTCGAGATAAATACAAGAAAAAGCCCTATATTTTTTAATAAATATAGGTCTCCCAGTCACCTTAATCTCATTTCAACATTTTCTTTAATAGGAACAAAAAGGATTAGATATTCTTTCTCTAATCCTAAGAAAAGGTAGCTTTACTTCTTTTCTTTTTCTCTTAATAAGGCGATTTCATCCTCTGTTAATTCTCTATAACTTCCCTCTAAAAGATCAAGAGGTAGATGTAAGCTACCAAAGGCAACTCTCTTCAAATCTACTACCTTTAACCCTAAAGCACTCATCATTCGTTTAATCTGATGAAACTTCCCCTCATGTATCGTAATACGTCCCTTTTGGGAATCTAGTAATTCAAAAGTGGCAGATTTACAAACATAACCATCCTCTAAAACAATACCCTCTTTAAATTTTTGTTGAAAGGCATCTTTATAAATACCCTGAAAGGTAACCTCATACGTCTTATTTACATGATATTTAGGAGATAGCAATTCGTGAGCTAGAGTTCCATCATTCGTAATTAATAGTAAACCTGTTGTATCCTTATCTAATCTTCCAATGGTAAAAAGTCCCCTTTGAGCGCAATCTAAAAGCTCAAATATAGTTGGATCCCTAGTATCTGTATTTGCACAAACATAGCCCTTAGGCTTATGCATTATAAAATACACTGTTTTTTTAAAGGTAACCTCTTCCTCTAAAATTACAATTTCATCAAGCTCCTCATCCACCTTGAAGTCATCATCTCTTACCACTTCACCATTTACCAAAACATAGCCTTTTCGAATAAAGCCTTTGACCTCCTTGCGAGAGCCATAATTCATATGCGCTAATAGCTTATCTAATCTCATAGGTCTATTTCCTGAATCGTATCTGCTATTTCGTAACACATTTCATCCTCATAGGAGGCATCTGTAATCTTTTCATCAGGTAGAAGCAAATATTTTATCGTACCTTCTGCCAAAATTTCTTTTTCTTTTCTAATTTCACATTCAGCAATAAAATAACGATTTGTGTATTTCACAATTCTACCAATTCCTATTAAAGGAGTATTATAAGGAACAGGCTTACGATATTTAGTAGTAAGATCTAAGGTTACAGCTAATTTTTTAGGCGCTATTACCCAAAATGCCCGACAGGCAAGCTCATCTAGCATAGCACTAATCATGCCACCATGGACACGCCCAGGATAGCTTTGATGCTCCTCTTTAAAAGAGAATAAGCCACATAAGGTTGCATCCTCTAATTCATAAAATTGTGCTTGAACACCAAAGGTATTATCCATGCCACAGATCATACACATTTTACTATTGTTTTGCTTCTTTACAACCTTCATAATTATCTACAAACTCCTTATCATCATCAAAAATATGAATGTTTTTACTTAATAAATATTTTACATAGGCTCGACAGGCCTTAGCATCAACTATTGTAGTTAAGCTGTTACCTAAATATGCCTGTGTCGCAATTCCATGTTCTAAAAAATGAGAAAGCAATTTAGCATAATTCTCACTCAAATGATCTCTTTTAGTGGAAAAATGTCTAGGCATATAGTAATCTAATTCTACTCCCATCCCTAAAGATTTAAAATGATATATCTTATCTGTAAATCTATCAGGAACTAGCATTTCCTCTTCAATGCTATGAATAAAGGTATTTTTACTTTGGGGTACACCAGCAAATAAAATTTTCGCTCCATAAATCCATAGACTTCCTGTACATCCTGTAGGACTAACGGGAGTATTCTGGCTTAAGTCCAGCTTCAAATACTCCTCTTTATCTTTGCCAAAGGCACATACAGAATGTGTAGGATGCATACTCCTTTTAAAATCTAAATCACGCAAAGCCAAATTTGGCAAGGTTCCTACACAGGCTTTTGTTGATGAAGCATCATAAACATCCCCATCCTCTTGAATGGTACTCCATGTATGGGTAGGGAAGATGACCAACCCCTCCTTAAAAAAGACCTTAAGGGCAGATAATAGTTCTTTACCATCCATAGATCCAAAGCTCTTTAGACTAGAATGTATAAATACTGTATCGGTTGATTTTAAGCCAGCATTTTTTAAATCAAATAAAATATCCTCCTGTGTTGGATAGGCCATCTCTATATAAGAAGAAAAATATTGTTCCATAAAATAAGTTTGAGAAATGATTTCTTTCTTAGAAAAACGTTTATTAGCAACAATCAGCTTATCCTCCTCATTTAATCTATGGAGGATAGCAATAACCTCACCCATATACTCTGAAATAGGTTCCTCCACTCCCATTATGTAGGCATCAAGTTCCTCATAATCTACTGAGGAAAAGAAAGAAGGAATATACCCATAATTCAATTTATAAAGGATATCTGGATGCTCAGGATGGCATGAATTTAAAGGTCTATCTATTATGACATGAACAATTTTTTTCAACATGAAGCATTAATCCTCACGGAAATTATGTATTAAATCCTCAACCTCTAAATCTTCTGTTACATAATAATAATGATTAATAATCTCTTCCTTCCAAATTCCTTTTTCTACATCCTTCCAATCCTCACTTCTACATACTTTAAATTCTAGATGTGTATCTACAGGAATCGTAAGCTCCGCATAAAAGCTTCCATCCTTTTGGAGCTTCATTGGTACTGCAGCTAAAGGATCCCAATTGGTAAGATTCGTTATGACATATAATTTTGTTGCCTCTCCTTTAGCTTCAAATAAAAGCTTTGCGGTAACCTTTACAATAGCAACATCATCTTCTTCATCTTCTATTAAGGAATCTTCATTTTCGTCGTATGCTTCCTCAGTTGTTCTTATATATTTTTTAATTAAGCCTTCTTCTAATAAAATATCAAAGCCACGAGGATAAAATAATTGTTGATAATTTACATCCTCAGCAATGCATAGGGTGTTAGCTCCTGCCTTAAATAAGGCTGCTTCTAATAATTCTAGAGCATATTTTAAGCTTCTAGAACCCTTGATAACAACACGCATTGGATAAATTTCTCCTATTTTTGTTTGTGTCATATCCTTAAAATGATACTTTGTATTTTCATAATCCTTAGGATCTAATGCCAAATACAAATGAATGTGCTTAACAACCATTTTAATCATTGCCACCTTAATTTTTCCATAGGATATCGTTTCCTTACCAAAGCTCATTCTTGTATTTACTTTAAAATGTGTACTACAAGCATCCTTTAGCATTTGATAAGCTGGAAGACTTTCCTGATTTAAAATTAACTTTGCAGATAATGATTTTTTATAAGTGACCTTTTCCATACTATTCTTTACCTCTCTTTTATAAAAAGATTATAGCATAATTTTTTAACTTTTTTACATTTTTTTTAGAAAAAACCTATAACGATATCGTTTTCTCACATACTTATAATACTAGGTGATAAAAATGCAAATTCTAATTTTAGGATTTTTGATTCCATTAATAGGTACCACATTAGGCTCTGCTTTTGTTTTTCTTTTAAAAAAGGAAATTAATCCCAAGCTTAAAAATCTTTTACAAGGCTTTGCGGCAGGAGTTATGCTAGCAGCCTCTATCTGGAGTCTAATCATTCCCGCAATTGATTTATCCGGTGATAATCCTTATACCTGTTATATCCCAGCAGCCATAGGCTTCATTTTAGGAATGATGCTCATTATGCTATTTGATATTTATGTTTCTAAGAAAATGAAAAAAAATGTCAACATGCTCAATCTTGCAGTCGTCATCCATAATATTCCCGAGGGACTTTCTGTAGGTGTTGCCTTTGCTGCAGCCATGCATGGAGACGCCTTCTTAGCCACTACAGCTCTAGCACTGAGCTTAGGGATTGGAATCCAAAACATACCAGAAGGTAGTATAATCTCTTTAAATTTAGTTCCTGAAAAATCAAAATTCAAAGCCTTTCTCCAGGGATTTCTATCAGGGGTTGTTGAGCCAATTGCCAGTATTATAGCCTACCTATTAATGATGTATATAACTCCTACTATGCCCTATCTACTTAGCTTTGCAGCGGGCGCCATGGTATTTGTCGTAGTAGATGAGCTGATTCCCTCCTCTCATGGAAATATCTGCAATATAGGAATCTGTATTGGGTTTGTTATTATGATGGTATTAGATGTAATGCTTGGATAAAAAAGGGGATTATCTTAACGATAATCCACCTATAAGTTCTGTATATGTATCTTTTTCTGATTCTGTAAGCTGCCGAATCATAACATCCTGATAGGAAAATGTCCAATCTAAGGAAAACTTAAATTTTGAAAGAGTTTCAATAACAACATTTTCTGGTAAATTTGGCTTCATCAGTAAAATTAAGCTATTAATCAATTTAACATTATCAAAGGTAAATTTGAACCTTTGGATTAAGCCTGTAACTGGATCCACATCTAGATAAAAATGGAATTCCTGCATAAAATCGATATTTAAAAGCTGCTTCATTTGCATATATTCCTCTTGCGGAAGCATTTGCTTTAAAAGATCATCCAATACCAATCCAATATGAATTTGGATTGTCTTTGTGGTTACTTGACTGATTTCAATTTTAGAAGCAGAAAATTTTTCATAGAAATCCTTTATAGTAAAGGAGGGTTTTTGATTTATATCTGGAAGAGTTGGAACTACATCTTCTATTGCATCTATAATTTCTGATAAAATCAAATTTGCTGAGACTTTAAATTTTTCTTCAGATGTATCAACCTTTTTTGTTAAATAGATATAATCTAAAGATTGATTTAAATTTAAAGATCCATTATATAAGATATCAAATCTCATTACTTCCTTATCATTTGAATTTAAATAGAATTCTCCCATGAAGCCTTGCTCTAAATGAAAGCCAATTTGAGCCCCTAAATCTAAGGAAGTAGTAAGCTTGCTTTCATTTGTCATAGAGGTACTTAGCTTAAAGGCGGTCGAAAAAGAGGTGAAATCATCATATTTCGCTTGTTCCATGAAATGAAATACACCCTCTACAATTTCTGGATTATCCGTTTTCTGAACCACAAGCTCCTGTACTTTTCCAGTATCATCTGTATACTGGATTTTTTGTTGTTGCTCTTTACAAGAGGTTAAGCTAAGTAAGCCTAAGCCAATACAAACCAAACTAAATATTTTTTTCATAAATAATTTCCTTTCTTTTTTATTTATTTAACCATTTAACAATCAAATCCCATAGACTTTGATAATTCATTAAAAGAGGTGCTATAATCAAGGATATGATTGACATTAATTTAATTAAAATGTCCATGGCAGGACCTGCAGTATCCTTTAAAGGATCTCCTACGGTATCACCAGTGATTGCAGCATGATGAGTTTCAGACCCTTTACCACCAAAATGATCCTCCTCAATATATTTCTTGGCATTATCCCAAGCACCACCAGAATTGGCCATAAATACAGCTAGCATAATTGCAGATAATAAGCCTCCAATTAAAATGCCACCTAACCCATATTTTCCTAAGACAAGACCAGCAACGATAGGAGCAAATAAAGCAATAGCACCTGGCAAAATCATTTCTTTTAAAGAGGCTTTTGTAGAAATATCCACACATTTTGCATAATTTGGATTTGCTTCCCCCTTTAAAATATCTGGATTTGCTTCAAATTGACCTCTAACCTCTTCTATCATTTTATTAGCAGCACGCCCAACAGAAGCAATAACAAGAGAACTAAATAAATAAGGAAGCATAGCACCTATCAATAATCCAACAATGAACACAGGATTAGAAATATCTATTAATTCTACGCCACAAGCTGAAAAATAACCAACAATTAAAGCTAAGGAGGTCAAAGTAGCTGAGCCAATACAGAAGCCTTTTCCTATCGCAGCTGTAGTGTTCCCAACAGAATCAAGCTTATCTGTTATTTCTCGTACCTGTGGATCAAGCTTAGCCATTTGGGCAATTCCACCAGCATTATCGCTAATCGGTCCATATCCATCCACAGAAACTGTTATACCACAAGTAGATAGCATACCTACTGCTGCAAGAGCTATACCATAGCTTCCACATACAAAATAGGCTACAGCAATGGCTACAACGAGGGCTAATATGGTAAAGCCTGTAGATTTCATACCGCTTCCCATGCCAGCAATAATATTAGTTGCATGCCCCGTTTGAGACTCATAAGCAATTCGTTTTACCTCCTTGTAATCACTAGAGGTATATATTTCCGCAATAAACCCAACCAAAATTCCTGCCAATAAGCCTGCCAAAACTGCAAAGAAATATTTTACAGACCCCATATAATAAATGCCTATAAACAGAGAGGCCAAAATAACTAAACCTGTAGCAACATAGGTCGCTATATTTAAAGCCTTATGAGGATTCTTCCATTGTCTTAAACGAATAAATATAACCGCAAGCATGGAAGCTAACATCCCTACTCCAGCTATCATTAAGGGAAACATAAAGTTTTTAATTAAAACTGAATCTCCAACTACTAAGGTTGCTGCAATAGTTAAAACCGAAATGATAGATCCTACATAGGACTCTGTTAAATCTGAGCCCATTCCAGCAATATCGCCAACATTATCGCCAACATTATCTGCAATAGTGGCTGGATTTCTTGGATCATCTTCAGGAATACCAGATTCTATTTTACCAACCAAATCTGCACCCACATCCGCTGCCTTTGTGTATATACCGCCACCAACACGAGCAAATAAAGCAATCATGGAGCAACCCAAGCCATAGCCTGTTACAACCTTAGCTGCCTCACTAATATCAAAAAGGGCATAGGCACCAAAAAATAAACCACATAAGCCTAACAATCCTAATCCTGCAACAGTCAAACCAAGAATTGCACCACCACTAAATGCCGTATTTAGTGCTTGAGACATTCCTTCCTCCTGTGCCTTCATAGCAGTTCTAGCATTGGCCTTTGTCGCCGTGTACATCCCTACCCAGCCTGCAACACCAGAAAAACAAGCTCCTACAACAAAGCAAATTGCTGACTTATAGCCTACACCTTCTGCTTGCTCAAAGGCAGGGATAAATCCTAAAACTGTAAGCAGGATTGCAAAGACAATCACAAAAGGGATAATAATCAGGTATTCTCTTTTTAAAAAGGCAATCGCTCCCTGATGGATATACTTAGATATCTCCTCCACTTTTGGATTGTTAATTTTTATTCTGTTCACTCTCCTATACAAAATAAAGACATATGCTAGTGTGACAAGTGCAGCACACATAACACATGACAGAATAATAATACTTTCATTACTCATAAAAAATTCCTTTCTTTTTTCAAATTAAGCTTTTCTTACCTAAATTATACAATAAAACGCTTTCAAAATAAATGTTTTTTTTGCTTAACCCCTAAAAAATGCATATTTTTTTAAATCTAAGTTACATATTTTATAAAAATTTGTGAATTTATGATATAATAAGAAAAAATAGAAAGTAGGTTTATCATGAAAAAAATCATCTTATTGATTGCCTTTTTTGTGTTATTTGCAGGTTGTCAGCAGCAAACAACACCCCCAAATCATGAAACACCCCCAGGAATTGAAACCCCTGAAGAACAGACTTATGAGATAAGCTTTAATAGCGATGGTGGTACTACCATTTCTTCTCAGTCCGTAAAACCGAATGCAACTGCTAAAAAGCCACAGGATCCTGTAAAGGATGGATACATCTTCCTTGGCTGGTTTTATCAAGAAAAAGAATTCGATTTTTCTACAGAAATTACCCAAAATATTACCTTAGATGCCCATTGGGAATTTATAACCTATGGTATGCCCGTAATTGAAATCAAGTTATCATCTACTTCAGTTAACGAGGATGAATATTACACAAGTATGGAAGAGGTGGGAGCTTATATTTATACCTTTCATAAGCTACCTAGTAATTTCAAGACGAAATCTGAATTTAATAAAAATGATTATACTCCAGAAAATAAGCTGAGCACTGGAGGAGATCAATTCTTTAATCGAGAGGGGCTCTTACCAACCAAAAAGGGCAGAACCTTTACAGAATGCGATATTGATTATACAGGCTCTTCTCGAGGGATGAAAAGAATTGTATATTCCTCTGATTTTATTATCTTTTATACCAGTACACATTATAGTAGCTTCTCTATCCTGAGGTTCTATGCATAAGCTCAGGATTGATTTAAGGCTATATCCAACAAAGCGTCTTCTTTTACAGTTTTTAGCCACACAAATAACTGATTTATTTGGTTTAAATTATGATGCATTGATTGATGCTCTTACATCCTACAAAGAACCCTTTATCATTGAACTACAAAATATTTCCTCCTTTGAAAATCAAAAGGAGCTATTAGAAATTTTTGAAATTATTCAAACGCAAAATAATAACATTCAAATTCATTAAAATAAAAAAATCTGCTTTCCTTTCGTGAAACCAGATTTTTTTATTTATTTACTTATTATAGTTGTTCATATTAAATAGAACTGTTCCATCCTCTAAAGTAGCAGATAGCGCGCATGCAGCAAAATTTTTCTTCGTATTCCAATTGCATAAGGCTACCTCTACCTTTAAGGTTTGACCATTATAAGCCTTAAGCCAACTATATTCTCTTCTACCATCGGAGGAATATAAGATGATTTCTTTTGAAGAATTTGGCGAAACCAAATAAACATTTCCATAAAATTGGGCTTCAACATATTTTATTTTAGCCTCAACCACGTAAACCTGAGCTGTTGCATTCTCACTCACAGAAATATCATAAAGGTCATCAATCGTCTTATCCTTTATAAAGGAAGCCGTTGAATAGGAATGATTTCCATAAAGATTAGCAACAAGCTCACAATCTGTAACAACAGCTTGACCATAATTTCCTTCTATTAATTCTTTGTAAGCAACCGTTCTTAATCCTTTCAAAACCACCTCATCACCTAAGGAGATTTTCTTCATTGTATCTGAAGTTGTACGAATAGCAATTGCCCCTGTCTCATCAATCAAATAAAATCCTGTTTGATTCGCTAAGGAAGGTCCTGCAATACCGCGTACGAATACTTCTATTTTTTCAACCTGACCATTTACATAAGGCTCAATATTGATTACCTCTTTAACCGTTTTTGTATTCTCTGGAATTTCTGTAAAGGTTACATTGATTTCCATGCTCTCTGTATATTGAATATTATTATAGGATGCTTTAACTGATATGGTTGCCTTACCAGAAGTCTTTGCATTCATGATAATTTTTCCATTCACCTCATCAAAGCTAATCACATTCGTATCACTAGAGGAATATACAAGCTTTACATCCTTAACTCCTAAAAGCTCAGAAGAAACTGAAGGAATACATTCTAATTCTGGATTACCATTATAAGCAGCAAAGAATTGATTAATTCCAAAATATTTTACAGCAAATTCAGCAGATTTATTCAAATCGAAGGTATAGCCTTCATCCTTTACCTCAATAGGTAAGAATCGCCATACACAGCCTGATCTACTAGCCTTTGCATTCATTGCAGAAAGATAAACTGTACAAATTTTTCCATCAAATTCATCTAGCCAATCAAAATCATTCCCATTGCATTGTGTATAGGTATAGGAGCCTGTCGTACCATCAATATCATAAAAATAATAATTTACAAAGTTATGTCCATCCACTTTTTTCACTAATGCATTTACCTTGAAAATAGTTGTTGTTACATTTTCAGAAAAAGGGGTGTCTATCATTTCCTTTACTGTACTATCCAAAATCCAGTCCTTATTAAATACATGATCTGTTTTCTCATCATTTTCTAGCAAATGACCACTAGAAACTTGACAGCAGCCTTCATATCCAAAAAGAGCAGCACTAGCAAGCTCATCAGCTAAAATCCAATATTCCTTTATAGCGGCAAGCTTAATCTTATTTCCTATCTTTACACGTGGTGCTATTTGAGAATCATAAACAAATATAGAGTTCGTGTCATCCACCAAATAAAATCCCGTAGGAATTTTTCCCGTTGCATAAGTAATCTGGGCAACAACACCTTCAATAATAACCTTAGAATCCTTTTTAGCAGAACGTGCTTCCTCTATAGACATTGCAGTATATTCATTAATATCAAAAATTTGTTCCTCATGCTTAAAGGATAAAATCCACGCACTTTTCACTTCGTAGGTTCCATTGAAATTTTGTAACAAACAGGAAAGTGAAACTGTATCTCCAGCATATGGCTTATCCTCTAATTCAGCATAGCCTTTGACACCATCCCAATCATAAGAGCCATATACATCAATAGTTCCCGTGGCATCCTTAATTGTCATTTGACCATATCCAGGATTTAAAATTTTCACTACCTCGGCATTAATAATATAACGAACCTCTGCTTCAGCAGCTAGCCCTGCACAAATCTCTAATGCTTCTGCAATTGTAATAGTTTGCAGTTCTTGTTTAGCTTCTTCCGTCCATTTTGCATAAAGCGTAGTATTCTTTTCTAGCTTCTCACCAACATTGGCCTTTTGCGTTAACGCCGCATCGTAAAACCAGCCTTCAAAATTCCAACCCTCCTCTGTAAGATACGGAAGGGGATTAGGAAGCTTAGATACTTCTGTTAGCTTCTCTGGTTGTGCTCCATGGCCGTTGTTTTCAAAAATTACTTCAAATGTAGTAACCTCTACAGGTGGATTTGGAGTTGGTTGGGGAGTATCCTTACAAGCTACCAAGCCAAACATAGCTGCAATTGCAACTAAGCCTAAAAGTATTTTTCTTTTTTTCATTCCTCTACTTGCATATTTCATATTGTACTTATAAAATACACTTATCCCTTTCTAAAAAATAATCTTTACTGTTGTTAGTACAAAACAACATTCATTAGACAACTAATGAAGTTAAAGTATTGTAGCTTTACGAGTTTTTTTGAATTTCTTAAAAAAATATTACTTTAAGAAAGGGGGGTCTTGCTACGATTTACTTTTCTTTACTTTGATTATACTACAAAAAAAGAAAAAGAAAAATACATTTTTTTCTAATTCAACAAAAAGTTTTTTCTTCTACTCCCTATTGGAAAAAAATGTTAAAATATGCGCTTAAAACCTTTGAATTAAATGTTGACTTTACTAGTATAATTTGATATAATCTTTCATGGCGTAAATGGTACTGATTTATGGCCCTGTAGCCAAGTGGTAAGGCATGGCACTGCAACTGCTTGATCGTTGGTTCGAATCCGATCGGGGCCTCCATACAAGTGAGTCCGCCATTTACGCCATTTTTTCTTGATGAAGTTTTCTTCATCTTTTTATTTTTTCTCTTTTTGGCACTCATATATTGACAGTGCCAAAAATAAGAGTATAATATAAGTGTGGTTGGGAAAAAATAGAAAAAGGAGGCTTTATTATGGACCAACAAAATTATGCAGAAGAAAATGTTTTAGAAAAATATGGGAGAAATGTTGTAGAGCTTGCTAGAAATGGAAAAATAGATCCTGTCATAGGTAGAGATGAAGAAATTCGTCGTATAATAAAAATTCTTTCAAGAAAAACTAAAAACAATCCTGTTTTAATAGGAGAACCAGGTGTCGGTAAGACCGCCATAATTGAAGGTCTGGCAAGACGAATTGTAGCTAATGATGTTCCTTCTTCTTTAAAGGATAAGGAAATTTTTGAACTGGATATGGGTGCCTTAGTTGCAGGTGCTAAATATCGTGGAGAATTTGAGGAACGTTTAAAGGCTGTTTTAAATAAGATTAAGGAATCTGACGGAAATATCATCATGTTTATTGATGAAATCCATTTGATTGTAGGCGCAGGAAAAACAGATGGAGCCTTAGATGCATCTAATATGCTTAAGCCCATGCTTGCACGAGGAGAATTGCATTGTATAGGTGCTACTACTCTAAAGGAATATCGAGAATACATAGAAAAGGATAGTGCTTTAGAAAGACGTTTTCAAAAGGTGCTAGTAAGTGAGCCAACCGTATTAGATACGATTTCTATTTTAAGAGGAATAAAAGAGAGATTTGAGCTTCATCATGGTGTAGCAATTTCAGACACAGCTGTTGTTGCAGCAGCTACACTTTCTAATCGTTACATTACAGATAGATTTTTACCTGATAAGGCAATTGATTTAATTGATGAGGCTTGTGCTTCTTGTCGTATGGAGTTAGATTCAAAACCAGCACAGCTAGATGATATTGATCGTAAAATAGCACAATTAAAAATTGAACAAATGGCGTTAAAAAAAGAAAATGATGCTATATCAAAAAAGCGCTTAGAAAGTATCAACGAGGAATTATCTCTTTTAGAAATCGAAGCAAAGCAACTCAGCGAAAAATGGCAAAAGGAAAAACAACAATTACTGCATTTTAAGGAGTTGAAAAAGACATTAGATCAAAATCGCTTTGAATTAGAAAAAGCTTTTAACGAAGGAAATTACAAGCTAGCCTCTGAGCTACAGTACTCTAAAATACCTTCCTTAGAAAAAGAAATAAGAGAATATCAAAACCGCAGTAAGGAAAATCATCTTCTTTCCGAAGCTGTAGATGAGGAGGATATTGCTTCAGTTGTAGCAAAGTGGACGAATATTCCTATATCCAAATTAATGCAAGGAGAAAAGGATAAAATCTTACATTTAAAGGAAACTCTAGAAAAACGTGTGATAGGACAGGAGGAGGCTGTAAGTCTAGTTAGTGATGCCATCATTCGCCAACGAGCAGGGATAAAGGATGAAAATCGTCCAATAGGTTCATTTCTATTTTTAGGTCCTACAGGCGTAGGAAAAACAGAGCTAGCCAAGGCATTGGCTGATGCATTATTTGATAGTGAATCTCACATCGTTAGAATAGATATGTCTGAATTCATGGAATCCCATAGTGTGGCTAAGCTTATTGGTGCCCCTCCTGGATATATTGGTTATGATGAGGGAGGACAATTGACGGAAAAGGTAAGACGTAACCCTTATTCTATAATACTATTTGATGAAATAGAAAAAGCACATCACGACGTATTTAACCTGCTTCTTCAAATTTTAGACGATGGACGTCTATCTGATTCTCAAGGAAGAACTGTAGATTTTAAGAATACCATCATTATTATGACCTCTAATATTGGAAGCGAGCTTCTTCTATCCGAAGGAAGCGAAAAGGATATCTCCTCCATCCTAAAGCAATATTTTAAACCAGAATTTTTAAATCGAATTGATGAAATTATTACGTTTCATCCTCTAACTAAAGATGTACAAATAAAAATAGTTTCAAAAATGTTAACGGATCTAGATATGAGGCTTTTAGCACAGGGAATTAATATTACTTTTACAGATGCTTTAAAAAAATATATTCTTGAACAAAGCTTTAATTTAGAGTTTGGAGCAAGACCAGTAAAGAGATACATTCAAAAGCATATCGAAACCTTTGTAGCTATGAAACTTATTTCTAATGAAATACATCCAGGAGTAGAGTATGTTTTGGATGCATGTAATAATGAAATTCGTATGCTTACAAAATAATCGTTTCATATCTCTCATTTTGGGCGTGATTAAATCTTTAATCACGCTTTATTTTTTTAGACCATTTCATATTTATAGAATGATTTTAGCTTGTAAAGAATAAGATTTTTACTAGAGGTGTCTTTTATGAAACTTATTAAAACTCTTAGTCTTTTTATCATCTTTTTGTTATTATATTTCCTCCCAATTTTTTTATTCAAGGCAGATACAAGCTTTTATAATACAATCTCTAAGCCCCAATATGCTCCACCTAGCTGGTTATTTAAGGTGATATGGCCTATTTTATATGCTATCTTTAGCTTTTATCTGGCATATCATTTAATTTATAAAGCCTTGGCAAAGGAACTCATTTTATACTTTCTTCTAAACTATATCATTAGCTTCTTTTTTATCAAAGTATTCTTTATAGATAAGGATTTTTTCCTTTCCTTTGCTGTAACCTTCTGCTCCTTTATTTCTGGTTTATTTATCCTTATCACAACCCTTAAGGATTCAAAAAGAGATTTCTTGTATTTTTTACCCTATGTTCTATGGACACTATATGCTTCCATACTTATGGCAAACATTTATCTAATCCAATAAAATTGTTCTTATATCCTATGCATTGCATAAACTTAAATTAGGTGATATAGCTTGAAAAAAGGTGTTCTACTATTTATTTTATGTTTCCTTTGTTGTCTACCTGTATATGGAATTTCTAATCTAGATTCTGGTTTTATTGTTCTTGAAGCAACGACCAATCGTATTTTAGAAGGAAACAATATTAATAAGCAATACTTAGTTGCGTCAACTGCTAAAATAATGACAGCAATAACAGCGATAGAAAATTATAGCTTAGAGGAAAAAATTACAGTGACAAAAGCAGATACCTTAGAGGTAGGCTCAAAAGTCTATCTTAAAGAACAAGAAATCTTAACAAGAAAGGATTTGCTTTATGCACTTATGCTACGCTCAGCAAATGATGCAGCCTCTGCATTGAGTGGCAATAACTCTAAAGAATTTATCAAACAAATGAATGATATGGCTAAAAAAATAGGAATGAAAAATAGCGTATTTACCAACGCCTCTGGGCTAGACGAAAAGGAATATAACCTTTCTACAGCTTATGATATGGCTTTATTAAGTGCTTACGCTTCAAAAAATGAAACCTTTGTAGCCATATCCTCTGCAC
The DNA here is from genome assembly GCA_910579215.1 of uncultured Anaeroplasmataceae bacterium. Classification (GTDB taxonomy): domain Bacteria; phylum Bacillota_I; class Bacilli_A; order Acholeplasmatales; family Anaeroplasmataceae; genus Pelethenecus. Next base: position 25,819 of record CAJTTN010000010.1, read on the forward strand.
ATCAATACAAATGTAATACAAAGGAATCTAGTTATAGCTGGCACAATAAGCATAAGTTAGTTTCTAGTGATCAGGAATTTTTATGGGGTAAAACCGGTTTTACTAAGCGTTCAAAAAGAATCTTAGTTTCTAATTATATCAAAGAAAATAAAAATTTAATTATCGTAACCATCAATGATGGGAATGATTGGAATCATCATAGAAATCTAGCGCACGACAATTCTAAATATAGCTTTGTTACGATATTTAAAAAAGGAGTTTATGACACCAAAAAGGATGTAACCTACTACATTCATATTCCAAAGGATATTGTAATTCCGATTAAAAACAAAGAAAAAGAAAAAATCAGTATGAGCTTTACGCTTTACAAGGACTATGCCATTTTAAATGTATTTCTAAATGATATGCTCATTTTAAAACAATCTATAGAGATATTCAGCAAAGAAACCTTTGATATAGATTTGGTTATTGATATTTTCAAATAGAAAAAACTTCACTTGAATGTGAAGTTTTTTCTCTCTACTTTTAAAGGATTCCCTCTTCTAAGGCTTTTGCATATAGGCGCCAACCACCTGCAAGACTATAGGAGGTATAGCCATAGCCTGTAAGTATACGACAAGCTATATAGCTTCTTAAGCCACTATGGCAATGAATAAATACTGGTTTATCCTTTGGAAGCTCATCAAGATGCTCTCGTAATTCATCTAATGGGATTGAAATAAAGCCATTGATTTTTCCACCTTCTATTTCAGCTTTTGTTCTCACATCTAAAAGCGTTACACTTCCATCTAAAGGCAATCGTTTCACATCATGCCAAAAAAACTGATTAAATTTTCCTGTACTGATATTTTCTGCCACAAAGCCTAGCATATTTATGGGATCCTTAGCACTGCCAAAGGGTGGAGCATAACAAAGCTCTAAGCTAGCCAAATCTGTTATTTTTGCATGAAATCGAATGGCAGTTGCCAAAATATCCATACGCTTATCTACCCCATCAAAGCCTACTATTTGGGCACCAAGAATTTGTAAAGTCTTTTTATCCCAAATTGCCTTTATAGACATTCCTTTGCCACCTGGATAATAAGAAGCATGTGAAGCCGCATATAGATACGTTTTTTCATATTCTATTTTAGTTGCTTCTGCATTTTTTTCATTTAAGCCTGTGGTAGCCACCGTCATATCAAACAGCTTTAAAATGGCAGAGCCTTGACTGCCTAGATATTTAGAGGAATGTCCTGCAATACAATCTGCAGCAATTCTTCCTTGCTTATTTGCAGGACCTGCAAGTGGAATAAATGCTGGAGCTTTAGTAATAAAATTCTGCACCTCTACGGCATCCCCCACAGCATAGATATCTAATACATTTGTTCTCATATGCTGGTCAACTAGGATACTCCCTCGTGCATTTGTATGTATTCCACAGGTTTTAACTAACTTTGTATCTGGACGAACGCCTACGGAAAGAATGACTATATCTGCAAGAAGCTCTCCCTCTTCTAAAACTACTTTATCCTTTTGAATTTCCTTTAAGCCATTTTTCAAATACAGCTTGATACCCTTTTGTCTTACGTACTGATGTACCTCACAGGCCATATCTAAATCTAAAGCTGCTATTAAATGATCTGCAAGCTCTACTACGGAAACCTCAAGTCCAGCAGCATGCAAATTTTCTGCCATCTCCATACCAATATAGTCACCACCCACAACAACTGCATTACGTGCATTGTGTTTATGGATATACTCTTTAATTTTTACTGTATCTGGAATATTGCGCAAGGTAAAAACATGCTCTAAATGCACACCCTCTATCTTAGGAACTATAGGTGCAGCTCCTAAGGATAAGATTAAGGTATCATAGGATTCCTCATAAATCTCATTCGTTTCTAAATCCTTTACACGTATAAGCTTTTGCTTAGAAAGAATTTCTATTGCCTCATGACAAACTCTAACATCTACATTAAATCTAGATTTAAACCGTTGTGGAGTTTGAACCTTTAGATTCTCCTTATCCTTTATGACTCCCCCAATATAATAGGGTAGTCCACAATTAGCAAAGGAAACAAACTCTCCTCTTTCCAATAGAATTATTTCTGCTTTTTCATCTAATCTTCTTAAACGAGCGGCAGCAGATGCTCCACCTGCCACTCCACCTACAATTATAGTTTTCATTCCCTTGACCTCTCTTCTTAAATAAAAACACCTCAAAACAAGACCTAAAGGTCTGTTTTGAGGGATTATTTTTATAGCTTCAAAATATTAATATCCTCTATTTCAACAATTGGAATTACTTTGAGTTCATTTTCCATTTGCAGCTTTAATCCAAGCTCATTTACCTCTTCTACAATTCCTTCATAGGTACCCTGCTTTGTATAGATTTCAGCTAAAACATGGATTCGATAATAAAGCATTGCCTCAATATCCTCTAAGCGATGATGAGCAACCTTTTTTCTTTTAACATTTCTGCTATCAAAAAAATCCTGATTTTCATTGCCATCTCTTTTATCACTAACACTATCAATAAATAAAGTTGGATCATTTATCATATTTGAATCACCTTAGTATAATACTATGATGATGGCTTAAGATTTATGCTTTTTTAAATAGGAGAAAATTGCAGTAGCGCAGGAAGCTCCTTCTCCTATAGCCTTACTAATCTGTAATAGACCTCCTATGGCATCCCCACAGGCAAAAAGACCTTCTAAATTTGTCATATAATTTTGATCTACAGCAATACTATTATTCTTTAAGGCAATCCCTAAATGCTTTGCCAGAGTAAATCCTGATGCATTTCCAATCGCAATAAAACAACCATCAATAGGATACGTTTTTCCTCCTGCCTCGATAGCCGTTATTCTTTCCTCACCGTGGATTGCCTCTATTTTATCCACTACCACAGGAATATCTTCAGATAGCTCTGCAGTAAGACTTGCACCATCTGTAAAAACTGTAATATCCTTTGTTATATTTTCTAAAACAGAAAGCTCATGAGCCATATAGCTACCACTGCCAATCAGTGCCAAACGTTTTTTTCTATAAAAGAATCCATCACAGGTAGCACAATAGGAAACACCCTCAAATTTGTCAGCCTTACTATATCTATTTTTAGAAGCACCACAAGCTAATACCACTGTTTTAGCTTGATATATTCCCTTTGTGGTCGTAATGAAAAATACATTCTCAAAGGATATTTCCAATACCTCTTCTTCTAAAATAGGAATTTGTAGCTCATTAGCTTGTTTTATTCCACGTTCTAAAAGCTCTGGGCCTGTTATTTTTGAAAAGCCATAATAGTTTTCTATTTCTTTAACATGAACTAAAGCTCCACCATCTTTAGCAATAATCAACGGTTCATAACCATAGCGCTTTAAATAAACAGCTGTAGTAATCCCTGCGGGACCTTTTCCTATAATTATGGAATCATAAATCATTTTACAAATTCCTTTAATTGCTCTAGGGACTGATATCCAACCGTCTTATTTACTACCTTACCATCCTTTACCAAAAATAAAGCTGGGATAGAAGAAATATTAAATGCTGCAGAAAGCTCCTCCTGTTCATCAACATTTACCTTACCAACAGCTAAATTCTCCTCTTTTGCTAGCTGTTCTAAGACTGGACTCAACATTCTACATGGTCCACACCATGCTGCCCAAAAGTCCAAAAGTATTGTCTTATTCTGTACAACCTCATTAAAATTTTCCTTTGTTACTGTAACTATTTCCATTGTTTTTCTCCTCTTTTAATATTCTTTATGTTTATCTGATAACTCAGCTAAATCCAAATTTTCTAAAAAGTTTCTACCCTTAAATGCTTCTGGCTCCTCAGAATAAATCATAGGATCCATGAGCTGACTAGAAGCTAAAAATAATACTATAGCTGCACAATTGCTTAAATTCAAGCTCCGCACCTTATCTGTGGTTGGAATTCTATAGCAAGAATCCAAATTTTCTTTTAATATATCATAAGCGATACCTGTAGATTCTGCACCAAATAATAAATAAATAGGTTCATCCGCTGCTTCCTTAAAATTAATAGTACTTGGGCTTTTATGACCATATCTAGTTAAAAAGTAATATCTTCCAGGATTTTTTTCTTTAAAAGACTGATAATCCTTATATACTTCGTATTCCAAATACGGAAAGTAATCTAAAGAGCTTCGCTTTAAATGCTTTTCATCCAAACTGAAACCAAGTGGCTCTATCAAATGAAGCTTTGCATGAAAGCCAACACAGCTACGCATTATATTTCCCGTATTCTGAGGGATTTCAGGATGATATAGTACAACATTTAACTTCACTTAACTTTCCCCATTTCCTTCTAATATCTCTTATACCTGTTCTCCCGTTAAGGTATAAGCATCTGCATCTAAGATTTTCACATCAATTCTTTGTCCTATGGATAGTTCCTCCTTGGCAGCAACATAGATGCAGCCATCAATTTCATCAGGAGCAAATTCCTCTGAACGTGCCACATATAAATAGCTTTCTTCATCATAATCTATAATAAATGCATTCTTTACAATGGTGCCAATCTTTTTTTTCTTTAAAGCATAAGCTATTTCCATTTGTGCTTCCATTAAGCGCTCATATCGCTTTTGCTTTGTCATTTCATCTATCGTATTCGGATATTGACATGCCAAAGTATTTTCTTCTAAGGAAAAGGTAAAGGCTCCCATATGGTCAAACTTTACATCCTTAATAAATGCAATTAATAAATCTACATCCTTCTCCTCTTCATAAGGAAAGCCCACCATAAGTGTGGTTCTTAAGGTTGCCGAAGGAATTTCTTTTCTTATCTTATGCATCAAATCAACAATCATGTTCTTATTACTTCTTCGAAGCATAGCTTTTAATATTTTATCCTCACTATGCTGAATGGGAATATCAAAATATTTCATCATTTTTGGTTGTTGCTTTATAAATAAAATTAGTTCATCTGTAACTAGCTCAGGATATAGATATAAAAGACGTATTTTAAAATCACCCTCTATAGAAATTAATTCCTGTAGCAAGTCTAGCAATGCATGCTTATGATATAGGTCATATCCATATTTTGTCGTATCCTGAGCAATCAGGTTTATCTCATAGACACCCTCTGCAACATCCTGTCTTACCTCAGCTACGATATCCTCTATTGCTCTACTTTTAAGCTTTCCTCGTATCAAGGGAATTGCGCAAAAAGCACAACGATTCATACAGCCCTCTGAAATTTTAACATATCTCATATATTTAGGTGTTGCATAGATACGACGTAGAGGATCAAATTGCTGCTGATAAATATAATCCGACTGTACTATATTTGTAATAATTTTGCCAAAATCTCCATATTCATCAATCTGAATAAACCGATCAACCTCAGGAATCAATTGAATAATCTCTGCCTTATATCTTTGAGGTAGGCATCCACAAACTACAAGCTTAGCCTTAGTTTTTTTCTTTACCTCAACCAATTCAAAAATAGTATCTATGGCTTCTTTTCTAGCAGGCTCAATAAAAGCACAGGTGTTTAAAATAAGTAGCTCGGCCTGTAAGGGCTCATTCACAAGAACTACATGATCCTTTAAAACCCCCAAAAGCATCTCACTATCTACTTGATTTTTTGCACATCCTAGGCTTTGCATATACAACTTCATTGCTATAATACCTCTACACTAAAAATAAAAGTCCTACGGCAGCAGCCAAACTAATTAACCATGTAAACAGAACTGACCATGTCGTTTTCTTATGTCTTGCAAACCCCAAAAGCGTACATAATGCTGGAGCAATCCATATAAAATAAAGCTTCTCCTCTATAAGGGTTTGCACCTTTAAACAAAGCTCATTATAAAATACAGGAGCTATTCCATAAATTAAAGCTAAGGTAGATATTACGATACACAAGGAAAAGCCAGCCATACCAATTCCACCATAAAAGCGATAATAGCGATCCATTTGTTTAACAAATTTAGTTTCCTTATCCTTTATGGCATCATACTCCTTTAATTCATGTTCTCTTAGCTTAGCCTCATGCTTACGATAATAAGCAAGCTTACAAAGTTTCTTATATTTCTTTTTTTCAAGCATCCGAACAATTAAAATGAAAATGGCTATGAAAGCTGCGATACCCAATCCTATAAAAAAGAATAAGTTTAATTTAGAAGCAATCTCTTCAGGTGCAGTAACATCTGTTTTCATCAGTTTAGCCAAAAGCTCTACAATTTTTAATCTTAAGGAATCCATAAAAGCCAAAGCGAAATAAATGACAAAGGCTAAAAATGAAAGAACCATAATCCAGATAGCAAAATTACGATGCGTTCTTAAGGATACAAAGAATTGATTCAAATCATATTTCTTTTGCATGACTGGCTGATATTCTTCCAATCTCACTTCCTGATCATACTGTTTTTCTTCCTGTAAGCTTGGTGGTATAAAGGTGTGACAATAAGGCACAGTTGGTTTCATTGACTCTTCCTTTATCCATACCTTATTTAAATAATACAAATTTACCCAATCCTGATAGAATTGATAAAGCTTCTCGTGGGCATTCATTTTCAATTTAAGAGTCCATTTTGCATACTTTTTTTGTCTGCTATAGGCTTGCTTTAAATTTCTGTGAAGCTCCTTCCCCTCTTTTCCCTTGTATTTCAGCTTTTTAAAATTTTTGAATAAAAAATGATAATAGGCTTGTTCTACAATTGGTAATGGGTCTATTATGTCCTTAACTAAAAATAAACCAGTAAATACTGCACTTTGTTGTTTTCTTAATTCTAGAACCTCTTGAAGACTATATTTATGAGCTAAGGATAATTGAACCTGAATATCCGTAAAAACTTGATCCGCCATCAAAAAAGAATCCTTAGCAGAAGGTATTTCATTTATTTTTTGATGTAACTGTTCTAAGGAATCCTTTACATAAAACTCTTCTAAATAAAGGAAAGAAAACTCATCCGTATAATTTTCCTCTAATGCCTTTAAATCTGCCTTTAGCTTTTCATCTTCTAAGGCTTCTATTATTGTATTAGAGAAACCATGATCCTCAGCAAAATAATAAAACGCAGGATTTTTTCTAATATCCTTAAGACATGCTGCTATATCAGTATATCTTTGATGACCAATATATAAAATATGCTCCTCTGTTATCCAATAAATAATCATACTTAAAGCATTCTGTAAATATCTACTTTGATAAAAGATATTGCGAATTCTTTTTTTATGCTCTTTAAAATTTTTAAAAAATTTAAGCCATGGCTTTTCCTTTATGCACTGTAATGCCAGGTCATAATGCTCTACAAAAGCAAGACCTAAAGAATTTAAATCTTTATATTCCTGTTCATTAAATATAAAAGGTTTCATGTTTACACTCCTTACTTAAGATCCCTACTATCCAGTAAAATTGTCGTAGGACCAACATTAATAAATGCAATTTGCATATCTGCGCCAAAAACTCCAGTTTCGACTTCAATATTATACGATTTTAATTCATTAACAAAGCAAGTAAAAAACTGATTTGCTTTTTCATAGGCCATAGCCTCAGTAAAGCTAGGACGATTTCCTTTTTTGGCATTGGCATATAGCGTAAACTGAGAAATCGCTAATATAGCACCTTTAACATCGATAATGCTCCTATTTAGTTTACCCATTTCATCCTCAAAAATTCTTAGTCCTATAATTTTTTTTGCTAGAAGCTGGATCTCTGAAATAGAATCCTCATGTGTAAAGCCCACAAGGAGCATATATCCATGAGAAATTTGACCTACAACTTCCTGATTAACAATGCATTTTGCATCTTTTGCTCGTTGTACAACTACTCTCATAAATTATCTCTTTCAATATGATCAATATATTTTATTTTCTTCATATTAACAATCATTTTTTCCAAATCATTTAACCCATTCGTCAAAACCTTTAGCTTAACAACAGTTTGAAGATTTTGATTATTATTTGCATTAATTGCCAAAATAGAAAGACCATTTGCAGAAACGACATTCATAATCTCTACTAATAAATTAGGATTAGAGGTGGCTGTAATTTTAATACAAACTGGATATTTTCGATTAGGATTGGTTGCCCAATTCAAATGTATTAGACGTTCCTTAGCAAAGGATATGGCATTTTTACAATTCTTATGATGAATAACTATACCATAGCCCTTTGTTACATATCCCATAATCGGATCTCCTGGAATCGGATTACAACAGCTACCCAGCTTTAATTGTGGATTCGAAAGTCCTTCAACAACAACTCCAGTTTCTGAGTTGGTGGTTAAAATTCTCTTAGAACGCTCCATCTGCTTCGCTAGGCTTTCCTCATGTGCATTTTTATCAGATAAACGATTGGTTACAGTTTTAACAGAAAAATTTCCTTTTCCTATTTCATAATAAAGATCCTCTAAGGAATGCATATTATTTTTAGAAAATTGAGCTTCCACAAAAGCATCATCTACGTCAAAGCTAAGCTTATTGATTCGAAATTCCTCTTCTAGGCTTGCCTTTCCATTAGCAACCAAAACATCTCGATTTTGTTTATTTAAAAAGCCTTTAATTTTATGCTTTGCATGAGAGGTCTTTGCAATCTTAAGCCAGTTTTCTGAGGGTCCAAAGGAATTTTTGCTGGTCTTTATTGAGATTATATCTCCGTTTTGAAGCTCATAATCTAAAGGAACAATCTTTTGATTGACCAATGCTCCTACAGTTTTATTCCCAATATTTGTGTGAATTTTATAAGCAAAATCCAAAGGAGTAGCCCCCTTAGGAAGTGCTATAACCTCTCCTGTTGGTGTATATACGTAAACATTTGCTGTTAAAATATCTTCTTTAATCGTTTCCACAAAGTCCTTAGCCTTTGTCGATTTATCCTCTTCTGAATATTCTAAAAGCTCTCGATACCATTTCAATTTAGAAGCTATCTCAAACTGCTCCTTTTCCTTAGAATATTCTACATTTTCCTTATATGCCCAGTGCGCAGCAATACCCAATTCCGCAACTCGATCCATTTCCTCAGTACGGATTTGTACCTCAAAAATCAATCCATCATTACTTATAACTGTAGTATGTAGGGATTGATACATATTGGGCTTAGGAACAGCAATATAATCTTTAAAACGCTTAGGAACAGGGGTATAATGTGCATGTATAATTCCTAAAGCCTGATAGCATTCTCCTATGGTATTCACAATAATTCGTATAGCTAAAATATCATAGATATCCTCAAAGGATTTATTTTGATTGATCATCTTTTTATAAATACTATAGACATTTTTTATTCTACCCTTTATTTCAAATTGAGGAATCTGTTCTGGCTTTAAATAATCTTTTATTTCAGAAATCGTATGATCAATGCTATGCATACGTACAGAAGAATTGTTTTTTATTTGGGATATTATTTTAGCATACCAAACAGGCTCAACATATTTTAATGCCTTATCCTCAAGCTCAGCCTTAATTTGGAACATACCGAGCTTATGAGCTAAGGGCGCATAAATTTCTAAGGTTTCCTTTGCTATTCGCACCTGTTTTTCTGATGGAAGTGCACCTAAGGTTCTAATGTTGTGTAATCGATCAGCAAGCTTAACTATAATGACACGAATATCCTTAGCCATTGCAATTAACATATGCTGATGATTTTCTGCTTGCTTTTGCTCTAGAGTCGCAAACTTCATTTGTGAAAGCTTTGTCACACCCTCTACAATAGAGGCAATATCCTCACCAAACGCCTTTATCAAATCCTCTTTGGTTTCAGAGGTATCCTCTACAGTATCATGCAATAATCCTGCACAAATGGTTGCCGGTCCAGCATGAAGCTCAGCTAAAATAATTGCAACATGAATTGGATGAATGATATAAGGCTCTCCAGTTTGTCGCACTTGTCCTACATGTAGACGATTAGCTAAATCATATGCACGATAGATAAGGCTTTGATTTTCTTCAGAAACTATATATTTACTTATTAGTTGATATAAATCATCATAGCTGACCTGCATATCATTTACCTCCTTAAATCTCTATACTCTATTCTCCTTCATATTGCATAAGGGATAAAACATCGTATCCTCTTAAAAGGTCTCTTCCCTTCAAATCTACCAATTCTATAAGACATGCTATGCCAACAACTGTAGCTCCTAATCGCTCACATAAATGAATTGTGGCTTTAACAGTCCCTCCTGTTGCTAGTAAATCATCTATTATTATTACTCGATCCCCCTTCTTTAGGGCATCCTCATGTATACAAAGTGTATTTGAGCCATATTCTAAATCATATGCCTCATCTAATGTTTTTCGTGGTAGCTTGCCAGGCTTACGAATTGGGGCAAAGCCAACTCCTAAATTTGTAGCAACAGGACATCCAAATATGAAACCACGAGCTTCAGGACCAACAATCATAGTTGCATTCTTTTCCTTAGCAAATTTAGTAATTTCATCTACGGAAAAGCGATACGCTTCTCCGTCCCCCATTAATGGGGTGATATCTCTAAAATTAATCCCTTTTTTAGGGTAATCTTTAATTGTTGCAACATACTCCTTTAAATTCATAATTCAAAACCTCCAACACATATATTGTATTATATCATAGAATTATAAAAAAAAGGTTGATGAAATGAAAAAAAAGCTAACAAATATCGAAGTCATTCTAATTGTAGGTATCACTATTAAAGTTTTAGGATTAGTCTATAAGATTCTTTTAACTAGAATTCTGACCATAGAAGGCATGCGAATCATGTCCTTTGTTTTTCCAACCTTAAGCTTAGTTTTATGCTTATCCTCCTTATCTATATCCACTGTAGTCAATCAAAATATAGCGGCGAAATTAAATACCTCTCGTACTATACTAAAATCCGCCTTTCGGATTACCTTTATCTCCTCCTCTATTTTATCTATTTGCTTACTATTATCCTTTCCATTATATAAGGTAATTTATCAAAATAGCTTTATCTATTATCCTCTATTAATTTGTATTCCTCTAATCTATCTTTCTAATACCTCTGGATTATTCAAAGGATATTTAGAAGCCAATAATAATTTTAAAATTCCTTATTTTTCAAATCTTTATGAGCAAATTGCAAAATTCAGTATAACATTTTCTATGCTATTTATCTTTGCTAATCAAAGCTTAGAATTGAAAATCTTTATGTGCTTTTTTGCGCTTATGCTTTCTGAGGTTGTATCCTTTACGTATTTATTCTTTAAGGTTAAGAAAAAGCATCGCTTTTCCTACAAATCTATTGATACAAAGGGGTATGAGAAAAGCATTTTGAAGCAAGCCGTTCCCTTAACCCTAGATCAGCTTGCTGTAGCTATAACGGGATATTTAGAGCCTTTAATTTTTTACTATGCTATGGGATTACATGGGTATACCATCTATCAAGCAACCCTCTATTATACTCTTATCAGCTCCTATGCCGTACCTTTACTACTTTTTGCTCAATTTGGTATTTTAAGTATTTCTAAATATACCTTCCCAAAAATCACAAAAAATCAAGGAAAAAAAGAACTCCATCAAATTCTTTCCAAAGCCTTTTTTATTGCTAGCATTATTGCAGCCTGTAATTTAGTAATATCCTTATTTTATGCAAAGGAAACTCTAACTTTAATGTATAAGGATGATAGTGCTTATCCAATTGTAGAAAAGATTGCAATCTTCTATATATTTTCTTACTTTAATCCTTTATTAATTTCTATTTTACAGGCCTATAAACAAGAAAAAAAGCTACTTCTATGCTCTGTAGCTTCCTATACCGTTACTCTATTTTTAGTATTTTTACTAACCTATTTTTATGGGCAAACTGGATTTTTAATAAGCATTATCATAGGGAATATCCTTAAGTTCAGCTTATTATTATTTTTCGCCAATAAAAATGTACACTTTAAACCTAATATAAAAAATGTACTTCCTTTACTGCTTGTTATACTTCTTTATATTGCTCTAAATTATTTCTTTAAAGGAATCCTTACCTTACTTATATCAACTCTAGGATGTGGCCTTCTAGCTCTGGGTCTGTTTTATTTTCTCTATAGTAATAATAAAAGGTATTCCTATGCAAAGATGCATAAATGATTTTCTTAAAAGCAATGTTGTGTTTTTTCAAGCGTTCCTCAAACTGTTTTTGATCCCAATTGAGTAATTTTAAGCTATCCTTGACAATTTGACCACTCATAATGACAGGAAGCTTAATTTCATTAAAGCGTTCCTTACGGAATATGGATAAAGTTCCATTAGTCTCTAATATGGCTAGCTTAATTTCGTCTAAATCCATGATATGCTCAATACGCATCTGAGAAACTAAGTCATCTACTGTGTAATGCTCCTTTCTCATATTCTTTATTAACAGCTTTCCATCCATCACTACAGTTGTTGGAGAGCCGTCAATAATATTTCGAAATTTTGCTACCTTTATCAGTAAAAGGCTTAATATCTTTTGTAAAACAACTAAAATAAAAACACAAAAATATGAGGGGATTATAAATTCATCATTATCTATACCTAACGCTGCAATATCCGCTATAATAAGCAAAACGACTAAATCGAAAATAGATAATTCGCCAACCTCACGTTTACCTAAAATTCTAAGAACTAAAATCAAACAAAAAAAGACAGCAGCTATTTTCAAAAATAAAATTCCATAATTCATACCAATCACCTACATATATTTTTAACATAATTTGGAAATTTTATTCATATACATTAAATGGTGAAGCATATGAAACAAAAAGTAAAAAGTGGTATTAAAATCTATGTATTTTTAATTCTTTATTTAACTATTGCAACAACAGTTTACACAATCTATATCAACAAAACACATCATGATTTCAGTTTGATTGGTAAGCTACTAATTGGAGGTTTAGCTTATCTAATGCTAGGCTTTACTTATGCAAATGCAGTTCATAAAAAAGGGCTATTTGTAGGTCTTTTTGCTGGTATTATTCATTTCTTTTTAATAGAATTAATATATTTTCTTTGTACTGGAATTTTCCAGTTTGAGGTATGGCCATTTTTAATCAATATTCTGCTAGCTACCATTGGTGGAATGCTAGGTGTAAATATAAAGAAGTTATTTTAAAAATATTCGTTTTATGATACAATAGGCTTGGGTGATGAATTATGAAACCATTAGCTTATCGTATCCGTCCTAAGGTTTTTGAGGATATCGTTGGTCAAGATCATCTTGTAGGACCAACAGGTGTCATCCGAAAAATGATGGATGCTAATCAATTATGCTCTATGATCTTATATGGGCCAGCTGGCTGTGGAAAAACCTCCATAGCTGAAATTATTGCTAGTCACTATGCATTAAATTCCTATAGCTATAATGCCTCCTGTGATACTAAGGCTAAGCTAAAGGAAATTGCAGAGGCAGCTAAGCTCTATCAAAATGTAATTTTAATTATCGATGAGATTCATAGAATGAAAAAGGATGTGCAAGATTTTTTACTTCCCTTTGTAGAATCTGGAGCACTAACCATTGTAGGACTAACAACAGAAAATCCTTATCGTGCAATAAATCCCGCCATCCGCTCTCGTACTCACATTTATCGCTTAAACGAGATAACTAAGGATGATATTATTTTACTTTTAAAGAAAACTATAGAAAAAGAAAATATGCTTCCTATAACGGAAGATATTTTAAATTATATAGCTATTGTTTCTTCCTGTGAAATACGCTCTAGCTTAAATATGCTAGAGATTATAAATATGCTAGAACAGGACGAAAGAGATTTAGAACACGTAAAGGCACTAGTCGGCAAAAAAAGCTTTGCGATAGATGGAGAAGGAGAAAGCTATTATGATATCGCCTCTGCAATGATAAAATCTATTCGAGGCAGTGATCCTAATGCGGCTTTACATTACTTAGCTAGACTTTTACAATCAGAGGATATAGAATTTATAGCTAGAAGATTGATGATTCTGGCTTATGAAGATGTTGGTTTAGCAAACCCTGGTGTAGGACCAAGAGTATATGCTGCTTGCCATACAGCTCTAGAGGTTGGTTTACCTGAGGCTAGAATCCCCTTAAGCTACGCTGTACTTGATTTAGCCACTTCTCCTAAAAGTAATTCTAGCTATCTCGCAATTGATGCTGCCTTAGCTGATTTGGAACAAATGACCTCCATGCAGATTCCACCCCATATTTTAAATAAGGAATTAAAAAGCGGAAAATTTAAGTATCAATATCCTCATGATTTTGAAGGAGGCTACGTGAAGCAGCAATATCTACCTGAGGAATTAATGGAGAAAATATATTATGAGCCAAAGACTACTGGTTCTTATGAGCGTGGAATAAAAGAATATTTAAAGCAACTAAAAGAAAAAAGCTAATTTCTTAGCTTATCAAAATCTGAAATAGACACATAAGGCGTTTGTCCGTGATAAAGAGTTCCCTCTTTACGAATAAGAACATCGCCTTTTTTTTGTAATCTACAGGCCATATCTGTACCAAAAAGTTTAATAGAGGTAGAGACATCACTCATATAAAAGGCTATAATATCACTTTTATTTAATTCTAGCTTAGCTAATGCATTTTTGTTTCTAGCAGTCAAAATAATTGTAATCCCTACACGAGTAGAAAACCTGATAGCATACATGATTTTTTGGAAAAGTGTGGGTGAAATTGTTAATAAATCTACACATAAAAAATGAAATTGAGGATAAAGGGGTTCCATATCTAAATTTAGCTTTTTAATTTGCTGGTTCGCTTCCTTTATCGTTTCACAATTAAAATATTTTAAGGCCTCACTTCTTCTTTCATATTCACTAAATGCCTCATCTAGAGCTATCTCTGCTGATCTTTCATTATTAATATACGTGAATTCTGACTGATTCATTTGCATAAATTCTTGTTCAAAATCATAAAAATAAAGGTCACTAAAGACAATATTCTTGATTAAAATACTCATAACCAAACTCCGAATTAAAGTCTTAATTCCACTTGCTGGATCGCCAATTAAAACCATAAGTCTTCCTTCCTCACCATCAAAGGATATACTTGTTCCATCAATGTCAACTGCCAAAGGAATTTTTTTGCTTGCTGCTTCATTTAATAATAAGGATTTCAAAGTCAAAAGCTTTCGAAACTGATTTGGATAATCTACAGCATATTCTGTTCCCTGCTTGATTAAAAAGCATTGTCTATTAAAAAAACCTAGTATTGCTTTGATATCCTCTTCATTTTTATGGGCAAATTTAAGAAAAATTCTTGAGCAGGAAAATGAGGTTTTATATTGATCTGCAACTGCATAAATTTTACGTTCTTTTAAAAAGTTTTTAAGATTTTGAAGCTTTTCTTTATTAAGCTCATTTTGTAATGTGAAATTCACTTGTTCCTCTGTATCCTCTAAGCATTGTAATGTCATTTTTTTATTTTTTCGTGGCTTAGTAAAATTCGGATAATGCAAATTTTTAAAATATTTTTGCATAGTATCTGCGAATCTCCTAGGTATTTTTGTGATATGTCCCCCCTTAAAAATTTGCAATAAATGTAAATTAGCTAAATAGGCAATTCCAATACACATAAAGGCGATCCCTAAAAGAATACTCCCTATTTTACTAACTAAAATACAGCTAACTTGCAAGAATAAGGCGCCAAGGATTCCTCCTCCACAGCTATAACTAATTTGATAGGATTTTAAATAATGCTTATAAAGCTCTAAGGTTTTAGATAAAATATTTGTATTTTTCATTCCTAAGGCATCATACAATCCCAAATGAGCAAATAACAATAAGGCTATAAAAATGAAAATACACCCTATAAAGGAAATATGATGAAAATCAATTTTCTTCTTAAAAATCAAAAAAACCAAAGAATACACCAATATAAAAGTCAGCAACACTGTAGAATAATCTCCAATGATAAAGCTAAAAACTAAAGCTAGTGTTTTTCCAGCCAGGCCTACTCTTCCAATCAACAATATGCATAATATGCATAGCCCAATATCAATAGCCACATATAAATAATCTTTTTTTTCTTTTATAATATGATTCTTAACCTTTGGCATACCCATCCGCTCCATATGCGATACTATATCATGCTCATATTAAAAAAAATAGCAAAAAAAGAAAAAGTACAAAATATTTTTGTACTCCTTCCTTTATGCTTATTCTCTTATAATTGATTCTAATTACTTTTATTTGTTGATTTTTTTGTGGCTTCCATATCCGTAGAAATCAATACAGGGATAATGATTGGATTTTGCTTAGTTTTCTTAGAAATAAAATGCTGAAGCTCCTGCTTAAGTGTGTTTTTATACTCGCTCCAATTGATAAATTTATTCACCAAAAACTGAATAGAAACCTTTTTAAATATTTCAATAACATCTGTATGTAAATCTCCCTCAGCATTCGTATAAACAAAGCCCTTAGTAATTATTTCAGGACCTGCAACCAGCGTCTTGGTTCTTGGATTAATATTGGCACACAGCATAAACAAGCCATCCTGAGCCAAAAGCTCGCGATCTCTCATTACCACATCTCCAACATCCTTAAAGGCCTTTCCATCTAGCATAATCTCTCCAATAGGCACATCTCCTGTGATGCCCTTATATTCTCCCTTTTGAAAGGTAGCAATATCCCCATTATCTAATAGGATAACCTGTTCATCCGTATAACCAACACAATTAGCAACAATTCTTAAAGCATACTGATGACGATATTCTCCAATGACAGGAAGAATATATTTTGGAGTCAATATATTAATCATCTGCTTAATTTCCTCACGATTTGCAGAGGACTGAGGCAATAAGTTTGATTTAAACTCCTTTACATTTGTGGTCACGCGATAAATAACATCTAATGTTCTAGCGGCCATCTTTTCCGTTCCTAAATAAGGATTTGTCAATATCACTATAGTATCTGATGCCTCTAAATGAATTAATCTATCTATATTTTTAGCCATACGCTGTAGCATAAAATAAGGCTCATGTCGCTCACCAGTAACTAAAACCACAAGATTTTTATCATTATTCAAATTTTTTTCATCAATATATTTCAAATTAGCTAAGCACTCATTTGGACATTTCAAATAGCCCAATTGCATAGCCTGATTTACTAAGCGCTGTGTTTTTCTTCCTAATACCGCAATCTTTTTATTTTCAGAAATAGCGATATCTATAATTTGTTGAATTCTTAAAATATCAGATGAGAATAAAGTTATAATCACACGATTTTCACACTGAGATAAAATATTGCGAATTCTTAAATTAAATTCTAATATCGTTCCTCTATTTTGATCACTATCTGCACCCAAGCTCTCCGTCATCAATGCTAAAACGCCCTCCTTGGCAAAAATAGCCAATTCACGATACATATGAGCATAATTGATTTTGGAGTTTTGATCAAAATTATAATTTCCTGTATAAATTACATATCCATCTTCTGTTTTAATGGCAATTCCTAAGCAATCTGGAATATTATGGGCAACATCAAAAAATCTAACTTCAATATCCTTAAAATGAAGAGCAGATTTAGAATGTACTACAATAAACTTATTTTTTTCTAAATCAAATTCTTCTTCCTTTAGGCGATCCTGTAGCACAGCCATTGTGAATTTAGAAGCATATACTGGAACCCTAAACTCCTTTAATATATTATATACCCCACCAATGTGATCGTCATGAGCATGGGTTAGAAAAATGCCAACAATTCTATCCTTATTTTCATTCAAAAACTTTATGTCATTAATAATCATATCAATTCCATATAGCTCTGCGGTAGGATATTTCAAGCCTGCATCTAAAATAAAGAGCCTTTTATTTATTTCTACTACATATAAATTTTTTCCATCTTCTTGTAATCCGCCAAGCGAAAATATGTTTATTTCTGCCATACAAAACCCTAGAATAGCAAAAAAGGCTATTCTTCCTCCTAATCAGTTTAAAAATCGAATTTTTCGTTGTTACAATTATACTTTATTTATACATTTTTTTCAATATATTTTTTTAAAATCTTTGCGGCCGAGGTGGGAGCAAATTTTGAAGGGATAGCTCCTACTATTTCATACTTTATCTTTAATTGTTCTATCTTTTCAATATCAAAGCCATAGGGCGCAGAGGCTACATCTATAATTCGTTTATCTATAAGCCTACTATACTCCCAATCTAAATTCTTAGGAACCGTATTTATTAGAATATCAGCTTCATTTATTTCATTTAGCTTATATCCTTTAAGCTTAATAAATTTCTCTTCTTCCTTATTCATAGGTAGAATTGTAAATTTTGTGCCATAGCTATCCAATAATTCTGCTAGGGTATAGCCAATATTTCCATAGCCAATGATGGAAATCTTTAAATCTGAAACAGCAACATCTCCTCTAGAAAGATAATCTATTATTCCCATAGATGTCAGCTTCGCATTTGGAATAATAAAATCTAATTCCTGTAAAAGCTCTATCAATCTAATATTTTTATGTGAGCATACTTCCTTCAATCTGCTATTAGCATTCCCAACAAAAATTGTTTTTATATCATTTTCTTTTAAAATGTCTAATAAATTTAGCTTTGACTGCTTAATGTTGTAATATTCATCGATGCCACCAAAAGGTAAAAGTAAGGTATCTATTCCTATGAAATCATATAATTCCCCCGAAAGTACAGAGGGTAGCATTTTTGCCAATGCCTCATACCGAATATCTCCTTTTATAATTCCTAACATTTCATCACCGTTTTATCATATGAAAGGCTAAAAGAAAAGGTGCCCAAAATAGCACCTTACCTAAGTGGATTTAGAAATTAAATACTTCTACTTCAACCTTGGTTCCCTTTGTTGCAACAAACGCATGATTGGCAACATCCTCACCCCAAGTGCCCTTTTCAACATAATCCCAGGTCTTACCAGCTATAACCTTAAATTCAATGTTAGTATCTAAGGGTAATAGCTTAGACGCTTGATACTGACCACATTCTGTACAATAGGAAAGCTTGACTGCCTTAGCAGGATCCCATTCTCCTAAAGCTTTAATGCTACCTACAATATACACTTCATCCTTAATAGGTGCTTTTACTAAAAATTCAACTTTTGTATTTGCCATATAATTATCTTCCTTTCTCATCCCGATAATTGTATAGCACATCTTTAAGCTTTACAAGTATAAAACGTTTCCCATAAAAAAACTTGTCAAATTAATACATATTATTCATTTTTTCAGTAAAAAATATAGCTGTAACCAATAGAAATGTGATATGATAAGTATGGTGATAAAAATGAATTTTCCAACAATTAAAAGGAATCAAAAAAAGGTAATCAATAAGGCAAATCTAGGAATGGATTTAGAAGAGGCTATCAACGAAAGTAATACCTATTATCTGAATAATAATATAGCTGTTATTCATAAGAAGCCTACACCTGTACAAATTGTCAAGGTAAATTATCCTTCTCGAAATAAAGCTGTTATTACAGAAGCCTATTATAAAACTCCCTCTACTACTGACTATAATGGAATTTATAGAGGAAAATATATAGATTTTGATGCTAAAGAAAATCATAACAAAACGGCTTTTCCTTTAGCCAATGTATCTGCCCATCAGGTAAATCATTTAAGGCAGGTAAAGGAACATGGAGGAATTGCCTTTCTTCTTGTGGCTTGGAACAGATATGACGAATACTATTTATTACCTTTTGATGTTTTAAACGAATTTTGGGAAGATTCATTAAAGGACGGAAGAAAATCTATTCCTTATGAAGCCTTTCAAAAGCGGGCTTATCCAATTCAACACGGATATTTGCCTAGAATACCTTATTTGAGGGTTATTGATGAAATCTATTTTAAATAAGATTCTACTTATTTTCACCATATGTACATTACTTATCACAATTATTGGAAGCATCGCTGGTATTATCCTTTTTAATACCGCAAGCAATACTTCCATTTTTATTAAAGAAAATAGTAAGCCTATTTATATTTATGATGATAAGGAAACCTTGATTTCCTCTGATAGTCTATACTATGAATATTGTTCAATTCAGGAGGTCAGTCCAGAAATTATTCATGCCGTAATTTCTATTGAGGACAAGGATTTTTATACTCATCCCGGAATATCTATACCAAGAATATTTTCCTCTATTTATCAAAATATGAAAAATGGTTCTATTATTTCTGGTGCTTCAACCATAACACAGCAATATATTAAAAATACCTATTTTACAAATGAAAAAACATTTTCAAGAAAAATTAATGAGATAGCTTATGCCTTAGAATTAGAAAAAAAATATACTAAGGATCAAATTATGGAAGCTTATCTCAATACTGTATTATTTGGTAGTAATATCTATGGAATTAAAATGGCAGCTAGGTATTATTTCAATAAAAGTCCTAAGGAAATAACGACAAATGAAGCAGCTATATTAGCTGGTATGATTCAACTCCCTAATCATTATAACCCTTTAAGAAATCCTGAAGCAGCTACCACAAGAAAAAACTTAGTTTTAAGGAGAATGTGGGAAGAAAACTACATTACAGAGGAAAAATATAATGAACTCATTAAAATTCCTGCCAAAGATATTGTTCAAAAGGGATTTACAAATACAAAAATAACCTATTTAACTCCATATTTTGATTATTTATTTTCTTCTTTACCACAAAATAGTGATACAATTACTTCTATCTATACCTATTTGGACACGGATATTCAAAAGACATTGTATTCTATTATGAATAATGATTATAAGCTTTTTAATGACGACGATTTAAATTGTGCTATCGTTGTTTTAGATAATGAAACCTATGGTGTAAAGGCAATTGCTGGAAACAGATCCTATAATCAAAGAGTAATTAGCTATGCAAGCGATGTTTTATTACAGCCTGGTTCAACAATTAAACCACTTTTAGATTATGCACCAGCAATTGAATACTTAAATTATAATCCTGCAACTATCATTTGGGATGAGGAATATACCTATAAAAACGGAACTAAATTGAAAAATTATGACAATCAATATTTAGGAGCCATCACTTTGCGAAAGGCACTTAGCGATTCTAGAAATATACCAGCAGTTAAACTTTTTAATCAGGTCGGCTATGAAAGAGCATTTCAGTTTGTTGAAAAATTAGGAATTGAAAAAAAGGATACCATTTATGAAGCAGATGCCATAGGTGGTACTACCACAGGCTATACTTTATTGAGCTTGGCAAATGCTTACCAAGGATTTGCTAACTTAGGCTATTATAAAAAGGCTGTCCCATATCAGAAAATACAATATGATTTGACAAGCTACGTTAATGATACTCCAGCAAAATTGGTCATGAAGCCAACAACCGCATACCTAATCAACTCTATGCTTCATGATGTATTTAAAGGAAGCACATTTGATCAAAAAAATACTTATATGATGGCCAAAACTGGTCAAACAAATTTTGATCAGGCTACTATTAAAAAATACCATCTGCCTTGGAATGCCACTAAGGATTCCCTACTCATCGCCTATACCAAGGATATGACCATAGGAGTGTGGGTCGGCTATGAAAAAATATCAGATGGAAAATTTTTAGATTATTATAAAAAAAATATACCTAGAAGTATTATGAAATTATTACTGGATACCTTTGCTAAAAAAGGACAATATTATGAGGAAATAGAGGGCATAAATAAAAGCTACATAACCATCTATGATAATCAAGCATATCTTGCTAAAGATTATGGTTATTATGAATATTTCTTAGAAGGAACACAGCCTCTTACTTATCCTAATTATGAAATAAGAGCATAAATAATAAAGAAGCATACTGAACCTAAACACATGGCATATATGCTTCTTTTTGTTTTATTTAAATATTATCAAAAGGCAAGAAATAGTAAATAAGCTAACCCATAATACACAGCAATTGCAAGTATATCATTTAATGTCGTAATAAATGGTCCAGAAGCAACGGCTGGATCTATTTTAATTTTCAAGAAAAATATTGGAATGATAGAACCTATCAAGCTACAAAGTGTCATAGAAACCCACAAGGATAAAGAAACAATGCCTGAGGCCTTTAAGGCTTCAATATGAGAATATTCTTCTAAAGATACTGCTTGCTTTGTAAGGAATAGAAAGCAAAACACAAATAGAAACGCTAATAGAGATAAAATAAGACCATTGATAAATCCTACTCTAATTTCTTTAAGACACAGCTTTACCAATTCCTTCGTCTTTACCTCTTCTATAGAAAGCATTCGAATTGTAACAGCAAGAGATTGAGTTCCTGTATTTCCTGCCATATCTAGTATTAAGGATTGAAAAAATACTATTACAGGTAAAGCTGCCACTACTGCCTCAAATCCTGAAATTAAACTAGATACAATTAAACCTAGAAATAGTAAGGCAATTAGCCATGGTAGACGTTTTTTAACAGAGGAAACTATGGATTCATTTAAATTTTCTTCCTCCGTCAAACCTCCAAGCTTAGCATAATCATCTCCCAATTCTTCATCCAAAACCTCAACAACATCATCAGAGGTTACAACTCCAATTAGTTCATTTCTAGCATTTAAAATTGGATAGGAATCTAAAGCATAATCTCTTAATTTTCCTATACAGTCTGTAACCTCCTCGTTAGCATAAAAATAAGGATAATTTTGTTTAATAATTTCAATTAATGGATCATTTTCTCTAGCAATGATTAAATCACGTAAATCTATAGCGCCATAAAAATGATGATATTCATCTTCAACATAAATGGTTGATACATTATCATTTTCTGCAGCCTCCTTAATTACAGTTTTCATTGCTGCTTTTATATCATGATTTTTTGAAATAATAATAAAATTTGTAGTCATTTTACTACCTATTTGTTCCTCGGAAAATTGATCTATCAAATTGATATCCATAACAGATTCAGGTTCCATTAAGGATACAATCTCCTTACGATCCTCCTCATCTAATTCTTCCAAAACATCAATTGCATCATCAGAGTCCATCAGTTCAATGATATCTGCAACATTTTCTTGATCTAATTCCTCCAAATATTCTGCAACATTATCTAAATAGGCAAATATTTCTGATACTATTTCTTTGTCCAAAAGACGATATAATTTAAGCCTTTGTTCTTTAGAAAGATTGACTAATGCATCAGCAATGTCACTTTCATGATATTGCAATATTGAATTCTTTTTTTCTGATTCTGGTATGTTTGATTCTATAATTTGAGTAAGTTCTAAAACATAATCCCTAATCATAAAAGCACCTCCTTTTTATTATATTTTAAAATCAAAAGAGAATTGCAATAAAAAATCTTTATGTAATGCCTTATTCATATCTCTAAGCTGATAAATTTTTTCTCTTAATTCCATTTGTTCTCTAATAAGTGCATCCTCTTTATAAAACATTTCCTCCTTATTTAAAGGAAATTCCAGTTTTAATTTTGAAATCATTTCTCTTAAATCCTGAATAGACTTAAGATATTCATTAGCATAAGAATCAAATTCACTCTCTAGTATTTCTACCTCAGTTAAGAGTGATTCATTCTCCTTTAACAAACTATTGAAGCCTTGAAGATTGCCCATGCGATAAACTGTTATTAATAGTGGGTAAAGATTGCGTTCATTCTCTGTAGCCTTAATATGCACTAAGGGATGATATTTAGTACAATATGCTTTAAAGGTATCATCTAATACCTCCATATCTTTAGGCGTATATTTAGAGCATTGCTTTTCTATACTTTTTGCAGAATTATATTGTTGATAAAATATTCTTTGCTGATCATAGAATTTTGTTTTCTTCTGTTCTAGAAAGCCATGAATATCTTCATCTTTTTTACCACCAGTTTTCATAGCTATTGCTTGAAGTAATGCATCATTTTCAATATTTAGCTTTATATCTTCTTCTAATTCTTTATGAAATTCTAATATATAGGAAGTTTTTAATAGATTTACTTTTCTTTGAAGCTGTTCAAAATGAATTATATACTCTATTAATGTTTCCTTTTTAAAATTAAATTCATCTAAATTCATACTATTTACCTAATTTCCACTATATTCTATCATAAAAATTATAAAAATTCATCCATAAAATTTTTTTTATCTTGAAAAGCTTTTTCAATTGCGTTATAATAATAACGCTGTATTTATGACTCGGTAGCTCAGCTGGATAGAGCAACGGCCTTCTAAGCCGTCGGTCGCAGGTTCGAATCCTGTCCGAGTCGCCATTTTTTTATATTAATCATAATAAAAGAACCCTTGAGTTAGGACTATTCTACTTGTCCTATATTCAAGGTCTTTTCTTATTTAAGTTTTTTGTAATACTGACTACTATTATTTAAATTTGACCTAATAGCCATAATGCAATATCATAAATCATAATTCCTTCATAGCTATATTTATCATGTTTAGTATTTGCAATAATTATTTTAGGGTGTGCATCCTTTATTCGAAGCAATGGATCGTATTCTCTTCTAAATGTATCTTCACTGGAAATATTATCACTCACTTGTATATAAATCTTTTCTTTTTCATTTAGTGCTACAAAATCTACTTCCTTTTCATATAATTTTCCAATATAGATTTCATAGCCTCTTCTAAGTAGTTCTAGATAAACTAAATTTTCATATACTCTTCCATAATCCATATTTCTAGTACCTAAAATTGCATATCTCAGTCCAGAATCGCATAGATAATATTTATTGGAAGTTTCTAAATATTTCTTTCCTTTTATATCATATCTTTTAATTTCATAAAAAATAAATGCATTACACAAATATTTAATATATTTTCCGATAGTTACATGAGTTGTTTCAATCGCATTTGTATTTAACGTTTCACTCACTTTATGAACTGATGTAAGATTGCTTATATTATCCATTAAATATTCTGCTAATTTATCCATAACTAATCCACTAGACAAATTATACTTTTGAATAAGATCACGATTGACAATTGTTTCATATACATCTTTTAGATATTGGACTCTATCTCTTTCATTCAAATATGGATATGCGCCAGCAAAGCCACCTTCTCTAACATAGTTATTAAATGCCTTATCAATATTCGATATTTCTGCATGATAGAACATATATTCTTCAAAACTGAATGGAAAAACGTGAATTTCAATATATCGTCCTGTAAATAACGTAGCTAAATCGGCGCTTAATAAAAATGCATTTGACCCTGTTATGTAAAGATCAAACTTTTCGCTTGAGTAAAGGGAATTAATAACCAACTCAAAGCGATTACAAAGTTGAACTTCGTCAATAAAAACATAATTGTTTTTTCCTGATATAAATTTTATGTTTATATAGTTATTTAAATTTTTATAAGTTTTTAAATCATCAAATTGTAAATCAGTAAAATCAATAAAAATTATATTGGCTTTATCATCAGCTTTAGATATATATTCTATATAAGCCTTCATTAATTTTGATTTTCCCGCTCTTCGAACCCCCGTAATAATTTTTATATCTGGTGTTCCTTTTAAATTGATAAGTCTATTCATATAATTTGGTCGTTCAATAATTTTCATTTCTATTCCACTTTCAAAACTTTAATTTTTTTGTTTTTTTGAAACCGAATAAATTATACACCATTATTATATTAATTTCAATAAACTAAGTTAGATTTCATTAAGATATAAATTGAAATATATAATGAAAACTATACTTTTAATGCAAACTTTCCTAGTCAAATTTTATTTATGCGGGATTTTTTACGGAAAATCTATACAAGATATTAAAAGAAATAAAAGTTATAGAAGTTAATTAAGCTCTTTTTAAAAGATATTGTGAATTATAATGGATATTAAACATATTGACAAGATATTTGAAGTGAATCTCTTGACTTCTAAGCCGTCGGTCGCAGGTTCGAATCCTGTCCGAGTCGCCATTTTTTTATAT
>CAJTTN010000010.1:51677-51751 GCA_910579215.1 uncultured Anaeroplasmataceae bacterium
ATATTTTCGTTAATTAAAAGGATATATTAATTAATCATGTATGTTCATAAAGACAATAAAATAAATAGTATGTA
>CAJTTN010000011.1 GCA_910579215.1 uncultured Anaeroplasmataceae bacterium
ATATTTGACAAACATGCAAACTTGAAATACAAATATGGGAATAGACATTTTTGAGCTGAAGGATATTATGTTTCAACAGTAGGATTGAATGAAGCAACGATAAGGAAGTACATACAAGATCAAGAGAAGCATGATATAGCAGTGGACAAACTAAGTGTGAAAGAGTATGAAGACCCTTTTAAGGGTTAGCACTAGAGTGATACGAATACTCCTTTAGGAGTAGCAAAAGAGACAAAGACAATAGAGGCTTGAACAAAGTAAAAGCCAGCGTCTTTAGGCGCTGGTCGGTATAAAAGCCTTATAGGCTTAGTGCAAACCACCCTTTTGAAGGGTGGTTATGATTGTTCTAATTACAAAAAATTAAAGCAATTCGATAAACTTGATAAATATTTACCACAAGAACGGAGGTATTTATAATTTTATTTCCTTTTAATAAGGAATGATAATCGATATTAAGATTAATTTGTTAAAATATATAAAGTCAAATTATTTGAACAATGCTCGCCAACATATAACTGATTTCCTTGTTTTATAACGATAGGGTGTATACCATCTAAACGATCAAGAACTTTTTTATTTTTTGTATCATAAATAACCGTATATTTTGCAGTATCTTTGGTTTGTAAATATACACAAATACTTCCATCATACCAAATAACTTCGCCCTCTTCGCTTTCGAAAAATAGAAGAGACTTTGCTGAGGAATCTAAAACCTTTATGGATGGTATTTCAAATATATATCCCCCTGCGAGTAAATAATTTCCTGCAACTATTGGTCTTGTACGATCAGATTTGAAATCCATTTCTATAAGTTCTTGTTCCACATTTCCACGACGAAGATATAAATCATACATCTCAAAATAATACAAGGTTTGTGTTTCACGATGTAAGGCCATATCGCTCATTGTATCAAAGGCATTATAAGTCATTTCTTTTGTTTTGATGTTATAAATAGAGGCTTTATGCCATGCATTAAGACAATAAATGGTATCGCCCAAAATATTTACACTAGTAATTTCCTCTCTATAAGTGTCCTTAATATAACAGCTAGTTTCTTTCCAGGTGTTTACATCGTAGACGTAAAGACGTTTTGCCTTACCTAATACAACAGCTAGATATCCATTATCGTAATCAAAATCTACGGGAGCAGATAGGTAGGTGAGGGTTTTAACATGCTGTAGAGTATTTCTATCATAAATTTTTACACAATTAAGATTAGAACATAGAGTAAAAATATAGTTTTCGCTTGTTTTTATCTTGTCATAGGTATGAGGAAATACTATTTTTTTTATAGAAGTTATAGACGTTTTAGTTGCATCATCATATTGGGGTTCAATATGATTTGGAAGAGGACTACAATTGGATACATCTAATATAGCACAATAAATTCCTTCTCGATCGGTAAGTATATATTTTTTGTCTCCTAATGGGATAGCTGCTGCAACATTAAAATCAGCCACAGCTATAAATTTTTTTATACTCTCATCATAAACTGCAGTTTGATAACTAGAATCTGAAAAGCCACGTACTATGGATAAACCATAACCGTTATATATTGTGGCTGTTGGAGTAAAATCGCTTAAGG
This sequence comes from uncultured Anaeroplasmataceae bacterium, assembly GCA_910579215.1. Taxonomy (GTDB): domain Bacteria; phylum Bacillota_I; class Bacilli_A; order Acholeplasmatales; family Anaeroplasmataceae; genus Pelethenecus. The sequence continues at coordinate 1,586 of CAJTTN010000011.1, forward strand.
ATGGATATAGCTGGGTGAGATTTCGTTTTGATATGATTTCTCCAACAGAATTTATGGAATCTCCATTCATATGAAAATATTCTCCATCAAAGTACATAGATTCTAGATAATCATCCATTTCAAAAGAGAATTCAGTCTTTCCTGTATATAAATTATAAGCTATTACTGTTGTTCGACTTATTCCATTCTCGTAAGCGTATAATAAGTTTCTTTCTCGATCAACTATGAATTTAGGCTGATATATGGAACGATTCACATAGGTTTCTTTGGACTGAGACTTGAAATTAATCATGTATATGGAACACCTTTGATCATCTTCTGTATAAAAAACATAACCATCAGAAACAGCCACTTGTGCAAGTTTTTTTTCTATCTTGGGTGTAAATTCATAACATTTGGTTAAGGTTTGATTATCAAAAACAATAACTTTGTTCAAGGTATCTGAGCATACTGCTATATACCCATCTCCAGCGTCACAATCTGTTATAAAATCGGAATATGTATAACGAAGCTCTGTTAAGGTGAAAGCATCATATATGGTAATCTTGTTTCCTACCCAAGTGACAATCGTTTTTGTGGTATCATCATAAAATAATTTTCTATATTTTGTTAAATTATGGTATTTTAAGATAGAATTATCTGTATAGGTCTGTTTTGCGTAAAGAGGCTCGTTTATGGAATAGGAATTTTCTTGTATAGCGAAGGTATCCAAATAAGCTTTTGGTGCACTCTGTAATAAAAGCTTTGTTTTAATCTTTTCAGGGATTATTTCCTTATTATTATCCATAGGAAGTAAATCAACATTCATCCTCATAGCTACAGTTTGTTCCTCACAACTAATAGAAATAGTCATATTGATATTTTGTAGGTAATGTGTAGTTTTATTTATGGTAAAGATATATTTAAAATTTGAGATATCTATTTTATCTCCAAAGTCCCCATAAATACTATCAATTAATTTTTTGACTTGCTTTTTAGAATATTGTATTTGATATTGAGCTATATTATTTTCATTGGATAATTTCATGATTTTAGCATCATCTAAATCCAAGGATAAATTATTCATAAAATCAAACTGATTATTTAAATTATTTTCCCATGAAAACTTAGATATTTCATCATTATTAAATACATAATCATTCAGTACATATATCGTATTTTGGTTATTTGTCACTGCCATTTGCTTTTTAGCAGAATTCAACTGGATGTTTACACTTTCTTCTTGAAAGTAACCATTGATATCTATACCAATCGTCATTTTCATTTCAAATGTAGTTAGATTTTCAGTGGCTTGCATTGCCTCTTCAAATTCAGCATGCACTTCTAAATTTTTTTGGTCTGTACAACTAACCATGAAAATAAAAATAGATAAACATAACATTAATGTAAATAATTTTTTCATAATTTTCCTCGCTACGAATTTTAAATTATTTTCTATAAATAGAAAGCTTTTTTGTACTTCTATTTTATAGAAAAAAAGTAAATTTGTCAATGATAGGTCCTTTTCTTGATTTTTAAAATCGTTGATATAAGATAATAATATATTTTCTTTTATAGGCATTTGTTGTATAATAGGCATAATGGAGGTGTTACTGATGGAACAAAAGGAGCTTTTTATTGAAAAAATCAATGGAAAAGAAGAAATAGATTTAAGCTCTGCAAAAAAGCTTTTTTGGAAAAGCTATTTTAAAAAATATAGTATATATCTTGTGACCTTAGGTTTCCTAGCAGTATACCTCATATTATACTTTGTAACAAAAAATGTGAGTTATCTTTATCTCATACTCATATTTCCTATTGTAACTGCTATCCTTTTTTTAGGATTTGGATTCTATTATTTGAAGAAAAAAATAAAGTATTTTAAAAATGCCTCTGTCCCAATAAAAGTTACTATATATACAGAATTTATCTTAGTATCTAATGACTTGATTAGAATAGAGGAAAGTAAGTATTTATTTAATGAATTTGAACGTATTTTTCATGATAAACAGAAAAAATTTATTTTTTTTAGAAATGTTAAGAATAAATGCTTTTCAATTCATAAAGAAGATTTAAAAGAAGAAACTTTTTTGTTTCTAGAAAGTAAATTTATATAGTAAGGTGTCTTATGGAACAAAAAGAAAGAAATACAGGAATTTGGAAAAGATTCTTTTTAGAACATTTATTTCTGCTCCTTATGGGAGTTATAGCTTTTATTGTTTTTATTATTATAAGCTTTGTGATTGAGGATAGAGTATATCTATTCTTATCTATAGGAGTCTTATGTACAGTTTTATTATGGACTGGTATCGAAGCAATCGTTTGCTATGTAAAGAATAAAGAACCAAAGGAGAAGGAAATATGCTGAAGAAATTGAATATTGTACATATTATATTACTTTGTATTAATTTTGCAATCATCCCCTTAGTGGGATTTATGCGTGGCTTTGATACCCCAGAGACATTTATTGCCGTTTTAGTTACTGTATTATTAGCGCATCCTTTATTATATTTAATTATGATGCTGATTAAGGCTTATCTCATTGATTCCTATGAGGCACAAAAGTTTATGCCTCTTTGCATGGTCCTTACAATACTTTTAGGATGTTTATTATGGTATTGCTTTTTTCACATTACCTTTACCTTTGCAAATACGATTGCATTGTGGTATGGGTTAGTTCTTTTAGCCTTTTCCATTCCATATTGTGTTTATAAGGTAGTATCTTATTTTTCTGAGAAAAAAAATAAAAATCAAAAGGGACCTAAATTTATTAAGAAGTAGGAGTAGATAAAAATGAAAAATTATGATCATATAAAAATTGAAAAAAAGTGGCAGGAGTATTGGGAGAAAAATCATACCTTTGTTACGGATGTAAAGGATTTTTCTAAGCCAAAGTTTTATGCCTTAGACATGTTTCCCTATCCTTCAGGACAAGGCTTACATGTAGGACATCCTGAAGGATATACCGCTACAGATATTGTATGTCGTAAAAAAAGAATGCAAGGCTATAACGTTTTGCATCCTATGGGATGGGATGCGTTTGGACTTCCTGCAGAGCAGTTTGCTATTACAACAGGACATCATCCTGAGGAATTTACAAAGGATAATATCGCTAATTTTACTAGACAGCTAAAAATGCTTGGATTCTCTTATGATTGGACAAAGGAAATTTCTACATGTGATCCAAAATATTATAAGTGGACACAATGGATTTTTAAACAATTATATAAGGATGGCTTAGCAAAGCAAGTTGAAATGCCTGTAAATTGGTGTGAGGCCTTAGGTACAGTTTTAGCAAATGATGAGGTTATAGATGGAAAGAGTGAACGTGGTGGCTATCCTGTTGTTCGTAAAAATATGAAGCAGTGGGTTTTAGATATACCTAAATATGCAGAAAGACTATTAGAGGGCTTGGAAACAGTAGACTGGCCAGCTTCTACAAAGGAGATGCAGAAAAACTGGATTGGTAAGTCTATAGGAGCTCATGTTGATTTTAAAGTTGAAAATACAGAATTCAAGTTTACTGTTTTTACGACTCGCTGTGATACACTTTTTGGTGCAACCTATTGTGTACTTTCTCCTGAGCATTCTATTGTTAACCAAATTACTACACAAGCTCAAAGAGCAGAAATAGAAGCTTATCAAAAGGTTTGTAGTTCTAAAAGTGAACTTGAGAGAACAGAACTTAATAAAGAAAAAACAGGTGTCTTTACAGGTGCCTATGCTATCAATCCCGTAAATCAAAAGAGGATACCTATTTGGATTTCAGATTATGTATTAGCTAGCTATGGTACAGGAGCAATTATGGCAGTTCCTGCACATGATGAAAGAGATTATGCGTTTGCAAAAAAGTTTGGATTAGAAATTCTTCCTGTTTTAGAGGGAGGTAATGTTTTAGAGGCTGCCTATACAGAGGATGGACCTCATATCAATTCTGAATTCTTAAACGGATTAAATAAGGAAGAAGCAATAGAGAAAATGATTCATTGGCTAGAGGAGCATCATTGTGGTTCAAAACAGATTTCTTATCGTCTTAGAGAATGGATTTTTGCAAGACAAAGATATTGGGGGGAGCCTATTCCAGTTGTGTTTTATGAGGATGGGACAAGTGAGGCTTTAGAGGATCAAGATTTGCCTTTAGTTCTTCCAGTACTAGATGATTATAAGCCAAAGAAAAGTGGAACAGCTCCATTAGAGAACGCAAAGGATTGGGTGAATACAACCTATCATGGTAAATCCTGTATCAGGGAAACCAATACTATGCCTGGTTCAGCTGCTTCCAGTTGGTATTTCATGCGCTATATTGATCCTAAAAATGATACTTGTTTTGCCGATTATGAATTATTAAAGCATTGGCTTCCTGTAGATTTATATTTGGGTGGCTCAGAGCATGCAGTAGGGCATTTGCTTTATTCAAGATTTTGGACGAATTATTTATATGATAAGGGCTTAGTTCCAGTAAAGGAACCCTTCCAAAAATTGTTTCATCAGGGTATGATTTTAGGAGAAAATAATGAAAAAATGAGCAAATCTCGGGGAAATGTTATAAATCCTGATGATGTTACGGAAGAATTTGGTGCAGATACTTTGCGTCTTTATGAAATGTTTATGGGACCACTTGAGGCTTCTCTTCCATGGAGCAATAAGGGACTTGAGGGGGCTCGTAAATTTTTAGATCGTGTATGGAGATTTTATCATCAAGAGGAATATTTATCAAAATTCAGTTTGGAAAATTCTAAGGAATTAGATAAAATTTATCATCAGACAGTAAAAAAGGTTAGTGCTGATTTTGATAGTCTCAATTTTAATACAGCAATTGCTCAAATGATGACCTTTTTGAATGAAGCCTATAAAGCTAATTCTATCTATATTCCTTATATGGAAGGCTTTGTAAAAATGTTATATCCAATCTGTCCTCATATAGGAGAAGAGTTATGGCAGGATTTAGGACATAATCATACGATAGCCTTTGAAGAATGGCCTACATTTGACGAAGCAAAGCTAGCCCTAGAGCAATTAACCTTAGTTGTCCAAATCAATGGAAAGCTTAGAGATAAGCTAGAGGTTAATGTGGATGCAACAAAGGAACAAATTATAGAGAGTGCTTTAGAATTAGATAAGATTAAAGCATTTACTGATGGACATGAGATTGTAAAAACAATTTATGTTCCTAAGAAACTTATAAATATAGTGATGAAATAAATCATAGCGTATGCTGTGATTTTTTCTAAGAATATTGGAGGTGGTTATTTTGAAAAGAATAGGACTTAGAACAATAAAGACAGCAATTTGTGTATTTTTTTGCTTGTTGTTTTTTATTCTTTTAAAGCTCTTTGAATTTATTCCTGGGGTTCCTAAAAATTTTGCCTTTTCCTGGTATAATCCTTTCTTTGCGGGAATTGCTACAGCTTATTCTGTTCATGCAAGTAAAAGCGCTAGCTTGAATCAAGCAAAAAATCGCTGTGTTGCTTCTATAATTGGCGGATGCATAGGAATTCTTTTGATAACCTTTTATGAGTTATGTGGAGGAAAATGGCCTAATCTTCAGGCAGTAAGCTTAGAAACCTTTAATTTTGTTTTACCCTATTTATTAATTTCTTTTTGTACCATTCTTGTTGTAGTGACAGGCGTAGCCCTGCATCAGCATCAAGCTGTGTTTGTTGCGATATTGACCTTTTTATCTGTAACCGTTAATCCCAATATTAATGTGGGCTATTGGCAATGGCAGTTTGGTACAAATCGTATATTATCTACAATTGTAGGTGTATTAATAGCTTTAGGGGTAAATTTATTTCGGTTACCTCATCGATACAAAAATAAGAATTTATTGTTTTGTGTTGGAATAGACGGAATGCTTCTAAAGGATAGTGACAGATTTAAGGGCTTTATTCCTTATAAGCTAAATTATTTGAATCGAATTGGAGCGAATGTCACCCTATTTACAACTAGAACTCCGACAACCTTTATGCCGATTTTAGAGGATGTAAAGATAACACATCCTGTGGTTTGTATGTCTGGTGCGGCATTATATGATACACAAAATCAGCATTATATAGCAGTAGAATCCATAGATGTTGAAACGGCAAAGCGTGTTTATGCGGTACTTAAGAAAAATAGAATTTCCCCTTTTGTGAATCAGATTCATGAGGACGTATTGTTTACCTATAATGAGCACATAGATAATGAAGGAGAAAGGATTTATGCCTTAAGCAAGAGAAATGCATCCTATTGTAGCTATGTTCCTGGTCCTGTCCCTACGGATGAGGTCGTCTATTTTTTGATTGTAGAAAAAGAAGACATTGTAAAAAAGCTTATGGATGATATAAGAGTGGATGAAGACCTTTCCTCTAAAGTATCTATTTTAATTTATGATGTTTTTGAAACAGATCAAGTTCCTGGTTTAAAATATGTAAAAATCTATAGTAAAAAAATAGAAGAGCTAGAAATATTAAAGATGTATTGTAAGAATGAGCAATTAGACATTGTTGGCTTATCCTCATCTGTGCATAGTAAGCATTTATTAAAGCATAGTAAATATAATGTGGCATTAGATGTATTAGAGGATAAGGTATTAAAGGATTGCTTTAGTGTAGTTTCAAAGGAACAGCCTGATAAGCTGTTTAAGGAGGCACAGAAAATATATCACTATAATTTAGCTAAGTGTGGAAAAAAATAACATTTCTGTGGTATAATATGTAATGCTTTTAGAATTGGAGTTGAAAACAATGGCAAATATATTAGAAATTAAAGATTTGCATGCTGGTATAGATGGTAAAGAAATACTTAAAGGTGTAAATTTGACGATAAAAACAGGTGAGGTTCATGCTATTATGGGACCAAATGGTACAGGAAAATCTACGTTGTCCTCTGTAATTATGGGTCAGCCTAAGTTTCATGTTACTGCTGGAGAAGTTCTTTTAGATCAAGAAAATATACTAAAAATGGCTGTAGACGAAAGAGCTAGAAAGGGAATTTTTTTAGCGTATCAATATCCAGCTGAAGTTCCAGGGGTTACGAATAGCGATTTTATTAGAACTGCCATGAAGGCTTGTAGTGGAAAGGATGTTTCTTTATTTTCCTTTATCCGTAGCTTTGATAAAGCCTGTGGTGAATTAAAGATGCCTGAGGATTTGGCTCACAGGTATTTAAATGAAGGCTTTTCAGGTGGAGAAAAGAAAAGAAATGAAATATTACAAATGAAGCTTTTAAAGCCTAAATTTGCAATCCTTGATGAAATTGATTCTGGACTTGATGTAGATGCCTTGAGAGTTGTAGGCGAAAATGTTAGTAGCATGATTGATGAAAATTTAGGCTGTTTATTAATTACACATTATGAGAGACTCTTGGACTATATTCAACCAGATTTTGTGCATATAATGATTAATGGAAGAATTGTTTTAACAGGTGGCAAAGAACTGATTGCAAAGATAGATCAAAATGGCTATGATTGGGTAAAAGAAGAGCTTGGTATAGAAATAGAAAAAGAAGATGAAGAGAAGACCCATGTTCTTTTAGGCTCTTGTGCCCATAATAGCACAAAGCAATGATTCGTTTAGAAGCATTGGTAGGAGTAGAAGGTAATGGTCTTTCCCTTCAAAATAATACTCTTACTTTAAATAAGACAATTCATGATTTTATCCTTATAGAAAAAGAGCTTAACCTTTGTGTTTTAGCAGGGGCTTCTGCAAAAATCTTAGATGTAAGTGAAGGAAGTCAAATTCATATTGAGATTCAAGCTGGGGCAAGCCTTGAGTATCAAGCTTTTAATACTAAAAATATTTCTAGAACAGTTTCTTGTTCTGGTGAATTTAAAATGATGGAAATTTGTTTAGAGGAAAGTCATGAGGAACTTAAAATAGAGCTCTTAAAGGAATTTGCATCAGCTGAAGTAGAACTGCTTACTTTAGCAAGTGAAAGTTCATTTCAATTTATACAAAGGATAGAGCACAAGGCTAAGCAAACAACCTCAAATATCTCTAATTTTGGGGTCGCTTTACAAAAGGGAGATATTTTGTTTGATACAACAGGTAAGATTTATAAGGGTATGTCTAAATCTAAATGTGTTCAGCTATCTAAAGGTATTGTTATGGATGATATTTCCTCTGTAACCTCAAAGCCAATTCTCTTAATTGATGAGTTTGATGTCATTGCGAATCATGGAGCTTCCATAGGGAAAATGTCAGATGAAAGCTTATTTTATTTGATGAGTCGCGGACTAACAAAGCAGGAGGCATTTCTTCTTATGCTAGAAGGAATTGTGCGCCCTTTTATAGATAAGCTTACAGATGAGGAAGTAAAGAATCAATTTGAAAAGAAAATTGAAACCATTTTGAAGAGGTGATTTTATGCTAAATGTAGATAAGCTTAGGCATGATTTTCCTGTATTGGAGGAAAATCCTAAGCTTGCTTACCTAGACAATGCTGCTTCTACACTTAAGCCTAAATGCGTAATTGAGGCGGTAGATGAATATTATACAAAGCTTGGGGTAAATGTTCATAGAGGTGTTTATAAGCTTAGCTATCTTGCTACAGATGCCTATGAGGAGGCAAGAAGTAAGATTGCAGATTTTATTCATGCAGACTTTGAGGAAATTGTATTTACAAGAGGAGCCTCTGCTGCCTTAAACCTAGTTGCTTCTAGCTATGGTATGTTGAATTTAGAACCTGGGGATGAGGTAATTACAACCGAGCTAGAGCATCATTCTAATTGTATGCCATGGCTTCATGTGTGTGAGCAAAAGCATGCCACTTTAAGATATGTTCCCTTAGACAAAGAAGGAAGAATAACAGTAGAAGCCTTTAAAAGTGTTTTGACAGACAAAACAAAAATTGTTGCTATTACATATGTTTCTAATGTCATGGGATATATTACGCCAATAGAGGAAATTATAAAATTAGCTCATCAAAAAGGAGCAATTGTGGTATTAGATGGAGCTCAGGCTGTTCCCCATATGCCAGTTGATGTTAAGAAATTAGATTGTGATTTTCTTGCCTTTTCTGGGCACAAGCTATGTGGTCCTACAGGAATTGGTGTATTATTTGGAAAGGCAAAGCTCTTAGCCTCTATGCCACCTGTAGAATTTGGTGGTGACATGGCAGATGATGTAAATTGTTATACCATGACCTTTAAGGATGCTCCTTATCGTTTTGAAACAGGAACACCGATTATTGCTTCTGCTATTGGCTTAGGTAAAGCAGTTGAATACATTAGCTCCATTGGATTAGAGGAAATTGCAAAATATGAATATTTTCTTAAGCAAACTGCAATTGAGGGCTTGAAAAAAATACCTAATATAGAAATATATAATGCTTCTGCAGAAACAGGGATTATATCCTTTAATATAAAGGGTGTACATCCACATGATGCTGCTAGTGTTTTTGATAATAACGATGTTTGCATACGTGCAGGACATCATTGCGCACAGCTTATCACAAAATGGTTAAAAACCGTAGGAACTGTGCGAGCATCCTTTTATTTTTATAATACTTTAGAGGATGTAGAAAAATTTGTACAAAGTGTAAAAGAGGCTCAAGAATTTTTTGGTACTCTTTAGGAGGAATTATGGATTTAAAAACTCTATATCGTCAGGTCATTATGGATCATTATAAAAATCCCAAAAATAAGGGCTTGAAAAATGAAGCTCCTTACCATTTAGTGCATTTAACTAATCCAAGCTGTGGAGATGATATGCGTGTAGAAATTATTGTTTCTAATGGTAAGGTTATCGATGTTCGTCAGGAGGGAAAGGGATGCTCTATTTGTCTATCCTCTGCTTCTGTAATGAGTGATTTATTGATTGGAAAAAATGTAGATGAGGCAAAGGCTTTAATTCATGGTTTTTACTCTATGGTAAGTGGCGAGGAGCTTCCAGATGAGGACAAGCTTGAGGAGGCAATTGCATATAAAGGCGTACGTGATTTTCCTGCTAGAATCAAATGTGCTACATTGGCATGGAAATGCGTAGAAAAGGCAATTGAGGAGGTTGAACAGCATGAGTAAGGCTAAGGCAGACGAGCTTGTTGGAGATTATAAATATGGGTTTACGACTGATGCCAAGACAGTTCTTACCTCTGGCAAGGGCTTATCACGTTCTGTTGTAGAATTTATTTCTAATGCTAAAGAAGAGCCTACTTGGATGAAGGAGTTTCGTTTAAAATCCTATGATGCCTTTGAAAAAATAAAGAATCCCCTATGGGGACCGGATTTATCTGGAATTGATTTTAATGAATATACCTATTACATCAAATCCACAGAAAGAACAGAGCATAAGTGGGAGGATGTTCCAGAGGAAATAAAGGATACCTTTGATAAGCTTGGAATTCCAGAAGCAGAAGCCAAATATTTATCAGGCTCCTCAACTCAATTTGAATCTGAGGTTGTTTATCATAATAACCTAAAGGAATTAGATGAGCTAGGTGTAATATTTTGTGATACAGATACAGCTTTAAGAGAGCATGCAGATTTAATGCAACAATATTTTGGTAAATTAGTTCCTTATACTGATAACAAATATGCAGCATTAAATTCAGCAGTATGGAGTGGAGGGTCCTTCATATATGTTCCCAAGGGAGTAAAATTAAAAAAGCCAGTACAATCTTATTTTCGTATCAATTCTGAAAGAATGGGTCAATTTGAGCGTACTTTAATCATTGTAGATGATGATGCAGATATTCATTATGTAGAGGGGTGTACAGCTCCCCAATATTCAAAGGATAGCTTGCATGCAGCAGTTGTAGAAATATTTGTAGGTAAACGAGCACATTGCCGTTATTCTACCGTTCAGAACTGGTCTAACAATATAGTTAATCTTGTGACAAAGCGTGCTATTGTTGATGACGAAGGACATATGGAATGGATTGATGGAAATGTGGGAGCTGGACTAAATATGAAGTATCCTGCTTGTATTCTAAAGGGAAGCTATAGTAAGGGAACCACAGTATCCATTGCCTTTGCCGCAGAAAATCAGATTCAGGATACTGGGGCTAAAATGATTCATTTAGGTAAAAATTCTAGCTCTACAATTATATCTAAATCTATTTGTCGTGGTGGCGGTAAAGTTAATTACCGAGGAACAGCCTCCTGTGGGACAAAGGCTTTGGGAGCAAGATCTCATATTGAATGCGATACTCTCATCTTGGATGATATATCAACCTCAGATACAATCCCAACCAACTCAGGAAAAAATAGTGATATGTATATTGAGCATGAGGCAACTGTATCTAAGGTCAATGAAGAGCAATTATTTTATTTGATGAGTCGGGGTCTTACAGAGGCAGAGGCAACTGAGATGATTGTCATGGGCTTTATAGAACCATTTTCTAAGGAGCTTCCTATGGAGTATGCCGTAGAATTAAATCGATTAATCAAATTAGAAATGACAGATTCGATTGGATAAATCTAAAATAAATCGTTTAAAAATTGTTTAAAGCAGGTTGGAATTCCTAACCTGTTTTTAATTTCTTCAGGAGTGTAGGAAGGATAATTTAAAAGGTCTTGAACATAAATTTTATATCCCTTCATTTGCCATTTTTGATGAGTGAATATATGACTTCTATCTGGCAGTTCTTTTTCTCTTAACGGAACAAAACCAAGAGACGCAGTATATTCTAAAGCCTCTCCTGCGGTTAAAAAGGAGTCTATCAGTATAGGGGATGGGAGTCCCTTTAAGACACCTGTGGGCTTAGAAAGAAAGCTATATTTAATTCCATCTGTTAAGAATAGTACGGTATATTCGAGGTTTTTCTTTTCCTTTATAGCTGTTTTTTTGGGAAATTCCAGTTGGATATTCTCTTTTTTGGCTTTACATGATAATTTTAAGGGACACTTGTCACATAGAGCAATTTTTGGCATACAAATTGTTGCTCCTAATTCCATAAGTGCCTCATTGAATGTACCAGCATTTGCAGGAAGAATCTTTTCGATTTCCTGTTTAAAATATTTCTTTGTTTTCTCTTTAAGAATATCCATAGAAGAGCATAGGTATCTAGATAGGACGCGTAGGACGTTTCCATCTACGGCGGCATATTTTAGATTATAGGCTTGAGAAAGAATGGCTCCGCAGGTATAATCTCCAATCCCTGGTAGTTTAATAGCTATTTCATAACTATCAGGAAAAATCCCTTGATGTTTGTTTATGATTTCTATCGCACATTTTTTTAAATTTCTTGCTCGATTATAATAGCCTAAGCCCTCCCATAGCTTAAGAAGTCTTTCTTCAGAACAACAAGAAAGAGCTTTAAAATCAGGTAGCTCCTTGATAAAGCGACTATAATAGGAGCGTACAGCTTCCACTCTAGTTTGTTGAAGCATAACCTCACTTATTAAAATCGTATAAGGTGTTTTTTCCCTTCTCCATTCTAAATCTCTTTTATTTTTTTCAAACCACTCTAATAGTGGTAAAACAATTTTTTGCATAGTATTACCTCATAGTTGTTTGTATTATAACACTTTCTTATTAAAATTTAAATAAAGGATATACCTTAAGTTACATTTTCTAAATCCTTATATGTATAATGTAAGCTTCATAAAACAAGTATATGTTAAAATTCCGAGCAATTGCCTTATTTAATAAATAGACTTTGCTTGAAAATATTGCTATAATTGTCGTACAAACTTTAGAAGGAAAAAGCATGAATTTAGGAAATAATTTATTTGATGCTCGAAAAAAAGTGGGCTTTCACAAGAAGAAGTTGCTGAAAAATTAGGAGTGAGTCGTCAAACAATATCGAAATGGGAAACAGATGAAACCCTGCCAGATATTCGCCGGGCTAAAAGGCTAGCACTTTTATATGGTTTATCCTTAGATGAACTGATTAGTTTTGATATGGATATAAAAGCATTAGAACAGGTTATTGAAAAAACAAGTGATGATGTTCAAAAAAAGGTGGATTGGACAAAATTGTGGAGCAAAAAATATCCTATTCTTGCATCTTACCAAAAGGAAGTCGAAATAAAATTTTATGAAAATGAGTTAGAACGATTGCTAAATGATTTAGAAAAAAAATATAGGTATACAAGACTCGATAGTCTATTAGTTTTAAAGGACATCTTATCTCATACTTGGAATAAAAATAAATGAGGAAGATAGCTTTTGCTTAAAAATACTTAATTTTATTTTAAAACACAGGTTAATAAATTTGTCCTGTGTTTTTTTATGGATATTAAATAGGGACGGGATATGTGCTTGTCCAAGGATATGACTAGAGTTTATCTAATATAATAAATCATTAAAGCAGATCCCCTTTCCCTCCTCATACAGCTAAAACTCTAACATAATTTTAGCTTTTCTACCATATATTTATGTTAGGTTGGTGATATTATTTTTATAGATATAAATCATTTAAAGATTCACTATGAGGTGGAAGGTAGTGGAAAAGAGATTATTTTACTACATGGATGGGGTGCCTCCTTGTTAACTTTTACCAAGCTTGCAAAAAATTTAAGTAGTAGCTTTAAGGTTTATACCATTGATTTGCCAGGCTTTGGAAAGTCAGAGATTGGTGTTCCTTTAGGAGTAGAAGAGGTAGCAGATTTGATACACGACTTCGTTATCAAGCTAAATATTGAGGCTCCTATTTTAGCAGGACATAGCTATGGAGGACGTGTAGCAATATTTTATTCCTCTAAATATGCAGTAGAAAAGCTGGTCTTAATTTCTTCTGCAGGAATTAAACAAAAATTAAAATTTTCTAAAAGATTTAAGGTGAGAGTTTATAAGATTTTAAAGAAATGTCATTTGCCTGTTAAGATGGGCTCTAAGGATTATCAAAATGCCGATAATGTTAAGAGAATTATGCTTGTAAAGGCCGTAAACCTAGATTTAAGAGAACAGATGAAGCATATTGTTGCACCAACATTATTACTCTACGGAACAAAGGATACGGTTACACCAGTAAGCTTAGGGTACCAAATCAAGGAATGTATCCATAATGCAGAGCTGATTGAGCTAGAAGAATGTGGACATTTTCCATATTTAGACCGCTTAAGTATTTTTTCTATTATTATGATGAGCTTTTTACTGGGGGATAAGGATGCAGTATAGTATTTTAGTATATGCTGTTTTTAAATTATATCTTATTTTAAATATTTATCAGCAAGCACATTACCAATTTAAATTATATCTTAAACATTTTTTAATTAATTTACTTTTTTATGATTTATTTCCTTTGGTTGTTCTCATTTTAGGTGTACTTCATAATGAATTTATTGTTGTTTTAATCTGTAGTATTTATCTATGTTTATTTGGATTATTTTATTTTATCAGTCGAGTGCGATTAAAATTTACAAAAAGAATACTAAGAGGAGTTTTACTTTGTATCCCTTATTTAGGAATCGGCTTTATTCCATATGTAGGACCTTATTTACTTTTATTTATAGAATTTGCTATAATACCTGTTCTTTTATTAGAAAGAGGAATATCAAAAGGATTAAATGTTCCTTATATAAAGCAGGCAAAGAGAAAGCTTGCAAATTATAAAGGAACGGTCATTGCTATTACTGGCTCCTTTGGAAAAACATCAACCAAGGTTCTTTTAAATCAAGCATTGAATCTGTTTTCTCCAACTATTGCCACGCCTAAAAGCTATAATACTGAGCTTGGTATTTCGAGGTTTGTAAATGAAAGCACAGACCTAAATGTTTTTGATCATATGATTCTTGAGTTTGGAGCAAGTCATAAGAATGACATTCGGTATTTGAAAAAAATGAAGGCTCCAGATGTGGCTTTCGTTACAGGAATCGGATATATGCATGTAGAAACCTTCGGCAACCTAGAAAACATTATTGCAGAAAAAATGAGCCTGCTAGAGGGAACAAGAGTAGCTGTATTAAATTTTGAGTGCTCTTATATACGTCAATATACTATTCCGTTCAATATTCATATCATTAGCTATGGCTTACATTATGGAAGGTATCAGGCAAGAAATATTGTGGGTCAGGAATTTGACTTTTATAAAGAAGAAACAAAATTAGGACATTTTAAAACGAGCCTAGTAGGTACGCATCAACTATTAAATTTAACAGGGATATTAGCATATTTATGCGAATTTGGCTATGATTTAGAAATTTTAGAGCGTGCTGCCTTAGCCTTTCAAACTGAAAAAAATCGTTTAGAGCTAAAAAAGATGGCTTCCTATTTAGTTCTAGACGATTCCTTTAATAGTAACTATGAGGGGTTTTTAGAGGCACTAAACATTTTAAAATTCCATAAGGGAAAGAGAGTACTTTTAACACCAGGAATGGTTGAGCTAGGCAAATATAAGAAGGAGCTTTTCTCAAACTTGGTAGAATATATTGCTACTAGCGCTGATATTATTATTTTGACGGGCTATTATCAGACCATTAGTGTATATAAAAAGCTAAAAAGCTATAATAAAGAGGTTTACTTAGTGAGAAATTTTATGGAGGGATATCACTTGTTTTTAACGCTTTCGGGTGTTTATAAAAATAGTATGCTGTTGATTGAAAACGATGTGCCAGATTTATATAGAGTGGGGTTGATATGATGAGAATTGGTATAATATTTGGTGGTAAAAGCTATGAGCATGAAATTTCAATAATTACGGCCTTTCAATTAAAAAAGCGAATAGAAAAGGTATATGAAATTCATTTTATCTATGTAGATTTACAAGGACGCTATTATAATGCTGATAAAATGAGTATGAGTGATTTTAGATTGGGACATACGAAGCGTCTAAAGAGGTTAAACCTAGAAAAATGGCGACTAGATGTCATTGTTGGGGCTATGCATGGAGAAAATGGAGAAGATGGATATGCAGCAATGTTTGCAAAAATTCATAATATAAGATACCTTGGCTGTGATGCTTTTGCAGGAGCTTTATCTATAGATAAATACAGAAGCTATTTATACCTAGCAAACAATGGGGTAAAGATGGTGAAAACCATGTATTATAGTTATGAAGATTATCTTAAAAATAAAAAGGTTCGCTTTATGCCTTGTATAATTAAGCCTATTTATGGGGGCTCCTCCATTGGTATAACTATTGCAAAACAGGAATCGGAGCTTACAGATAGACTAACCGAGGCTTTCAAATACTCTAAAGAGGTCATCATAGAGCCCTATTATGAAGTTTTAGAGGAGTATAATCTTGCATTAAGTGAAACTACGGTATCCAAGCTAGAAAGAATTCAGAAAAAAGATGATATTTTCTCCTTTGATAATAAATATAGTGATTCCTTTAAGGTGATTCATCAAAGCATTATTGAACATCCAAGATATGAGGAATTTGCAAAAATAGCTAAAAAGGTTTATCGCTTAATTCAAGCAAGAGGTATCATACGTATTGATTTTTTCATAATAAACGATGAGATATATGTCAATGAAATTAATACAACACCAGGAGCCTTAGCTATGTATTTATTTGAAGATTTTAATCAGGTATTCCGAGAGTCCTTAAAGCTTTGTTTATCTGAGCCTCAAAAAATTTATCCTAATTCACATTTCCTATTAAAAAATAATATTAACAAGTAAAGAAGTATGGTATAATACTTTGTAAGGAGGCTCTTTTATATGGAATATATGAATGCTAGATCTTCACAAAGATTTTTAACCTATATCATTGACTTTTTCTTGATTCAAATTGTTGTTTCTTTTATCGTAAGCTTCATTCCTGCCTATGTAGATGGTATGGAGTATATTTTGGAATTTTATAGATCAATTCTTCAGGGAGAATTGACAGAGAATATAGAGATATTAACAAGGGTTATGAAAAAAGCAATTAAGCTTTTAGGAATAATACTTTCTGTTCAATTTCCTGTATATATCTTATATTTAGTCGTTCTTCCTCATTTTTGGAAAAACCAAACCTTAGGTAGAATGGCAACCCATGTACGTGTCATATCTAAGGATGGGAAGAAAGCTAAGGTTCCTCAGCTTATGTTAAGAGAGCTCGTTGGAGGACTATTATTGCTAAATTTATGCTCTGGATTTTTTATAATACCTCTTTTATATTGGTATTTTAGTTCGACTACGGGAAGATCTTTAGCAGATATGATTGGTGGAACTAGGCTAATTGATACGCAAAGTAAACTTAGTGTGGAGAAGCAGGAGGAAAATACAAGAGAGTATGTCGATGCCTACTTTAAAGAGGTATCCACTGAGAATCCAGAATCAGCTACAGAAGAAGAAACGGAGTATAAGGTAATTTAATATGAAACAGCATATTCTAATTAAAACTACTCCTCAAGCGAATGAAAGTATGATAAATGCTTTGACTCTTGTGCTAGGAATGCATTTAGAGATTAGAGAAAAAGATTCTTGTCTTTGGCTGGATATAGATGAAATTACTGAAGAGGAGCTAGAATCTATTTTTCAATCCTTAGAAAGTGATTTGAATTTGCTAATTAGCTTTTATCATACCACATCAGACCAATATGATCGAGAGCTTGCATTGGTTTGTTCTTCCTTTTTACAAAGTACGTATGGACATTACAATTTGAAAAGCTTTATTCCTCAAATTAAAAGTAAAAGTCTTGCAAGAGAGCTCTTCCATTTTATAACAGATGGAACGGGAATAGACGAAAGAATTATTCTTTCTATGGCAGAAAGTGATTTAAATGTATCTCAAGCTTCAATTAGCCTATATATGCATCGCAATACACTTTTGTATAAGATAGAACGCTTAGAGGAATTGAGAGGCTTTGACATAAAAAAATTTTATGATTTGTATTTGCTCTTTTATTTGCTGAAAGCTTAATAAATTACTGCTGAAAGGTCTAAATTTCAGCAGTTTTTTAATTTTTAAACCTTAGGATTTATAAATATAAAGAAAAATTTGTGCAATTTGTACATATCTTTTTTAATTTGAAAGCGCTATAATAAAATCAAAATATAGGAGGAAATTTTATGTCAACTTTAAATTTAAAAGATATAAACAAGATTTATCCAAATGGTGTACAAGCTGTTTTTGATTTTAATCTAGATATTCAGGATCAGGAGTTTATAGTATTTGTTGGTCCATCTGGTTGTGGAAAATCAACTACGCTTCGTATGATTGCTGGATTAGAGGATATTTCTAGTGGAGAGCTGTATATTGATGGGGAATTAATGAATAATGTAAATTCTAAGGATAGAGGAATTGCAATGGTATTCCAAAGCTATGCCTTATATCCACACATGACAGTATTTAATAATATGGCCTTTGCTTTACAGCTTCGTCGTGTTCCTAGAGAAGAAATAAAGGAAAGAGTTGATGCAGCTGCAAAAATTCTAGGTCTAGAGAAATTCTTAGATCGTTATCCACGTCAGTTGTCTGGTGGACAAAATCAACGTGTTGCATTAGGTAGAGCTATTGTTCGTAAGCCTAAGGTATTCTTAATGGATGAGCCACTTTCTAACTTGGATGCGAAGCTTCGTGTAACCATGCGTGGAGAGTTAACTAAGCTTCATCGTAATTTAGGATCAACTACGATTTATGTGACTCACGACCAAATTGAGGCTATGACGATGGCTTCTAGAATTGTTGTTATGCGTGATGGTAGAATTCAACAGGTAGGAACACCAAAAGAAATTTATGAGCATCCTGCAAATGTGTTCGTAGGTGGCTTTATTGGAACTCCACCAATGAATTTTATCCATGGAAAGGTTGATAAAAAAGGATTATTTACTTCAACTGATGGTTCACAAAAGGTAATGATTCCAGAGGGTAAGGTTAGTATATTAAAGGAGCAGAATTATTTAGAAAAAGATGTTATTTTAGGAATTCGTCCAGAGGATATTCATGATGATCCTGTTGTCATTGAAACCTATCCAGATTCTTTAATTCATGTTACAGTGGATGTTGCGGAGCTTTTAGGAGCTGAAACAAATATCTATGCTTCTATTGGGAAGGATTCTATTATTGCATCTGTACCTGCACGAGACGATTTAGGAAAGGGTTCTCTTGTAAAGCTAGCTTTAGATATGAACCATTGTCATGTATTTGATGTAGAAACAGAAAAGGCAGTTCTTTAAAATAAGTTTAAATCCATCACGTTTGTGGTGGATTTTCATATTTACATTTTTTTCTTAAAATGGTATAATTATAAAAAAATTAGAAGGATGGTTTAAACATGTCAATTTTTGAAAAAGTACAAGAAATTATTGTAAAAGAATTAAAAGTAGATGCTGCAAAGGTTACACTAGAGGCTTCCTTAAAGGATGATTTAGGTGCTGATAGCTTAGATGCAGTTGAAATTGTTATGGATATTGAAGACGAATTTGGTGTAGAAATCGATGATACTAAAGCTGAGGCAATTTCTACAGTGGGAGATTTAGTTTCTTATATTGAAGAATTAAAGAAGTAAGATTCAGCTGCCTTAAGCAGCTTTTTCTTTTCTATTGAGGAGGTGAGATAAATGGATAGTCAACATAAACTTTGGATAGAGGCATGGAAAAATAGTAAAATTTTTCAGGTGGAAAAGGATCGTATAAAGCCTAAGACCTATCTATTTTCAAGCTTCCCCAAAACCAATTTAAATGGTTTTCAAGATGCTTTTATTCGTCCTGTTTTAGTTGGAGATTTTTTTTCACGCTATTTACGAATGAAAGGGAATAATGTTTTATTTCCTATGGGCTTTGATTCTTTAGGGCTATCCTCCTATATGGAAAACAAAAAGATTAGTAATGCCATTACGGATGATATCTCTTTTGCCTTTGAGCAACAAATGTTACAGCTTGGCATAGGCATAGATAATCAGAAGAAGATGGATTTAAAGCATGAAGAATTTTTAGGTTCTCTTCAATTAGCCTTTATAGAGCTTTATGAGCGTGGATATATTAAATACGGAGATATAGATGTTTATCAAGATAAATCTGGAAAAAAAATATTAGATACTTATTTTTATAAAAAGAATTTAGTTCCAAATCGCGTTAAAGCCTTTTATCTTGATATTTCACAGATTACAGAATCGCTTGTGAAAAAAATTGATGAGCTTCCTGTTGGAGTAGATATTAAAAAAAATCTTTTATCTATGCTAGATATACAGGAACGTTTAACAATAAACTTTGCAGTTACTAATGGTGCTAGTATGAAACACACCTTTACAGAACCAGAATATATTGGAGCTATTTCCTATATTTTAATCCATCCAGACTATATAGATTTTCAAGAATATACCCAGTATGAGGAATTTCAGGCCATTGAATTGTATCTTTCTGAGGAAAATACAAATGACTTTGGTGTGTTTACTGGGAATTATGCTATAAATCCTTTGACGGGAAAGAAGATACCTATTTTTTTAAGTGTTAGGGAAGATTGTCCTATCTATTTTGCCAATACCTATTTAAATGCAACAGATCGTATGCTTGCGCAAGAGGAGCTTTTATCTGTAATTGATGTAGTCCAAAATGGTGTTTTTATTGAAAGTGATTTTTTAAACGGACTTCCTGTTGAGGAGGGAAGAGGCTTAATTATAGAGCAATTTGTAAAGGCAGATATTGCAGTTACAGAATCATATTTTAGTAAGGATAAAATACTTTTATCCTCCTTAGATTCCTTAGGAGCACTTATTCCCTTTTTTATAGATCAGGAAGGATTTCTGTATTCTTTGAAAAATCATCTCCCCTTTGTTCTTTCGAGTAAATTTAGACCTGTTTTATCTGATGAAATTGATGTTCCAGGAAATGTAATTCCAGGAAGCATCAATCACATTTTTTCCTCTGGAATTCTTTCTATATTAGCAATTTTATATGATACAATTGGTGAAAGCTATTCGATTTTTTCAAAGGATGCGGTTGAAAGTCTAAGGGCTTGGAAAAAAATTAAGGTTTTAACAATCCCAGCAGATGAAATATTTGAACATGTATTTGTGCCTCTTTGCTTAAGATGTATTATAGAAAAAGAAAAAAAGACAGAATTGCCTGTCTTATTTGAGCATTTAAATTTAGTGCATGCAACCTTTGATGAGGCCTACCATAAATTTTCTAAAGCAAATAACAATTTATTAGATTTCCAAAAGAAACTAGAAAAGTATTCTGGTGATGCTATCCGATTGTATTTTTTAAGTAAGCCCTTGGACCAAGATTTTATTTTTAGTGATACAGAATTGGAAAGCATAAAAAATTTAAGAAAAAGTATGAAGCATCTTTATCAAGCTCCTTTTATCCGTGAGGAACATTTGAAACAAGAATTTGAGCATTTGCTAGAGGTGTGTATGGAAGCCCTTGAACAAAAGGATTGTGTGAGCTATGTGAATGAGTTAATTACCTTTTTCAAAGAATATTTATGGTTTCAACAAATCACACATAAGGAGGGACTTCTTTTCTTAAAGCTCCTTTATCCAGTATGTCCTTTTTTGGCAGAAGAAATATATCATGATATTTACAAAGGAAAATATTTAATTAGTGATGATGGTTGGATTACTTAAATTTATCTCCTTGGTATATATTTAGTTTCTTGCATAGCTTGTCGATTTCGTTCATGACGACAAGCTTTTTCATTGGCCATTTTGGTAGCATGATGTCCTCAGCAATTCCATCAGCAGATAATCTATGAATGATAATATTTGGCTTAAGTCGAGCTATTTGTTGAACAACGATGCTACAATATTCTTCTAAGGACAAAATAGGAAAGGGCTCCTTTAAATAGTTTTGATATAGAACGGTATCCTTTAATAATAGAAGACTATGAAATTTAATGCCCTGTATATCAAGCTGATTTATAAAGTCGATGGTATTTATCATATCCTCTTTTGTTTCATTAGGAAGTCCATTAATGATATGGAGTATAACCTCAATCCTTCTCTTTCTTAATTCCTTTACACAGAAAATCAATTCTTCATTTGTACAACAGCGATTGATAATTTTGGCAGTAAGCTCATTTGCAGTTTGCAGACCTAATTCTATAATAACTGGTTTTCTTTGATTAAGCTCTCCTAAATAATCATAGAGTTCGTTTGTAAAGCAATCAGGTCTAGTAGCTATGGCTAGGGCTACAATATGAGTAGGATCAAGCATTAATATACCTTCATAAATTTCCTTTAGCCTTTCTAAAGGTGCGTATGTGTTTGAATAGGCTTGTAGATAGGGAATAAATAATGCATTTGGCCATTTATGTACTATTTTAGCTTTGATTTCTAAATATTGCTCTTGAAGAGTATAGAGAGGATTTCCAGCTGTGTCTCCACTTCCTTGCTTTGAACAATAGGTACATCCACCCCATCCCTTAGTACCATCCCGATTTGGACAGGTAAAGCTTGCATTTAATGCAATTTTTGCCACCTTACATTTCCATTTTTTTTGATAATATTCGGTTAATGTATTATAATGTTTCCTTTGTTCCATGATATCACCTGTAAATATTATAACAAATTTTTAATCTTAAGTGGTAATAATTCTTGTTTTTTGGTATAATAAAAATAATGCGAGGTTTTATAAATGTTTGAAAGAATTAAGGATTGTATATGTCATCCAAGAAATATTGGAAAATATAATAAAGATTCTATTGGTATAGTCCTTTTAACTATATTTCTTTTCTTTGTTTTAGCTTTAAGTATGCAAGGCGTACGCTCCTTTACAGAAAATCCTTTTGATGAGTATTCCTCTATGGTAGTGAGCTCTGCAGTAATACAGCATGGAGATAATAATGTCATATATGATTCAAATTCTCATAAAATAACAGGAGATTCATTGAAAATTGAGGGGAATGGGTTTCAACTCATAATTTTACCTACAGAAGAGCAAATTACAGTAGGTAGAAATTCCGTAAATATTATTTTAAAGGAAGAAGAGGCTATTGTTTATTACAGTGCGTCTAAGGTCTCTAGTATTGCCTATAGGGATATTCAGGTTGCAGGCTTTAAATTAGGAGATGTTGCCTTAAATCATTCACAGGCCATTTATAATTTTAAAATTTTTATAGATAGTATTTTAGATTCAAGTAGAATCTATTTTCAGGTGAGTACTTTCTTAAGAGGGGCTTTGACAACCTTTGTATATTATTTGATTTGTGTTTTATTTAGTTTTGTTTTATCCATTTCTATTAATCCGTCTATCGATAAAGGGGTTAGAACTAAACTAAGCTTTTATGATGGGTGTAGCTTTTTGGTTGGTTCTTTCTTTGCGTATTTGTTTAATGCAAGTATTATCGTATATTTTGCTTTACCTTGTCCGTTGATTTTTGCATTTATTACATTTCGTCATATTGTTAGGGTGATTATTCGTAAATAGGTTTTTTGGAGGGTTGTATGAAGTTAGATGAAATTATTCAGAATAAAAATATAATTTCCTGTGAGTTTTCAGTAGAGAAAATAAAATATCATAAAAAAACAAAGCGTGCAGAACTATATGTAGCTATAGAAGAGGTTCTTCCCTTTTCAAAATATCAGGAGCTTTATACCTGTATAAAAGAAGTCTTTGATGCTATAGGGGTACGCTTTTTACTGCATTTAGAATACTCTAGGAATTTGTTAGCAGAGGAACAAAACAGACAGTATTTAGAACAAACACTTTTAGCTTTAAACGAGCAATCTCCTCGTTTTCAAAGTGTGGATGCAAAAGATGCAATTTTTAATGATAAGGAAATTCAATTTAAAATTCCTAAGGATGCCTTAGGTTTAGAGGATTTACTACAACCCATAGAAGAACAGCTTACTAGGTTTGGTCTAGAATTTCAAGTAAAATTAGTTCGTGATGAGGAGCAAAGTGTTAAAGCTGAGATTGATGCCATGCAAAAGGAAATAGAGGAAACTCTTTCGCAACAAAAGAAAGAGGCAGAGGCTGTACAAAAAATTAATGAGCAAATGCAAAAGGAAAAGAAGTATACGAAAATCTCAAAGCCAACGGATATATCTTTTATTAAGGATATCCCTAATTCTCAAAACGAAATTTCTATTTATCAAAACACGAATGGTCCAGCCATTTTTGTTATTGATGCTTATATTTTTAATATAGACATTAAATCATTTGCTAAATCTAAATCTTCTTTGGCTACAATGAAGGTAACGGATGAGACAGATTCTATCATTGTTAAAAAATGGTTACGAACGGATACAGAAAAAGAGCTTTATGAACGTGATATGGTTGAAAATTCTCGTTTAAAAATAACAGGTAAGGCAGAATTTGATTCCTTTGCTAAGCAGGTTGTTTTAAATGCCAGTTCAGTAGAATACATTGGTAAGAAAGAGGTAAGCATAGTAAATGATGATGCCCCTAAAAAGCGTGTAGAATTACATTGCCATACCAAAATGAGTAATTTAGATGGTTTAACAGAAGCAAGTGATTATGTGAAAACCGCTATTGAATGGGGCTGGAGTGCTATGGCCTTCACAGATCATAATGGTCTTTATAGTGTTCCTGATATTGCTCACGCTCTTGAGAAGCATCCTGATTTTAAACCAATATATGGTATAGAATTAAATTATATTAATGATGAGAAGTATTTTATAACTTTGGATCAACGAGATATAGAGCTTAAGGATGCTACCTATGTAGTTTTTGATATTGAGACAACAGGCTTATCTCAAACCTATGATGAGATCATTGAAATAGCAGCTCATAAGGTCTATCAAGGTGGCATAGTGGACACCTTTGAAGTGTTTGTTAATCCAGGATTCTCTATTCCTGAGCGTATTGTTGAAATCACACATATTACAGATGAAATGGTTGCAGATGCCTTAAGTATTAAGGAAGTTTTACCTAAATTTATGGATTTTTGTGAGGGCTCTATTTTAGTTGCCCATAATGCTATGTTCGATGTAGGTATGATTTATAAGGATATAAAGAAGTATCAACTGTCTTATCCTATGTTACCTGTGATTGATACATTAAATTTATTTCGTGCAGGCTATGGCACAGAGGTAAAGACATTCAATTTGAAGTCCTTATCAAAATATTTTAAGGTTAAGCAGGAGCAGCATCACCGTGCAACCGATGATACAAGAGTTACAGCACTTTGCTTTATTCAAATGTTGAGTGATTTATTTAAACGCAATATTTATAATTATCAGGATATCAATAGCTTGATTGATCCTCAGGAGCATTGGCGTCATTTGATTCCTTCTCACATCACTATTTTAGCTAAAAATCCTGTTGGATATAAGAATATGTATAAAATTGTTTCTGATGCCCTAACCTATCATTTACATGGAAATCCTAAAATATTAAAGTCTGTTATAGATGCCCATAGAGAGGGAATTCTTTTAGGCTCCTCTTGTGTAAATGGTGAGGTTTTTGAGCTAGCTTTAAATCGGAGTGTTGAGGAGCTAGAGGAGGCTATAGAATATTATGATTATATTGAGGTTCAGCCACCTACAGCATATCGTCAGCTTTATAAAGACATGCCGAATGGTGAAGAACGAGTTTGTGAAATCATTTTAAAAATTATAGAAGCATCTAAGAGGAAGAACAAGCCTGTAGTTGCTACCTCAGATTGTCATTATTTAAGACCAAATTTGAAAAAATATCGAGATATATTGATTGCTTCTCCTCAGGTAGGAGGAGGACAGCATCCTCTGGCAAATTATAAGGAATCGCCAGACATGCATTTACGTACGACAGAGGAGATGCTGAAGGAGTTTGAATTTTTACATCAGGATTTGGCATATGAAATTGTTGTAGAAAATACAAATGCTATTGCTGACGAGATTGAAAAATTCCCAGCCTTCAAAAAGGATATGTTTGCTCCTAGAGATGATGAATTTAAAGACAATTTCCTTAAAGTTCCTTCCATCACAGAGGAGGTAAAACGAATTGTAAAGGAAAATATGATTAATTTATATGGGGAGAATCCTCATTTGATTGTAAAAAGACGTATTGATCGTGAGCTGAATTCTATCATTTCTAATGGATATGCTTCTGTATATTATATGTCACATTTAATGGTTGTAAAATCTTTAGGTGATGGTTATTTGGTTGGCTCTCGTGGTTCTGTTGGCTCCTCTTTAGTCGCAACCATGATGCAGATTACAGAAATTAATCCTTTATCTCCCCATTATCGTTGTAAAAAATGTAAATTTCATACCTTTAAAATGCGAGATGATGAGGTGGATGAATTTGGACTAACAGAGGTTGAAAAAGACTTTCAAGCTGCTTTACGCTCTGTGGATTCAGGGTATGACCTTCCAGATGCAGTTTGTCCAATATGTGGAGAGCCTTTGACTAAGGATGGGCATGATATCCCTTTTGAAACCTTTTTGGGATTTGATGGGGATAAGGTTCCAGATATTGATTTAAATTTCTCAGGAGAATACCAAGCACAGGCCCATGAATATATTCGTACCGTTTTTGGTAAAGAAAATGCGTTCCGTGCTGGAACAGTTGGAACAATAGCTGATAAGAATGCTTATGGCTATGTTAAAGGATATTGTGAAAGAAAGAATTTAAATCTACGCTCCTGTGAAATGGATCGATTGGCATCCTATTTGGTTGGAATTAAACGCTCTACAGGACAGCATCCAGGAGGAATCGTTGTTGTTCCTCATTATGTAGATATATATGATGTTACACCTGTGCAATATCCAGCAGATAATACGGATAGTAGCTGGAGAACTACCCATTATGATTACCATTCCTTTGAAAATAATTTATTAAAGCTTGATGTACTAGGACACGATGATCCTACGCTAATAAAATATTTTATGGATTATGTTCATTTGCACCAAGAGGAATTTCCTTTCTCTGATCCTAGAGATATTCCGATTGACGATAAAAACATTTATCGACTCTTTTCTGAAACTGAGATTATTGGTGTTAAGGAATCTGATATTGGGAGTAAGGTTGCCTCCTATGCTGTTCCCGAATTTGGAACAAACTTTGTTAGACAAATGCTCGTAGAAACATTACCAAAGACCTTTGCGCAGCTAGTAAAGATATCTGGACTTTCTCATGGTACTGACGTTTGGAATACGAATGCTCAGGATTTAGTTTCAGGCTCTACAGAGTTTGGTAAGGTAGAATTTAAGGACATAATTGGATGTCGTGACGATATTATGGTTGATCTTCTACATTTTGGATTAAAGCCATCCTCTGCATTCCAGATTATGGAATTTGTTCGTAAGGGTAAGGTTGGTAAGGATCCACAGACATGGAATAAATATAAGGCGGAAATGATAGAAAATCATGTTCCTGCTTGGTATATTTGGTCTTGTGAACGTATTAAATATATGTTTCCTAAGGCACATGCTACAGCTTATGTTCTTATGGCTTTGCGTATTGCTTGGTTTAAAGTGAATGCACCTGCCCTATTCTATAGTGCTTGGTTCTCAAAGCGAGCTAAGGGTCATGTAATTCAGGCCTATTTAGGAGGTAAGATGGCTATCAAAGCAACTATGGAGGAAATCATGAATAAGCCAGACCGTACGGCAACCGATGATGATAAGTATACAGCCTTGCAGGTTGCGTTAGAAATGACCTCAAGAGGTATTAAATTTCTTCCAGTGGATATACTAAAATCATCAGCTACTATATTTGAGGTGGAAGATGGGGCCTTACGTATTCCTTTTTCTGCCGTTGATTCCTTAGGAGAAAGTATTGCAGTGGATTTGGTTACTAAGCGTGAGGAAAAGCTATTTACCTCTAAAAAGGATGTTCAAAACAGAACAAGATTGAGCTTAAGCTTATTTGAACTATTTGATACAATGCATTCCTTTGGTAATTTACCAGAGGAGGATCCTGAGGAAGCTGTTGGTTTATTTGCGTTTGCTTAAAAGTTATGGGAGATTGTGTGAAATTATAGACGTATATTGTACTAAATATAAGTCTGTGCTATAATGTATATACATTTAATATCAAGGAGGAAATGATTTTGAGACAAAGTCCATTATTTTCAAATATTCAGACAGGTGAAGCTGTATATGATGATGTAGATCGTGCCACCTATAAGGGGATTACAGTTAAAACCTGTATATTATTATTGGTATCGGTAATAATTGCTGCGTTTATAGCATTTGCCTTACCAACGATTCTTACAAATAATCCTACTACCTTTTATGTAACTTTAGGTATTTCTAGTATTGTTGGATTTATAGCAGTTATGGTGGGAAGATTATCTGAACGCAGAGCAAAATATGCATCTATGATTTATGCAGTTTGTGAAGGCTTATTCTTAGGTAGCTTATCTGCCATTGTAGAATCCTACGTACCTGGTGTTGTAGCAACAGCTGTATTCTCTACTATTGTACTATTTACAGTAATGCTAACCTTATTTGCTACAGGTATAATGCGAGTAGGTAGTAAGTTTAGATCAATTTGCTTTGGCTTAACCTTAGGTGCTTTAGCGATTATTCCTTTAATGTTTATATTTAGTATGGTTATTCCTGATTATGGAACCTATTTAAATGTTATGATAGGAGTAGAGGTATTTCTAGTATTTTATGGAGTTATAACTTTAGCCTTTAATTTTGCTGAGGCTAATGCAGTTGTATCTATGGGTGCTAGTAAGGATGCTGAGTGGTCTGTTGCTTTAGGCTTATTGGTAAGTATCGTATATATTTATGTTGAGGTTTTAAGATTAATAGCTTTAATAGCTGCAAAAAGTGATAATTAAAAGTTAGAAAAAGGATTTTAATAATCCTTTTTTTGTGGGGTGAGATAAATGAAAGAAATAAAAAATGAACGTTTTGGCGAGGAACGGGCACTATATGGAATAAAGGATGCGGTTATTGTTGACTGTAGCTTTGCAGGAGAAGAAGATGGAGAGTCAGCTTTAAAAGAAGCAAGCCACTTTGAACTTAGAAATTGTTTTATGGATTTAAGGTATCCCTTATGGCATGATACTTTTGTAGTTCTAGACAAGGTCATAATGACAGATAAATGTAGGGCAGCCTTATGGTATACCTCTCATGTGGAAATTAAGAATTCAGAACTCTTAGGGATTAAGGCAGTAAGAGAGTGTAACGATATTGAACTTGTGGATACAAAAATAGTTTCACCTGAATTTGGATGGCGTAGCAATAATATTTATGGTAAAAATATAGATGTAGAAGGGGAATATCTCTTTTTTGAGGCTAAAAGGCTTAACTTAAAGAAGATGGAATTTAAAGGAAAATATTCTTTTCAATATGTAGAGGACATGCTTATAGAAGGAAGTAATTTAGATACTAAGGATGCCTTTTGGCATTCTAAAAATGTTACAGTAAAAGACTCTGTTCTAAAAGGAGAATATTTAGCTTGGTATTCTGAGAATTTAACCTTGATTAATTGTAAAATTATAGGTACTCAGCCTTTGTGCTACTGCAAGAATTTAAAGCTATTAGATTGTGAAATGATAGATACAGATTTAGCTTTTGAATATTCGGATGTAGAAGCTTCAATCAAGGGATCAATTGTTTCTGTTAAGAATCCTAAATCAGGAACAATAATGGCAGATGATATAAAAGAAATTATCCTTACTGAGGATAAAAAATATCCTTCTCTAGCAAATATTAAAATTAGAGAAAAGGTACACTCTTAAGCAAAAAACTTAAGAGTTTTTTCTTTAGTTTGCCTATTCACATCTTTTATGAAATCATATATTATAGGTGAGGAGGTAAAAAGATGAATTTCACAGGCACTAATTTTAATTCCTGTGGTTGTGGTGGAAATGAGCCTACTGGATGTCCAACATGCGCTCCTACATATCAACAATGTAATCAGGTAGTTCAAACCTGTAATGTTGAAGATGTACCTCATTACACAAACTATCATACACATGTAGTAAATAACTAAAACTACATAAACTGCTGAAAGGAATGTAAAACACTTGCTTTTAATGATTTAAGTCATTCACTAAAAAAACAATTAGAATCATTAAATAAAAGTAATGGAAAAAGTTAGAATAATATAATTATTTTTTAAATAGAAAATCAAATAAACGGGTTAAAATGAGAAAATAAACCGACTATTTGAAAATGGTGATTCAAATGAAACGACCCGTATTTTATTTTAGTAGAATTTCAACTAACCAAAGAAAAACAAAGGATAAAATTTTTGCTTAGTAGAAAGAATCAAAAGTGATTTTTATATCTATACGAAGCAAATCGACATACAATCAATTCACAAATGAGAAAAAATCTCATACAACTGTTGATTTTTTCTTTTTATTGGCATATAATATAAATGAAAGGTAAAGGTGATATTATGTTGTTACAATTTAATTTTAAAAATTATAAATCATTTAGAGATGATACAACTCTAGATATGACTGCAACAAAAATAAGTGAATATGATAAACACATAATTAAAGCAGGTGGAGAACAAGTGTTACCTATTGCTGCGATATTTGGCGCCAATGCTTCTGGAAAATCTAATGTGATAGAAGCATTTAGATATATGTATGAATATGTTAGAGATTCTTTAAATTATGGTGGAGATACATCTAAAAAAGAAAAAGATGGCTTTGTTAGACCAACTCCATTTCTTTTTGACAATCATACAAAAGAAGCTGAATCTGTTTTTGAAGTTTATTTCATTAATTCGTTAGATTCTAAAGAGAAAACTTATAATTACGGGTTTTCTATTGATGCAGGTGGAGTTGTAGAAGAGTGGTTGAATGTGAAATCAAAAACCGCTAAAGAAGCATCTAGAATATTTTATAGAAATAGAAAAACAGATGAGTTAGATTTAACGGGTTTTACAAATAAAGTTAAAGATAATCTAATAATTGCTTTAGAAAAAGAAACACTTTTAGTTTCTCTAGGTGCAAAGCTTAAGGTTGAAAAATTGAAATTTGTTAGAGATTGGTTTATGAATAATGAGTTTGCTAATTTTGGTCAACCTGTTGAAAATTTCTTTTTGTCACAGTTAATTCCTGAAGATTTTGCATCAGATGAAACTGTTAGAAAAAAAGTTTTAAAATATTTATCTTCTTTTGATGAGTCTATTATTGATTTCAAAGTTGAAACTATAAAAGGAGAGAAAGAAGAAGATAATCAATTTAAAATATTTGCTGTTCACCAAATGGTAGATGTTAATGATTTTGTTTCTATTCCTCTTCAACAGGAGTCAGCAGGTACTTTAAAAATGTTTGCACTTTATCCTTGGGTTGATGAGGTGTTGTCTTCAGGCGGAATATTAGTAGTAGATGAGCTAAATGCAAAACTTCATCCACTACTTGTTAGAGTATTTATTCAAACATTCTTGAATAAAGAATTAAATCCAAATAAAGCTCAATTGATTTTCACTACACATGAATCATGGCTGTTAAATGCAAATTTATTGAGGCGAGATGAAATATGGTTTACTGAAAAGCAACAAAATGGAATTTCTCAACTATATTCTTTAGCTGACTTTGTGGATGAAGATGGCGTGAAGATTAGAAAAGATGAGAATTATGAAAAAAACTACTTGTTAGGTAAATATGGTGCTATTCCAACATTAAAATATTTTGATTTATTTAGGGAGGAGTAGTTTATGAGTAAAGGGAGTAGAAACGGTCAAAGACACTCTAGAAGTGAAAGAACAAACAGGAGAAAACCTGAACTAGGTTATTATTTAATTGTTACTGATACAGAAGGTACAGAAAGAGTATACTTTAATGGTTTAAGAGATTCTATTAAACCTCAGATAGGGGACAAGCTTATTATTAAGGTTGTTGAAACAAAAAATAAAAATCTCATTAAAGAAGCAAAAAATTTCTTATCTGAATTACCTCAATATGCAGAGCCTTGGATTGTATTTGATAGAGACAAAGTTGAAAATTTTGATAGCATTATCGAAAATGCTATGAATTCCAATATTGGTGTTGCATGGTCAAATCCTTGTATTGAAATTTGGTTTCAGGCATACTTTGGAAAAATGCCTAATTATCAAAATTCTACAATTTGTTGCAGAGAGTTTGCTAAAGAATTTCAAAAGTTATTCGATCAAGAGTATGATAAAGCAGATGGAAGGCTATATCTTAAACTCTCATCTAAAGGTAATGAAGAAGAGGCAATTCAGATTGCTGAAAGCAAAATAAAAGAGCACTTTGATAATGGTAAATATAAACCATCTGAAATGGTTCCTGCAACTACAATTTATCAGTTGGTAGATGAGATTAAAAACAAGGTATAGAGGTATTGCATGATGTTAAAAATTAGTTTATTATTTCAATCTATTTTGCCTCTTAATGCAATCGTATTTGGATTGAATACGTACAGTTTAATAAGTTACTTTGATAGTTTAATTGTAATTAATAGATATAGTTTAATATGCTTTCTAACCATACAGTTAATCATAATTATTTTAACTATTATTTCTTTTTTTCAAACTAAAAATTTTATAAAACATGGCGAGGAATTGCCAGTTACAATAGAAAAAATAGAAAAAAATAATGAAATTGGATTAGAATTTTTTATGACTTATATTGTACCATTAATTATGTCAGACCTCACTAATATTGGGAAAATATTTGTATTCCTTGCTATTTTCGTTATTATGATTATTTTAATATATAAAACGGATTTACATTTTGTCAATCCAATATTAATTGTCCTTGGATATAATTTATGCAATATTGAAACAATAAATGGAATTAAATATAAGTGTATGATTAGAGATAAAATAAAAACGGGAGATAAAGTTAGCTTTAAAAAAATGTCAGAGAATTTAATTTATGGAAGGAAGTTTAAAAAATGAAAAATGAAATTAAAGAAATCTTTGAAAATGGCGGAATAAAAATTTATATTATTGTAAAATGTGAAAATGAAAGAAAACTAAAATTATTAAATGCCCATCGAGATGTTAATGAAAAAATAAAAAGATTGTTAATTTCTCCAATGGAATCTTTTTTGTTGAAGTTGGAAGAATGTAAAGATATTAAAGATGCTTATGACAATACTAATTCAATTTATTATTTACCTGCTAGCACATTTGATCCATTTTCTTTTTTTACTGAAACAACAGAATGTTTTGACAAGAATGATGTTGCGGATGGATTTGCTATTTTGGTTGGCCACGATGATAAAAAGCTGTGGATTTATCAAAACATATATCAAACTGCAATAATCAAAACTAAAAATAAAGTTTCTATTACCTACGATAACGAGTTATATACTGCTATTAAACATGATTTGATTTCATTTGAAAAAAGAATTGATGCAATTAAAATTGGCGATACATACTATATAGATAATTATAAAATAATTGAGAAAAAATTTAATTATAAAGAATTAATTAGAAATATTTCTGAAGAGGTTATTAATACAATTAAAGATTTGAATATAGTTGGTGATATTGTAAAAATTCAAGAAGTTGCAGGAGAAGATAAAATAACTTTTGCTAAAAAACTAATGAGAGCTAAAGGGTCTCCTATTTTTAAATTAAAAAAGGAAGAGTTACTAGAAAATGCAAAGAATTCTACATCTTGTTGCAAATTGGTCAAGGATGGTGAATTTATTATTGATTCAAAAGAAAAAGCAAAAAAATTTATTGGAATGCTTAATGATCAAATTTTAAAAAGTGAGTTAACAGGCGAAGTGTATGATGCTCAAGTCAAAGTAAAAATATCAGATTAATAAAACATAATTTAAGCGCATTAATTTTATAATAACTTTTATATCTAACTCATTTCAATGTATTGAAGAATTCACCTATATTAATTTATAAAAAACTACATTACTGATGATTAGACATTTGTACTTTATGTACTTTGAGACTCTCCCCCTCGGTTTTTCATTTTAAGATAGAATTTGAAAACATCAATTTTTTATGCTTTTTAGTATAATTTGATTAATATATATAACCAATGCATAGAAAGGCAACGTCTTTATAGGTAGACATTGCTTTTTTTATGATATGTAGTACTCGAAAAATGTTTTATAATTTGAGAATTTTATCAAAGTATGGTATAATTTTTAATAGAATTGTAGATTTCTATCATTTTTAAGAAATTTATAAAAGAGGGTGTTTTTAGTGGGGCATAATGATAATTTTGGTAAAATTAAAGATATAAAAGATGATTATCATGGCTATTTAACAGATATTTTACATTGCTTAAATTCTAATGCTAGGAAAACAGCTTCTTATAAATATGTTTTTTTCAAATCTATATTAGATAATTTGTTTAATGTGAATGAAAAGTTAGAAATATCATTTGATCATTTATATAAAGATTTTTCTATTATATACTGGAATATTATAGTTAAATATAAATTACAATCATTAATGGAAAAATATGTATATCAATTTATCACATCAGATCAATTTGTTGATGAAGTGGATTTTTATTCTCTAAAGGAAGATACTCAAAGAGAATATTTAGGTATAACCAAAAATGTAATTGGGATAAATGTAGTAGGAGCTCTTTATTCGGATTTTAATGGAGTTATATATGGTTTTGATAAAAAACGTAAGGTCATTTGGCTTAACGAAAAAACTTATAGATTTTTAACAGAATATAAGTCTTCGTTAGAAAAGTTAAATTACTATGCTTGGATAATATGGATTGAAAATATATTAAGAATTAGAGATGAAGACGCATCTAACTTAGCTACTAAATTAGAATGCTCTAACAAGCGTAAATCACTTGAAAGATTTAAAGAGGAACTTGAACTTAAAGGGGAAGAGCCTAAATGTTTCTATTGTGATAATAAAATATCATTTTGTAGTTGTCATTTGGATCATTTCATACCATGGTCATTTGTACATGATGATAAGATTTGGAACTTAGTTTTAAGTTGTTCGAGTTGTAATACATCAAAAAATGATAAGATTCCAGACAATAAATATTTATTAAAAATTCAAACTAGGAATAAAGCATTATTAAAGAATTCATATAAAGAAGAACTGAATAGATTGTATAATGCTGCCTTACACAATGGATTTGTTCATTGGGAAGAGAGGGATTAATAGATGAATAATTATTATAAAGACAATAAAGAAGAATTTATAAATAATACTATTAATTGTGATATGTCTTTTCAATATACTTTGTTTGAAAAATATTTAGATAAAGGAGCAAAAACTATTTTAGATATAGGTTTTGGAAGTGGAAGGGATTCTCTTTATTTTTCTAAAGCATATGAAGTCTATTCGATTGATCCTACAGAAGAGTTTTGTATTCATGCAAAAGAGTTGGGATTAAAAAATGTATTTTGTAAGAGTGTACAGGAGATTGAATATGTCAATATGTTTGATGGCATATGGTCTTGTGCATCACTATTACATATTCCATCTTACGAATTGGTTAATGTATTTAATAAATGTAATTCTGCATTAAAGAATAACGGTATTATGTATTGTTCATTTAAATATGGTGAATATGAAGGAGAGCGTAATGGAAGATTCTTCATAGATTTAAATGAAGAAAAATTTAAACATTATATTACTAAAACGGATTTTAAAATATTAGAAATTTGTGTAACAGAAGATGTTAGACAAGATAGAACTGAAAAGTGGTTAAATGTTATTATTGGAAAATAGTAAGGGAGGTTAATTTGCTATGAACGATTTATTTTTAACAAATTATACAGAAATGAATTTTTTAACAAAAATTAAATCATCTTTAAAAAACTGTACTTCCTTTTTATTTTCAGTTAGTTTTATTAAAAAGGCTGGGTTAGTTTTATTAGAAAGAGAAATGAAAGAGGCTTTAGACCGTGGTGTTGACGGAAAAATTATAACGTCAACATATCAAAATTTTACTGACATTAATTCTTTAAGAACATTCTTAAAGTGGATGGAAGAATATAGTAATTTTGAATGCCATTTAGATTATGAATGCTTTGGAGATGATGGTTTTCATTCAAAAGGGTATTTGTTTGAATTTGAAAATTCAGTTGAGTTTATAGTAGGTTCAACTAATATTACAAGATTTGCTTTATTAAAGAATGTTGAATGGAACGTTTCATTATCATATGATGAAAATTTTTCATCATATGATTCAGCAGAAAAAGAATTTAACAAATTGTGGAATAAAACTAAATTATTAAATAAAGAATTAATAAAAGAATATCAGATGAGATTGGATTATGCCATTAATAAATGGGATATGGACTATCTTGATTTTACTAATGAAACAATTAGACCAAATGCAATGCAGCGTAAAGCATTAAAAGAAATAAGAAGATATCGAGATTTAGGAGTAACAAGAGCTTTAATAGTAAGTGCAACAGGATCTGGTAAAACTTATTTAGGAGCATTTGATGCTAGAAATTTTGACGCAAAAACATTGTTGTTTGTTGTTCATAGAGACACTATATTAAATGAGGCTATGAAAACATTTGCTCGTGTTTTTGGAGCAACACGTACATATGGTATTTATACAGGAAAAAAACAAGATTTAGATTGTGATTTTCTTTTTTCAACTAATACAATGATGGCTAGGCATTGTTATGAATTTGATAAAAATGCATTTCAATATATTTGCATGGATGAAGCACATCACGCAACAGCTTCGAGTTATAAGACAATTATGAATTATTTTAAAGCTGAATTTATATTAGGTTTAACTGCAACTCCAGAACGTATGGATGAAGAAGACGTATTTGCCTTGTTTGAACAAAATGTTCCATATGAATTACGTTTAAGAGATGCAATTTGTAACGATTTAGTAGTCCCATTCCATTATTATGGTATTAGAGATGACTTGATTGAATACGGTGATAAAAATATTAGTAAAGTTATTAAAAGTATTTCTGCAAATACTAATGTAGAATTTATTTGTAACCAAATAGATAAATATCAAAAATTAGAAGAAATCAGCGGAAAATTAAAATGTATTGCATTTTGTACAAATATTGCTCATGCCGAAATTATGGCAGAAGAGTTTAATAATTTTGGATATTCATCAATTTCCTTAACTGGGGCTAATAATTTAGGTCAAAGGGTAAAATCATTTAATGATTTGCAAGATGATAATAATGAATTAGAAATCATTTGTACTGTAGATATATTAAATGAAGGTGTTGATATACCAGCAATTAATATGGTGTTATTTTTAAGACCTACTGAATCATCAACAATCTTTTTACAACAATTAGGCAGAGGCTTAAGAAAATATAAAGATAAAAAGTATGTAATAGTATTAGATTTTATCGGAAACAACTATGATCGTTCTATTCAAATTGCTATGGCATTAGGGACATTAGGTAAATCTACTATTATAGAAAAAGCATATTTAAAAGAAATGGTGAATTCAAATTTTAAAGAGTTGAATATACCTGGAGTAAGTGTCTATATTGATGAACTATCAAGACAGGAAATAATACATCATATTGATAATCAGAATTTTAATCGAAAAGGTTTTTTAAAGAAAGATTATCAAAACTTTAAGAAATTTTTAAATATAGATAAATATCCTACTCATATGGATTTTTTAAATTGTGAATATGCTCCTGATTTAATGCGTTTTATGAAATCAACCATTGCTAGTAAAAAAAATATATCTTATTATAATTTTTTAATAAAAATGGAAGAAGAAAATCTTCCTATATTTGATGAAGAACAAATTACATTTATCAATGGTGCTTCTGATTTATTACCGCTTGTAAGAGTTGATGAGTATTTGATTATTAATCAATTAATGCAATATCAAGAAATTAATTTAAATGATTTAATAGGTTATAATAGCAAAGTCAATATAAATACTTTAAAGCATGCGCATAAGATGTTATCAAATAAAGAAATATTATCTAATGATAAGCTTAATGTAAATATATCAACAGAATTAGAAAAGTATTTAATGGATTTATTACAATATGGTTTATCTAGATATGATATTGAATTTGGAGAATATGAGGGCGATTTTAAGCTTTATGGGAATTATTATAAAGATCAGATTATGCGCATTCAATTAGAGGAAGCCTTAATGTTTATGAAAGGTACTAAGTTTAATCAGAATGGTGAAACTATAGTATTTGTGGGTTTAAAGAAAGATAAAGATAAACTAGAAAAAACAAACTATAAAGATAAATTTATATCTTCATCCACTTTTCAATGGGAATCTGAAAACAATACTACTGAAACTAGCGCAACAGGTATCAAATTACTTAATACTAAAAAAGTACATTTGTTTATTAGAAAAATGGATGATGAGGACGGTATAACTTTACCATTTACATATTTTGGTACTGGTCAATTTACAAATATGAGAAAGTCTTATGTTGATACACTGGATTACAAAGGTAATCCTTATAAGGCTTCTACATTATTATTCGATATAAAACTTGATAATATAGTACCAGATGAATATCGTTTTGATTTCGAAATACCGGAGGATATAGAATGAAACATGTAGAAGTTGTATGTGCATTAATACAAAGAGAAGATGGTAAAATCTTTTGTTGTAAAAGAGGTCCAGGAAGAGCCCTCGCAAATAAATGGGAATTTCCTGGTGGTAAAATAGAACAAGATGAAACCAAAGAAGAAGCTATAGTTAGAGAAATAAAGGAAGAATTAAAATCAGATATAGCAGTGATTAAATACATTGGTGTATCAAATCATGATTATGTTGATTTAGAAAATCCTTTTAGTATTACTATGTATGCTTATTTATGTAAATTAATAAAAGGCAACTTAGAATTAACTGAACATATAGATTCATGTTATGCTTCAGTAGAAGAAATGAAATTAATGGATTTTGCAGCAGCTGACATTTTTTTGATTGATATTCTTAATAAATAACTTATTTTATACAAAATTACGAAAGATATAAATATAACATTATAATGAAAAGGATATTGAAAAAATGAAGATTAGTACAACAATAGGTATTGAAAAGTATATAATAAGTAAAAAAGTGAAGCAATTCAATTGGGTAAAAAAGAATTAATAACTGTAGCATCTGAATTGGCCAAAGAGATTGAGTTACAGCAACGATTCCTAATGATTTGTCAAGCAATGAGAAATTGTATGCAAATTAATGATGAAATACTTCATCAGACTCCTAGCGGTAACTCAAGTACTTTTAAAGTGAAATACCAATTGTAAATTAATTAGAAGGACTATAGCAATGAAAGACGAAGCAAAAGAACTAATTATTAAAGCACTAGAAAAGATTATTGATAATAAGCCAATTAGACTATCAGAGAAATTAATCCAAAAGAAAAGATTGCATCAGGCAAAATTCATGGCTAATAATTGTGAATTTGTTTTGCAATTATTATTGCCAGGTTTAAAAAATATTAATTTACCTGTTGCATTAATTAATAACACAATAGAATATATATCTGCTATGAAGGACTTGGAAAATAAAAAAATAGATAAATTGATAAAAATTTTTCACCTGATGGAAGAGGCATACTACAAAAAAGATAATGCAAAATTAATAAGATTGTTAAATAGTTTGATGAATGATTGATATGTTCATTAGACTATTTTTTTATTTATTGATGTAATAAACTTTAAATTATAATAAAAAAATGATATAATTTTCTCAAATAGTGTCAATTTCTAGATTAGGGAGAGTGAATGCATGGACAAAACTTTAGAAAAGATAATAGTAAATAATAATCGAGGATTATTTTTGCTAGATCCTCCCACGGGATTCGGAAAAACTACTACAGTAATTAATTTGATTAAGCGCTTTTTAAGTGGCGAACCATGTTTTTCAAATATTAAAAGGATTTTTTTTGTTACAAATTTACTAACAAATCTACCATTTAAAGATTTGTTAGCCTTACTATCAGAAGATGAAAAAAAGTATTGTTTTAGAGCCAAAGCAACAGTTGATTATGTGATAGAAAAATTACTTGAAACAGAAGTTAATAATTCAGAAGTTATAAATAGTAAAGAATTTAAAGAACTTTATAAGGATATAAAGTCCTATCATTTCATTAGAAGTGTTCTTGCGGAAGAAAAAAACTCAGAACGAAAAAATGGATATAGAAATAGTTTGAGAATACTAAAACAAAAAATAAGTACAAGTAGTGAACCTACATTCCGTAAATTTCTAAAGAACAGATTTATATATAATAAATCAATTAAGGATCGTAACGATTTCATAAAAGAAAATCCTTGGTTCATGATTTTGTATCCAATCTGCAATATTGAAAAATATAAGGTTATCTTTCTTTCAACCAAGAAGTTTATATCTCCTATGGATACATTTCGAAGAGTTCCTTTTTTGGCGTATTGTGATGATAAACTTTTAAAGGATTCTGTTGTTTTTATTGACGAGTTTGACTCTACAAAGCAAGAACTCTTAAATCAAGTTATTGAAGATGGATTTAAGTCTCAAACAGATATTGTGAGTTTGTTTTTAAATATTCACTATGCACTTCAAAATTTAACTTTACCAAAGAAAATATTGCATACATCTAAATATCATAAAGGAAAGGTAGAAAGCGGAGAGTGGCATACCACAGAGGAACATTTTTCTTATTGGCGTAAGCAATTTGAGGATAAATATAACAAACACAACATCAATTATTTAATAAAGAGTGTAGGATTTGAATGGAACAAGGCATTTATGTTTGATGATGGACGATATTTCAGTATAATTAAAGATTCTTCAAAAAAATATATTTATGCAAAGGTAGATGAAAAAGAAGATATTCTTTCTTTAAGAGGATTGACTGGAAAAGATGAAAGTACTTCAGTTAATACTATTATTAGAGGATTAGAATATTGTGTTGATGGATTTGCTCAAGCACTATTCTATGTGGCAAATAATTTTCTTTATTACAAGAACGAGGGTAAAGAAAAGGAAGAAACACAGTATACTCTTGAGGAGGCACTTTATACTGTTTTGGATGTTTTAAACTTAAGTGAAGAAGAAAAAGAGTATTTGTTTACGAAGATTCAAACTAGTGATTATAGCTTTAATAAGCCGAGAGAACAAGATGGAATGAGGAAAGGGTTCAATTTTACTGAGATAGAAGATAGCAATTATCATGATATGAAATCTATAGTACATAATTATAGTTTCCCTACTACCCCAGAAGATATTATAATAAAATTGATTGAAAGAGCTCTAGTCATTGGCATTTCTGCAACTGCAAAGATAAAGACTTGCATTGGAAACTATGATATTCGTTATTTGAAAGAGAAACTTGATAAACAGTTTATTGAAATTGAAGAAGAAGATAATAAACGTATATATGAATCTTTTCGACAGATGGTCGGAAGAACAAAAGGACAATATAAAATTCATACAAAAATTATTGATAACTATAATGCTTTTTCGAATAAAGATTTAAGCGAAAAATTGATTAGTGAGCTATTTGATGGTGAAGCATATAAAGAATATATTGATTTGACAGTTGAATTAAAAGATAGTGAATTATATTATTTTGTTATCGAGTTAAAACTTGCATTTTTTTATAAAGAAATTGGTGACAAAGGTATTAAATCAGCAATTGCATTTATAAACAGATTTCCGAAATCAAAAGATAAATTTGATTTAGATAGAATTAAGGATATGTTTGCTGCTATTGACAAAAGATTCGAAAGACAAGCAATCAATGTTAAGGTTGTTAATTCTCAAAATTTTGATGATGAATTTACAGATGGTACAAAATTATTAGCTCAAGGGAAGCAATTGCTGCTGTTAACAACATATCAAACAGTAGGATCAGGAAAAAATATACAATATCATATACCACAAGGACAAGAGAATCGGATGATATTCGATCCTACAGATACTAACGAGCTTAAGGATTTTGAATCTATATATGTATGCACACCTACTAATCTTTTACAAAATCTTCATTATGATGGAGAAGACAAATATAATGATTTGGGAAAATATCTTTTCCAACAGGAATATTTATTCAAAAATGATCTCCTTTTGTATCCACAAATGAAGACAAACATTGAGGCAGGCTTTAGACAAGTCTTTTTTGGAGAAAAGAAGTTGGGTAGATATTCATGTAATGGAGACTTGTATTTTCATACACTTAAAATAATCATTCAGGCTATTGGAAGAATTTGTAGATGTCGCAGTAAAAATAAGGACATCTATATTTATTCTGATAGGGAGCTTTTAAGGAATATTCAATCTGCATGCCACAAGCATTGTCCTGAATTGTTAAATGAAGAATTTAGAGCTTTGTTATCAGTAAAAATAGATAATACATTTTTTGACTCTAAGCTAAAACAATATTCTATTCAAAGTAAGGTAGCATTTGTAAAAATATCAAAGGCAGCTTATACAGTTCGCCAAAACAGGCAAAATGTTATTGAATGGCAAAATATAAGAGAATTCGTTCTGAAGAATCCAACTGCTATGTCTATCCCCCCTAAATACCTGCATCTTTATTTTGAGATGTCAGAAAAAGTGACAGGATACTCATATAAACAAAATAATAATTATGACATAGTGGAAATGTACATGGAGTCTAGATTTGGTTTTAATCAAGTCTCAGAACAAGCTTGCGATTTACCAATTATATTATCTATACCTTATGTGAAAAAGATGTTTGATGAGAAAAATTATGCTCAAAATTTTAGCAAAAATCTTTTTGTAATGTCTCCATCTTTATTTAAGCAGATATATTTAGGAGCTTTAGGCGAAGTTGTAGGAAAATGTATTTTAGAAACTGAATTGGGATGGACTGTTGAAGAACTTGACGATTACTCATTTTATGAATATTTTGATTATAAAATGGGTAATGTTTATTTTGATTTCAAACATTGGAATGACTTTATTACAAATAATGATAAATATGTAAAAAAAATTGAAAATAAACTTTCTAAGATTAATGGAGCAAAGTGTTATGTGATTAATCTAATAAAAAGAAATGATTCCTTAATAAAGCAAAATATTGGAGAAACAGTTATTCAAGTTCCATATTTAATAGATGGAGAAACAGGAACAATTAATTCTGAATTTATAGATGAAATACAAAAATCAATTTAAACTGATTTCAATTTTTTGACATATAGTTATTAAAGTTTTTTTGAGTTTCCAAAAATTAAATAAGTGGTATAAAAAGAGAAAAATCTATGAAGAAAATTCTTTTGATAGGAGCAGTCTAAATGACTGCTTTTTTCAATTTCTCATTTTATATAAATAAAGAAAATAAGATATTTAAAGTCGTTTTATTTACCTTCTTGTATAAAAATGCTATAATATAAAAAATATATCATCTTTTGAAAAATATTTAAAGGATGAATTTAATTGAAATTTAAATGGGAGGATTATGATGTCATCTACAGATTTAAATATTTTTACGAATGCTGATAGTGTAAAAATGATAGATAGAATAAAAACAGTATTATCTCATGCTGATTTCTTTGATTGCTTAGTTGGATATTTTAGAATTACAGGTTTTTACTTATTAAAACAAGAATTAGAAAAAGTTAAAGAAATTAGACTTTTAGTTGGACTAGGAGTAGATCCTATCACAAAAGAAGCAGTGCAATTAACTTTGTTTGATCAAAATGCATTTAAAATACAACC
Organism: uncultured Anaeroplasmataceae bacterium; assembly: GCA_910579215.1. Classification (GTDB taxonomy): domain Bacteria; phylum Bacillota_I; class Bacilli_A; order Acholeplasmatales; family Anaeroplasmataceae; genus Pelethenecus. Next base: position 44,798 of record CAJTTN010000011.1, read on the forward strand.
TATATTGAGAAAACAGATAAAAGAGGAGTTTGAAACATCAGAGGATTCTTTAGAAGTAGAGAATGGTATTAATACATTTATCGAATGGATAAAAAATGGAAAAATTAAAATAAGAATTTGTGCAGATAAGAATGTTCATGCTAAGGTTTATATTATTAGAAATGATGAAACTGTTAAAGATTTGCAGTATGGAAATGTTATAACAGGATCATCTAATTTTTCATACAATGGGTTACAAAATAATATAGAGTTTAATGTTGAATTGAAAAGTAGAAATGAAGTTGATTATTCACTGATGTTTTTTAATGGCTTATGGAATAATGCTATCGAGATTACAAATTTAGTAAATGACATTGTGAAAAATGAGACATGGATGAATGTGACAATTTCACCATATAAATTATTTTTAAAAACATTATATTCTTATTTTGAAGATGAAATTGGAGATAACAATGTAGATATTGAACGACCAGATGATTTTTTAAGATTAGAATATCAAGATCATGCTGTTATCCAAGCAAAAAGAATTTTAGAAAAGCATGGTGGAGTAATTATTGCTGATGTTGTAGGTTTAGGTAAAACATATATAGCTGCGATGCTAGGTAAGTATTTGGGGGCAAAGAAGCGTTGTTTGTTTATTGTTCCACCTGTTGTACAAGAGTATTGGCAGTCGGTAATAGCCGATTTTAATTATTCTCAAAGAGATAAAGTTGTATCACTAGGAATAGTTGATCAAGTAGCTCAATGGGATGATTTAGGTAAATACGATTATGTGTTTGTTGATGAAGCTCATAGATTTCGCAATGCAGATTCCAAAGAATTTCAATATTTGAAAGAAATCTGTTATGGTAAGGGAGTTATCCTAATTACGGCAACTCCACAAAACAACTATATTACAGACATTGTGAATTTGATTTCATTATTTCAAGATTTAAAAGAATCATCAATAATTCCAGGTAACCCTGATTTACAAGGATTTTTTGCTTCAATCAAAAGAGATATTTTACGCGCTAAGGGTAAAGATGATTTTGATTTGGTTATGGATAATTCAATCACTGAAATACGGAATAAGGTTTTAAAAAATGTCATGGTGAGAAGAACTCGTACTGAAGTAGTCAAGTATTATAAAGATGATCTTGACAAGCAGGGCATAGCTTTTCCAACTTTACACGATCCAGAGAGATTAACGTATATTTATAATGATGCTATGGATAAAGCGTTTAACGATACAATAGTTTTATTGTCAAAATTGAAATATGCTAGATATACTCCATTATTATATGTTAAAGCTGAATATCAAAGGGAAATAGTTGGAGATAAAAAATCTGGTCAAGAGAATATTAAAGGTTTTATTAAAGGAATGTTAGTAAAGCGTCTTGAAAGTTCTATATATGCTTTTAAAGAAAGCATCAATAGAATTAATAAAAGTTTAAATGATTTTTACAAATTATATTTAGATGATAAAATTGTTATTGGTGCTTCTTCAAGAAATAATAATTATGATTTTGAATACTTAGCATCACTGGATGATAATGAATTTGAGGAATTGATTTCTCAAAGAGATTTAATGAAAATACCTAGAAATGTATTAGAAGATAGATATAATGTCGATTTGCTTAATGACTTAACTATTTTTAAGCAATTGTGTGATATTTGGTCTCAGTTTGATGTTCAAAGAGATGATGCAAAATTTGATATTTTAGCAGAATTATTAAAAGAATTGAAAAAAGATAAAAACACGAAAGTCATCATTTTTTCTGAAGCAAAAGATACTGTAGTATATTTGGAATCAAAATTAGATAATGTTTTTTTAAATGAGGTTGTTTCTTTTTGTGGTAGTGATTCTGAAAGTAAGAAAAAATATATTAAGCAAAATTTTGATCCTAAAGATAAAAATCCTTTAGATGAAAAGAAAATATTGGTAACAACTGATTCTATGAGTGAAGGCATTAATTTACATAGAGCTTCAATAATCATTAATTATGATTTGCCATGGAATCCAACTAGAGTAATGCAACGTGTTGGTCGTATTAATCGTGTTGGATCAAAATATTCAGACCTGTTTGTATATAATTTTTTTCCTGCTGCAAATACTCGCGAGCATCTATCTTTAGAGGATTCTATTAAAGTCAAAATTCAAATGTTTCATACATTGTTAGGAGAAGACTCTAGATATTTAACAGACGAAGAAATTGTAGAACCACAAGAGTTTTTTGATATATTAATGATGAAAAATTTTAAATTAACTGATGAAGGTGAAGAATTCAATTTAAATGCTACAAAGATGGAATATTTAAAAATCATTAATGATATTAAGAAAAATGATCCAATACTATTTGATGAGATTTCTAGCTTGCCAAATAAATTGCGTTTAGCTCGTTTTTCTAATAAAACTGAACTAGTGACATTTGTAAGAAAGGGTTCTATTAAGGAGTTTATTTATACTGATGGTATTAAAACAGAAGAATTAGAATTTGATAAAGCAATGGAATTGATTCAGTGTGAAGAATCAGAGTCGAAAATTGATTTGCCAGATAATTATTATAATTTATTAAATTTGAACACGCAGATGTTTAAAGAAAAAGTTAAGGAATCATTTGGAAATGGAATGCGTGCAAAAGGTTCTCCAAAAAATGAAAAGGAAGTTAATAAGTATATAAAATGGCTTGAAAAGCAAGAATTAAAGTATGAGGATAAAGATTTGTTAAATCAAATATCAGAAATGATAGAAAAAGGAGTTTTGACAAATTATGTTTATAAAGAAATTTTAAAAGCAATTAAAGAATTGAAAAATAAAAATGATATAAAAGCCATTATAAAATGTTTTTCAGAAAAAATTCCTAACGTTTATTTTAAAGAAAGAAACCAATATGAAGTAGAAGATGTTTTTTCTGCTAAAGAAGTTGTTATTTTATCAGAATACTTTATAAAGGGGGAAAATTAATATGAGCACAAGAGTTTATTTGGGCGAGAAATATTCTGAAAAAAATTTTATACTATTTTGTAGCAAACTACTTAAAAATATTCAAGAGAAAGGTAATAAAATTGCTGTTTTATCACAGTATCAAAACTATATAAAAGAATGTAAATTTATTGCTGATTTTAAGGATGTTAATAATAAAAGTATTGCCATAATGTCAGTGAAGATAACTGATGATAGTAATGCAAGAACTACACAAAGGAACTTTGTTGCTCACATTTTATCCAATGGTGAATTATTAGGTTATGATGGTGCATTAGTTGCTTATTATGATGATTGTAGAAATAATTGGAAATTAGCTTTAGTTACAATTGATTATGATTTGACTGATAGGGGAATAAAGGTATCTTTTCAGCCGGCTAAAAGATTTTCATTTTTAGTTGGTGTAGGAGAGCCGAATAAAACTTATAATGAACAATTAAATCCTATATATGAAGCGTCTGTTCCACCTACTTTCGAAAAATTGAAAGAAGCATTTAGTATTAGTAAAGTTACAAAGGATTTTTATTCGGATTATTGTGATTGCTTTAACAAGCTTGTCAATTACTTGGTGGATTGCTTAGAATTCAAATTAGAAGCAAGTCGATTACAATATGAAGATGTTAAGGAATTTGCAATAACATTTACTAAAAAAACATTAGGTCAAATTGTTTTTTTACATTTTATACAAAAGAAAGGCTGGTTAGGTGTTCCATTAAATGGAGAATGGGGTGATGGTGATAAGAATTATATTTTTAATTCTACAAAAAATTATCAAGGAAGTAGTTATTTTAACGAAATTCTAGAGCCATTATTTTATAACGCTTTAAATAGACAACGTGATAATGATGAATATGAGAATGTTAAAATACCTTTCTTGAATGGTGGCTTATTTTCTCCTGTTGAAAATTACGATTGGAAAAAAACTAATTTTAATATTCCAAATTCTATATGGTTTAACAAAGAGCAAAATGGTTTTTTAGATATTTTATCTCAGTATAATTTTACAGTTGATGAATCTGATCCAACAGAGCAAGATATAGCAGTTGATCCAGAAATGTTGGGAAAAATTTTTGAATCCTTACTGGATCCTGAAGAAAGACACAATAAGGGAGCTCATTATACTCCAAGAGAAATAGTTCATTTTATGTGTATTGAATCTATTGCATATAATATTTCTGTAAATTGTGAGATGGATTTTAATCTTATTAAAAATTATATTTTATATGGGAATTCCTTAGCTGAAAAGCAGATGATTATAGATAAGGCAAAACAATTGGATGACTATGTTTTAAATTTAAAGATAGTTGATCCTGCTGTTGGTTCAGGTGCGTTCCTAGTCGGCATGTTAAACGAGATAGTTAAATTAAGATTAAATTTAAATGAATTATTAAATAATAAGGCTGACAAGTATTCTATAAAAAAATTAGCAATAAAAAATTCTTTATTTGGTGTAGATATTGAAAATGATGCTATAGAAATCGCTAAGTTAAGATTATGGTTATCTTTAATTGTTGATCAACAAGTAGAAAATAAGTCCTCACCTCAACCATTACCAAATTTAGTATTTCAATTAAGAGTCGGAAATTCTTTGGTTGATAAATATCAAGGAGTTAAACTTTGGAATTCTAAAAAAATGAATAGAAGTGGAAATCTTTATGATGAAGGTTATGACATTTTTAATGCAAACGATTATAATGATATTCTTCAAACATTAGACCAAACAAAAGAAAAATATTTTAATATTACTGATGAAACAGAGAAAAATCACTTATTTGAAAAAATCAAACAAGACCAATTTGAATTGGTTAAAAATTCTCTTTTTAATAAAGGAGAATATAGAATTATTGAAGAACTAATAGAGATGCAAAAGAAACGAGCAAAGCCATTTTTCATTTGGGAATTAGAATTTGATAAAGTTTTTGAAAAAGGTGGCTTTGATATTGTTATAGCAAATCCACCATATATTCAACTTCAGGCAAATGAAGGAAAACTGGCTAATGAATTGGAACCACAAAAATATGAAACATTTACTAGAATGGGAGATATCTATTGTATTTTTTATGAGCAAGCTATGAATTTATTGAAGAAGAAAGGAATATCTTGTTTTATTACATCTAATAAGTGGATGAGAGCAGGCTATGGAGAAAAGCTTAGAGGATATTTAGCTAAAAACACTAATCCGTTATTATTAGTTGATTTTGGTGGTACAAAAGTTTTTGAATCAGCAACAGTAGATGTAAATGTATTGGTTAGTTCAAAAGAAAATAATCAGTATTCAACTAAGACATGTATATTTGATGGCAAAAGCACAGATGAATTGAGCGTTTTTGTTGAGCGTAA
>CAJTTN010000012.1 GCA_910579215.1 uncultured Anaeroplasmataceae bacterium
TACACTCTTTTTTAGAGCTCGGTTTCCCTTTACATACACTAGAATTTAGAGAACCGTTATATGTAGGAGATAACATTGTAGATGAACCATTAATATAAACATCAACATTACTCTTTCCAGAGTTATTTGAATCCGATTTATCAGTAATTTTTATAGAATTTATTCCTTGAATATCCCAAATGTTAAACCATAAAGTATTATAAGTCCCCGATACTCCCGCAACGATTAATTCTTCTCTTACTTCATATCCTAACAATCTTCCTTCATTAGCAGAATATAATTCGTTAATATATCCATCAAAGCCAACCATACCAGAGGATTTATTACCAACTACTGATACATATCCATTTTCAACATAAAAATCAGCACAAGCCTTGATTTTATCTGAACCCTCGAATGTTGTGTATTCATAAATATGACCAGTTGTTTTATTATCATTTCTCATAATTGAAAGGTACGCTGATCTTGTTATTGCTTTTCCTACAATTGTCAAACCATAAGTAGTAGCCATTTCATATCCATTGTCTGTGATGACATACTTTACTTTATAAGAATCTCCTAAACTAATAAAGATACTCTTAGCTTCTTTTGCTAATTCATATTCCATTTTAATAACTGGTTTTACAGATCCAAATCCAGGGACTGTTATGCTTTCTGTAAGAGTAATATTGAAAACCAACTTAGAATCCTTAAATTCAAATTTTCCTGTATACCCATTTCCACTAAAGATATATGACATTTCTTCTGCATAAGAATTCGTAATATAAATATCGACAGCATTTCCCGCTGCATTAAGGACAGTTTGAGCCACATTAAACACTTTTGCCATGGCAACACTTTGATCAATATTTTCTACTATCATTTGCCATTGTTCACCAAAACCAGCATGATTTATTGAAGATACATTTGTATTGGACGTGAAATTGTAATTGATGTTTGCTGCAGATACTATATTTCCTGCAAACGATGGACGCATAGCTATTGGTAAATAATCATATGCTGTAGCATTTTCAACAGCTGTTAAACGAGCAAAATATTCCTTAACAGTATTAATTAATATTCCTTGAATATAAATTTCTGCCTCACTTATTACAGTTGAAAGCATAGTAGGAATATCCTCAATAGCAGTAGTAGCATTAATTTTAGTAATCTCTTTATTTGAAAATTCTATAAGATTTTCTTTCAAAGATGGGTTAGGGATTTTATCTAACCCTTTGTCAACTACTTCTTTAAACTTTAAAACTGCAAGCTTCTTTGTTTCATTTAATGCATAATTTTTTAAATCCTCTTTGATTCCATTTACACAAGGAGTAATATCCTCAATTTCGTCTATTGCTTCAAGCTTTTTCTTTTCCTCATTGTAAAATATTTTTGTATCATTTTTTAAACTATCAAAAGGTATCTTATTAATTAATTCAGTTACATAAGAATTTAATCCCTCTAGAGTTTTATTTTTTAAAGCAATTAATACTTTTTCTGTTTCCAAACTAATAAACTTCTTTGTATCATCTATTATCTCTTTAAACAGAGCAGAAATTTCATCTAGAGTTTCTATAGCAGACAGTTTGGTAATTTCTGTATCATAAAAATTTTGAACTGAAGTTTTTAATTCATCATTTTTTATTTTGGCTATAATTGGATTAAATATAGAGTTCAATTGATCTACTACAAGAGGTTTAAACGTATTGCTAGTAAAAGTTTTTGTATCCTCAGTAACCTTTGTTGGAGCTATCTTTGCAGTTTCTAAATCTTTTATATTATTAATATATTGTTTTTCTACATCGTAGTAATTTTGAATTGCAACCTTTAACTCCTCATAAGAAATTTTTGCAATTGCTGGATTAACTAATTCATCCAACTGTAATAATGCTGCTGACTTATATGATGCCAATTCAACAGTCTCAGTATTCGTGTTATCTCCAGGCTGAATGACTGGAGGCTTTGATGTATCAGGGTTGTCATTACCACCACAGGATGTAATACTAGCTACAACAGCTAGTCCCAGAATCAAAACAGCTAATTTTCTTTTTTTCATATAACCATCTCCACTTACTTATAATATTTCTTGCTGTATAAAATCCTTTTTGTAATCAAAAATTACAATTTAGATTGCTTTTTAAATGTGCATCTTTTTATTCAATATAGAAAAATCTAACTATTTGTATTACCTAGAATATTTTAGGACTTGTTATAAGTAATCTCATAGAAATACTAGTTCCATTCTGTGTAAGCTATTACCATGTCCCCCACTAAAACAAAAAGTAAACCTTTACATTTAATCTCTATTCCTATTTTTTTCTCTAACTTCTGACTATTCAACTATATTACAAATAACTTATCATTTTTAACGATAAAATATAGAGTATAACACCAATCACACAATATAATTCAACAACTTATCACTAATAATTATAACATCTAATTCTAATTTAAACAATATAACTGAACAAACAAAAAACTCATCTACTATTTATATTTTTTTAAATCTTCACTTACATCAGCACAACTATTTACTACACTTTAATGATTCTTTGATTATCGCTCATTGTTTCTTCTACTTCCTAATACAAAAGCTATATTTTCTTATCCATTTTCTTATTTTTGCCAACAATGAAAAAAGGTTTAATACAATAAAAATACTGTATCAAACCTGTGTTTTTTAAACTGTCTTAAGCATACTGAAATAATACCTTCAAAAAAGGTTAAGCGTACTGAAGTAATACCAATTTTAATGAGAATCGACTGAAAATGGGCAGTTCGTACCCCATACACCCTAATATGAATTACCAATTCTATCTATTATTTTGAAGTGTTTTTATATAATACTGAGTTTTATTATTGAAATGCGAAATCATTACGATTTCCACAGTTATTAAAACATATTTTGTGTTTGAACTTTTTATAAGATGAATAAAAAACTCCACTCATTAGATCGGTTTTTACAAGTGGAGCTCATTCTAAATATTAGGTTTATATATTTTTTCCTCTATTGAGGAAATAAGTTATTGCTTAAGGTAAAGGTCTTTAATTTTTTCTAAAAAAATTTAATAAATACTTCAACAATATCACTTTACGTCTTCTAAAATTTTTTATTTTTACCCTTATAGTTTTTTGAAATCCTTCGATCTGTTATTAACTAAAGACAAAAATCTGATATTTTCAAATTGTTAGGAAACTGTGAATTATTATTCTCGCCTCTGTAACTATGTTCAAAATAAGAACTATAACATTCCAAATATTTTTGGCTATACGCTTGCCCACTACAGTGAGGTAACCAAAGTCGCCTTTTCACCAAAGAATGATATTTTTTCTCACTTTTATAACCAACAAATAAAACTTTATGATTTTTATGTTTTTCAAAAAAATATTTCAAGTAATCTACATTGCCCTTTTCATTCACAAGAATTATTCTCTTACCAGCTAAATAAATAGCTATCTGTTTCATAGTTGTTTCACCTTTATCAAGTATTCTTCGAATCAACTCAACAGCCTTATCAATTGACCCAAGGATAATTCCTAGAATTGAAACTAAGTTTAAATTCTTTGTTTCAGTTAAAAAAGCAACATTTTTAAACCCATCATATATGCTCATTGATTCAATAGGTATATTTTCAATATTACTTCCAGTGGTATAATCATCATTTCCAATAATAACTTTTATCTCGTCTTTATCACTTATATTTTTATGTTTAGCTTTTTTATCGCCTTTATCATACGATTTATTTGTCTACTCATAATATCTTTTTCCTTCAAATAAGATAACATTTTTTAATCTGTATATAATTCTGCTTCAAGAGATTTTTGTGCCAAATAATTCCGATATGCGTTATAAGAATCAAGAATTATTTTGAGTTGCCCATCATACCATGAAAAATCCACATTATCAAGCCATTGATTGTTAGCCAAATATATTGTTTGTCCTAAAAAATCAATAGGGTATAGATTACTATTAGGACATGACTGAAGGGACATAGCACTTGTAAAATTTGTTATCAAATCACATAAATTTCTTAACATATTTTCACAATACTTATCAATAAAAATACTTTGCATACAGTTTTTTATATATGTCGCTGGAATATCTATTGCTGCAATAAATAGATTTGATTGAATAAATGAAAATGGCGTATTTAAATTAATATCAATTGCTCTATCCATGAGTTTACAGAATTTTTTTCCTTCTTTTATATCGTGTTTAATAGCAATTCTTTTGAGAAGTATTGGATCAACTTGCAAACTATCCATTTTATAAAATACAATATCTCGTGCTATCGTAAAGAAAGTAGATTTAAGTTTCCTCATTAAATCTGTATGATTTTTATAATAGTAATAAGATATTCCTAAGCTATTAATTAAACTTTCAAATCTTTTTGCTTCATCAGTCTTCTCTATTTCTTTCAAATATACATGACATGGTTTTTTACTATACGTAATAATGTTAAATTCTTCTTCTGTACCTGAAATTCCAGTATCAGTTTTATGTCCATATCGTTCATCAATAATAAAGACAACAAAATCTGTTTGTAAAATATCAGTTCGATATGTATTCCTATCTATGGAAGGCGTTAAATCTTTTTCATATAGTGTAACTTCAGCCCCTGCAACCTCAAAAATACGTTTTATTTTTCGACGAACTTCTAATTTATCTCCTATTGTAGAACTAATAAAAATTCTTGGTTTAAAATACATAAATATCACTGCCTTTCAATCTTTTATTTGGTTTTTCAATATTTTTTCTTCTTTTTTTAATTTTTCTAAATCAGATTCATATTTTTTTATTGTTTTACTAAATTGCAATATACGACCTTCTTTATCCCATATTTTTAAATTTTTGTTTTTATAAAAAAGAGTAAGTTCATAAATCGTTAATGCTAGATCTGAATTAGCAAATGCCCAATTATATATGTCATATCCTGGTTTTGGAAAATCACTTTGTTCAAAAAATATTTTTGAAATAGATGAATTAAGTGGAACCACTAACTTGATGAATTGATCTTCTGTTAAAGTATTATTTAGATATTCTCTAAAAAAAGCAATATATTTTTCTGCATTATATATTAATTTAGAAGTTGCTGTTCTTATCAATTGAATTTGCTTATGCATATCTAAATTACTATTCTTTATTTCTTTATTTAATTCATATGAACCAAATTTTTCAATTTTTAAATCAAATATGATTGTAGAATTATTTGTTTTCCTATACCAGTGATTTCTATCTTGATTTTCATCAACCCAAGTAGAGCGAAAAATATAGTTGCCTTCATTAACATCTTCTTCATCATATCCAAAATAACACCATACGATATTTGCTGCTCTTCCAGTATATTTCATTTCTGATTCTTTATTTTTATATACATCACTATACAGCAGTTTATCTTTAATTTCAATGGCAATTTTTGCGACTTCTTCAATGAGACTATGAAAACGTAAAATCACTTTCACAACCAATCTCTTTATATTTAAATGATGAACTGCTTCCACATTGTAAATTATGTACGAAGCTGTTTCTATGAAGATTTGTGATGCTTTATATGGAACATAATCTTCAACCTCAAAAAAAATAGTTCCACCAATATTTGTACGAAATATCGGATGTTGTTTTGTATCTTTATTCTTTTCGTTATATAAGTCGGCAAAGTGAAAAATCGCTTCATTTATTTCTTCTAAAGACTTTTTACCTTTCTTAATTAAAAATCTTGACATTAACGCATCACATAAAAAACCTGTATATATACTTATATTTCGCTCTGAGTTAAAACCAGAAGTTTCTTCAGAATTACAAGAAGACATAACTGCATATCCATAACCTACAAATCGATTAATATCGAGTTCTTTTTCTAATTCTAAATTATCATTAATGAAAAATTTTCCCGAATGACAACTATCTAATATTACAATTTTATTTTTAGCATTTAATTTTTCTAACTTATCAATTAAATCTTGCAATTTCAGACAAAAATCACTCAATATTAAATAATCTTTTGCACCATGCCCTGAAAAATAAAAAATAAAAGTATCCCCATTTCCAACTTGGTTAGAGATTTCTTTCAAGCCTTCAAAAAAATGTTCTGCTGTTACTTTTCCTGTTTCTCCACAAAGAAAAATACTTTCGTGTTTTACGTTTAAACCATTTATAATCGCTTTTCTTAAAGAATATATGTCATTTTTGCATAAAGGTAACGAAAGACAACCCATAGTAGAATAATCGCTTACTCCAACTAATAATGCTTTTACTTCTCCCATATATTTTTATAGTTACAAACAACTATTTCTCCCTTCATAAAAATTATTAACTTTCTTGAATATTCAATTTACGAGTCAGAACATCTCTATCCCAAAGTTCAACACCAATTTGAGTAGACAATTGGATAGCTTCTTTCGTAAAATAATTGCTCGTTATAACAAGGGCTTTATCACATTTATAAAATTTTGCTCCTGCAAAAGCCTCTTGTATTGCTGAATTACCAACTTTGTTTTTCCATCTTTTACATTGAATACCTATTTTTTCATAAGTATTACTTAGCAAAATATCTATTCCTTGATCCCCTGTTGCTTTAGTTTTATTAGCGGTCAAACCCTTTGAACTAAACCATTTTATTAAATAATCTTCAAACTCTTCTCCACTCATTTCATCTATATCTAACATAGTTATAGACTTTTGTATAATTCCTAATTCTAAACTTGTAAAAAAATTTGTGGTTGATATTTTTTTAAATTCTTTTTCTACTGCGTCTTTTGTAGCAACATAAAGTTCATATATAATATGAGATTTAAGTATTTTTCTTTTAGAAAGATAGCAAGAAAATGAAAACAAATTAACCGCATTCTTAGGATCTATTGAAGCATCTTCACAATATATCAGTATAAGATTTTCATCCTTTGTCAAATCATACTTTTTCCATTTTTTTGATTCTTCAAGTATAATAGACGCATTTAATGATAGATATAAAAAGGGGTAAATAATATACTTCAAATTTAATTTAGCTTTCAAAAATAGATTTAGTTCTTCAAAATGATTTAATGTCCTTCTATATTTGTAAATTGATAAATCGTTACTTTTAATAATTTCAATATCACTCATACAATTCTCAATGAGAGGATATTCTTTCAATCCTTCAAGAATTCCCAAATATTTTTCTATGGTTAAATTTTGAAAACCATCTTCAGATTTTAGATAGTTCATAAAAAATCTCTCATATTCAGAAAATTTTTTCAAAAATAAATCATTATTTAAATTCATATGTTTATCCAATTCCATTGCTAGGCTTTGATTATATTCCATAATGTAGGATTTAATTATTGATGCAAAATTTTGCTTGGTTTCAATTATGAAAGGGAGCCTATTAACAGAAGCGACTTTCCTACACTGAACAGTCAACGTAATTATTCCATTTCTTTCTTTTTCTTCAAAATGAATAATCGTACTTTTTTGATTTTTAAAAACAACTTTTCCATTTTCATCAATACAAATTATACAATTTTTTATAAAATATATTTCTTTACAAGTAAACGTTAATACATAAAAAACACCTTCGCAATGAAGAACAGGAAGCGTAATATTATCTAATATATATGACACATCTTCAAATTCACTCATTTTATAATTATAAGTGATTTTCTCATCCAATCTATCCAATAGTTTTGACAACATTTCATTTGATAAATATAATCTTTCGATACTTTCATTATACTTTAATTCCTTGCAACCGAGATTTTTCCAATATTTAATATGCCATTCAATATCTGCTCCATAATGGATTTCTTCTTGTTCAGGATTTTCATATTCTTTTAAACTTGTATTTTCAATTATTCTAAATATGTTATCTCGAGGAAATTCCTTAGAATATTCCACTTCCATAATAGTGCACTTTTTATTCCTATCTTTAGGTGAGGCACAATTACAATAAACTAACATCGGCTTTTACATCCTTTTCATATGTGTAATTTTTCTTTTTTAATCAATTATGTTTGAATCATGTAATAAACTAATTATTAATCATAACATTAGCAATATTATAACATATTTCTGCAAAAAATCTACATTATTTTCAAGTTATAGATTTCTCTAGAGTCATATCTAAAAATACTATAACTACGATTTTGACTTTTCAAAAAAGTTTTAATTAAAATTTTTCTAATTTGAACCCCCTACTTGACTCAAGGAGTGGTTTGAACTTTCATTCAGTGATATATCTTGATAAAAATTTTTTCTTAAATATCAATAAAACGCACTTTTTTCTCCAGTTTTATCAAAATTATATTTTTGCGTAATTCTGCGTAATTCGGTTGGATTTGGTAAATTCAAGTGAAATTAGGGATAAAAAAACAGATAATACCGACGTATTATCTGTGTATTCTTAAGATGGTGACCTATGCGGGGTTCGAACCCACAAATGTTGCCTTGAGAGGGCAATGTGTTAACCGTTTCACCAATAGGCCATTATATGTAACAAAAAGTTACATATATAACTATATCATATTTTAAATTTTTTTCAAGTTTTTTTTAAAATAAATATTAAAAATGCTTTAATATAGTTTCTATTCTATTTTTTACTTCCTTTTCACCTAGGATTTGAATTACATAATATAAATTTGGAGAATTCTTTCTGCCTGATAATGCAATACGTAAAAATTCTGATACATCTCCAACATGTCCTTTATAATCCTCTTTATTTTTCTTCCATAGTTTTACATTATCTGCAAAGCCATGTCTAACTGCAAGCTCTTTTATAGATGCAAACCATGCTTCTTCATCTAAGGATAAGTCTAAGGTATCATGGTAATCTTGTAATACAGAACGAATATCCTCTTTAGAAATTAACGGATTCCAGTCTAAATTATTTTTATCTATTGCATCATAAACATCTCTATAAAAGAAGGATATGATTGGATATATGTCAGAATATTTTTCATAATCCTTTCTAGGCTTTTCCTTTTCTCTTTCTATATTCAAAATGGAAATAAATAAATCTTCATTTTCTATAATATGATTATAAAAGTTTTTATCATAAAGCTTAGCCCATGCTTTAACCTCTAGGGCTAAATCCTTAGCCTTTTTATAAGCCATTCTTTCTTTAGAAATATTCGCAACCTTTGCAATATCAAATAAAGCTCCCTCAACAGCCATTTTTTCAAAGGATAAAGGAAATTCTTTATAATCTTTTTCTAAATTTAAATCTCTCCATGCCTCATAATTAGAATTAGCTATAGTAAGCAAATATTCAATAAAGCCATATTTAGGATATCCTTGCTCTAAAAAATAGCTTACTGCAGCTTCCTCATCCTTACGCTTTGAAAGCTTTCTTCGCGTACCATTTTCATCTACCTTCATGACATTAGGTATATGAGCATATTTTGGACGTTCAAAGCCAATAGTATCAAAAAGCTCAATATGGATAGGCAAACTAGGAAGCCATTCTTCGCCACGAGTCACATGCGTAGTACGCATAAAATGATCATCAACCAAATGTGCAAAATGATAGGTAGGTAACCCATCAGATTTACAAATAACAATATCTTGATCATTTTCAGTCAACTCTATATCGCCCTTGATTTCATCATGAAAAGCAACCTTATTCTCATGATTTCCCATAGATTTAAATCTAATAATATAAGGAACTCCAGCCTTTATTTTTTCAATTGCTGCGTCCACTGGATAATCTCTATATTTGGCATATTTTCCATAATATCCTGGGATTTCTTTACGAGCCTCCTGCTCCTTTCTTAATTCCTGCAATTCTTCTGCGCTACAAAAACAAGGGTAGGCTCTTCCCATTTCTATTAAATGCTTTATACATGTATTATAAATTTCAGAACGTTCAGATTGCTTATATGGTCCATAGTTTCCTATTTGCTTTGTTTCTGAAAAATAACCCTCGTCTGGAATAATATCAAATTCCTTTAGCTGTTCTACAAGAGCTGAACCAGAGCCCTCTATCTCTCTTTTGGTATCAGTATCCTCTAAACGAATATAAAATATACCCTTACTTTGTTGAGCAAAATAATATCCTACTAAAGAAGCAAATAAACTCCCTGTATGTAAAAATCCTGTAGGAGATGGAGCAAATCTTATAACTTTAGCTCCCTCTGGCAAATTTCTTTTAGGAAATCTTTTCTCTAAATCCTCTAATGTCCAATGAATATTTGGATAAATTAAATTGGCCAAATCCTTTAATGTAGCCATTATAAAACCTCATTTCTATTTACGATATAATTATAGCAAAATTTTACATTTTTACAAGGTAAAGTAAAAAAAAGCCCTATAATGATAGAGCTTAGATAGAATATATATATTGAATCAATTCTATATGAATTATAATATTTTCATTATTTCTAGTTAAATCTAAAATAATACTATCTCCTAACTCACAGGATGCACTATATATAAATTTATAAACATCCTCTACTTTCATATTTTGAGCGTTTATATTGGATAGAGTTAGGTTATCTTTAGAAATATCCTTATAAGCTATGGTAATTGCATTCAGCTTGTCGTTCTTCTGTAATAATCCAAAGTCAGAAGATGTTTCATTCGTAGCAATATCTGCTATACCTATTGCTGATCTGATGAACATACCATCATAGCCTAATATAAAGCCCAAATGCCATCTACCATCAACATATCCTGTTTGCCAACAATTGTCCTCCATATTATATTTAGCACTTTTCAATATACTATCTATTATTTTTATTGCCTGATTTGCAGGTATGGCAAAGCCTAACCCTTCAATTCCAGAGGAAGAATATTTCGCGTTAACTATTCCAATCAATGCGCCTGCTGCATTAAATAATCCACCACCAGAATTACCAGAATTGATTGCTACATCCGTTTGTATTAGCTCCATTGTATGATAATCATCCACTTGCACTTCTCTATTAGGATAAGATATTACGCCTGTAGAAACACTTCCTGGCAAGGTCCCTAAAGGATTGCCTATACAAATTACACTTGCACCTAAACGTAAATTAGATGTATCCTCAAACCATGATGCATAGGTTAATTCAGTTTTTTCAATTGAAAGCACTGCAATATCACTTTGAGCATCTCCTCCTACTAGCTTTGCTTCATAGCTATCCTCATTTGATAAAAGCACTTTAAAGGTTTGACAATTTTCAATAACGTGATGACAAGTAGCAATATAGCTAAATCTTTCATCATAGCCAAATAATACACCACTTCCACTTCCATAAAGCTGTTGATTCATATAGGCATCAATGGAAACTACACTATCATAAATAGCTTCTATTGTATCCTCTACTTCTTTAGTTTCAAGTGTTGTACTTGTGTATGTTACATTTAGGGACAAAAATCCCTCCTCAATGATGGTATTCTCCTCCTGTTTTGATTCAGAGGATGAAGAAGGATTATTAGAACCCTCTACCTTTTCACTTGAACATGAAACCATCCCCAATGAAGCTAAAAAGACAAATAATAATAAAATATACTTCTTAAATCTCATATAAACTTTCTCCTTGTTGATACCCTATTATAACATTAAATTATGGGTAAATTTTGGGAATTTCTACTCAAATTTCCTGAAAATACATTCTTATGTTATAAAAATGATAAATGAAATTCTACATTAGATATCGCAAAAAACATATAAAAAAAGGCTGTAAAAACCTAATTATAACCAGGTTTTCTTCAGCCCTCCTATTTTATTACTTAAAATATCTTTTTAATAAACCTTCGAATGCTTTACCATGACGAGCTTCATCTCTACCCATTTCATGTACTGTATCATGAATAGCATCAAGATTTAACTTTTTAGCTCTTAAAGCTAAATCCATCTTCCCTGCTGTAGCACCATTTTCTGCTGCAACTCTTAATTCAAGATTCTTTTTAGTAGATGGAGTTACAACCTCTCCTAATAATTCTGCAAATTTAGCAGCATGCTCTGCTTCTTCCCAAGCAGCTTTTTCATAATACATACCTACTTCAGGATATCCTTCTCTATGAGCAACTCTTGCCATAGCTAGGTACATACCTACTTCTGTGCACTCTCCTTCAAAGTTCATTCTTAAATCCTTAAGAATATCCTCAGGAGCATCCTTTGCAACACCTACTACATGCTCACAAGCCCAAGTCATTTCTTCCTTCATTTCTTCGAATTTAGCTTTTGGGGCTTTACATACTGGACATTGTTCTGGTGCCTCAGGACCTTCATGAACATATCCACAAACTTTACATACGTACTTCATTTTTTAATTTCTCCTTTCAATTTACAGTTGTGACATATTCCGTAAAATGTTATATCACATTGTTTAAGTTGATGCATACTAAACTTTGATGCTTCATCAATTAATTCATCCTTACCAACTTCAATATCCCAAATATTTTTACATTGTTCACAAACGAAATGACCATGATCTTTCTTAATTGTTTCTAAAACATCTTGGTTTTTCAATTTCACTTTTTTAATTTTGTTTTCTTCCATTAGTGCTTGAATATTTCGATAAATGGTAGCTAAAGATATCTGTTGATGCTGCATTCTAATGTTATCTATTATTTCCTCCACACTAGCATGCCCTAAACTATCTAAAGTTTCGTATACTATCTTCTTTTGAGTTGTCATTCTTCTTAGCATAATCTTTTCCTTATTAAGAATCATTCTCAATAATATTATAACATATTTCCAAATTTTGTCAACTAATTAGTTCTAAAATATCATTTTTTGACAATGTAAATTTTTCTTCTTTTAATATTTCATCTGCTAAAGTACTTTTTAAATGCTGTAAAAGCATTACTTTCTCTTCAATAGAATCCATACAAACTAATTTTAAAACATGTACCTTTCTAGTTTGACCGATACGGTGAGCACGATCTGTTGCTTGATGCTCTGCAGAAACATTCCACCAAGGATCTAGATGAATAACCATATCTGCTCCGGTTAGATTTAACCCTGTACCCCCTGCTTTAAGAGAAATCAAAAAAACCTTTATATTCAAATTTTTATTAAATTCTTCAACTAAATCAATTCGTTTTTGAGCTGAGGTTTTTCCATCTATACAAAAATGAGGGATATTTTCCATAGTTAACATAGAAGATACTATAGGAAAAACACTTGCAAATTGAGAAAATATTAGAATTCGATGATTTGAAGCAATAGCTCTTGTAATTAATTCTAAAGCTAGGTTTAGCTTAGCACTAGGAAGATCATCATCAAAAATCAACTTAGGAGATAGACAGATTTGTCTTAATCTAGTAATTAAAGCTAAAATTTGATTCCCACCTGCACTTAAATCATTCTTGATTTTTTCAATATAGGTTTGATATATTTCTTCTTGAGGCCCATCCATTTTACAATAATATATTTCTTCCATTTTTTCAGGAAGCTCTTTTAAAACATCTTTTTTTGTTCTTCTTAGGATAAAAGGCTGAACTCTCTTTTTAAGCAATGCCAGAGTCTCTTCATCATCCTCCATAATCAAAGTCTCGTAACGGGTTTTAAAATGATGATAATTAGATAAATAGCCTGGCATTAAAAAATCAAAAATACTCCATAAGTCAGCAAGCCCATTTTCTATAGGTGTTCCAGTTAATGCAAAATGTAAAGCTGCAGGGATTTGCTTTATCGCCACAGATTTTAAAGTATTTTGATTTTTTATATATTGTGCCTCATCTGCAATTATAGAGCGAAACCGTACAGAGTATAGCTCTATGTCTCGTCTTAAGGAATCATATGAGGTAATATAAATAGCTTTCATATTAGGAGCAATATTTTTAATTATTGCCTCTCTTTCTAAAGCATTACCTATTATCAATTGAACAGGAGCTCTTAAATTCCATTTTTTAGATTCATTCTGCCAATTATAAACCAAACTCATTGGACAAACAATTAAAGATGGCTCTTCTATTTCATCTTTAGACAGAAAGGATAAAATCTCTAAGGTTTTTCCTAACCCCATATCATCCGCCAAAATTCCACCAAATCCAAATTTAGCAAGAACGGAAAGCCATTGAAAGGCTTCTACCTGATAGGGTCTTAAATATTGCTGAAATTCAGTTGTAGGTAAGATAGAGCTTTTTTTATAATTTCTTATCTCTTGAATCATTGTAAATAACTTTTCATCAATATGAACATTTTCTTCTCTACCATGAATTAATTTTAAAATGTAATTTAATGGTTTAGAAATCGTAGTTTTTAGATTTTTTTCCGTTATATTGAAGTCCTCTAGAAAGTTATTTAACTCTTTAGCATCCTCTTCATTGACCTCTAATATTACATCATTCTTTAATTTAATATAGCGCATCTTGTTATGATAAGCCTGAAGCATTGCCTCTATTTCCTCTATAGTTAAAAGCTTATCGTCAAATTTAAAATCTAGTAAACCAATATTATAGGTCACATTAACATTAATTCTACTAGATTTTTTTAACCTAATTCTTTTTATTGAACTATCAAAAAAAATATCACCATAGTTTTTAATCCCTGATAAATCTGAAGTCAAAAAAGCATACTGTTGCTCTATGGAAGTCAAAAAATAGGCTTGATTATTCTTTTTTTCAAAGCCAAAGGATTCAATTGCCATGCTATAGCTTTCTAAAATTTGATTAACATATGGAGTATCTATATATTTTTCTTCAACCTCTACCTTATTTTTATTTATTATTTTTCCATCCTTATAGCTAAAATAAGAGTGAATCACGACATCAGGAAGATGATACTTTCTATAAAAGGAATCCTCAATTGAAATTTCTTTTTTAATAAGAGGAAACAAATTTGATATAAAGTCTACTTCATTAGCCTCAATGGATATCCCTTGATTTTGACAACGAAATAAAGCATTTATAATAATAGCTTCATTTCGTTTTTTAAAATGATAGGCATAAATATTGGTTTCACCAATAAAATAGGCATAGTTAACACTACATAAGAGTCGCTCTGTTTGATAGGGTCTAATCATTTGTAAATATTGATCATTTAAAACTAAGCTTAGACAATCTAATTCCTTTATATTATAAAAATTCAGTTTAATAATATCTGTAGCAAAATAAATTCCATTGTTGTGATAAATTTCCAAAATATTAAAGAAATGGCTTTTTTTTATTTGAATACTCTTTAATGCATCATCGCGCCTTATACTTAATAAATAGCTATAGAATTCCTTTGATACATCATCTAAAACCTCATAGGAATGTACAAAAGATAATTTTTGACCATAGGAAAAGTACTTTTTATTTTCCATTAAATCCAAATATTCATTAATACTTTTTATCACATACTCCTTATCATAGGATATACGAAGAGAAAGCATAAATACCTCTCCCTGATATATAATTTCTGGAGTCAAATGAATTTTTTTAAAATAAAAAGCATTAGATCTTAAATCTGAAGCCAAATCATTTAGAATCACATCTTGTTCTAATGCTAATTTTGTTCTTTTATACGCTTCAATTTGTGCTTCATATTTCTCGGGACACAAAATTTTTAAGGAAAGGGCATAAAGAATTGCTGTATGTACACATTTCTTTTTACGATAGTGTTCTAAGCATCCACAACTTGTTTCAATTAATTCAAAAAAAGAATCTAGTTTTATATAGGAGGAAAGGGCTCCAGTAGCATTACATAGATCTTTTTTTGGTTCAACTACGTATCCCTCATCTTCCTTTTTAATAAGAATGAATTCATATAACTTCTCATCATCCGTAAGAAGCATAGTATCTAAAATAGGCAAATGCTTATAAGCAAGTAAAAGTTCACTTAAATGCATTATCTTTCCTCCAAATATATTTCTTTCAATTTACGCTGATCTTCCTTAGTAAAATGCAGGCCTTGATAAATATAATTGTCTAAATTGCCATAATTAAGATTTATTTCATTAAATAATGCATCAATGTATTCTCTACAAACTCCAAACACTACTTCTAACACATTTGAATACTCTTGACCATACAATTTGATAAATTCTTGTATAGAATTTTGATAAAAAAGATTTGTACTTAAATAATCTTCTATAATATCTTCCATTTTAAAATCTAAAAGATAGAGAACTAAAATCGTCGCAAACCCTGCACGATCCTTACCAGCACTACAATGCCAAAGGGTTGCTCCACCAATATCCTCTAAAAGAATTTTTAAAAATCGTTCATAGGCAGCATTAGAAAAATCCTCTGTAACAATTTCACGATATACCTTGGTCATAAAATCCATAGAGCTAGAGACACCACTAGCGTATATCGCTTCTATAAAATCTTTAAAGTCATCCTCGTCATTACCCTTTTTCGTAACCCCTACTCGATTCGCAGGTAAAATAGGATTCAAATATAGCTTTACACCCTCTATTTTCACATCAGGACTATTCTTCGTCTCTGTTTCACAACGCAAATCAATAACTCTTTTTAAATGAAAAGTATTTTTTAAAATATCTTTATCCTGTTCACTCAGTTTATTTAAGGCATCACTACGGATAAGATAGTGCTTTTTGATAGATAAGCCGTCCTTATTTATTAAATCGGATAAGGATCTCGTGTTTTTCGTATTATTCAACTTGATAAACATTTTCATCACCAAAGAATATTTTATCATATTTTTAATTTTTTTTGTATATAATTTAATGGTGATTTTAAAAAATGAACGAAATAGCAAGAAATTATAACGATGATTTAACAAAAAGATCATTCAATAACCAACAACAGTCTCATATGACACAACAAGTAAAAAAGAAAAATAAATGTTCAAAGAATAATAAAAAGAACAATTCTAAGTAATACTTTTCATTTATGGCAAAAAAGAGTATAATACCTATAGGTGGTGGTTATTATGCCTTTATTAGAATCTGGAGAAAATTATTTAGAAGCT
Source organism: uncultured Anaeroplasmataceae bacterium (assembly GCA_910579215.1). GTDB lineage: Bacteria > Bacillota_I > Bacilli_A > Acholeplasmatales > Anaeroplasmataceae > Pelethenecus. The sequence continues at coordinate 16,803 of CAJTTN010000012.1, forward strand.
ATATTGATACTTTCTAATAAACAATCAGAAATACATGCGATTGATATAGTAAATCTTTTAAATTTTTCAAAGCCATCTGTATCTATAATGCTTAAAAAATTAAAAGATTCAGGTTATATAAGCATAGATAAAAATAGTCATATCCAGCTCACTATTCAAGGTAAAAATGTGGCAGAAAAAATATATGAGCGTCATACCTACTTGACAGATTTTTTAATTAAAATAGGAGTGGATTCTTCTACTGCTGAGGAGGATGCTTGTAAAATTGAACATGATTTATCTGATAAATCATTTCAAGCAATAAAACAATTAATAGATAAATTATAAAAATTGCAAATGATTATTTTGCAATTTTTATTTTTATATGATTATAATCAAGTATAAAAAATAAAATGTTTATAAATTTATCTTCTTTTCACTAATTATATAAAATAAAAAAACAAGACATTTGAAACATTTTTTATGCTATTTAAATTTTCAAATATTATAGTAAATACAATCTTAATCCTATGAAAATAAATGGATTTAGCGTAATTTATCTCTGCTTATTAACTTTGACTTGCTAGTTTTTCTGTCTATTGTCAATGTATGTATATATATATTTTACGATTCTCGCAATTAAAATTTCTTCTTGTGATTTCATAAGTTTAATAGAAATCTTAGTTTCTTCAAATTAATCGCTTGTTCATAAGAATTCAAAGACTCTTTTCTTTGATATAAAAATACTCAAAAATTTTAAAAACTAAATAATTTGATGTAGCTTTTAATTCATCTGTTATCCACTTTCTCAGGATTTATGTCATGCCAAAAAAGGCGTTCTTCAGCCATTCGTTCAAATTTAGTATCTTTCTTTCCATAATTGCAATAGGGGTCAATTGAAATGCCACCTCGTGGAGTAAACTTCCCCCACACCTCAATGTATCTAGGATTCATCAGTTTAATTAAATCCTTCATAATAATATTAACGCAATCCTCATGAAAATCACCATGATTACGAAAACTAAATAAATATAATTTCAAAGATTTTGATTCTACCATCTTTACATCTGGAATATATGAAATGTAAATAGTTGCAAAATCAGGTTGTCCAGTAATTGGACATAAAGATGTAAATTCAGGGCAATTAAATTTCACAAAATAATCATTGTCCTGATGCTTATTAATAAAGGTCTCTAAAACCTCTGGAGCATAATTCATGCTGTATTTTGTTTTTGCTCCTAATATTGTCAAATTATCATTAGTACGATCCATAATTACTCCTCATATTCTATTGGGTCTTCTATCCCATTTTCTATAAAAGCATGCTTCCTATCTATACATGTTCCACATTTACCACAGGCTTTTTCACGTCCTTCATAACAGCTCCATGTTAGGTTATATGGCACATGTAGTCTTATTCCCTCTTTCACAATATCCTTTTTACTCCAATTAACGAAAGGGCCTTCTACGTGAACTTGCTTACCACTTCCAATATAAATGGCTCCATTTATTAGATCTGTAAACTCTGGACTGCAATCAGGATAGGCATTTCCACACGCATCATCAGAATGAGCTCCATAATAAATTATTTCACATCCCTTAGAAATAGCAATGGAAGCTGAAGCTGAAAGAAACAATCCATTACGAAAAGGCACATAAGTTGATACTGGGGAACCATTTGAGTCTCTTATTTGTTCCTCATACGATTCATAAGGAATTTTTTCATTAGATTGCTTAAGAAGTGAACAATCTGAATATTTAAAAATTTTAGTTAAATCCAAATATAAATGCTCAACACCATAGTAATTTGCCAATTCAATACTTGATTTTATCTCACGATTATGCTTTTGACCATAAATGATACTTAATGCTATAACGTTCCCTTTCCCGACTTTTTCTATTGCTTTCGCCAAAGCCGTAGTCGAATCTACTCCTCCACTTAATAATACTAAAATTTTCAATCTAATTCACTCTCCTTAATCTCTCCAATTTTTGCCTTAGTTACTGTTAAACTTTTCTTTTTGATTCCACGAGCTGCAACACAAGAATGACAACCTTTAACACGAACGAATATATCGGTAGAATTTGTTATTTTTTTTATAATATATAAAATATCTTGTGTTATTCTTTCTTGCAATTGCAATCTCTTAGATACTAAATCTGCAATTCTTGCAAGTTTTGAAAGACCAAGTACTCTACCATTTGGTATATAAGCGATATCTACTGTCATATCATACATTAATGCCAAATGATGTTCACAAAAAGAAAAGATCTCTATGTCCTTCATCACCACAAGATTCCTAGAATTTGTTAAAGTATCCTCAATAAAAGATTTATCTAGCATCATTGCTATTTCATCATTTGTATACTGCATTCCCTCTAGCATTTCTACCAACATCTTAGCAGCTCTTTTAGGTGTTTCAAGCAATCCTTCTCTAGAGGGATCATCTCCTACAGCAATAAGAATATCTCTAATTGCATTTTGAAGTCGTTTTTCATCCATAATTTATACACCTCTTTTGTTCTTATCCCAAATAAATTTATGTATTTGAAGTTGCAAACGTATATCATTTAAAGTATTTTCCTTCAAGAAATTTACTATTTCTGTAAGTTCAATAGTTCCAAAAACTGGACTAAAAATACAATTGGTTTTATTCTGTAAATTATATTTATAAATGATTTCTTTGCTCCTAATAAGATCATTCATATCTCCACAAACAAACTTAACTGCATCATTTTTAGTAACATAATTATAATTAGTTAAATCCATTTTAGTTTCTTCCTTAGAATAAGGGGTCTTATAATCTAATGTAAATGCAATATTTTTTATATTTTTAAATGGCAAAATACTAATACTTCCATTAGTTTCAATTTCAACATTTAAATTTAAGTCGCTCAATTTCTCTAATAATTTTCCTATTTCCGGCTGTATTAAGGGTTCTCCACCAGTCAAAGTAACATTTTTAACACCCGTAGATAGAATATATTCAATAAGTTTATCTATACTCTCCTCTTCATAATTAGGATTTATAAGAGAATATAAAGTATCACAATATATACACCTTAAGTTACAAAATGCAAATCGAATAAAAACAGAAAGTTGTCCTTGCCTAATTCCTTCTCCATTAATACTTACAAATTTTTCCACTACTCGCATGTGTACCTCGCACAATTATTAGGGGTCTCATAAACCTCAACATACAAGCAATCATATTCCGTATTAAGTTTATCAAAAAAATATTTTGAAAAATTTTCGGCTGTAGTTCTAAAATTCACTTCACGAAGAATAAAATCTTCCTTTAGCATCTCCATAATTTCCCCTTTAAGACTATCCTTTTCGACTATAAAGGTATGATCAAAATAATCACATAGATTAGCTACACTAGCTTTTAAAACACCAAAATCAACAACCATACCATTATGAAGTTTGCCCTTAACACTAACAATAATCTTCCATCTATGACCATGAATATTATGGCACTTTCCTTCATAATTACTCAAAAAATGAGCCGCATCAAATGAACCCTCACATCTTACTGAATGCACAAATATCAACTCCTAACTAAAAAATGAGGCAACCAAAAAAGTTGCCTCATCACAAGTACACATTCCTTAGTTTTAAATTATAGACAGGATGGTTACGAACTGTCTTATTCATTTTCTTGTTAATTATAGCACATATCATTTTTCTATTCAAGACACTTTTTTCAATATAATAATATAAAACTATTTTTTCTATGAATTGGTAAATTAATCAAATATCCCTCTTCCTCTATCTTATATCAGTCATTTCGCATAAGACTCATTTTTATTTATCATCACTTTCTTAAAACAGCATTATAAGACTTATATTTCTAAATTTTATAGATTTTATGCTATCCTTAATCCAATAGCAATTCCTAACGAAATCATGTATAAAAAAACAGATAATCGCAACGTATTATCTGTGTTCTCTTATGATGGCGGAGCAGATGGGATTCGAACCCATGCACCAGTTACCCGGTCTACTTCCTTAGCAGGGAAGCCTCTTGAGCCTCTTGAGTACTACTCCAACTACCAAGCGCTTTTTCATTATAACGTAAAATATAGCGCTTGTCAATTATTTTTTAGTCTCTATGCTGCAGCTATAACCTGTTCTTCTATTTCTTTTAAAAGTTCTGGATTATTTTTCAAAAATTCTTTTGTATTTTCTCTTCCTTGACCAATTTTGGTACCATTATAGGAAAACCATGCACCTGATTTATTTATAATCTCATACTTAACTGCCAAATCTACAATTTCTCCCAAGCGAGAAATACCTTGACCATATATAATTTCTACTTCTGCGGTTTTAAAAGGAGGTGCAACTTTGTTTTTAACAACCTTAACAACTGTACGATTTCCTAATATATTCGTTCCATCTTTAATAGCTTCTCCACGTCGAATATCTAGTCTCACAGAAGCATAGAATTTTAAAGCACGTCCACCTGTGGTTGTTTCAGGATTTCCAAACATGACACCAACTTTTTCACGAATTTGATTTATAAATATTGCTACACAATTTGTTTTATTAATGATACCTGCTAGCTTTCTCATAGCTTGAGACATTAATCTTGCATGTAACCCAACATGAGAATCTCCCATATCTCCATTAAGCTCTGCTTCAGGAACTAATGCTGCAACAGAATCTACCACTAAAATATCTACACTTCCAGATTTAATTAAAGCCTCAGCAATATCTAATGCTTGCTCTCCGTTATCTGGTTGTGATAGAATTAAATTCTCTATATCTACTCCTAATGCTTTTGCATATACTGGATCTAAAGCATGCTCTGCATCAATAAAAGCTGCAAAGCCTCCTAAAGCCTGAGCATTTGCAATAGCGTGTAAGGCAAATGTAGTTTTACCTGAAGACTCTGGACCATAGACTTCTATGATTCTTCCCTTAGGATAACCTCCTACCCCTAAAGCCTTATCTAGGGCAATAGATCCACTAGGAATTACCTCTATTTTATGATCTATTTCATCTCCCAAACGCATGATAGAGCCTTTACCAAACTCTTTTTCAATTTTCTTTAAAGCCTCTTCTAAAGCTTGCTCACGACTAAGTTCTGCCATATTTCCTCCTAAATTGATTCAAAAATTATTTTTCTACTATTCCATATATATTCTATCCCAGAATACAGTGTTAAAATTACCGATAAATACATTAATACCAAACCTATAATAGCGATAGCCTGATGCAAGCCGGCAAAAAATAAGAAACCTATAGCTACCATGGTTTCAAAGGTTTTTACCTTTCCAGACCATCCAGCAGCTATGACCTGTCCACTTTGCGCAGCTACTAAACGAACCCCAGACACTGTAAATTCTCTCAATAATATAATTGCAATTCCCCACATAGGAACAAGCTCTAACGAAACAGAGCCTATTACAACCATCCTTTTTTGCATAAATAATATTAAAAAGGAAATGAGAACCAATATTTTATCTGCAAGAGGGTCAGCAAATTTTCCAAATGTCGTAATTAGTTTATATTTTCTTGCGAGAAAACCATCTAAAAAATCTGTACAAGAAGCTAAAGCAAAAATGATAAAATTAATAAAATTTGCATAGCTTACCTCACAAAAAAAGATGCTTTGCAGATAGGGAATGTATGCAATAACTATCATTACTGGTATTGCAATAATTCTACCCATTGTTAATTTATTTGGCCAATTCATATTCACATATTTAATTGATCTGTGAAAACAAATCAATTATGACTCCCTTCACTAAATTCTTTTATCCTAGAATCCATCTCATATGGATTTTTTGTTTTGAATATCCTCTTTACTTTTCAGGTGTAAAAGGATACCCTCTTCTACCTCTAGTAGATATTATAACATAAAAATATGAAACTTTTGAAAGAAATTTAAAAAAGTATAAAAAAGTTTTACTCTAAGAAAAAAAGCCCAAAAACAGGCAATATTTCACTTTTTAAAATGAACTTTAAAAATAGATTTATAAATTTAATTATTCAAAATTGAATTAAAAACACTACCTATACCAGATACTACAATATCCACCACATAATAACAGCACTTATCCAAAAATTTTGCAGTCATTATAAAAAGATTTTTGCTACCATCTACATAAAAGGCTTGGTCATAGTCTGTTCCGCCAGCTTCAACTGAATCCTGGGTAAATATACTTCCTAATAAAATTACAGCTAAAAGTCCAATTGCTAAAAAAATAAAAACACTTTTCTTTTTCATTTTATCACCAAAACAATTATACAAATACTACATGTCAAAAAAGCATACTCTTTGTACCTATGTCAACTTATTTTTATCTGATTTTTTATCAAGGAGTTTAAAAAAATCTACCTCATTCATATTACAAGCTAATTCATAAAATAAATCAATTTGCGATAAGAGGACTTCCTTATAATAGCTTTTTATTCTTTTGTCATATAAAGCTTTTATGGTGTCCCTCTGCTCCTCTGTTAATTCTTTCTTGAAAATATCTTCAATCATTTTAAATATAGAAGAAAAAAAATATTTTTTCGTTATTTTTGTTCCCCTTTTAATATTTATCGTGTCATTTTCCCTATAGCTACAACCACAATTTTTACAAATCCAATTCGCTTGTTGTGTAAAAATAAAATATTTTTCATTTAGATTACAAGCTTCTGAATTAATTTCCCCACAAATTGGACATTTTTTTTGTTTAGACATTCATTTCTCCATATACTTTTTTATTAAGAAATATTTTACCATAATCGGAAAATAATTTCCATAAAATTTTATTACTAAATTTTAATAGCTTCTACTTTAAATTAAGTTGCTATAAACAATTATTCTTTGCGTAATGCTCGATTTATAGCTTCAGCAAGTAAACCTGACAAAATATCCATTGCTAAATCAATATCCTTAGGTGTTACAAAATAATTATCCTCCATATCCACAAAGGAATCTATATCACTAACCGTAGGTATCCCAATAGCCAAGACATCAACTCCTAAGGTTTCCTTAGAAAGTTCTTTTCTAAAATTATAAATTCCAGATCCTGGATTAATACCTGCAGTGGAAAGCTGTATACTATTGCACATGCGTCTTGCATCTCTACAGGCTAATGCATCTACTATAATGACAAGATTAGGATGAAAATCATCAACAATTGCTTGAATCACATCCTTGCTTTCCATTCCTGTTTTTCCCATAACAGATGGACATAGGGCACTAACATTATATTTATCAGGATGCTTTTCTAAATGTCTGTTGACCTCTATTTTATTTATGACTAAAGGCCCTAACGCATCTGGAGTAACAAAATCATTCCCTAGTCCAACAATTAATATATCACTTTTTGAGGGTAAATTTAAATTGATTAAAAAGTCATAAATTGTAGCCTCTAATAGCTTAACAATTTCTCGTGCCTTCATTCTATAATCGATTTCATCAATAGTATAATATATACCCTCCTTCTTTTTAATTTTTTTTGCTAGAGTTTTATTAACCTTAATTTTTTTGAAATGCATGCCATGAATTATTCTATCCACATCATATTGAAAATTAGCTTGCATATTCTCAACAGCCATATCTGTTCTATTTTTCATACTTTCACCCATCTTTATTATCTATTTTTTTAATTTAACTATGCATATTTTTATTTTTTTCTTGCAAACCATAGAACGAAATGGTATAATGTTTAATGCATTTGATTAGCGGAGGTGAAAGGTATGGCAAATATTAAACAACAAATCAAACGTGTTAAAACAAATGAAAAAGCAAGACAAGCAAATATGGCTTTCAAATCATCTTTAAAAACTGCTATGAAATCTGTACTAGCTGCTGTTCAAGCTAAAGATTTAGAAAAGGCTACAACTGCATTAGCCTATGCTTATAAGAAATTAGATAAGGCTCAAGCTAAGCATATCGTTCACAAGAACTATGTTGCTAGACATAAGTCTGAATTAGCTACTGCAGTAAATACATTAAAGTAATATATTTTCTAAATTAATAGGGCTATGCAAATTGCATAGCCCCTTTTGTTTCCTATAAATGTGAATTTTTTCTTTACTCTAAATTTAGTTTTTTCTGCATCAAATAAATATCAACAAAATATCCTACCAAACAGATTACAATACATATCGCTAAAATTATACCAAGATACCCATTTAAATAATTTATAATGTCCTGCGGAGTTTCAAAATAAAAATTTCTTGATAGAAGCCCATATAAACTGATTACTATAGTTACCCCTATTCCAATGGCATAATTAAGAGCTATACAGAAAATTACTGATAAAATTCCTTTATTCTTAGCGAATGCATGTCCAATGGCTATTCCCGTATAGATAACAAACAAACTCTGAAACGATGAAAATAACATACACAACAGCATCAAGATAGTAGGACCAGCAAGTAATCTTATAATTTCTTCTTCTGTCATAGCCACTTTAAACATCTCTTGGAATGCTTGAATCAATGCTTCCCAAAGCATTGAATTTAAATAAGCAATCACACAACAAACCATAAGTACCAAAAAACTGATAATCTGCATTAAAAAATCTGCCAATAAATGGGATAATAATAATGAATGCTTAGTTACTGGCAAGGTATGTGTCAAATAGCCTTGATCCTTAAATAAGGATTTCGCATAGCGAACAATACATATTACAATTGTATATATAGAAATAAAGCAACACCCTAAAATAAAGAAGCCATTGACACCCATTTTCAACAATAAGAAAAAGACATTATCATCATATCCAATTAGATTAACTAACCGTACAATGATTGCTAAAACAGGCAAAATTGCTAATACAGGTAAATACTTATAAATCAGTGCTTTGAAATCGTATTTAAAAACCTTTAAAAACATTTGAATGCCTCCCTAAACGCATCGTTAATGCTACCATTATATTGAGATCTTAATTCATCTGCATTACGATGTAATATAATTCTTCCCTCATTAATAAATATAACATCATCTAAAATAGATTCAATATCATAGATTAAATGTGTACAAATTAATAAGGATGCCTTGGGATTAAGATTCGAAATGATTAAATTTAATATCAAATCACGGGCTGCAGGATCCACTCCAGCTATTGGCTCATCTAAAATATATAGATCAGCGTTTCTACTCATTACCAAAATCAATTGTACCTTTTCTTTTGTACCTTTTGATAAATGCTTCATCTTCTCATCAGGATCAACACTAAGCTTCTTTACAAGCTCTAAAGCCTTTTTATCATCAAAATCTTGATAAAAATCCTTAAACATTTGTATACATTCTTTAACCTTCATATCTAAATTAAGATAGGTACGTTCAGGTAGATAGGATATACGCTTTTTTGACTCAACCCCTACTGGATGCCCGCATACCAAGATAGAACCTGAATTTTTACTCAACAAGCCATTAATAATTTTAATCAATGTTGTTTTGCCACTACCATTTGGTCCTAATAGACCAATAATTTTACCAGCTTCTAACTCAAAGCTTACTCCTTTAAGGGCTTCTTTTTGTCCATATCTTTTGACAACATCCCTACACTCTAAAACCATTTCGACTATTCCTCCTTTAAAAGCTCTATAGCTTCTTCTTTTGAAATTCCAATACTTTGCATTAGATGTATAAAATCCTTACAATAGGTGTGGGCAAAGGAAGGCTTAAGCATTCCTAAAATTTCCTCATTTTCTGTTACAAAATAGCCATTTGTGCTCTGAACTTCAATGAGTCCCTCCTGAGTTAATAAATCATATACCTTTACAATAGTATTTGGATTCACTCCCAATTTTATCGCATATTCTCTTACAGATAAGATCTTATCTTTAGGCCTATACACGCCTGTAATAACATCCTTTTTAAACAAGTCAATCACCTGTAAGTAAATGGCTCTGTCATTTCGCCATTCCAAATTATCGCCCCCTTGTTCTACTTAAATAGTACAATAAAACGTTGATATTGTCAATAGAAAAGGAGGCAATATGCCTCCGTTATCTTAAAAAATATAATTCTAATCCCATATTTTGGTCGATTTTTCCCGTTTTGATTTGATAATCCAACTGATTTAGGGCTTGTAAATGCATTTTGACAGATTCCATAGAATGCTCTTTTGCATTTTTAACCATGTAGTAAGCACGACCAGATGAAATGTGAAATAGGTCAGCTAGGTCAGCTTGATTCATTCCTGCTTTTATTAAAATATTAACATTATAAAGCTCCTGAAACTTATTTATTAAAAGACTAATTAGGTTTGAAGCCTGCATACTTTTAAGCTTCATGTCTTGATATCCTTTCATCATGAGCTTTTTATTATTGGTCAATACTGCTTCAATTAAAGAATAAACATTATCCTCTAATGGCTCTGATATCATTTTTCTAATATCTGCATTTGTAATGCATTTTTCTTCTGCCTTATAGCATTCTAATTGATCCATAAAGCTTCTTAATCTAGAAAAGCTTTCAGAATAGCTAACCAATAATCGAACAGAATCCTTATCTATCTGAAAGCCCTCCTCTAAAAACGCATGCTCTGCATATTCTTCCAAATTAATATTTTTAGTTTTCACTTCAAAAACAGATGAAAATCTTTTCAGCTTTTGGTATTGTTCATTTGAATAATCAGAAAAGTCCATAAATATCAATACTAAAACATTTGAGCTATTTTGATTATTCATAGCCTTTAGAAGCTCTAAAAAGGCTCTATCACTCTTAGAGAGTAAAGCTTCTGCCCTACGAACAATGATTAGTTTTGAATCATCAAATAAAGAAATTGTCGTAAGCTCATCAACAATAGCATAGGTTCCTTCCTCAGAAGCGGTATATACAATTGGTTCTACCTCTAGCTCTAGACCTTTCCTAAGTTCTTCTATTTTTTTATCAACAGCTAAAGAATCATCTGATATTATAATAAAATTTGCAGCCATACTTCCATTCACCTAGCTTCCTCATTTTATTATATCACATTTTGAATAGATTTGAAATTATAACCATCATTTTTTAATTGTGTTATAATTTGTTCTAAATCCACTGCATTATCCTTTGAAACCGTATGCATTAAAATGATTGCGCCATTATGTATTCTTCTTTTTACCTGCTTTAGGCTGTATTGATCTCCATGATACATATTTTGATGCCAATCCACATAGGCCAATGACCAAAATACAGAAGCATAACCATTATCCTTTAAAAGCTTAAGACTCCGTTCATCAAATTCTCCTCTTGGAGGACGGACATAATGAGAAAGCTTTGCACCAATCTTTTCTAAATAAGCATCCTCTAGTTTTTTTATATCCTTTAAGATTTCTTCATTTGAGGATTTTGTAAAATCCTTATGGGAAAAGGTGTGGTTTCCAACGATATGTCCATCTGCCACCATTTCCTTAACTATATCTGTTGCAGAATTTAAATAATGCCCCGTAATAAAGAAAATAGCTTTTGTATTCGTTTTACGTAAAGCTTCTAAAATCATAGGCGTGTGCCCATTTTCATAGCCACAATCAAAGGTTAAATAAATATCCTTTGTATCTGCTCCTATATAAACACCGCCATTTTCCTTTAAGATAGTATCATATTTTCCTGCATTCGGACGAGCATTCCCTTTATTAATTAGTCCAAAGCCATAAGCGTTACTTGTCATACCAAAAATAAGAAATAAAACCGTGATAAAAGTAAAAATATATTTTTTCATACTCTCACCTCCTTCATACCTTATTTTTCGACAAAAATTTAAAATTTATGTTTAAATGATTTAAATTAATGCCAAGAAGTACGCCTATACATAAGGCATAAATATAAAAAAATAAGATGATAAAGAAGGACAAAATACCATAGACAATTTTAAAGCTAGAAAAAAGCTTTAGATATAAGACAAAGCCAAAAGTAAAAATTATAAAATATATAGTAGTAAAAAGCACCCCCTTGTACAATCGAGAAATACTATAGGATTTAAAGGTAATGACATGAATCATATAGATAGTTAGAATAAACACAATAAGAATTAAAACTAAAGACATAAGGATATAAAAATAACTTAAATGAAGAATAATTTCACTAGCTAAAAGAGTTATAAAATTTAAACATACTAAATAAATTATGGTTATTATAATAGACAAAACTCTTTTTGAGATACTCCGTTCATAGGTGGTTTCTGTTATATACTCTACAATACCAAATAAATGATAGTACAAGGAAGACGCTGAATAAAGACTCGTAATGATTAAAAGAATAGAATAGGAAATATTGTTTTGATAGTTAAAAAAATAAGAAATTAAATCCTTTAGCTTCCCATCCTCTACAGTACTTAGGATAAGTTCTTGAAAGGAATTAGAAAAAAGTCCAGAAATTATAATGAACAAAAAAAGAAAAGCTCCACCATTCATAATTAAACTGAAAGCTATAGCACTTGCAAGAGTTGGTATTTTCTTATCCATAACAAAATGATATATTTTGGAAAGCATAGTTTTTCACCATTCATTAGTATGAATAGATGCCAAGAAATTCATACAAAAAAGAATCCCAAATTAGGATTCTTCTCCTTAAGCATTATTTTTATCAGCCGCTAATTCTGCTTGAAGCATAGAAAGCAGACGCTCCTCTTCCTTTGTTAAATTTCTATTTTTTAAAAGATCTGGTCTTCGAAGTATGGTTTTTCTTAAAGATTCCTTTAAACGAAATTCCCGGATCAACTTATGATTTCCGTTTAATAAAACTTCGGGTACTGTACATCCCTTATACTCTACAGGTCTCGTATATTGGGGATATTCTAATAAACCATCAGAAAAGGAATCATCTTCGCTGCTTTCCTTTCGAATAGCATTATCTAATAAACGAATTACACTATCACAAATTACTGCCGCTGCAAGCTCCCCTCCAGTTAAAACATAATCTCCAATTGAAATTTCATCGTCTACATATGACCTAATTCTTTCATCAAAGCCTTCATAATGACCACAAATTAGAATAAGCTCTTCTTTAGAGGCTAGCTCCTTAGCAATCGTCTGCTGAAAAGGACGTCCTTGAGGTGTCATTAATATTTTAAAGCTTTGAGCTGTCCTATGCGCAGTAATTGCTCTATCCACCACATCACAGGCAAGGACCATCCCCGCACCTCCACCATAGGGTGTATCATCCACATGATGATGCTTATCTAAGGAATATTGACGCATATCAATTAGTTCTACACTACAAACCCCTTTTTCTATGGCCCGTTTAAGGATGGATTCCTTTAATATGCCCTCTAGCATATTAGGAAACAACGTTAATATTTTAATTTTCACGAATTAATCCCTCGATTTCCTTTATTATAATATGCTTTGAAACCTCCAAAACAAATTCATCTATGAAGGGCACATAATAGTGCTTATCTTGATAAGCTACATAAAGATAGTCACATTGAGGCATTTCCTTTATTTCTTCAACGACTCCTCGAAAAACCTGATCTTGATTATAAACCTCACAGCCAATAAGGTCACTATAATAATATTCATCCTCCTGTAAGGCTTCTCTATCCTCTTCGCTCACATAAATTTCATCTAAATGATATTTCATGACTAAATTGATATCATTTAAATCCTTAAAGGCCACCAAAAGATATTTGCCAAATTCTGATGCTCGTTCTACGATTACAGGAATATATTCCCTTTGATGATAAATAAATAAACGACTTCCCTTAAAAAAACGATTAAAATCTGAGGTAACCTTTATTTTAAGCTCCCCTTTGATTCCATGTGTAGTCATTATTTTTCCACAACGATAATAGTTCATAATACTTTCTCCTTTTTTATCCCTTTAAAGCTTCTTTCCAAATCAAAGTTAACGCATCTAATGACACTCTAGCATTTGCTGAGCTCGTAGAAGGAAGACATATAGCAATTTCTTTTAATTCGGGATATTGCTTAATAAATATTTGATAGGCTGTTTTTCCATTTAATAGAATTTTCTTAGTATTCATCCCTCTTAATACCTCTTTTATATTGGTACAAATAGGGTTAGTTATACTAGAATCACTTGAATTTTTTATAGTACAAGAATAAATAATGTCATATAAAGCTAAATGATGCTTCAATATAAATAAGCTCTTATCCTCTATAGACATATGATATGCATCCTCTTCATAAATCCTAGACAAAACCTTCCAAAAGCGATTTTCAGGATGCATATAATAAAATCCTCTTTTAACAGATTCAACGGATGGCAAGGACCCAAGAATTAATATCTCTGAGGCTGCATTGTATATAGGCATAAATGGGTGCTGCTTTTCCATTAGAACACCTTCAATATATCTTGTCTTAATATAGACAGTAAATAACAGGATACTGGAAGTTTACTCTTAGACTCCACATAAGCCTTATAAATTTCTAGCTGACGGATATATTCTTTACTTTGGGTATCTGAAAGCTTATAATCAATAATATCAATATGATCCTCATAAATACATAAAAGGTCAATAATACCATGATAGTCTTGAAAATAAAACTCATGCTCATGATAGGTTTTTGCCAAGCTTAAATTTTCAAATATAGGTGTGCTTAGTAGTTTTTTTAGGGCTTCCTTCATAAAGGAATCGACTGGTAAATCCTCTATACTTAACTGATTAAAATCTAAAACTTCTAAGCATTCATGAAATCTTTTTCCTAGCTCTATTGCCTTTTGCATAGAATAATCTGTTAAAGATACAAGCTCCTTAGATATTCTTTGTTTTGAACTTGACTGTGTTGATAATTCCTTAAAGGAATAGGATAAAGGTTTTCCCTGTACCTCCTTTAAGGAATGCTTCTTTAATCGATATGCTTTAGTTGCCTTAATTTCAGCAAATGGGATTTCCTTTCGATAGGATTGAAAAAATGCTTTTGTGTGTAATAAATCATTAAAGGAGCGTACCTTATCCATAGGAAGCAAGCCCTCCTGGTCTAAGGATTTAGATACTAAAATTATTTTTTCTCTTGCTCTTGTTAAAGCAACATAAAACAAACGAATCTTTTCTGATAAGTCCGCCTTTTTTATTTCCTCTTCTGCAAGAGCCTTCAGGATTGTATTACTATTCGACTCATCAGAAAAGGGGATATATACACCATAGGAAAGGGAAAGGCCAAAGGAATCTTTAATATCTGCTTGATTAAATTTACTACCTAGCATAGGGAAAAAGCAATAGGGAAATTCTAATCCCTTTGATTTATGTATAGTCATCATTCTTACACAATTCTTCGTATCTTCAGCAAGCTTGAATTTTAAATCTATTCCATTTTCAAAAATATTCTTAAGATAGGCAGAGGCTTCTTCTTTTCCCATAGAGGCCTTTGCCATAGTTTCAAATAAAGAGTGAATATAATCAAGAGTCACACAAGAGGTTGTCACATCGCCTATGGTCGATAGCTTTTCATAAACCTCAAATACCTCAGCTATTCTATAAAACATATCTTGTAAGGGTATATGATTTATTTCCTTTGCCAGAAGGTCAATCCTTTGAGTAAGTTCTGTTTGTAAAGAATTCTTAAGCATTTGATAGATTACCTCATCAGGATACGCAAATAAAAAGCTTCTTCCTATACTTGCTAACGCATGCCAATAGGCTGTATCTATTTGATTTAGACTTTTTTGGACAATAAGATAAAATATATTAGAAAATAATTTTGGTAAAATGGAATCATTCAAACTCAAATCTGCTTCAATAGACAAAGGAATTCCCAAGTATTCAAAAACTCTTTTAAAGGTGGTAAAGCTTTTGGTTTTATCTATTAATATCGCAATATCTGAATATTCTAATGGCAATGCTCTTTTTCCCTTTAAGCATAAAGGCCGTTCCTTCATCAAAGCTATAATTTTCCTACCACAGATAAATGCCTCTATTTCTTCTTCTGTAAATTCAACAGCATCTGCATAAGATAAAATATCCATATGCCAATTACGTGTTTCATTAGTTAAAGCATAATCCTTTTGCCCAAATCGCATCATGTGCTCTAAGGCATAATTTGCATCTCCTTGATCTAAGGTCATAAGATTTGAAAAAATCAAATTAATATCATCCACCACTTCGTTTCTAGAACGAAAATTATATGTCAAATCAATTTTTATACCTTCCTTCATAGAAGAGTATCGGCTATATTTTTCTTTAAAAATATACGGATTAGCATTTCTAAACCGATAGATCGACTGCTTAATATCGCCAACCATATAACAATTATTTTTAGAAATCAATTGAATAAATGTCTCTTGAATGTCCGAGGTATCTTGATATTCATCTATTAAAATCTCAGTGAAGCCATTTTTTATTTCAGATAAAACAGTTGCATTATTTTGAACCAATCGAATTGCCATTTTTGCAATATCCATATAATCAAAAGACATAAGCTCAAGCTTATATTGATACAAGCGTTTTTGAACCTCTAAAGCAAGTTCTAACAAATATAAAACATCTTCCTTTATAGCATAAATTTCTTCCTCAGCTGCCTTTAAAGTACTATATTTAGAAAAATATTTTGTTTTTAATTGCTTAAGTTCTTCCCCACAAAATGTTTTTTGTTCCTTTACCGCTAAAGAGGCGTTAGAGGAAAGGCGTGGCAAAGCTAAAGTGGAAAGAAATTCATAAGCCTCCTCATAAGAGGTAAAAGGTTTAGAGGGTAGTAAGGCTTCTATAGTGTCTGCCAGCTTTTTAGACTCAGTATCCTCAGAGGCGCACTCCAATAGTTTAACTAATTCATTTACAAAATTCTTAGATTTTCTTAACACTAGCTCTTCAAAGGTATGAATAATATTTTGAACAAATTTTTTAGAATAATAGTTTTCCTCATATGTGTTCACAAACTGATTCTCATCAACTATAAGCTCTAGTTTTTGAAATAAGGAAAGTATGATACCTTTTAGATTTTCATCGGATTGCTTAGTATATTTTTTTAGTAATGAAAAAAATTGAGTATTCTTAGATGTATAGTTTTCCTCAAACAATTGATCTAAAAGTTCTTTTTTCTTAACCTCTAACAAGGCCTGATCCATTATGGAGATATTCTTATCTATACCTAAATAAAAATAATATTTTTTTACTAAGGATAAGCTGTAAGCATCAAAGGTTGTAATATCTGCAACATCTATACGACTAGCCTGTTCCTTTAAATTGTGTTCTAATAGCTTTTTTCGGATACGCTCCTTCATTTCTTGGGCTGCCGCATTTGTAAAGGTTAAAACAAGAAAGCTACAGATATCCTTCCCCTCTTTACAATAGGTTAAGATACGTTCAGAAAGAACTGCAGTTTTTCCTGAGCCTGCTCCTGCTGACACTATCATATTTTTGCCCTTTTTATGAATTGCCTGCTCCTGCATTTCCGTCCATGCCATCTCCTTCACCTCTCTTTCCAAATGGTTTATAGGATAACTCTATTTCATCCTCATAATCACAAAAGCATAAGTCCTTATATTTACAAAACATACAGGATTCATTTTTACCTCTAATTTTTTTAGGAGCAATAGGAAATACTCCCTGTTGAATTTGTTCTGCTGCCCCATCTAAAAGGTTTTCTACCAATTGGATAATTTCATCCTGCTGAGCTTCTAAAAATACTTTTGAATATTTTAAAAAGCCATCTTTCGTCATTCCTAAAGATTTAATGTAGGTACTTCTCATATGAGAGGGATCTAGCATAGATAGTAGTCTAGAGCTAGCCACACTATAGCCTTCTAGCATAAATCTTTTATTCATTTGCTGTTCAACATCAGATTTATGATCATAAATAACTATATTTACCTTTTGTAAATAAATTCCGATGATATGAAGGTTCTTCCCTTTAAATTCATCATACTTAGATAATAAATACATATAGGCTGGAAGTTGTAAATGAAAGCCATCCTCCATATTATCTAAGCTAACTATATCAGCCCCCGTTTTATAATCCACAATTGCAGCATATACCTCATCCTCCTGTATTGTATACATAAGCTTATCTATGTATCCCTCAAAGGAATAGGTTGTTTTAATAACCTCTATATGTGCCTCTCTTACAATGGTGGATAGCTTACTATCCTGTTCATGTGTTTTATTAAAGGAGATTATATTTCTTAAGACCTCCGTCATTTGCTGAAAAAAGAATTTGTCCTTTTCATCTAAAGCATTTTCCTTTGTATGCTGTTCAACAGCTAAATTAAAATCAAAATCCTCTTGATAGCTATCCTCTAAAACAGCATGAGAAAAGGTTCCTAAGCGTGCTGCCATTTGAGGCTTAAATTCATTCAATCCTAATATTCTATCAGCATAGTACGAAAAAGGACAAGCAAAATAAAGTTTGACATTTGAGTAGGCTAAACGTAAAGGCTTTTTTTCAAAATGCTTACCTAAGGTTTCCTTAGATAGAGGCTTATATCTATGCGTATATGTTTTATAAGCTGCATTCTGAATTCCGTAGCTTTCTAAATCACTATGCCATTGTCCATATTTCAAATATAAATCATATAATCCAATTAATCTAAGCTCATCCTCAACCTTAGAAAATCCGTACTCTATTGATTCTATAAGAATAGGAGTAAGACCTAAGGTCTCTACCAATGGAGATGGTAAAAATTTTTCTTGATTCACGACTCTTTTATAGGTAAGAATTAAATGAGGAGTAGAAAATAGAAAGCTCTTTAATTTATCTAAAGCATATTTATTTTTTTCTACGGAGGTTGAAAGACCTAATAAATTTAAATCCGCATCATTTAAAAAGCCTTGTTCCTTTTCTACCTTAGGACTACTTCCCAAATTAAATCCTAAATAAAACACATAGTCCCTCTCACTAAAAACCATAGTATCCTGACCAAAATGGATAGCCTCTATAAGGTGTGGAATTGGGTATGCTAGGGTTTTAAAAAGAGATTTCAAAAAAGGAATGCAATGCAAAGGCAGCTCTTCAACTAATTCATAGGAGTTGATAGTATCAACAATAATTTTATAAAAATCATTAGCTTTATCTAATTTATTAATACAATGTGAAAAGCTTTGTTCTGTTTCACATAGGGTTAAAAATTTTTGAATATAGCTTGAGGTTACTATGTTTTTCCCTGCTTCAAATTGGATTGGTATAGCATAGCTTTTTGAAAGCCTTTTAAAAATGTCTATATAGGTACGATCTGGATTCAAAATGAAAATATGATTTAATGATACGCCCTCTTCTATAAGCCTTCTTATATGATTCATAACAAATAAGCATTCCTCTAAAATGGTTGGAATTTCATATAGTGCAGGCTGGTACGTTTCTGCATGCTGAAAGACTTCAAAAACAGCAGTAATATTAGAAACCTTCTTTTTTAATTTTTCATATTCCTTTGTCGGCTCTGGATTTATAAAGGTGACAGGAAATTGTTTTAATCTAAAGGGGAAAAGTAAATCTTTTTCTATTAGTTTTTTTTCTTCTAAATACTGCATTACTGATACAATGCTATCTAGCTTTGGATTGTTATACGTTCCCTTTTCCATCTTTCGAATAGCCTGTAGATAGTCTAAACTCAAGGTATAAGAAAAGCTATAATGTTTCATTATCTGGAAAACAGCTGATTTATGAATTTGAAAATTTAATTTATCTTGTAGCTGTTCCTGCGTTAGAAAAATATAATTTTTAATTTCCTGTTGTTCGCGAGAAATCTTTTCTTTCATATGAGAATCACAAATAATAAACCCTTCTCTTAATTCCATGCTCTCACCTCTCTTTCATTATATATCATATACATACATTATTTATGTATATTTTAAAAAATCATTAAAGAAGCTACTTAAGATAGCTTCTTTAAATACGTAGTTTCTTCATCAAATGTAATTTGCTCTTCCTTATATAAAGAACCATACGCTCTTTTAAATGCCTTTCTTGACATTTGAAAAAATTTCTCTACCTCTTCACTACTAGATTTGGCAGTCAAGGGTAAAACACCATTATGTGTTTCTAAATAGTTTAAAATAGTTATTTTATCTACATCCATTAGAAGTTCTTTATGTTCATTTAAGCTACCATACGCCTCTTTTTCAAGCATTTTAGTGATAGTAACTAACACCTCTTGTCCAAGTCTATATCTTTTACGAAATTGGGAGATAGGTACAAAAACATAAACCAAATCTTCTGTAATAAGCCCAATTCCTTTCGCAGCAATACGAAGTACATATGCCTTTACCTGCTCATTTTCCTGGTATTTCTTGCCAGTATATAATTCCAAAAGATCAAAGCGATTGACAGGCTTTGCAACTAAGGTATCTCGTTTTAGCTTAGCCTCACAAAATACAAGGTCCCCCTCCTTAGGCCATTCCTCTAGGTTGTAGGGCAAATAATCCTTTGAAATCAATAGGTCCTTTGGGGTATGATTGTCTATGAAAACACCAACTCCATCTATATGATTTACTACTTGAACAAAATTTTTTTTATCTAAGGTTAATAATGCCTCCTTCATTGTAGCCGTTTTACGGTTCTTAGAGTCAGTATAAATATATACATGAACCATTTGATTAATTTCTAATTCTCTTTCTGCCTCTTTATAATGTAAAAGTATTTCTTCCTTTTCATCTGAAACCATATATCCCAAATCTGTTTTACGTATTACCTTTAAACAATTTATTTTACCTATCTCAATCAATTTCGATCCCCATCCTTATAATTTCTATCTGTTTCTTTCAAATACATTTCTTTATTTTTTTCAAAAGCATTTCTTGGCTTTTGTTTTTCTATTTTCTTTATCAAATCTTTTTCTTTCGTTGACAATGTCTTCATAGCTGAATCTCCTTAACTCCCTGTTCTTCTAAGGTTTTTAATATGCGATCTATATTTACTTCAGTTTCAATTCCATCTGCAAGCTTAACATAATAATATATTTCTATAAAAAAACTCTCAGCTGTGTAGAACGTAAGACATTTAGTAAAAGGGTTTATATCTCTAAGATGATAAGATTTTATCCTTGCTAAGGATAATTCAAAATCTTTTTGTGGCAGTAGCCTTTTTTTAAAGGTAGAAAGTCTTTGAAAAAATAGCTCTTCTTTTCCTAAACTCATGATAAAATCAGCCGTACCCTCTACATAAATTTTCCCAATATTTTTCTTTAAATAGATGACGGTTGGTCTATGCCCCTTTAATTGCCTTGTGACTCGATATTGCATAACTAATTCTTTACGATTCATAATGAATCACCTCTTTTTGTCATTATATCATTAATGTTATTTTTTTACAAATTTTTGCTAGGATAAAATGTAAAAAGTATTTGACAAACGTTTTCACTAATGATATTATATAGACATAAATAATAACTTTTTATAATAATCTCTCCCAAAATAGAAAGAGGGCTAGGCTGTATTCTAGCCCTCTTTCTATTTTACTTTAATATTTTAGTAAAGCATAAAGCTTTTTTCCTCTTCTTACTACAATAAATTTTTCTTCAATTGCAGTAGTTTTTGATAAAATAAATCCTTCTTCTGTAACTTTATCTCCATTAACACTTACAGCACCATTTCGAATAAATTCTCTTGCTTCCCTTTTTGATGAAGCTAGTTTCAACTCAAGTAAAGCATCTACTATACTAATCTCTCTTCCCTTGATTGCTGGTAATTCATTAAAGCCCATTGCAATCTCTTTTGCAGTTAGTTCTTTAATATTCCCACTAAATAGAGCTTTAGATATTTTTAATGCCTGCTCGTAAGCATCTTTTCCATGTAGATAGGTTATAACCTCTCTTGCCAAAGCAGTATGAGCTTCTCTTAAATGGGGAGCCTCTAGGTGTTTCTTTTCTAATTCTTCAATCTCTTCTTTAGTTAAGAATGTTAAAAATTTAAGGTAGTCAATAACCTTTGTGTCTTCTACGTTAATAAAAAATTGATACATTTCATAAGGTGTGGTTTTATTTGCGTCTAACCAAACAGACTTACCATTTGTTTTGCCAAATTTTGTACCATCACTCTTGGTTAAAAGAGGCATGGTAAAGGCATAAACCTCCTTTTGCTCCTTTTTACGAATCAATTCTATACCTGATGTCATATTTCCCCATTGATCCTGACCAGCTACCTGCATAGTAACATTCTTATTTTTATTTAGCCACCAGAAATCTAGAGCCTGCATAATCATATAAGAAAATTCTGTATATGTGATTCCTTCATCTAATCTACGAGCAACAATATCCTTATTTAGCATATAGTTAACATTAAAAAATTTACCAAAATCCCTTAAGAAATCAATAAAGCTAATGTCTTTAGACCAGTCATAATTATTGACCACCTCACAATCAAACAAGCTTGTTAATTGATTTTTTAAGCAATTAAAGTTATGTTCTACAGTTTCTATTTGAATCATAGGTCTTTCACTTTCTGGTCTTGGATCTCCAATAAGTCCAGTTGCCCCACCAATAAGTACGATAGGGTGATGCCCTGCATCCTTTAATCTTTTACAGATTAAAAAACTAGAAAAATGCCCAATATGCAAGCTATCTCCTGTAGGGTCTGTTCCTATATAAAAGGTCATACCCCCTTTATTTAATTTTTCTTTAAGGCTTGGATCAGATACATCCTTAATTAAGCCTCTCCATTCTAATTCTTCATAAATTCCCATTTTGTTTATTCCTTTCTTTTAAAATATAAAAAAGTCCTTAGAATAATCTAAGGACGATGTAATCGCGGTACCACCTTAGTTCTATAGTAAAACCTATAGCCCTCATAATTTTTTGCTTTTCCAAGAGTGTATTTCAAATTAGCCTCTAGATCTGTTTGCACCGACCACAGATTCTCTACTGCTAGAATGACCATTCTACTATTTTCTTTTCATCAAAGCGATGTAGTTGATTTTCGTCTAATAAAACGATAGGGTAGTAACACCTTGTTATTTCCAACTTCCTCTTGCTTCATAAATTTAGTAAGAAGTCGCATAGAAACTGCTCCTATATCATACACTGGTGTATCCACACATGTCAAGTTCGGACGAGATAAAATTGCATATTTTGTATTTTGTAACCCTACAACAGAAATTTCTTCAGGAATTTTCACACCATAATCCTGTGCAACATTCATAAAGCTAATAGCAATACTATCACGAACTGCAATAGCTCCATCTATTTTAGTATTCTTAAAGAATTCCTCAAAATGAAGGGCATTGACAGAAACGTCACCACTAGTTCTAAAAATCTTAGGCTCTAATCCAGCCTCGTTCATTGCATCAATATATCCTGCTTCTTTTTGAGTATTAATGGAATATTTTCTTGCAGTAGAAAATAAATAAATATTTTTTCTACCATATTGAAGCATTCTCTTAGTTATTTCATAAGTCGCTGCTTCATAATTGATTGCAACACTTGGTATATCCTCATCATCATAAAAGACATTAGATAAAACGACTGGAACCATAGACTCCTTTATATAGTCCATAGCAATCTTCATTTGTTCCTTATCCAATTCATCATTAAGGAATAAGATTCCATCTACCTGTTCTGCAAGCACTGTACGCATTGCTTCTGTAATATCCTCATCTGCACCAAAGGAAAAAATCTTAATTGAGTATTCATACTTCTTTGCAATATCTTGAATACCACCTAGTAATTGAGCAGTCGCAGATCTTGAAACATCTGCCATTATGATACCTATTGTTGTCGTTTTTCTACTTGCAAGACCACGTGCAATTGCATTAGGACGATAGCCTAGCTCCTTAATTACTCTTAGTACCTTTTCTCTAGTTTCTGGATTTACTTTCTCTGGATTATTCATTACTCTACTAACCGTGGCTAGGGATACCTTAGCCGCACCAGCAACATCATATATTGTTGTATTTGCCATGGAAAAATCACCTCGCAATCTTTGGTTTGATTATATCACATTAAAAATGCATTTTCAATCATTTTCATGAAAACGTTTCTTACATTTTACATTTCGACAGTATTTTTCAAAAGCATTTGCTTAAGTCAAATTAAATTATAAGACAATAAGAAAAATAAAAGTGGAAAAACTTTACAAAATTTTAAAAAAGTGATAAAGAAAGTTTCTTCATCACTTCAACAACTACTTGCTTAAATATTTTTTTCCTTTATATATTCCTTACATTCTTTATCAATTACTCCAGCTCCTAAGAAACAAAGGATACAATCATTTGCCTGAAATAAATTCAACTTCACAGAATGACTATATGTTTTAAAGCCTAGTTTATCATACAACTCCTTTTCTAGCTTGACATTATGAGTCTCTCTTGCACTACTAAATAATCGATATAAATAGCATTCATCAAATCGACTCAATACCATTTTATAGTCATTTATAAAATATTGTAGCCTTGTAATGGTATGAGGTTCAAAAATACATATTTTTCTTTTATCTTTATATTGCTCCGTTAATGTATCATAGATTGTTTCAATTTCTTTTGGATGATGAGCATAATCTAATATAACGGTTTGATTTTTTAACTCTATTTTTTCAAAACGACGCTTTGGCATTTGAAAGGTAGTCATTTGTTTTTGAATATTATTATCTCTTATATTACATAATTTAGCCATAAGATAAGCACCAACAAAATCATAGGCATATTTTATCCCTACCATTGGAAGTTCAAACGTTTTTCTCAATATAGTGACCTTTCCACAGCTATAGTCAAATACGATATCATTATTTTTATGTATTCCATAGGTAATAACGTGATGTCCTCTATAGCTGCACTCATCTCCATTCACTATACAGATTTTACTTTGAGAAATAAACTGTTGAAATGATTTAGTATATTCCTCTTGTGTTTTAAAAAAATCTATATGATCATAATTAGTATTCAATATTAAAGCTATACTTGGATGATAATTTAAAAAAGTATTTCTATATTCACAAGCCTCTAAAACAAATACATCTGATGCCCCCACATGATAGGATCCATCCCCTATTAAACAGGTTGCGTTAGATAACAATGTAGAAAGCATTTTAGTTGTCGTTGTTTTTCCTGAGGTTCCTGCAACACATAACCACTTATAATTTTTAAAAAAATAATTTAATGCTTCAGGATATGTCATAAAAGTATATCCCATTTTTTGAATATATTTAGTTACACTATGATTTAAAAATGCATTTCCTATGATATAAAAATAACAGCTTTTTAATTGCATATTTGAAAAATTTTCTATGCGAATAGAATGTTTAGAGTTCATAGTATAAAACTCTTCTTCTACATCTACTCCCCTTACAATATGTCCTTTTTCTGATAATATCTTCGCAAAAGCACTTAAAGCTGATCCTTTAATTCCGACAAAATAAAAAAGCATAGTATCACCCATTAATCCTATGCCTTTTGTTCAAAATATATTCTTTGTGAAATAAATGTATTAACCAAATTCTCCCTTAATATATCACACTTTTTCTAACTATCCCCACCAACCAGAGGTTGTAACAAGCGCTGTAACAAAGTTAACTATCAAATAAATTCCTGGAGTTATATCAATAGCTATAAATAATATTTTTAAAAATGAAAAAGCGTTAGTTTCATCAATACTTCCTATAAAAATTGTTGTACCAATAATAGCAAACACAATGATTAACATAATCCATCCCAGTATCTCAAAAAAATTTCTTTTTTCTTTACTTTCTTTATTTAAAAAAAATTTGACAAAAATAAATGCATAGATTATACAAGTAATAGATAGTACTATATTCAACCATAATATATCTAGTGAAAATAACAAACTTATTGAGACAATAGATAAGCCTAATCCAACACTTGATAAAATATAGTAAAATTTTTTGTTTGGTATCAGCTTTTCATCTTTCATTTTATTAATTCGCTTTCCTTTTAAATTTAAATACTATATATCCTATACGTAGTTTGGGAATACCTGCATAGCAGTACGAGCTATCAGCTTCAGACATATTGTAGAACAATACTCGATCCCTTATTTTTTGTCTTTTAAAAATAATCTCATACATAAATAGCAAATACCTAATATTAGTCAAAGTAATAGTATTTACTTTTTCCTCTTAAGGTATTTGTCAACTGACAATCTAATTCTATGTTTAAATATATTTACTTTTATGTTTTCTAAATTAATATTTTTCAAGAATATTGCATCTGAGGTAATCATAATTATCACTTCATTCTTTAAAATTTTATTTATTTTACGTTGAAGTTTAAATCCTTTTTCCTCTAACTCCAAATTATATTCTTTTGAAGTAATATAAATGTATGAGCCTGAAACATAGATTTCTGTTATATCTTCATATTTAATTTGTTTCCTTTTGAAAAAAGCTTTTTGAATAATTTTTTCATGATCATAATAAGTGACTGCAAGTTCATCATTTAGTAATATTAGTAATGCAAAAATCATAATAATAACGAACGATAAAGCTGTACACATAGCTATTTTATCAATTAAATCTCCATTATAGAAAACACTTATTAATATTATTGCCACCAAACCTCCTATGGAAGAAATTGGCAAATAAACGTTAGCTGTAAATGCTAAATTATAGTATTTTTTCATATTATTTTACATAGAATCAATTTAGTATTATATTTAACTAAATCAATGTTCTCCCTTCTTTATTTTTTTTAGTAAACAACTGAAATTTTTTTCTTAATAAGAACAGAGATTATTTTCTATATAATCTTTTTCATCAACATTTTTTCTAACTTTTTCTTTTGAAAAAGATACAGCTGTTTTCATGAATAAATACTGCTTTATATATCGAATTTGAGAAATGAGTTGGCATAGGATAGATTGCTTTAAAATGCCATTATGCAGAATTCTTTTCCTTTTTCTTCTAATTGCATAAAAACACAAATAAAGAAACCAATGAAAGAAACAATAAATAAAATAAATATTGATATAAGCAAAAATGACATTTATTAATTCTCCTTTAAATTATTTATAATATAAAACTTGTTCCAAAAGAATATATTTGACCTAATACTCGTTCCATAGTTTTAAATATATATTATTTCTATTTTTTCCACTTTATATATCCTGTCAAATGACTATTGACATCATAAATGGATATTTTGGCAATTTTTTTACCTTTATACCATAAAGCTCCAAATTCCCACAAAAAAGATTTTTGTGTTTTGGTTACTTCTTCCTTATTATAAATTTTAGGAAAGTGAAATGGTTTATGAATAATTATTTTATCTTTTTCAAATACTATTTTCCATTTAAAATACAATATAATAAAATATATAGACAAAAAAAATAGAAGTAAAAATAAAACTGCTATAATGCTATTTTCCCACTCGATCCTTATCGCTTGAATAATAAATACAGTAATTATTAATAAGCTTACTATAGCCACTAAAAGAGCAATTAGAAAATATATTTTTGGCTTTTTTATCGTATTTTTCACTTTTCTTTCCCCCTATTAAGCAAAAATTAGTATTATATATTATTATATATTTAAAAAAGTCCAATGGAAATTTGTACTTAACCCCAAAAGTTGGACAGTGTTTTAAAATTACATTAATTGTAGCTGATTATAGGATTGTTGTCTATACATATATGGACTCAATCCTTTTAATTTTACTGTAATTCTCTTTTGGTTATAGTAATTTATATAATTAATAATAGCTTGTTCAAGTTCTTCAAGTGTTTCAAATTCATATTCATGACCATAAAACATTTCATTTTTCATAACACCAAAGAAGTTTTCCATTTTGAGCGCCTGCTCCACCCATATAAGATAAAACACCACCTAGAGCTGCTGACCCAATTGCAGCACCCCAATTTATTCCATTAAAAGAACCAGTTTCAACTAGGGGCTCCTACTATGCTACCACCAACCAGGAGTTGTAACTAAAATGATTATTATCTTAATTATTAAATAAATTCCAGGTGTAATATCTATAGCTATAAAAAATACTTTTAAAAAAGGAAGAGAGTTAGTATCATCAACACACCCTATAAAAATTGCTGTGCCTATAAAAGCAATTGCAATGATTAACAATACCCATCCCAATATCGTAAAAATATTGTTTTTTTCTTTACTTTCTTTTTTCAAATAAAGAATCACAAATATAGCTGCATATACTATACAACCAATAGATAGTCCAATATTCAGCCATAACTTATCTATTGAAAATAATAAGCTTAAAGAAACAATAGATAAAAATAATCCAATACTAGATAATATGTAATAAAGTTTTTTGTCTGGTATTAACTTTTCTTCCTTCATTTTAATCGTTCCTTTTTATTAAAATTTGAATGCTGTGTATCCTATACGTAATACCCCTAAAGTAAATGTCGCTAAATTCTTTACTTGATTAAACAAATCAGATGTACAAGTCTCAATAGCTCTTTCAATAAAACCTGTTTGATTCATTATTCCACTACCATTAATTGCACCAGCAGTTGCTGCTGTACAAAGACTTGATATAATTCCTTCAAAAGCGGCCCTCGAAAAATCAATTTCACCTTTTGCTATACCTTGTTCAACAACACTTGAAGTAAAACCTGCGGCAAATCCAATTGCACCAGCAATTATAAACCCAGCTACACCGCCTGTAGCAACACCAAGTGTAATAGCAACAGAAGTTATGGCTGCTGAAACAACTATACCTGCAATTTTTCCTAAAATATCTCGCCAGCCCCAATTTCCATTTTCATCCACATAAGTAATCGGATTATTTTGACAATAGCTAAACAGATTCATACCATTGATATTTTCCGCTTTTAGATATTCTGGACTATCCCCATTTAACCATCTACACCACTCAGGGGCATATATCCTTTTTCAAAATGTTTCTTTGCCCAAGTCATTAATTCTTTAATTGAAGTAGAAAAACATGCTTGTGTAGAGTAATTTTCGGGAAGAGTTTTAAAATTTTCATTATCTGATAGTTCGTCTTCTTCCCCCTCATCTAATAAAATTTCCTCTTCTTCTATCGGTGGTATAACATGAATAAGTTTTTTAGGTAGAATATCCTTTTTACCAGTTCCAAAAGCAATTGCTACATAATCTCCATCTAAAGCAATTGCTTTGCCAATTTTATCATTATATTCTACCATTAACCCCACAGTAATTGATGAATGACTAAATGATTCAATCAAATTTAAAGCTTTAAAATGCATAGATATTACAAATGAATTAATATCAAATTTAACAGTTACAAATTCTCTTTCAATTTTAGTAATAACACCTGTTCCATAACCACTTTTGTTATTCACTCTATCCCCGACAACAAACATAATAACTCTTCTTTCCAAAACTATTATTTTAATCAATAATTAACGATTTTGAAAGTTTTTTTCTCAAACAATTGCCAAAGATATCCATTCGGATATCCCGAAGAACTAGATTGAATCTATTCTTCTTTTTGAAATATTAAAATATTCTTTTTCTTTTTCAATTCCTATATACTTTCGATTTAATCTCTTTGCAACATAACATGTCGTACCAGAGCCACTAAACGGATCTAATATTGTATCTCCAATGTTTGAACAAGCTTTTATTATTCTTTCTAATAAAGCTTCTGGTTTTTGTGTAGGATGATAACCAAACTTCTTTTCACTCATTTGAACTGCTGGAATAGTCCATACATCTTGCATTTCTTCACCATTGATATCAAACATATCTTGATAGTTAAAAGTATGTTTGCCATCTTTTTTAGCCCATATAATAAGTTCATAAGAAAATTTAAGTTTGTTCTTATAAATCAATGGTGGAGGATCACTTTTATGCCACACAACAATGTTAATAATTTTAAATCCTATTTCATCCAAATATTTTTTAACATCAAATATATTATGGACAGTTCCACTAATCCAAATACTTCCACCATACTTAAGCACTCTAAATGATTGTTGTAACCATTCTTTTGTAAACTGAAGATGATTATCGTATTTTGATTTATCATCCCAATCACCTTTATTAACAGATACAACCTTACCGCTATGAATACTCTTACCACCATTGGATAAGAAATATGGAGGGTCTACAAAAATTAAATCAATAGAATTAGGTCTAAGAGTTTTTAATATTTCTATACAATCTGCATTGTATAGCAACTATTTGCACCTTCTTTCTTAGACATATTTTAGCATTTTTCCACACAAAAATAAAGAGGATAATAAATCATCCTCGCGTTACTCTTGTATTAATGCAATAATCCATTCAATCCAACTAATAATTGTACTGGCTCTACGTTTGTATGTTTCTTCTGAATCGATATGATATAAATTGCATTTTTTCATTTCTTCAACAACTTGTTTTTTACTTAATAATTCTCCAGTTGCAAATCTTTCATTAAGAGCCCAATTGAATATTTTATGTGATAAAATCAATTCAACATACTTCAATTGTCTTTTCTTATAATCTAATTTTAAAATATTATTTCCAGTTTGAGATAGAGAAACATCTCCTCTTTCATTCTCATATAACCCTAGATATCTTCCAGCATTAGTATAATAGTCGGTTTGTCTTCCTGTAAAAGAATATTCAACAGTAATATCTTGTTTTTCTTTTTCGCCACTAGAAAAATATTCACACATATTTATTACTCTATTAAAACTATCTGCTTGCGGGAACGGAACTTCAGGTTCATCAACAATCTTCACAGAATTTAAAATATCTAAAACGTCTTGAGTAGTTATAGTCAAATCCTCTAATGTATAATTCTTTTGTTTAACTAATTTAATGCTGTTATAGTTTTGTTCATTTTCGAAGACATATTCAAAAAAGTGAAAAACACTGTTACTATATACAAAATATACAAGTTTAATATTTTTAGCCACTCTATTTTTCCATACTCTAAATGGATAATATAATTGACGAATTAAAAAATTATCTGCCAATGTTTGTTTAGCTTCAACAATTGTAAGATATTTACGACCTTCATATGCTCCATCTATCTCAATCATTGAATTTCTAACATCTATTGTATCCAAATTTTTCGTAAGAACATTTTCAATGTTAAACGAAAATGTTTTAGAACTCATTTTCCCACTAACAGTTGGATAAATTTCATCATCTCCAATGAAATCCGCAAACATGCCTGTTAAATAAGAGCAATTTAAGGCAATAGCTTCGCTCGTAATTGAATCAGCTGTAATACTTTCAATGTATCCAGGCAAAGGAAAAGAATCTACTTCAAAAGTAGTTTCCTTTAATTCTGAGAACATTTCATTATTTGAAATCCTATATTCGCTTCTTGATATAGGCATAATTGATAATTTTGCTTCTTTAAAGATAATTGGCAAATCTTCGTTGTGATCAAACTTAGTCATTAGTCGTGGCTCCCTAAATTCTCTAATTTGATCAGCTGTTATTATATAATATCCATCTCTTTCAATTGCTTCATGAATATTATATTTATCAAAAAGTTTTTGCCAAGCACCATCTAATTTTGTTGCCATTAATAATTCCTAATTAAAACTTCATCAACTTCGCCACGCTTATTTCCATTTGAGTTGATACTTCTCTTAGCTTTAACAATATCTATAGTAATTTTATTCTTAAAATTTTCAGATTTATATAAATTCATGATAAATTGTGTTGCAGAATTTGATAAAAGGAATTTTACTCCTCTTTTGTCTAATTCAATACACAAATCTCTTAATCTAATTTGTTCTTCGCTACCAAATCCTCCAGCATTATATCCTGTGAAACTTGCTGTATCTGATACAGGATCATAAGGTGGGTCCAAATACACAAAATCACCTTTTTGTGCTCCTTGACATGCAATGGCGAAATCTCCATTTAGAATAGTAATTTCATTATCATTAAAATATTTACTTACAGCTCTAATAACTGGTTCATTTACAATATTTGGTTTCTTATAGTTACCAAAAGGCGTATTGAAATGTCCAGCGCTATTAACTCTAAATAAACCATTAAAGCATGTCTTATTTAAATAAATTAATCTAGATGCAACTTCAACATCTGATTTTAAATTAAATGTTTCTGGATACAAATCTTCATTTCTAATTTCATAGAAATAATCAGAAGTATTTTCATGTAATGATAAACTAGCAATAAGTTCATCAGTGTTTTCTTTTATAACCTTATATGTTTTAATTAACGAATCATTCAAATCATTAATTACTGCTTTTTTTGGTTGTAAAGCAAATAAAACAGCTCCTCCACCAAAAAATGGTTCATAATATATTTTATAAGTTTTAGGGATACAAGATTTAATTTCATCAAATAGTTGTCTTTTTCCACCAACCCATTTTACAACAGGCATCACTAATTTGTTTTTAGCCATGATATCGCTCCCTTCCTTTTAACTGCATTTCATTATATCACATCCATTCACATTTTAAAACTAGCATTTTTTATTTTTCATCATCATTTGCTAAATTTATAACAAATGTTAACATTTACTTTTTTATAACGTCTTTGTGGTCGTTCAACTACTACCTTATTAATCAATTTTTCAAATATTTCTAGATTATTTTCATCATATTCAAATTCGATATGGATGCTTTCAACCCATATAGGCGATAACTCCAAAAGCGACGTTCTACTAAAGATTAACATTCACTTAGTATCTAGTCAAAATTGCTTTATTTTTTGCATACTAGATAGGTTGAGTTTTTACCAAAAAACATATGATTTCATATAGTCATAATCTATTTCCGAATAGTACCTCAAATCATTTTTTTAGTTTTTTATATTGAATCGAAACAATAACTAGATAATATGCAAAATAAAAAAAGAGTTAAAACCACTTCAAAATTTAAATAGTACCCCAAGTCAAGGACACAATAAAAAAAAGATGTATTATTTAATTGG
>CAJTTN010000013.1 GCA_910579215.1 uncultured Anaeroplasmataceae bacterium
AGTAGAATCTACACCTTTTTTTATTCGTGTCTACTTTATAGGGTCTATTTTATTCCTATGGTCTTTTTTACTTTTAATTCATTTATTTTTTAATTACATCTTATAGAGGGCTAATCCCATTTTATGCTTATCATAATCTATGTCAATAACATAAACACGAACCTCATCACCAACATGGATGATATCTGAAGGATGATTTACTTTTTGTGTAGACATCTTGGAAACATGAAGTAAGCCATCATATTTAACACCGCAATCTACAAAGGCTCCGAAATCAACAACATTACGCACTATACCGTCTAATTCGTCCCCTACCTTAACATCCTCAAAATGCATTATATCGCTTCTAAGCTTCAATCCAGGATAATTATCCCTTATATCTCGCAAAGGCGCTACAAAGGCGTCTAATATATCATTTAAGGTATATTTATCGATATCAAATTCTTTTTGCAAAACTTCTTTGTCTAATAGAGAAACAGCTTCTTTCATTTCCTCACTACCAATATCACTAGAGGATTTTCCCATATAGTTTAAAAGGGCTTCTGCTTTATTATAGCTTTCTGGATGAATTGGAGTCATGTCCAATGGATTAGCACCACCAAGAATTCTTAAGAATCCAACGCATTGTTCATAGGTTTTAGGTCCTAGCTTTGCCACTTTCTTTAATTCTTCACGATTTGTAAATTTTGTATTTGTTTCACGATAATCAATAATGTTTTTAGCAACATTCTTAGATAATCCTGAAACATAGCTTAATAAGGAGGTTGAACAAGTATTTAAATTTACTCCTACCTTATTAACTGCATCTACGACTACATCCTCTAAGGATTTACTCAATTTGTTTTGAGCTATATCGTGCTGATATTGTCCAACACCAATAGACTTTGGTTCGATTTTAACAAGCTCAGCTAATGGATCTTGAATTCTTCTTGCAATAGAAATTGCAGAGCGTTGTTCAACAGATAAATCTGGAAATTCCTCCATAGCCAATGGTGAAGCTGAGTATACAGAAGCACCTGCCTCACTAACTACGACGTACTTAACGTCTAAATGATTCTCATTGATTACCTCAGCCACAAAGCTTTCTGTTTCTCGACTTGCGGTTCCATTACCAATTGCTATAATTTCTACCTTATATTTTTGAATAAAATTAACTAATGTTTTTTTAGACAATTCTAATAGCTTAGGATTTACAGTTACTCCCTTAGCCTTTTCATTTGGGTATATTACCCCAATTTCTAATACCTTTGAGCTTGGAGATATTGCTGCAAGCTTACATCCTGTTCGGAAAGCAGGATCAACGCCTAAAACTACATGTCCTTTCATTGGAGCTTGTAATAATAAATGCTGTAAATTTAAAGAGAAGATATGTATGGCTTGTTCCTCTGCCTTTTCTGTTAAAATTACTCTTATTTCTCTTTGAATGGAAGGAGCAATAAGCCTTTTATAGGCATCGGCAATTGAATCTACGAGTTCCTCATTAAAAATAGAAGTATAATTATGCGTAACATTATATCGTATATGCTCTACATCTCGTTCAGGCTGTAGCCCAATCGTAACGGTTATCACTTCTTCATTTTCTGCTCGATTTATAGCTAGAATACGATGAGGCTTAACAAATGCTAATCTTTCTGTAACATCATAATAATTCTTGTATTTTTCTTCTGGATCTAATTCATTATTTTTCTTTTTACAAGAAATTGTTCCATACTTTAAAGCTGCTTCACGTATATGCTTACGATACTCTGCATTATCTGATATTTTCTCAGCAACAATGTATTTGGCCTGTTCTATAGCCTGCTCAGCCGTTAAAACCTTATCTGTAATAAATTGCTTGGCAATCTCTATTTTATCTCCATATCTAGGAAGCTCAAGCATGATATCAGCTAAAGGCTCTAATCCTAAAGCAATTGCTGCTGTAGCCTTAGTTTTTTTCTTTTCCTTATATGGACGATATAAATCCTCAACCTCAATTAATTTAGAAGCCTGTAAAATTGTAGCTTTAAGCTCTTCTGTTAACAAACCTTTTTCTTCAATTAATCGAATTACATCATCCTTACGCTTTTGTAAGGATAAACCATATTGATATTCATCATCAATAACGCGAATTTGTTCTTCATCTAAGCCACCTGTAGCTTCTTTTCTATATCGTGCTATAAAAGCTACAGTATGATCATTTTCTAGCAATTCCAAAACAGCCTTTACCTGTTCTATTTTAACCTTTAAATCCTCTGCTATTTTCTTTATAATTTCTTCATTCATTATTTTACCCTCCTTAAAAAATAGCCTCCGTTGCGAAGGCTAATTTGCTTATAATGTTTTAATATAATTAATTGCGTATAGAATAGAAGAATTCAGTACTTCTGTCCATGAACTCGTAGAAATAATATGGCTCTGTGTAGTACCATTTTCGTCCTTATATTCAACCTTTTGCTGAAATTGCTCACCCTTAACGTAGATAAAGGCAGGCTCATAGCTAGCTTGATCCTCAGATAATAATGCTCCAAACTGACTATCATATAAAATTCCTGCGTTTGTAGAGCTATTTACAGTAGCATCTACAACGTATAGCTCTAAATCTACACCTCTATCCTTTGCCTGATCTACTGTATATTGTAAATCAGCTAGACGCGTAATTAATTTCACATAATCCTCGTTATAATTATCCTCATCTTTTTCATCTGCATAAAATGCATTACCATCATAAACAAAAATAAATGTATTTTCTATATCACCATTTTTAATATATCTTTCAATGGAAAGGTAATTTTCTTTATTAAACTTAACAGTATGCCCTTCTGTATCCTTTGTTTCCTCATGGAAATATATTTTATCTGATACATAGGCCTCATCCTCTTTAGTTCCATAATAAATCCCTAATCCTACACCTAGACCTACACCGATTAAAACTACAACTGTTAATATAATGATAAATAACTTTTTATTAAATTTATATTCTTTTTTTTGGTTCTTCGTATTTGAACGAGATACCTTTCTGACTGATCTTGCCAAGGTCATTCCCTCCTATAGTAAACATCTAATATATTATAAGATAAATCAAAGAAAAATTCAAGAACTAAGCACAATTTTTAGCTCGTTTTCAGTTGTTTTTTATTAGTATACCCAGAAAAAAAGGAAGACATCCTAAATTGATGTCTTCCGTATACCTAAGCTAAGGTAATACTATTGGCTATATTAATATAATCATCTACAGAAAGCTCATTGGAAAAAATGGTTATCTCATAATTTCCGTTATAGAATTTCATTGTATTTTTATTTAAGAATCCAAGTCCACATTCAAGGAATTCTACAGAATCATAGGTATCTATAGCTACTACTTCATCTGTAACCTCAACCAAGGAAACAATAATGGTATAGGAATGTGAGCCACTATAGCATAGAATTGTTGTATCATCCTTTTTACTAGAGGAGGCAAGTGTACTTCCCTCTACAACATATCCTGCAGTCAACGTTAAGCTTGTTTCTTCTTCTCCAGGCTTTTCTTGTTGATTTCCAAGATACTTCTTTTCATTAAAATTATCTTTTCCTAAATTGCTGTTAGGTGTAAAGGTATCAAAATCTACTACGATACACTCTTCATTTTTTTCATTTAAAAACACAGTTTTCTTTGGCTTGTAGTTAGCATCACATGTGTATTTCATCTTGTTAAGCTTTTGATTTGTTTTATGTGTAATTTTACATTCAATTACATAATCGGTACCGTTCATACTTCCTGAGGCTTCTTTATCTGCTTTAATATCTTTATTAATCGCCTCTAATAAATAAGCATGAGAACTATTTAGTGGCCAATTACTATCAAATCTGAATTCCTTGTTTAAGGAAGGTGTAATCACATAAACACCTGTATCATTCTTAATGATAAGCTGGTCACTATCCCCTTTAAAACAAACCTTATAGTAGCTTGGAGATAAATAATCCACTTCTACATTAACACTAACATTCTTATCTGCTCTTTGAATCGTCATTTTAGATGTTAGACTATAGGAGCTTAATCCAGAGAGATAATTTGTAACTCTTGATACCTCATCCACATTATCCTTTGCCTTACATCCAACTAATACTAATAAACCTAATAAAATTAAACCAAATATTTTTTTCATTCTTCCACCTATCTTCTATAATCAATAAACAATATGCTTTTCTTTTTTAAACTATGCATAAAGTAACGTGTTTTCGTTAAAACTACATAATAAAGGAGGAACTGAAGAATGTCTATAATACAGAAAATAGCCCTTGTATTCACAATTCTTGGTGGAATTACATGGGCTATCGTGGGAATATTTAATTTTAATATTGTTACTTGGCTATTCCAAGAAGGATCTGTAATGACTAGAATCGTATATATCTTTATTGGAATCTGTGCCTTATTTAATATTGTAGCTTTATTCTTACCTAATCGTCATCGCATGTTGGAAGAATAACCACCGCAATACTATAATGATCCGTATGGGATAAACTAATTTGGAGTTCTTCTTTCTTATTTTTTATAAGGACGTAGGGAGCTCCATTTTCTTCATTTTTAATCGTAATATCCTGAAAGGTCAAACCTGTTTTATAACATTTAAAAACAGCTTCCTTACAGGCAAAGCGAGAGGATAGATATTCTATCCTTCTTTTTTTATTTGTAATTGTTTGAAAATAGGAAAGTTCAAATGAAGTTAGGA
This sequence comes from uncultured Anaeroplasmataceae bacterium, assembly GCA_910579215.1. Lineage (GTDB taxonomy): Bacteria > Bacillota_I > Bacilli_A > Acholeplasmatales > Anaeroplasmataceae > Pelethenecus. The sequence continues at coordinate 4,686 of CAJTTN010000013.1, forward strand.
TACGGCGAATAAAACGCTCATCCCTATTCTCGATATCTTTATGCTCTACCAAATCTACTCCAACACGCATATTACTCCTCTTTTCTCGCTTTATAATCTAATGCAATTTCTTTTATTTTTCTAAAGCGATGATTTAAACAAGACTTTGTTATTTGTTCATTGTACTTATCATTTATTAAATACACTAGTTCATTTAAAGAGGCTTCCTTATTTTCCTTTCTTACCTTCATAACCAATAAAAGCTTTGGATCTAGTCTTTCTAAAGGATAATTTAGTTCTAAATAAGAAATATATTTTAATTGCTCCTGTGCACTAATATTTGTCTTTTGTTGATTAGCAACATCTGTGTTTAAAGCTCTATTAATGTTGGCAGAAATTTCTCTTTTTATTATAGCATTTTCAAATTCATTCATAGTGACATTTGCACCAAGTCTTCTTAAAACCTCTACAATACGATCCTTTTCCTTTATATAAACAATCAAATGGTTTCTTCTCTTAGCGATGCGAGCATTAAGATTATAGTTGTTCATAATTCTTTGAAGGAAGAGTGCCTCAGCCTCCTGATCTACCATAATCTCTAAATGGTAGTTTGAGGTGTTAGGGTCATTTACACTTCCCTTAGCTAAAAAGGCTCCTCTAAGATAGGAAATAGACATTTTAGCATCATGTAAAATTTCTTCTTTCCGTAAAGTAACTGGCTCTAATAAATTTAAATCCTCTATAATCGTCTGTCCTATATCCTCTATAATACAGGAATACATGGTTTTATGATTTAGCTTTTGCTGAACCTTAGAGACAATTTTAAAGCTCATATTTGTATAAAACTGCTTAAGAAGAGCAATATAATACCTAATAATATGTAAATTGGAGCTAGAACAAATTAAACGAATAGGACTCAAATAAATTTCTCCAACCAGCCTAAGCCAAGCCTCTAATTCAATAAGATGTGAAGAAGCCTCCATATTTATTTTTAAGATATCTTCCTTAACATCAAATGAAAAGCTCATAAGTTACTCCACTAAAATCATCAAAATTTCTGATAAATTACGAATTGTGTAGGTAGGCTCAGCAGCAAGAATTTTATCCTTACGATCGGAATATAGGACTCCAATCGTATCAATTTTGGCATTTTTACCAGCCTCTATATCTCCTACACCATCTCCAACATATAATGCCTTCTTACTATTTAAAATCTTCATAGCCTTAAGAATACCCTCAGGATCTGGCTTGGGATTAGCTACATCCTCTTCGCCTATAACAATACGCACCTTATCCAGCATTCCAAAAAGTTCTAACCCATGTTCCACCAAATCTGTTTTTTTAGAGGAAACAACACCTATTTTATATCCCTTACGCGCTAAGGACCGAATCAAGCTCTTGGCACCAGGAAAGGCAGTAACAAATTCATCGTGAACAGAAACGTTATATTCTCTATAATAATCTATCATTGCTTTTATTTCCTGTTCATCCTCACTATATCTAGAAAAGGTTTGTCTTAAAGAGGGTCCAAAGAAAGAATCTAGCTCCTCATCCGTCAGCTTTAAATCAGGACGAAAATGCTCAAAGGTATAAGTGAAGCTACGATATATTAAATCCTTTGTATTTAATAATGTACCATCTAAATCAAATAAAATGGTATCATATCTATTCTTTTTAATTGTAAGCAATAGCTCACGATAATTAACTCTAGGACCTACAAAACGCTTTAAAATTAAAACTCCAACTCCACAAAGAATAAAAATTACACTTATTATAATAGACATTGGTGCATTTCCCACCATTAAAATCTCATCGATACCACTTTTACTTCTTAGAAGCTCAATTGGTATACGCACAATACCATACCAAACTAAATAAAATCCTATGAGATCTCCTGATTCTAGCTTTTTAAGCTTACGTCTAGCAACAAGCATCAAAATTAAACCAACCAAATTCAATAAGGATTCATATAAAAAGGTAGGGTGGCGATAAAACCCATCTATATACATATTTTCTGTAATAAAGCTAGGAAGAAGCGTTTTAAAAAGCTCTACATTTTTTACTACAGGACCATATAACTCATGATTACAAAAATTACCCCATCGACCACAAATTTGACCAATTAAAAATCCTGGAGCAACCACATCAAGAATGTGATAAAAGGAAAATTTTCGAACTCGACAATAAATGTAGATAGACAATAACGCGGCTAATACTCCACCTTGTATTGCCAAGCCTCCATCCCATATTGCAAAAATATCTATAAAGCTGTGAATTTGATTAAGATTAAATAAATCCCACCATAACCGCGCTCCTAATATAGAGCAAGGCAAAACAATCACTACTCCTGTATAGATATAATCGCTTGGTATGCCTATTTTTTTACCCTCTCGCACACCAGCTATTACAGCGATTAAAACTCCGATTAGTATACATATTGCATACCAACGGATTTCCATTCCAAATAGGTAAAAGGATGGTTCAATATAATTTATCATTCGTGTTTACCTCCTGACTCTGCCTTTTTATCAACCTTTTGCGTAAATTCCTTAGCTGCAAAATGTCCCATAAGCTTCAGCTTTTCATTCATAGCAGCAGATTCTACTAACAAGGATACACTTCTACCAGGTAATACGGGTATTGTGACCTTTGTTATTTCGGTATTAAAATATTTAATTTTTTGTTCCTCTAGTCCAAGCCGGTCATAATACTTATTTTCGTCCCAGGTTTCAAGCTCTACCACAAGTCTCAGATTTTTTCTATCTCTATAGGCACCTGCACCAAACATAGTAACAACATCAACTATTCCTATTCCTCTGATTTCCATAAATCTTTTTAATATTTCTGGCGCTCTTCCAATTAAATTACCAGGCTCTTTCTCTAAAATTTCGACAAGATCATCAGCAATTAATTGATGTCCTCGCTTAATTAAATCTAAGGAGGTTTCTGATTTTCCTATTCCACTCTTACCAATAACTAAGGTTCCCATACCATTAATATCTAAAAATGTTCCATGAACGGAGATGGTTTGTCCTAAATGATCCTGTAAATAATTAAAAAGCTTTGAAGAGGTTGGCGTTGTTCTTAAATTACTTTTTAAAACACAAATTCCATATTCATCTCCAAGTGCCTTGAAAAGCTCAGGTACAACCACCTTTACACTGAAAACAATACAAGGTGGCTTTAGTTCAAAGATTTTTCTAACATTCATTTCTCTCGTTTTGGCATCCTGCTTACTAAAAAAGGTTGCATCCTTTGACCCCACCAAAACTACACGCTTTGGATCAAAATAATCAAAAAAGCCTGAAAATTCTAAACCTGGTCTAGAAATCATTTCTTCTACACAATGTCTATTTAAGCCTTGAGCCCCACTGATAAGCTCTAGCTTATTATCTATCATCATTTGTTCAATGGTTATATAATCCATTCTCATTCTCCTATAAAAAAATTTTCTTCTGTAGCCATAGCTCTATTCCTATGAATCCAACCCATAAAATACTAGTAAGAAAAAGAGAAGCATCCAAGCTTACACAAAAATCAACCCAAACTACATCCACCATTGCCAAGGCTAAAATAGTAATGAGACTAAATAATATAATACAACCAATTGGACTTCTATGGAAGGTATTTGTAAGTATCGTCAATAGCTTTAATAAAATTACGAATATTGCCGTTAAGGATAGAACTATAATAAAAAACTGAGGAATAGAAACATAATTCAACAAAGGGTTAGCAAAACCTAAAACAGTAACCATCCATAAAAACCCTAAAATAAAAATCAAAAATAGAGATATGATGTATCTTAATATTAGTACATTTATCATTCTTCTTGAAACCTTTCCTTCTAAGAGTAAGGATAAGTGCTCTAACATTGCCTCTGATTGTTTAAAGTTTTCCTCTGGCATTTCTTCTTTCATCTGTTCTATTTTTTGTTTTGCTTCTTCTAGAAGTTCCTTAATTTGTTCCTTTTTCTCTTGCTTCATTGAATGCTTCACCTCCTTTTTTTATACTTTATATATTATATAATAATAAATCCATTTTAGCAAATAGATTTACGTATTCAATACTCAAGAAGAAAGAAAAATCTCTATGTAAGAGATTTTTACTTCAATAATGGTCGCAAATATTTTGCAGTATATGACTTTTCATTTTTAATTAAGTCCTCTGGAGTGCCTTCAAAAAGGACAGTTCCTCCACGGTTTCCACCCTCAGGACCTAAATCTATTATATAATCAGCTAACTTAATTACGTCAAGATTATGCTCTATAATAATTACAGTTGCTCCTGCATCGGCTATTCTTGCTATAACCTCCATTAAACGTTTAATATCGTCTACATGAAGCCCTGTTGTAGGTTCATCTAAAATATAAAGAGATTTTTCTGAAATGCGTGAATGAAGTTCATAGGCAAGCTTTACTCTTTGTGCTTCCCCACCAGAAAGTGTAGTTGAGGACTGCCCAAGCTTTATATATCCTAAGCCGACATCATTAATGGTTTGAAGCTTGGCTTTAATTTTAGGAAAAGCATCAAAAAATTCTACCGCATCCTCAACTGTCATATCTAGGACATCAGCTATACTTTTACCCTTAAATTTTACATTTAATGTTTCCTGCTGATATCTTGTTCCATGGCATACTTCACAAGGTACGAAGACATCTGGTAAAAAATGCATGGATATACGTTTGACACCATCTCCACTACAGGCTTCACAACGACCACCTCGTACATTGAATGAAAATCTAGATTTATCATAGCCCTTTATTTTAGCATCTGTAGTTTGACTGAATAGCTCGCGAATATCATCAAAAACACCTGTATAGGTTGCAGGGTTACTTCTTGGCGTTCGTCCAATTGGTTGCTGAGATATATGAACAATGCGATCAATATTATCTAGGCCATCAATTCTTTTAACCTTACCAGGAGAAACCTTTTTAGCAGAATACAATCTTACATAAGCATTCTTATATAAAACCTCATTTACTAAGGTAGATTTCCCACTTCCCGAAACGCCTGTAACACAGGTAATAACACCTAATGGAAAGGTGACATTAATATTTTTCAGATTATTTTCCTTTGCACCAATAATTTTTATAAATTTCTTTGTTCCTTTTCTTCTTGTAGAAGGAACCTCTATCCTCATATTGCCTGCCAAATAAGCACCTGTTATACTTGATGAATTTTTCATAACCTCCTCAGGTGTTCCACAAGCAATTACTTCTCCACCATGAATACCAGCTCTTGGACCAATGTCTACCAAATAATCACAAGCCTTCATTGTCTCATCATCATGCTCTACTACTATTAAAGTATTTCCTAAATCACGCATTTCCTTTAATGTTTTTATTAATCGCGCATTATCTCTTTGATGTAGTCCAATCGATGGCTCATCTAAAACATATAATACACCCGTTAGTCTTGATCCGATTTGAGTAGCTAAACGGATACGCTGTGCTTCTCCACCAGATAAAGTATCTGCACTACGGCTAAGCGTTAAATATTCTAATCCAACATTAATCAAAAAGGAAAGTCTATCACAAATTTCCTTAATCGCTAATTTTGAAATAACCTTTTTTTCTTCACTTAATTCTAAATTTTTAAACCAAGTATATAATTCATCAATAGGCATTGAACAAACATCATAAATGTTTTTTTCCTCGATAAATATATTCAAAATACTTGGATTTAAACGAGCACCATTACAGGTTTCACATTGATTTTCCACCATATAATTTTCAATCCAATCCCGAATCCAATCACTATTGGTTTCGATATAACGTCTTTGAAAATTCGTAATGATTCCCTCAAAAAATTCTTTTTTATCATGTATTCTTCCACTTGTAGAGCGCAATTTGAAATCAATGATATCCTTTGAGCCATATAAAATAACCTTTTTTTGTTCCTCAGTTAAGTCCTTAAAAGGCTTTTTCATATCGATGTGATAAAAACTACAAGTCTGTTCTAGCATAGCATTCGTCAAATTTTCTTTGTCTTGATTACGATAAGGGATAATACAGCCCTTTTCTAAAGATTTATCCTCTTCAATAACTAATTCTGGGGAAACTGTTAGCTTTTTACCTAACCCATTACAGTCTGGACAAGCGCCTAAAGGGCTATTAAAGGAAAAAATTCTAGGTTCTAAAGAGGCTAAGGAATATCCACACTCTGGACATGCATGCTTTGTAGAAAAAAACATAGGCTCATTATTACAATAAACTTGTACATATCCATTCGAAAATTTCACAGCAATTTCTACTGCTTCAGCGATTCTACTACGAATTCCTTCTTTTAAAACAAGACGCTCCACTACAATTTCAATGGTATGCTTTTTATTTTTTTCAAGCTCCTTTTGCTGATCTAATTCAATAAGCTCTCCATCAACTATAGCTCTTACGAAGCCCTCTTGTAAATACTTAGCAAAAATTTGCTTGTGTTCTCCTTTTTCTCGAAATACTACAGGAGAAGTAATATATAGCTTTGCTCCTTCTGGTAATTCTAAAATTTTATTTACAATTTGCTCATTAGAAAAAGATGTAATGGGAATATGGTGTGTTGGACAATAGGGAGTTCCTATTCGGGCAAATAAAACACGAAGATAATCATATATCTCAGTAACTGTTCCTACGGTTGATCTCGGATTATGACTTGCAGATTTTTGATCAATAGATATAGCTGGAGATAACCCTTCTATACTATCTACATCAGGCTTATCCATTGAACCGATAAATTGTCTAGCATAGCTTGATAAGGATTCCACAAATCTTCTTTGTCCCTCCTGATAAATTGTATCAAAGGCTAAAGAGGATTTACCAGAACCTGATAAACCTGTCATAACAATAAATTTATTTTTAGGAAGCTCGATTGAGACATTTTTCAAATTATTTTCTCTAGCACCCTTTATTACAATGTGATCCATTTCGCACCTCGTATTATTCTTTAATTTTAGCTAAAAATTCTTGTTCCTCCATAATGTAGATTCCAAGCTTTTTTGCCTTATCATATTTACTTCCAGGGTTTGTCCCCAAAATTAAAATATCTGTTTTTGCACTTACAGAGTCAGTTAAACTTCCTCCAAATCCTTCTATCAATTTTTTAGCCTCTGTTCGGCCCATAGAATCTAAAGTTCCTGTCAAAACACATTTCTTATTAGTAAAATAATTTTCATGTATTTTCTGAGAATCAAATTCCATTTTTAAACCCAAATTTTTAAGCTCTTCAATAAGTTGAATATTGGCTGATTCTTGCATAAAAGCCACAAATTCATAGGCTATAGCTTCGCCAATATCGTTGATTGCAGATAATTCTTCAAAGCTAGCATGCATAAGAGCATCTATTGTCTTAAATCTTTTACATAATAAAGTAGATATTTTCGCCCCACAATGCTTTATGCCTAAGCCAAAAATAAGAAGATTTAAATTATTTTTCTTAGAACCCTCTATGGCAGCCAAAAGATGGTCTATACTTTTAGCGCCTAGACCTGGTAAGGCTACTAGCTCATCATAATGCTGCTTTAAATTAAAGATATCGGATATGGTTTTTAGATATCCTGCCTCAAATAGCTGCTTAACTAGTTTATCTCCTAAGGAGTCAATATTATAGGCTGGCTTGGAAGCAAAATGAATTAAGCGATTAATTTGCTTTTCACTACAATTAGGATTCGTACAAAAATAGTCCGCTTCCTTTGGGTTTCTAAGTAAAGGGGTATGACAGCAAGGACACTCCTGTATCATATGGAAAGGAATTGCATCCTTAGGGCGTTCTTCTAAAATTGGTCTAACCACCTCTGGTATTACGTCACCAGCCTTGCGGATCAATACGACATCATTGATATGAATATCCTTGGCTATAATATAATCCTCATTATGTAAGGTAGCCTTAGAGATTAAAGAGCCTTGAACAAAGGCAGGCTTAAAATTAGCTACAGGCGTAATAACCCCACTTCTACCAACCTGAAAAGTGATACCTAAAAGCTTAGTTTTAACCTCTTCTGGTGGAAATTTATAGGCAATAGCCCATTTCGGATATTTTACAGTCTCGCCTATGATAGGATATAAATTTTTTTCATTCACTTTAATTACAATCCCATCTATATCATAAGGCAAGCTTTCTCGTGTTGTCGCAATTTCATCAATATAAGAAATAACATCCTCTATTGTTAAACACTTTCTAAAAAATGGATTGACCTTAAAGCCTAAATCTTGCATTGACTTTAAGGCCTCTATTTGCGTTTTACTTGTGTCATCTAATAAATAATACAGGAAAGCATCTAAATTCCTCTTAGCGGCAATTTTACTATCTAATTGACGAATAGATCCAGCAGCAGCATTTCTACAATTTGCAAAAAGCTCCTCTTCATTCAAAGCACGCTCTTCATTTAAAGCATGAAAGCTTTTTTTGGGCATGAAAATTTCGCCTCGAACCTCTAAGCTTTCTAAAGTTCTTAGGCGTAAAGGGATACTCTTTATTGTTTTTACATTGCTTGTGATATTTTCTCCAATTTCGCCATTTCCTCTTGTAGCACCCTGAACTAAAATACCATTTTCATATCGTAAGGAAACAGATAAGCCATCAATTTTAAGCTCACAGCAATAGGTAGCCTCTGGAGCTGATTTTCTAACTCTACTATCAAAATCCCTTAATTCATCAAAGTTAAATGCATCACTTAAACTCATCATTTTAGAGGTATGTACAACCTTTTCAAATTTTGATAATACCTCTCCCCCAATTTTATTTGTGGGAGAATCTATAGTTTTCAATTCAGGATATTCATTTTCTAAACGAATAAGCTCCTCCATAAGTCGATCATATTCATAATCCTCCATTGTTGGCTGATCTAGAACATAATACTGATAGGAAGCCTGATTTAATATTTCCTTTAATTGATTTATTCTATCTAAAGCTATCACAAAAAATCCCTCATTTATAAGTTTTTCATATTTATCTTGATTATACCATAAAATGGAAAAATTGTGGATATTTTGGCCACAATTCATTGAAAATTAAATAATACTATTTTTTTTTCTAATAGTGTTTTTTTTAGATCAATAACACGCTGATTAGATGATCCCCTGAATTTTAATGTTATATCCTTAAGTTCCTCTATAAACTTACCATCAACTATAACATCAATGTAAGATAGCATTTCATCTGTAACCGCTGTATGTGCTTTTCCTTTGATTAAATCCTTTTCTAAGGTATATCCCGTATAGCACCAAATATCTTTTTCTGGAACCTCTTTTTTTACTCTTCTTAAAAAGGAAATGAGTCCTTCTTGATTTTGAGGCTCCATAGGCTCCCCGCCAAGAAGAGTAAGACCTGTAATCATAGATTGCTTTAAGGACTTTATAATTTCATCCTCCACCTCAATTGTAAAGGGATTTCCATAATGAAAATCCCATGCAATTGCATTGAAGCAATTCTTACAATGATGTGTACATCCGCTGACAAATAAAGATACTCTTACACCTAATCCATTTGCTATATCAAATTTTTTGATTGAAGCATAATTCATTATAAATGTAGGACTCTTTCTTTAATTTCTTGGGTTCTGCCCTGATTCCAAAATTGTGTACCAATATAGCCACAGGTTCTACGAGCAACATTTAATTTAGTCTCATCCGTATTTCCACAATTTGGACACTTCCAAATAAGCTTATCATCTGCATCAGTTACAATTATGATTTCTCCCGTATAGCCACAGCACTGACAGAAATCACTTTTGGTATTTAATTCTGCATACATAATAGTGTCATAGATATGTCTCATCAAGGCTAAAACTGCTGGTATATTATTTTGTAAATTAGGAACCTCAACATAACTAACGGCTCCACCAGGAGATAGCTTTTGAAATTTAGATTCTATAGTTAATTTATTAAAGGCATCAATTTCCTCAGTAACATGAATATGGTAACTATTTGTAATGTAGTTCTTATCTGTAACACCTGGAATTATTCCAAATCTTTTTTGTAGGCACTTAGCAAATTTATACGTTGTTGATTCTAATGGTGTACCATAAACACTAAAAGCAATATTCGTTTCCTTACGCCACTTTGCACAAGCATCATTTAAGACCTGCATGATCTGAAGGCCTAGCTTAGTTCCAGCTTCTGTTGTATGTGACTCATCAATTAAATATTTGACACATTCGCTTAAACCAGCGTAGCCTAAAGAAATCGTAGAATATCCATCAAAAAGTAATCGATCTATTACTTCTCCTTTTTTTAGTCTTGCAAGCCCACCATGCTGCCACAAAATAGGTGCAACATCTGATGGAGTTCCTAATAATCTCTTATGACGGCACATTAAAGCACGATAGCATAGCTCTAGGCGCTCCTTCATAATTTGCCAAAATTTATCCATATCTTTTCCAGAAGAACATGCAACATCTACAAGATTTAAGGTAACAACCCCTTGGTTAAATCTACCATAATATTTACCTTTTCCTTCAACATAATTCTGAGCATTTGCTATATTTCCTAAATGAATTGTTGTATCTGGAGTAAGAAAAGAACGACAGCCCATACAAGGATAGCAATCTCCTTCACCATTTTCATTTATTTTTAAATTTTTCATAACCTTTTCAGAAATATAATCTGGCACCATACGCTTAGCTGTACACTTAGCAGCAAGTTCTGTTAAATAATAATATTTAGAATCAGGATGAATGTTGTTTTCCTCTAACACATATATCAATTTAGGAAAAGCTGGAGTAATATATACTCCCTTTTCATTTTTAACTCCTAAGATTCTTTGGTGAAGCATCTCTTCAATAATCATCGCCAAGTCATCTCTTGTTTGTCCTTCAGGAACCTCATTTAAGTACATATATACTGTAACAAAAGGAGCTTGTCCATTAGTCGTCATAAGGGTAACAACCTGATATTGTATAATTTGACAGCTTTTTTTTATTTCGCTTCTTACACGCATCTCTGCTACCTTTGCGATTTGTTCATCTGTAGCCTTGATATCCTGCTCCTGAAATTCTTTTATAACCTCTTTTATAATCTTTTGTCTTGAAACATCAACAAAAGGGGCTAAATGAGATAAGGTGATAGACTGTCCACCATATTGGCTTGAAGCAATTTGGGCAATAATTTGTGTTGCTACATTACATGCTGTAGAAAAGCTCTTTGGTCTTTCTATCATAGTCTCACTTATAACGGTTCCATTTTGAAGCATATCCTCAAGATTTACTAAACAGCAATTGTGCATATGTTGAGCAAAATAATCACTATCATGGAAATGAATTACACCTTCTTCATGTGCTTTTACAATCTCCTCAGGTAATAAAAACCTTTTTGTAATATCTTTACTAACCTCACCAGCCATATAATCACGTTGAACACTATTCACAGTTGGATTTTTATTTGAGTTCTCTTGTTTAACCTCTTCATTATTACATTCAATAAGACTGAGAATTTGCTCATCTGTTGAATTTGATTTACGTACCAAAGCACGCTTATAACGATAGGTAATATATTTTCGTGCTACATTATATGCATGAACCTTCATAAGTTCATTTTCTACAAGATTCTGAATTTCTTCTACACCTAATGCATACTTTGCCTTTTTACATGCCTTTGAAACATTATTAGAAAGCTCTAAAATCATCTCTTCAGAAAGCTGCTCTTTTTCCATCACTTCACTATTCGCCTTACGAATAGCTTCTGTAATTTTTTTAATATCAAATTTTACTTCTGTTCCACTTCTTTTGATGATTTTCATAGTTACACCCTCCAATATAATTCACTTAAATTGACTAAAGTAACTACATAATAGCACCTAAAAATAATGAAAACAATATGAAAGCATTATTATTATTCTATTTAATTTTTTTATCTTTTTCCATAAATAAATTTTATAGTTTTTGGTATTGACAAGCGAATTGTAAGGTTTACTTTACAGATTTATGACAAAAAATAGGGGTTTTCGGTAAAAACCCCTAGGAAATCCATAAATTTTATTTATAATAGATTTTTTCCATATTTTGGTAGAAATAAGCCAAATTTTAGCCTTATTAGAATTGCAAAGTATGTTGTAGCGCTAAAATATCTTCTGCCATAAACACTCTACCAAAGGAGGTAATCAATTCAAAGGAGGTGTACAAATCAACCTCAAAGGCTGGATACTTTATTACATATTTACCTGGAAGCAATGCATGAGCATATTGATAGGAAACTGCATTTCCGTCTATAATTATAGTAGCCATTGCTTGAGAAGAAAGAAACATTTGATAAGCTTGTGTTTTTATTCCGCTAAAGGAAATCTCCTCACTCAAGGTTCTAGAAATTATTGATCTATATACATCAGATTTTGAAATGGCTTCTAAGACCTCAATTTTATTCTCCATAGCTATAATATCTCCAACGTCTAAAATTAAATTATCAAAATTCCCTTGTTCTGGATTTAATAGCTCTATTCCTCTTATAATATTTAATATTTCTGTTCCACTTAATATGCCAACCTGATTATTTTTATAATGATACTCTGTGAAGATATTAGCACTAGACACTTCTATCGAAACCTTTTCCTGTCTAAGAACTCTTTCTGATATAGTTGCTCGTAAAATGATACTATTAAGAAGTGCCTGCTTTTGTAAAGTCGTTGTAGGTAAAATTATAGTTTCAAAGCTCAGATGCATTGGATCAGAAATTCCCATTCCAACGGTCAAAGCTAACAGTAAATTTGCAAGCTCTTCTTGCATAATATAGGCTTCCTCACTATACAAGCCTTGGAATAAATAAGGAGTTAATACTTCATCTAATACTATTATAATAGAATCCTCTGTTATAATTTTAGAAGATAGGGTTGCAGAAACGATTAAGGAGGTAGTCATTATAGTGGCAGCCTCTATTGTAGTAGGTAATATTAAATGATTTAAATCATAATTTGATCCACTAATAGCTTCATCTGATGTTACTAAAATAGCTTGTAAAAATGAACGCAATTCTTCTTTAACTATAATACTTTGGGAGTTGCTTTTAATTGTCCTTATTTCTTTTACAACATTATTAGGAATAACCAAATTCTCTACTGTTAAAAATTTATTAGCTATTGTTGCCTGTAAAATATAAGAAGCTAATAGGTTATCTACTTTATTAGAAGTTATAGAAAATTCTTGTAATAGTGTATTTAAATGATTGCCCTCTATAGATTCCGTTTCAAATAATACAAATAAGGCATTCATAAATAATTTAAGTTCTAATTTGTCTATTAAAGTGCCCTCTTTAGCATTTAAAAGTCCTTCAGTCAAAACAACATCTTGTGGGATTATAAGCTCCTCAACATCTACAACATTGGAAGAAATCGTAGCTCTTAATATTTCTGATTCTAAGAGTATATTTATATCAACTACTTCTAAAGCAATTGTATTTAATTGCTGATTTATAGAGTTGACAGTAATCTCATCTTGATTTAATAAAGCAAATAAAGCTTGGAAAACTTTTTGTAATTCTGAGCCATTTATTAAATAGCTATCCCCCTTATTTACATAGGATATCTCTTGACCTTGATTTTGAGGAATATATAATTGCTCTAATGCAATCATTTTTTCAGAAATTGTAGCACGCATAATGATAGAAGCTAATACCTCATGGGTAGCCTCTTCCTTAAAATAAATATCAAACAAATTACTATCCAACTCATTTGCTATGATTTCTGACCGATTAAAGAGCTTAAAAATTGATTGAAAGAAAGCTTCTAATTCAGATACTTCAATTAATTCATCAGTATAAATGGACACTGGAACATTAAAAATATTAATAATTTGATTACTGATAGAGGCATTTAAAATGGCTGATGTGCAAAGCGTTCCTACCTCATTTTCTTTAATTTTTAAATTGTTTTGTAAATTTTTCAAATCAAAATCATCTGGTATTCTTCCTGTTTCATCCTTTTCAATTAATGTTTCTATTGCAGAAAGCATAAGAAATAACTCATCATCCTCTGAACCTATAGAGGTACCAAACCAAACGTTATTATTTAATACTACCTCTGTCTTTATTTTTTCAAAGTCCTCTTGATATTTTCTAGGAACAACTAAAAAGCCAGACTCCTCATACTTAAGCATCATTTGTACTAATGTAGCAGTTATGGTTTTATTTTTGCTTATTTCTGCCTTATTTTCAAATATTGCGTTATAATCCACTTTGACTTGATCCTGCTCATCAAAATCAACAATTGTCTTAATATCAACAAATATTTCACTTAGCTCACGAGCAGAAATAACATCTACAGTTTTTGCAGTAGTTGTTTTTGCAGCTAATAGTTCTATTGAACTCCTTGCTACGACAATTTCAAAATCATTGCTTCCTAAGGTAGTAATCATATCACTAATTGTATAACGTAATACTTTAGAAGTGCAAATCATCTCCAAGATTGAATTATCTAAGCCTATTAAGGTTGAGGCCTTTATGCTACCATTCATTAAGTCATTGATTAAGGTTTTATCACTCTCAGCCATATGATATACAGCGTTAATGAGTATCTCAATTTCTCCTTTAGCATCAGAAGATAACCATTGTTCTGGTTGATCAAACATCTCAGGTAAAACAATAACATTTTGTTCTGTCGATATACCTATAATAATATTAGCCATCGTTCCTTGTAATAATAATGATTTATCAATGGTTTCTCTAATATATTGATTTGTCAAAATAGTTGCATAGTCTATTTCATTAGGGTTTTTAATTAATTCAACAATTAATTCCTTACAATTAGAAAGCAAATCAGTAATCGTTTTAATCTCAGTTTGCTTAATCATTTTATAAACCCTTAAATTCTCGCCAGTCCCCTCTGTAATATATTCAATCGTTTCATTTGGCAAGTATAGCTTAAACGCTCCAAATTCAGCATAGGTTAAATAGGTAGAAACCATATAATATAATAATTTAGAATCCAACAAAACATCTAAAATAGTTTTTGACTCATAAATATTTACTTCACTGGTAAATATATCTAACATTTGCAAAATAGCTTCTGCACCTAAATTATCCTTTTGCTCCATCATAGTTATAAGAACAGGACCACCGCCATTTTTAAGAAATAACTTAAGACTATTTAGAAATATACTACATTCCCCATCATTCCCCATATAGGATATATCCTTCGGAATGGATGCCTCTTCATTTTTTGCTATGGAAATAACCAAATCATCAAGAGCCTTTCCAACAAAGGAGGATTTAAAAACAATATCTAAAAGCTGGGATTGTGTAAGCTCTAAAGACAGCTTATCAAAGGCAAGCTCCATCTGCTGACTATTTTCTCCTTCAAATATATAGGCTAAATTACTCATCAATATAGTTTTATCATCATTATAAATTTCATATCCAATACTTAACAGTGGATCACAAGCTCTCATTAAGATATTAAATTCATTTATCCAATTGATATTTTCAGGAACCTCTATTTTCATATCCTCAGATATTAAATTATTAGAGCAGTAGGTATAAAGTCCTTTTATTACCTTGTTTCCTATATCCTGCCTTTCTGTAAAAAGGGAGAGACTTTGTATAGTTGGAAGAAGCTTTTGAACAATCGCGATAGACTGCTTTGTAGAAATTAATTTTCCTTCCATTTCCTCTGTATATGTAGTTTCCTCCTCTAAATCTAATGAGGCTACAACTGATACTAATCCTTTAAATAAATTTTTTATATCTGCACCTGTAGCTAAATCATTTACCTTAATTGCTTCTTCACTTTTAAATAATTGATTAACAATTCCTATAACCTCTTTATTTTCTGGCACAACCAAATTAATATGATTAATTAAAGAGGTCAAAGAGGAAAGGCAGAGGTTATTCATAAAAGGTTTCCCCTCAAATGAGTCAATTAAAGAATTATACTCCTCAACAAAGCCTTCTTTTTGCATGGTTTGCATAAGAATCTGCATTAGCTCTGTATTATCCAAATTCCCATTTAGGATTGCTTCCATTTCCTCTGTTTCGGAATACTTTAATAATATTGTTAAAGAACTATTTACAAAACGAACATATTCACCAAGCTCATCACGCAAATAAAATTTTTCATTTTCAATGCCTAAATTCTCATCATTTAATTTACCTTGTAAAACCAAATCAGCAAAATAAAAGTAGAATGGTGTTTGACTCGTATCCTTAATGCCATTTAAAATATTAAAGATGCCCGTATTTCCCATTTCACAAATATAACTATAATAATCATAAATAGAATTAAATTTAGGATCTGAGAATTCTATTTTTTCATCTTCCTTTAAATTATCTCTATTTGGAAATTGATTTCCTCCAGAAACCACATAAATTAAGCTTCCTAAAAAAGAGAATATCATTACTGCAGTTATAATAGAACGAATACCACCTACGCATGCTCCTAAAATCCTTTTTTTGCGATAAGGGTGATTCAATTCTCCATTATGGTATCTTCGATTTTCTTTTTGAATTCTTCTCCGTATTGGATAAAAAATCAAATAAATTAAATACATAATAAATATTAAAACAAGATATACAATAAAGCAAAGGACTGCAATAATTAGATGAAATGTCATATCTACTAATGTATTAATATAAGCCGTATTTTCTAATATTAGCCAATATTCTAATTTTTCCGAATCATATTGATTTAAAAAATTTTCAGATAATATCTGTTGAAGAGATGTACAGCTTTCGTCAACATTCATTATATTTTGTAAAGAGTTTCCATTAAAATTATTTAAAATAGAATTTGTAAAGGATACAAAATTCGTATCAAAATTTGCATCATTAACCAAACACAAAAATAAAATTAAACAAACTACATTTATTACAAGCATATGAACAAAAAGAATTAAACTTTTTCTAAACCCTCTCCAGCAACCTATTAAAATTCCGATGCCTACAATGATTAAAAATAGCAAGGTTGGTCCCCACACTATAAAAAATTTTGCAATGTCCATAAGCTTACCTCTTCTTTTTTTGTTAAGTTTAAAGAAAGGAATTGAATTCTTTCTAAAATTATGATATACTCATTAATGCTTATATAGGGGCATGGTGTCAACGGTAGCACGCGGGTCTCCAAAAGCGACGCTCTACCAAGAGCCCAACACCTAAAATATGTTGATATATCAAGGTTTTTGATTTTGAGACACTCCCTAAAAACATCAAAAGTTGTCCAAAATGTTGTCCAAAATTCTTAAATTTTGAGCCAAAATCATAAAAATATTGCTATTTCAAGCTATTTTAAACGTTCAAAGTTGTCCAAAATGTTGTCCAACTGAGGATTTCAGCAAAAAGGGTGCCGAATAAAATTCGATGAAATTTATTTTTGTGAAACACTTGATTTTGAATAAAATTGTTGTAAAATTATATACGATAGGGGCGTAGCATAATGGTATTGTAGTGGTCTCCAAAACCATCCGTGGGAGTTCGATTCTCTCCGCCCCTGCCATTTTTGATGAACTTACCCCCATTTATTGGACAAATATGTTACAATAAGTGGAGGTATTTTTTTATGAAGATAACAAAAGAACAAAAATTGAAAATGGCAAGGGAACATATAGAGGAAGGAATTCCACTAAGTGAACTTGTAAAAAAATATAACTATAACATTTCAAATGTGAAATATCAATGTGCATTGTATCAAAGATATGGAGCTGAAGCCTTTAAAAAAAGTGGAATAAAAACATATACTAGAGAAGAAAAATTGGAAGCAATAAAAAGAAATAAGACAGGAACAAGTATGAGACAGATAGCACTAGATCATTCACACTGGAGGTATCATTTATGAAACATACTTATTATTTAAATTGTACTATTTCGAATTGGTCAGCTGACAATGTAAGATTACCTTTATATTCTTCAGATATCAAAAACAATGATCTTGGATATTTGGAAAGTCTTTATACTTTATATAGTCCAAAGGCATGTGGAAGAATTACTAGCATATGAAGCCATTTCTATATTTAATGGCACAGTTTCAATTTCTTTTACTAACATATTATCTAAAGAAAATTGCATATAAATTTCCTTGATTTTATCCAAAATTGATTCATTTTTACAAAATATTGCTAATTTTGAACCATCAAGGATATGTAATGATAAGAAATAATCCGAGTTTAAAAAATCACTATAAGTTTCAATATTATCATAATAATTTTTTCTTTTACTCACAAATAAATCTAAAGCAATTATATATCTTTTTGATGAAGGGTGAAATATCATCTTTTTTGCCATATCTGATGTATAAGATTCAACATTCCAAAATTCATCTTTTATGTCAGAAGCCACATCGTCAAATGCTATATAAAAATTATATTCAAGACTATCTAAAAAGCTAAGCATTTTAATTAATTTGGTTTGATCGCCATCATATTTTAAAAGTAATCCTTTCATAATTATATCCCCTTATCTAAATTTGTTAAATCCTAAGAATCCTTCATCTACAAAACATGCAAATACTAATCCAGCTGCTCCACCACCTAATACTACTGCCGCCCCACTAATAAAAGAACCACTATCTATACTAAATGAGTTTGTAGAAGGTTTGGAAGGTTTGGCATCTCCTCTAGGCTTTTCTGTGTTAGACCAATCCCATTCATGATCATGATCATATCCCGCATCTTCACCCTCATGATGATCATGGTCGACTTTTGCATCACCATTTTCATCATATTCTCTCTCTCTATGAGGAGTACCATCAGATTTCACTTGTTTACCAACGCTTCCAGGTACTCCTTTCGTTGGTAAACTATGAGGTATAAGATTATTCTTTTTAATGAATTGAACATTTTGTATCTTTCGTTGCTCAAATTGATATCCAATGCTATATAAATCATATAAATCCAATGTTTTACAAGCTTCTTTTGGATATAATCCGTCTAAATCAGAATAGATAGATGGATTGTTAAAACAATAATTAAATACGTTGCAACAATTAATTGCACCAAAGCCCATTTTAAAATTAAATACTATGCTATCAGCATTTAACCATCTACACCATTCTGGAACATAGTATCTACTTTTACAATAGTACATATTACTTTCTGTATCATAATAGTATCCTTTATATCTAAATGGATTTAAATTCCCAATAAAATTATGAGAAGTATTCTCTACATTATTGTTATCTAATACTATATGATTTCCCCAAGCATCACAAGAATATTTTACCACAAGTACACCATCTGTGTCTACAATCCCTAATATATTTTGAAGATGATCTTTTATATAAAAATATTTTTGCGTTTCATTAAAAATCAATCCATAAAGTTCATCATATTCATCATATAAAAAATCTAATCTGTAAAATGGTGATATTTCTGTAATTAATTTATCTCTATCATAATAATATTGAATAGGCATAGTATTAATTATTTTTTTCACTCGCAATCCTTGATTATTATAAGTATAGTAATTATTATTAAATCGAGTTAGTTGTCTTCCTTCAAATTCATAAATGTTGCCGTTGTACTTTGATGGATTTAGAGGATTTGAACCATAAATGATTTCTTTACCATTTACTGTTTTTAATCTATCCTTTATGATTGAATCATAGGTGAATGTTGCTGCCCCAGCTTTAGTTATATTACCATTACTATCATACTCATATTTTTTTCCATCTTCCACTTCCAAGAAATCTCTTTCATTATATTTATATGAATGAGAACCAAAAATGGAATCTGTAATGGATTTTACATTTCCTAATGCGTCTATTCCATAACTTCTATTCACTGTTGTAGAACCATATTTGATGACTTCTTTTTCAATACAATTTGAAATGAAAATTGAGGAAGCACTTCTTTTTTGGTAGTTCATGGTTTTAGTTAACAAATCTGAATCACCTTTACGAATCACTACCTTTTGAAGCATACCTAATTCATCATATTCAGATACTTTAGTCGTACATTTTAGTTCATTGGATAATGTATTTAAGGTACTCACTTCACAATAAGCTTCACGAATAGCTAACATCTCAATTTGACCTAACATTGCATAACAAGTATTCAAATAACCTATGTTTCCTAAAGTTGTTTCAGCTTTGAATTGCCTTCCAATAGATAGTACCAGTTTTCCATAAGGTGTGGAAACCTCCTTATCCCATGAAGTAGTATTTCCATCCAAATATAATCTTACCATCTTATTAGGATTAGTATTACCTAAAGAATCTGAAATTGATCCTTCATAGAAAGAAAAACCTATTGTGTGCCATTCATTTGATAAAACTTTAAACTGTGTTGTAGATAAGAAGCCATTTATTTCAATTTGAAGATATCCATCTGCATTACGATATAATCCAATAGTTTTATTAGAAGAATCTTTGCATTGTAAAATACATTGCTTTTCTACATCTTCCATAAAATATATTCTCATCATAATTGTTCCTGTATCAGACATATTTAAATTATATTCTAATCTTTTTCCATCAGCAACATAAGCATACCTTCTTGATTTATTATTATAATTAAATGTTCTGTCCTTATCCAAGTCCGTAACTCTTCTTAAATCAAATGCAATTGGTAACGTCCCTTTTAAAGATTTAACATTATTTTGTAATGGAAAAATATCAAATTGATTTAGCATTGTTTCTGAAATATTATATAGAGTAGTTGCACTGAAATCCACAGCATTATCTTGTAAATAACTTAAACCAAATATGTAATCTTTGGTATTTCTATAAAATTTCTGCATATCTCCAATTGTCATATAATGCTTACAACCAATCATTAGGGCTGTAATATATGAATTTAATCCATATGTTGCTGAAGTTCCATTATATTTATATCCAATATAATAATTTCCAGAATTTGGTTCCACAATAATTCTTGGATTTGACTTCTTGAACATTTTTGTTTCTGCATTTAAAAATAAGGCATATTCACAAACATTTGAGTAAGAAAGGCCATCATCCCTATTCATATAACTCAAACCAAAGAAATTCCAATTATTTAATTTTACTTTTCCTGTAGTTGTAATTAAAGTTTGACTATTATTTTTATAGTCTGTAACTTCTAATACTAAATTACCTAAAGCATTTAAATATACACCAATGTAGTCATATCTATTTTTAGCTTTTACACTAAATAAATATTTAATTCCATTACTTGTTGGTTTAAACCAAAATGCAACGCATCCAGTATCTAATGGATATACATTTTCCATTGGCAATGCATAACTCATTGTATAAGAAGAATCAACATATACACATGGAACAAATCCATTTTTTGTACAACTTTTATATACACTACTTCCATTATACATTTCAGGTTTTATTGTATATTTTCCATTCTTAACAGAAGTATCTTCTTCAAAAAGACAACCTACATAATTAGAATTATTCTGCAATAAATCCCTAATAGCCTCTGGATGAAAACCTTTGGATCTAGAAATACTGTCAAATGATTCATAGGTGATTTTAGAAGAAATATTTTTTTTCTTCTGGTTAATATATCCTAAAGCATCATAACCATAATCAATACTAGAATGATTTTCAGTTACTTTTATAACATGCCCATCAATATCATATTCATATTCCTTAAGAATTTCATTATCTTTATTTTGTACTTCTATCATTCTATTATAGGTATCATAAGTAAATTTATATTTCAAATTATCATTATAATGTAATTCTGTAATGTATAGTTTTTTTGCATCATAAATGAACTTAAAATAATCTCCAGAAGAACCATATTTTTGATTTGTTATTAATCCAGTTTTCTGATCATAAACAAATGTCACAATCAAAACACCATTTATTGATATTGTATTCAAGTTATTAGATAAATCATAACCAAAGCTGTAAATTGTACCATTAGATAGTGTAGCTGTTTTTAATTTATTTTGTGAATCATACGTATAATTAACTGAATCAGAGTTATTAAATATTATCTTTGTGAGATTGTCAAATTCATCATATCGATATTCCATAGTAGCATTTAAAACGTCTGTAACCTTTTTAATTTTACCAAAGGAATCATAAATATAACTAGTTTCATTTCCCAAAAAATCTTTTTCACTTGAAATAAATTTTCCATTTTGATAAGTTCTAGTCAGCTCTAGTTTTTTGGTTGCTGCTGAATTGGATGCAACTCTTTTAATCACATTATTATATGAATCATATGTATTTTCTATTTTTCCACCAAACGCAGTTTTTACACTTGTCAAGTTACCTTTGGTGTCATATTCATAATCATAAATGGTGGAATCAAAACTAAGAAATGATTCTTTTTGCCCTTTATGATTATATGATGAAGATATTGATCCTCTACCCGTTTCCATATTGATTATATTACCATAAGTATCATAGGAATATATAGCTCCAAAATTTTTCTTAAGCAATTGTATTCCTCCTATATCAATGGAAGCAGATCCAGTAAGTGTAATTGTAATAGATATGTTAGAATAACTCTTAACTGCAGTGCCACCTAAAACCATCATATCAAAATAGCCATCTACTGAGGTCTTAAGAAAATAATCCGTTTTACTTTCATCAATTTTTAAGGTCACTTTCACTCTTGAGGATGTAGAATAGTTACTATTTTGTTTTCCCCAAAGCACAAGCATTATATTATCTTTTGCAAGTCCATTTGTTGGAAGGGAATAAGTTAAACTTCCTGCACCTTTTACACAATAAACTGTTCCTAAATTAGAAGATAAAACTGAATCATTAACGTTAACTATTGAAGTAGTTACATTACCAGAAGTTTTTGTAAAGCTTGCCATTGTAATGTTACACAAGTTTGGAAATTTGTTTTTAGTCGGAATAACAGGACTAATTGAAACTAATTTTTTGGTAGTAAGATTATATTTACTTTTGACAGAGTTTCCATCTTGATCAATTACAAATAAAGGAAGATTAGTACTATCAAAATAAATATAAAAATAATTTCCCTCTTGATCTGTTATCTTTGTTCTTCTATCTTCATAAAAGATAGTAGTTGTTCTTTCACTAGAAGCTTCTCCATTAAGCGTTTCTGTTATGGAAGTAATTCTAGTGTTGGAAATCACATATTTTGCTACTACACTTCTTATCACATCCTTAACAGTAATCTCATTGGTTCCATAAGTAATGGATAAATGTTTTACTAATCTAGATTCTTTATAATGCTTTACACTGGTTAATTTTTGATTAGAATCGTACCCAAAGTCTACATAATATAGTGTAGTTCCATCTTGTGTGTAGGTTACTCTTGTTCTTAAACGATTGGATTCTGTAAATGTTACTTTAGCGCCATGTCCATTGTCCATATTTAATCCATCAAAAATAGTTTTCTCACCATTTGCATACTCTATGGATGTAGGATAATATGTGTTCCCATTATCATAACAGATTCTATTTCCTTTTTGATCTTTGAATTCATAGGTATATTCATCGCTGTCTCCTGGAATTAAAGTCACATGCTTTATAATTGTTATATTATTTTCATCTGCCCTAAATTCATTATATCCTTTCTCATCCCAATATGATGTATAGGACCCATCTGCTTCTCTTACACTAATATAATTTTCATTATCTGAAAAATCTTTATATGTATTGATATTACATCCTTTTCCAAAATGTCCAATCCTATCTCTATCCTGGTAATTCCAAATCAAACTTAATTCAAGTGGATTTGGTCCTAAGGTTTGAAATAGTGGGATAAGGATATGCATATTTGCATCATCTTTATTTACATTGACTGATACCTTTGCCACATCCCCAATTGTTTGACTGATTTGTTTTGTATAACTTCTTAGTCCTTTATTTGCCATGTTTTTTTCCTTCTTTCTTCTAAATTAATCTTTTTGTTGTTCTTGCTTCTTTGATGATATCATCATCTAGGTATTCTACGATTTCATGTAGATCTACCATTCTATTGAATCTATCAAAAAAGACTTGTTTTAATTCTTCTATTAAAGATAACTTTTCTTCATGGAGTAGGTCTAAGGACATCTCTATAAAGAAGTCTAAATCTGAATCCATTCTTTCTATTCTTTTGGCGATAGATCCATGAATCCATAATCCTTTAATTTGGTATTTTGTTTTGAATTCCTCTTTTCTCATCTCTACAAACTCTATGATGTCAGACAAAGTTACAGGAATCAAATCCCTATAAAACTTTTTATCCATATATGGATTGTTTTTTAAAATCTTTAAAGTGAATTCCAGCATAGGATGCTTATCTCCATTAAAGAAAAAATCTCGTGCTTTCACATATTCTTTAAATTCTTTTCTATAAAGCTGTACGCAAGGAATTTGATTTTTTACTAGAATATAGTTAAATATTATTAAAGATATCATCAATCTATCTTCTTCCTTTAAATCTCTTAATTCCTGATATACATATAGGTGATACTCTATTGCTTGTTCTATTGGTGATAAATGATTTAGATGAAAGTATTTAGTAGATAGCTTTATAGAAAGGAATTGTTCTAATTCTTGTTCAGCATAGATATAATAAAACTTCTTCCATAAACTTCTAGAAATCATATTTTTATCATTACTTAAAAGATAAATATATGCATCATAAGAACTTTTAATCTTTTCCTCTACAGGTGTCCTATATTCATCCTCACTATAAATAATCTTTTTAAATACATCATGATCAAAATCATATCCACAGTACCTTAAGGATTTCTCTAAAAAATTGGCTATCTTTTTACGAACCAATATTCTTTTGTTTTGAACTAACTGATAAATCTCTTCCATTTTATATCTCCTACAATACCTTTCACTGTATTCTTCATACCAATTGTAAGTTCACTATCCATATCCTCTATAGAGGTTACTTTGATGTCTATAGGAATTGGTATGAATCGTTTGAAGAACTCCTTTGTAATTCTTCTTACTTTTCTTTTGTCATATGGCTTATGGACAACAATCATTAAGTCTAGATCACTATACTCATTGGTTGTCCCTAAAGCAAATGACCCATACACCCCTAATCCTAAAAATCCTGTCTGTTTTAAGAATTCATTTCCTAAAACCTTAAGAATAGGAAGAATAAAAGGATGAATGCAACTGTCTTGTTTCTCATTGTAATGATTGGTTTTTCTAACCAAATAAGAAATACAATTACTTATCTCTTCTATTGAGTTAGATTGAAGTAATCTTCTGATTCCTTTAGTTTTTGGAATAATTAGTAGATTCTTTTTTCTTGCAAAACAAACCACAAATAAGAAACGAAAAATATCTTCTTTATCCTTTAGCTCCTGAGTTAAATGAAAGATTTGTTCTTCTAGTGTATTTCCTACAAATCCTTTGAATTCATAATCCCATTTCATAAAGGAAAAGAAAGATTTTAATTGGGGAGAAGAAAGTGTCAAAATATCATTCTGATAAAAGAAATTTCTTATCATACACAACTTTAACTCTTCTTCTGTTTGACAGGATGCTTTATTAAAGAAGCAATCTCTTAAATGATTTTCATCAACTTGATCCTGATATTCATTTAAAATACACTTACAAAGCATATAATCAATCTTAGGATTATAAACATTTCCATTTCTTAAAATCATGTTTTATCTTCCTCCTTTTTTAAGATTTGCTTGACTAGTTCATTACCACCAGTTGATGCCAGTCCACTCACTATCCCTATCGCAACTGCAACAAAAGGATTTGTAGCATTGAATAATAATTCAGGACTAACAAAATAAATAATAAGTCCAAGTGCCCCTCCTATGCCCCCAACAATTACAGGAATATACTTGAATCTTTTTTTCTTTTTTAAAACTACTAATTTGAAAAAATCACCTAGCAAATAACAAATGATTGTTATCACTGGAATACTAACTATTTCCATAATTGTCATTTAAAACTTGAATGTTCTAGTCTTTTTTCTAAAGAGCTTTGAGCTTCTTCTACACGAACTATTCTTGATAATAAATCTTGATAATTTGTTTCCACCTTATCCAGCTTTCCTTCCATCCGGTCAATAGAAGATTTGATATAGCCTATATCACTTATCAAAACTCCTTCTGCCTTACCATCCTTTTTTGTATCATGACTTTGATTTCTTCTAAATGCTAGATAGGCAAAACAAATACTTGATAGCGTTCCTACAAGTCCAATAACTCCTACAACTATTTCATTCATTGTTTCATTCTCCTTTCTTTTATATTTCTTTAAGATCTTAAAATACATATTAGGAGCGACCTAATACACTTTAAGTTTAAATCTAAATCACAAATAAGAAAATGGGGAAAAAGCCTATTGACAAGAGAACTTACTTATGCTTCATATTTTATTTTCAATATAAAAAAATAGTTTACTATACTTTTCAAATTTTACAATCAAGCTTATTGTAAAATCTTCTGTATCCTTAACAAACTTAGCAATACTTTTAAAATTTAATGGCAAATCTTGGCTTATTTCAAGATAAGTTTTATTTTCAATATAAATTGATTTAAAGAGAATTGTATTCTTATTAAAATGAAAATATAAATCCATCTTAATAAAATAATCCTTAATCTCCTCTTGTAATTCCAAAACTAATGGTTGTAAATTAGATGTTACATTTAATTTTAAAGTTTTTAATAAAGTAGTCCTCCTTTTCATAATATCACCTCCCTTCTTACTCTTTTCAAGACAAAAAAGGGGGCAAAAACAGTGTTCAAAGACTATTTCTGCCCCCCTACTTATTTACTACTACCTACTTGATGGTATTTTGTAAAAAACATTTGCTATTGTCATTTCACCAATCTTATTTGGTATAAGATTAAACCATACCATAATAAAAATTATAATTTCATTGGTAATTGGATTAATTATTTGACTCAACTCCTTCATTACTACTTCCTCCCTTCTTGGAAGTAATCATATCATTTATTATAAATTTTGTAAAATAATCTCAAAAATAAAAAAAATTTATTATATTTAGAGGAAATTTTCTTGATTTTCTTAAATTTAAAATTATAAAGTATTTGCTTAAAAAAATTTAAGCAAATTAAATGAAAGGATAGGTACAAATATATGAGTTTAAATGAGTTTCACCAAATTATAGATTTTGTAATTCGTGTATTGATAGTCATATATTATATAAAAGAAATTTTCAAAAATTAAGTAGGGAAGAAAATAGGAGGACACAAATTCCTCCTATTTTTACTTCTAATTGATTTTATCAAAAACTTTAGAATTATATTTTTCTAACTCTTCTATACTTAGTGTTAAATTTATAAATGCTAATAAATCTATAAAGGTCTTGTTTTTCTTTTCGCATAAATAGATTCTGTTGAAATGGTTAAATACTTTTATACTAGAATCCTTGATACTAGATCATTTGGCACCACCTCCTTCAAGAGTTGGAAAGAACTCTAAAAAGAAGGGATATTGAGAATAGAAATCACGGAGCTTTTTCATAGCTGCATGATAATGTTGTTGAACTGCTTGGCGGGTGATTTTTTTAAGTTTTGCGATAGATTCTAGGGTTAAATTATCCTTTTCCTTTAATTGAAAAATCTCTCTTTGTTGAGGAGTTAGATTAGATAAGGCATCTGATAATAAAGCCAATCCCTTCCTGAAGCAATCTTCTTTCTTGTAGGATTCTTTTAAACAAAGGGTCAGATGTTTCATCAACTAGACTATCTCCATTAAGAGAAAATTTAGCCATATGTCTTTGAATGATCTTTTCACTTCTCTAGACTTCTCTATTGTTTTCTTTGACTTGCTGCTGAGATTGGACATCTTGTTCTACTACTTAAATCTTTAAAAAGTTTCCTTTGCATCCAAACTCATACTTCATTGCTATTTTTGACATAGCTTGTCCTCCTTAGGGTTTTATATTTCTTCACCCTTCTGGACAACTTCCTATATAAACGCAAGTATAAAAGATAAAAAAATTCTAAAAAAATAAAAAAAACTTGAGTTTGAATGCCCAAGTAAGGTAAAATTATTTAATTTTTTATGTTTTACTCACTATTATTACTATCTCCGACATTATCCTATTTATTGTATAATAAAATGTAAAAAATGTTGTCGAGAAATAAAAAAATCGTTAATAGACTTTCATCTACTAACGATCTATAAAATAATAAATATCTAGTAATACTCTAATTCTAAATACTAATTTGCAAATTAGATTGCGAATAATAAATTAATCATAGTCTTAATATTATCACTATCTATACCTGAATTTTCTAATATCATTGCATGTATCATAGCCCGTGCTAATACAAAGGCTAAAATAGATGGATCATCATATCCTTTAATTAAACTATGTGCCCCCTCATTTCTCCTAGAAGAAAAGCATTTGCCAAGATCTGTATCTTTTTCTATTTTATAACGATTTTTTATAGAAGCAAATAACTGCTGAACGGATTCCATATCTTTAAAACAACTATTATATTTGTTTTGTAAACTAGTGCCTTGAAATTTGATATCACTTTTTATTTTTTGAATCCATTTTCTTGCCTGAGAATTATTCCCATTGTATTTGGTATCCATCTCCTCTAATTTAGCATTTAGTTCATCCACAACAATTTTAAAATCTTTATCCTCATTGATATATTTTTTATTATAAAAGTCAAATATACATTGAAAGCTAGCAGCAACAGCTACATATTTACTAGAATCTACTAGTAAGAAATCATTTTTATTATGTGGTAAATGCTCTAAATTTATATCCTTTTCTTGCAAATTTTCAAACAACACGCCTAAATTATCACCCAAATTTCCAATACGAATACACTCTCTTGATCTAGAAGGTATGTCAGAAGCATTAATTTTATCATTTATATATAATTCTCCAATCTTTATATTTTTCCCACTCTTATCATCTTTACATAATACAGAAATTGTTTGAAAAGTTATTTGAGACCGGTTATATATAAAATTAAAAAAACGTTTTGCAATTGAAGCATATTCCAATAAGTCTTTAAAATCTTGTCCTTCAGAAAAATCAATTTCAAAGTAAGAATTAACATTACCTAAACTCATATCATCAACTGTCATCTTTCCAGGACTGATAATTGACAAACATAAATTGCATTCTTTACTTTTAATTTTACTTTTATACTCCTTTGTTGTATCCTTAAATGAAGCTAGTTTGATAGTCTTATCTCCTTGATATTTTTCCATTTTTATTGGATCTCTTAATAATTCATCTAATGAATCTTCAGCTAAGATATTTCTTGGTGGATAAAAACGATTAATAGTATCTCCATAAAATCTTATAGTTTGAAAATTTATTCTCTGTTCATTTTCAAGACTTGGATAAAAAATAGCATAAGCATTTCCTATTAAAAAGTCGCTAATTATATTATGAGTATGAATATTCAAATGATAAAAATATACACTAGCACCCAATACTGTTGAACCAATGATAAATTCGTAATGTTCTGTAATAGGAAGAATCTCTACAGCCTTTCCTTCTATTTTATGAAACAATATGTTTTCCTTGGTTATAGAAAAAGAATACTTATTCCCTTCTAAAATGATAAATCCTACTTTATTAAACAAGTCATTCATTTTGTTCTCCTTTCTCTAATTCTGCTTGTACAGTATGTATTACCATATACTGAAATGCTTGTTCAAAAATATGAACATGATTTTGAATATAATCTCCCAAACTTCTGAAAGATAAATATAATAATAACAGTTTTACTACATCATAAGCTGTTATATCCAATTTATTTGAATAATAATCTCCATGAATTATTGCATTCCTATCAATAGCACTATCTGTACTTGTTACTATTCTTTCATAATATTTATCAAACTTTTCCCAAGATTCTTTTGCACGAGGCATATTCGACAATTTTACTAACTCGTCTATTTTTGTAGAACGTTGCTTTCCATTCTTATATTTCTTTTCTTGAGCAAAGAAACCTTCTAAGGACTTTGCTATATTTTTATGCTCACTTTCTAATAAAGCAAAAATATTACGAGCTGCAGAACGATAATACCCTTCATTTAAATTGTTAATTGAAACTATTACATCATCAATCTTTTTTTCCATAGATGGAGATGGATTTGGAAGAGTTACAAATGTTTGAAATAGAACTTTAATTGCAGAGCACTCATCAAATAGTAATACTTCTAAAAGATCTTCTTTAGTTATTTTCTCGTCTAAAATAGGAAAATCTGGAGTTTCTAAAAAGTAAAGCAAAATTCCTTCTTCAGCATATTCATCCATTTTTTTCAAATACTCTTTGCTAAATAATTTGTTTTTAGTATCATTTATAGCAGCATCTAATTTCAATTGGGATAAAGCATAGTCAAAGAATTTCTCTTCAAGTTCTTGCTCAAATTTTCCTGCCTTTACCAATTCCGGAATTTCTTTAAGATATTTTGAATATAATTGATATTTTTCTGTATTCTTTATTTTTTCATTTAAAGCATTGGTAAGAACTTCCACTCTTGAAAAATCTTGAGAATCAACCGATTGTAGTTCTGGGATTTTTTTATAACCTTTTTGATACAAATCTATCATTTTCTCTTGCAAACAATAATAGGCATCCATTTTCTTTTTAGTTATCTGACTTTGGTTCATTTGATCTTCATATGCTTTTTTACTTCTCAGCTCTTCTTGAAGTTCGTGAGCTTTTTGAAGAAAATAAGTAATTTTATTAAAATTCATCTTCGTATTCTCCCTAACTATCTGTTTGATTATTTAAAATAATAAGCCAATAAAAATCTAAGTCTTGATTGCTCATCTTCATCGTTTGTCAAAGATAACTTCTTTTCTAAAAATACTTTCAAATCTGAAGTAAGTTTTAAATTAGTTGCTAGATCACAAGCTTCACGAGCCAATCTCCAAATTGTTTGAGTAATATTGCCAGCTAAATTAGGAAGAAAAAAGTTATTTTCTTTAATGAAATCTTGGATCTCTATATAAAACTCGTTCTTCTCGTTCTTAGTAAAATTACCATAGTAAATTTTTTGAATAACTTTTTCAACCATAAAGCAATCTTCCTTTATAAAAGCATCTTTCAATTTCTTTAACATTTCATTGCGGCCTAAAACTTTATTTTTTTCGATAACTAAATTGAAAAAATCTTGAGAATATGTCGTTGATAATATTTGACTGGAAGCAAACAATTCATTAGATGTATC
This sequence comes from uncultured Anaeroplasmataceae bacterium, assembly GCA_910579215.1. Lineage (GTDB taxonomy): Bacteria > Bacillota_I > Bacilli_A > Acholeplasmatales > Anaeroplasmataceae > Pelethenecus. Next base: position 35,637 of record CAJTTN010000013.1, read on the forward strand.
CACATATTTTTTTGCAAGAAATTCTGCAAAACTATCCTCATTATAATCTTTTGGAAAATACTTTTTATATTCAAACATACTATTTATAGTTATTAATAAATTTTTATCAAATATAACATCTTTTGATTCATAAATATATTTGAATTTATCTGCAAGTAATTTCTTTTTTCCATTCACATCAAGATAAAATTCATCTTGAAGTAAAATAGGAATACTCGGACTATTTTTAGGTGTCAACGCCGAATACAATTTTTCATAATCATTACATAAATATGCTTGATATATTCCCTCTATTATTTCACTATTAGAAGTTGCCTTAAATGGATGTTTTATCTTTTCATCGTATTTATGAATCGATTTTAGTTTTAATTTAACCTCTTCAGATAGGTTTCTAAATTCAAAAGGATACAGGTTGTCTTGGTTAACTTCCTCCAAATATATAGCACTATTAAATTCCACTACTATCAAACTGCAATACCAGAGTAAAGTTCCTTTAGAAAATTCCTTTTTTTCTTTTTCCAGGTTGTTTTTTGCTTCAAAATAAAATTTAGAAGTTTTAGAAGCCAATCTTAAATTGTCATTAAAAAGATTAATGATTTCATTATCTAAAAGACTATTATCCTCTTGAAAATAGTTTTTAATCACATCTTCATCAGCCATAGTGATGGAATAATATCTATCAAATATTTTTTCTTTGAAATTAGAAAAATTCTTCAGGTTGCTTTTATCTTTATTTATTTCTTTTTCTGAACATATTACTGCGATTTTAAAGTTATTTAGCATAAGCTGATTAAAATATCCTAATAATATTCCGAAATCTAAATTCTCCCCTTTTCTTTCTAAATCATCAAATATAAGAACTCTTTGTACTTGTTTTTTAACTTTGTCAATATTTGATTCGACAGATTTATCTTTTGCAATATCTAAAACAAAATCCAATGCCTTAGAAATATCTGGTGCTTCTGGAATTAAGGATATTGCAGTAGAAAGCATTCCTGCTGTCTTATTTAACAAATTAATTCTAGGATGCAATTTTGAATAAAGCTCGGTATGAATTTCTTCCTTACTATTTTTTCCGAATAAAGAAATATAAATAAATTTAAAGTTCTTAGAGTTTGGATGATTTTTAATAAACTTATTGATTTGATAAGTTTTTCCAACTCCCCAATTTCCATCAATCAAAATTGATTTTTGATTATTATGTATAAAATTATTTAAAATTTTTTCTATTTCTGTTACTTTCATAAAATTCTCCCCTTATACCTATACTTTTGAATAATTCTTTCATTTTCTCCATTCGAATTTATACTTAATTAAAAATAATATATCATATTTTGACAATATAATCAACAAAATGCTATCTTTAGCTTGCAAAGAAAAAAGTTCCTTTTGGAACTCTTAATCTTTCTATGTCATTTTCTTTCTATTAACTTTATTTGCATTTCCTTGCAATACTCAAACATTTTTTTCTTATTCTCTTCAGTCACATTTTTTCCTAGATAGATTGCGGTTATTTTTGGAGCAATAGGTTTTTCTTCTGCTCCCCCTATTAATCTCCATTCCCTTTGATATTCCCACTTTTTGTTTTTAGTTAAATACAATCTTAAATATTGTGTTTTATCAGTTTCTATTTGTCCATTACTCATAGCAAAAATCATTTGGTTAATAAAAGTTGCGACTATTTGCAGAATTATATTTGTTTCTCTTTCATCATCATATATAACAGGCAATATATCTTTATTAAGGGGGGGTAATTTGAAACATCATATTCAATGCAATATCCTGTTTCATCATTAGCATAATAGTTTCCCCACATTTTTTCAATGTTAGGTGATTCACTTAATGAGCATAATCCCATATCTGTTTTTGCATTAAGTGCCATAGATATAAGCTTTTGGATTTGTGGATTCACTGAAGGATCATCTAGTTTTTCCGGTATGTTTACTATCTCATTTACAAAAGGAGCAAATTCAAAATTTGGAACTAACTCTTGCAACTCTAAAGACAAATCAAGCATATAATTAGGTTTTATAGTCCCATTTGATCTCATTATTTTTTTTATTTTTGAATAGACTTCCTTATAAGTATCTTCAGATGTATATGGTCTTATCATTTGAATGATTTGCTCAACACATTCATTTTTCAAATTAGTAGTTTCTAAATCCATTAATCTATTAAAATCTAATTCTGCATTACATTCTGTTTTATCGTCTAGTTTTTCTACAGGGCATAGATATAAATAATTATTTTCTAACATATCATAAGTAAATTTGTCAAATGGTCTATATTTATACAAAAACTTAGGGCCTTGATAATTTTCTTCTTTTGATTGTTCAATAAATGAATTTAGATACTTAATTTTAACATTCTCCATATTTTACTCCTTTAACTTATTACTTATTTTATCATATTTGGTTTAAATATGTAAAATAAAACATTATACTTATCTGTTTTGTTTACTTCTACTTCCAGTAACTTATACAATGCATACAATTATTCTTTTAAATTTAATTACCTCAAAATAATGTTCAATTATTGGGAGGAAATATATGGGTGCGCCAGGTAAGAAAAAAAACTTAAAAGATAAAAAAACAGACTGGAGATTATTTGAGAAATTATCTTTTTTTTATGTAAAAAAAATTATTTCGAAAAAGCACTTGAATGCTTCAGCAGATAAAACCGTACTTCTAACTCCTGCTACAAAAGATGGTGGATATGATGCAATATGGCATCTTAATGTTGCTGGAATTGACCAAACATACCTTATGGAATCCAAACTACGCAAAAGTCAATCTTCTTTATCTTTAAATGATTGTGCTAAAGCTATAATTATTGCTTTTAATTATCCTGCCCAAAAATTATATATAACTACTAATCTAACTTTTTCAAATCAAGCTTTAGAAAATATTCAAAAAATGAAGATAAGTACCAATCTGGACATTATTTGCATAAATGGAATTCAATTATCTCAGTTCGTTAAAGACAATGAAATAAGACTTGAAAAATCATTAGGAAAAGAGTTTTTAAATCAATTCGTTGATTTAAAATTTAAATATAACGATTTAGCAGATTTAAAGCAAAATGAGGAATCTAGAGATAAAATATTAATTGTCGGAAAAAAACATAGGAATTATGCTAAGAAAGTTTTAAATTCACTAAAAAGTTCTTTGAAATCAAAACTAATAGTGGGAACAGAGGGAGTAGGAAAAAGTCACATACTAAAATATATAAAAAAGAATCTCGAAATTGAGAGTATTAGAGTTCAAAATATTGATATGAATCTAGAAACCTCTCCCACTACTGTTTTCATAAGAATTCTAGAGAGATTATGGAATATAGAGTTATTAAGCTTTACCATTAATACCAAAAAAACAGAACTAGAAAAAATATTAAACATTAATCAAAAAGAAATAAATCCAGAAATAATAAAAGCGGTAACTTATTCATTATATGTTAATCAAAGAGATTATATAGATTACGCTGATAAATATAATAGTCTGTTATTAAATTATTTAGATAAAATTTTAGATGATAGAAACTTAAGATTATGTTTCATCTTTCATAATACCGAAAATGCCTCTGATGAAGTGCAAGATTTTTTATATCACTTAATTAATGTCTTAACAGCAAAAAAAATACACACTATAATAGAATATAGAATTATTGGTTTAACCACTAACTCTCTACAAAAGTTTGAAAGAAATTCTGAATTATTTTTAATAGAAAATTTTGAATTGAGAGATGCTTCAAATTATATTTATGATCAAATTGACAAAAAAATGTCCTTAAAAACATGCGAAATACTAGCCGAGCAATTAAATTGCAATCCGTTAAATATAACTGGAGCAATTGAAAAACTAACCAATCAAGAATCCTATTTTTTCGAACAAATTATGTTTGAAAGAAAGGAAACTCGAATTAGAGAAATTTTTCTAGAAAAGGGATTTACAAATAATTCTTTATTCCCTTCTCTTGTTAATGAGCTGAGGAAACAAAAAAATGGTGATGCTTTATTGGAACTTTTTTTGATTTTTAAGGGAAGAATCCCTATAGAAATTCTAAACAATTTGATTCAGGAAGATGCCCAAAATCTCGTCAAAATGTCGAATCTACTCCATTTTGATGAAGCATATATAATATGTCATATTTCTTTATTGCCATTCATTGAAAATACAGCAAACGTAGTTTTGGCTTTTTGTTTGGCACAGCAAATGTTAAAAATAGATTATAATTATGATTATCATGTGAAGTTAAATATTTTATATGCTGCACGAAGATTCAATGATATTCCCATTTATACTTTAAACTATATGAAAATTTGTAAATCTGAAAATGCTTTTAATAAAATTGTTGAGATTGGTGTTAAATGCTTAGATTCGGTTGAGATTATTGACTTGGATATTAAATTAGAAATATTATTGCTTTTATTCGAATCTTTATTGGAACTACATGATTTAAATGATAAATACAAGAGCTATTATAATGACCTTTCTAATGAAATAAAAAATAAATCAAAATATTCTGAGTTTTATTTAAGATTTATTTTAATATCATGGGAAAACAATTTTAATAGAGGCGAATTTAAATTGGCAAAAGATGATATTTCCCCATTTTATCATAATTTAGTTAGAATTAAACGGCATAGAAAGGATTATAGGGGAAGAATTATAAATGCTTACGGACTTACGATGAAGGAATTGGATAATGGATTTAAATCATTAAAACTATTTCGTCGTTTTCATTTCTTGTTCCCTAAATCATATTTTATATCAGCTGCTTTTTATAGTCAAAAAGGGAATATTGTATTAAAAGAAAATGCAAAAAAAGCAGAGCGATATTATGATTTGCTATTAAAAGCAGTGAAAGAACGAGATTATCCAGAGCAACAAATAATTCATGCTAGAGTAGATAAAGCAATGTGTTTGCTTTTAAACTTGATTAAGACCTGTAATAATGAATTGATAAGGACATTTCAAGATTATTATGAAGAAACGATAGAAATTGTTGATAAAACTAATGTAGGTATGCAAGAAGGAAGGTTATACCTTTATAAAGGTATTTTTCTTATTTACAAAAATGAGTATGAGACTGCAAAACTATATTTACAAAATGCAGTAAAATATTTAACAGAAGCTCAAGCATTAATTTATATGTGGAGAGCAGAATTCACTCTTGTATCTCTATTATTTAATAGAAATAAAAATGATTATTTTATAGAGATAAAAGAAGGCTTGGATAATGTGACTAATATTTTGAAAAATCATTTTTTAAATAAAATTAAAAAAGATATTTTTTCTGTTGCATATCTAGTTCTGCTAAATTGTTGTATTTATTATAATGAACTTGGCTATACTGAAATAGTTGAAGATATTTTAAAATTTGTTGATTCTGAAGATTTAAAAGAGAATTATTACAGACTTATACATAATCCAAATTGGAAAGAAAATTTTTCTTCAAAAGTTTTTTGTGTAAATGGTGTTACAGTTTCAGTTGGCTAAGAAATTTTATTAAATATTGCCAAAGAGTTTTTGTTTTTTTGGATGGATAATACTCGTATCTTATAAAATCTGCTAAAATTTTTTTCCAGCAATCTAAAATCAGCCAACATACTAAGAGAGATTTGGTTATGAACTTAGAAGAAAAATTTGATAAAACATCTGCCCACCATTGAATAGTCAAATTATTTTTTTCGGCATATGTTATTAAATAATCTGCATAGTCAATGCCTGGCCATCCCCAATGAATATGTTCATTGTCAACAAACATTACCTCTTGATTTTTAAACACTAAATTTTTCACATCACATCCGCCAATATTTAAAACTGGAGATAGGTCTTCTTCATATTTTGCATTTAATAAAAGCAAATCTTTTATCTCTTCATTGAAATATAAATTTAATTCATTTCCCATACTGCAATTTAAAGACAAATATAGATTATACCATTTGAGAATTTCAATTCTAATAGAATAATCATCTATTTCCTTTAATTCGTCTGAACATTCTTTTAAATAAAATTTATTTATATCTTCTATTGATTCATTTTCTTTTATCAGGCTATTTAATTCTTTAAATCGTATAGGATTAGGTAGAATGTTTGACATATAAACACTCTCTATGCTATGAATGATTTTTTCAAGTGATAAAGAATTTTCTGTATAATATTCTCTGACTGAGCAAAGAAGATAATCATCATAATATACTATGGGAGCCAAACCATTATATTTTTGAGAGGCCATTTTTTCTATAAAGTATCGAGTTTCTGCAGTCAAGACTAATGATATATCTTGTGAGAAAAAGAAAGATCGTACGTTTATTCTACTATATGGAATTTTGCATATATACCTAGAATTATCACAAGCAAAAATCCATAAATATGAAGTATATTCTTGATTATTAGAGTAGATTTCTAAACTATTAATATCTATATTTTTAAAATGTTTTTTTAAACTTTCAAATAATTTTTCCTTTGTTACACTTGTGCTAAAAAAAGGATATGCATTTATTTTTCTATCCATAATGTCCATTACAGGCATTTTAATTTTTTTGGGGATCAAAATTGTATTTTCAACAGCTGAAATGTATAAACTTATATGTTTGTTAGTAAAATTCCAAAACTTTATTATTTCTTGTCCACTTTTTATTGCATTCTCTCTCATTGAAATTGTTAAATAAGGATTTTTAATAAAAAATTCCATCTTTTTTATTAGATTTGAAACATCTCCGTGTGAAACTAAAAAACCATTTTGCCAATCTTTTATTATATCATTTGCAAAACCATTGTTAGATGCTATAACAGGAACTCCTTGACATAATGCCTCAACTGCTACTCTCCCCCCTGGCTCATATAAAGAATTAGTTATTAAGCATAGGGATTTAGTATATAGTGCACTGATTCCTGGTTCATCTAAATATCCCCACCATATCAGTTTGTTTTGCTCTTCTGCATTATTTACAAAAATTTTTTGCTGTATGAGATATTTTTTCATATTGCTTATGTCTGTAGCATCTCCACCAATTATCCATAAAGGAGGACAAGAGGGGTTATGTTTGTTAAATAAGCTAAGCCATGCTTTGATTATCCAATGAACTCCTTTGTTAATATGAAGTCTACCAACATAAGTAAATGCATAACTATTAAATGGAAATGTATCCAATTTATCATTACTTCTAATTGGAGCATAATTATTACTTCGTATGGATAATCGAGGACTTAACCATTCATTATGTGCTGGATATGCAAAAGCAGGATGAACATATTGTCCAGCTACAAATATTTTATCTTGATTTATATTATAAAATTTTATTAAATCTTGTTTTTCACTTTCAGCAACACATATTAAATATTTTGCATTTTTAAAAACAATATCCTCTGTTTCAAACCTTTCAATAGCGGTTTCCTTAGCACCACGTTCATTTCTACCCTTACCATTTGAAATAATACTATGAA
>CAJTTN010000014.1 GCA_910579215.1 uncultured Anaeroplasmataceae bacterium
AAGTAGAATCTACACCTTTTTTTATTCGTGTCTACTTTATAGGGTCTATTTTAATTGGTGATTTTAGCTCTTTTTTCTACTTTTTAGGGTGTTTTAGATCTAGTCTTATCACGCACTCAATATGTGAAGTCTTAGAGAACAAATCACAAGGTGTTACTTCCTTTACTATATAATTATTTTTTGTTAAATAAGTTATGTCCCTTACTGCTGTTGCAATATTACAAGATATATAAATAATCTTTGGTATTTTCATGTCAATAACCGTATCTAAAAAAGTTTGTTCACAGCCTTTTCTTGGTGGATCAAAGAATATACAATCTATAGTTTCCTTATGGACTAGCTTTTTTATTTCCTCCTCACAAGGTCCACATATAAATGTTGCATTAGATATGCCATTGAGTTTTTTATTGTAATTTGCATTAACAATAGCTTCCTCAACAATTTCTATGCCATACACATGTTTTACCTGCTTGGCAATATTCAAGGTAATGCTTCCCATACCACAATAGGCATCAATTACGTTCATTTCTGGATTTAATTTTGCCATCCGAAAAGCCTCTTTATACATCAATTCACATACATCATGATTAACTTGCATAAAGGAAGCTGCCGAAACACTAAACTTTAAGCCTAATATATCCTCTATGATGGTTTTATCCTGATAAATATGAATATATTCTTTTGAAAGCATTACATTAGTTTTATTTGGATTAATATTTATAAATATGGATTTTACCAGTGGAAAGTCAGATTTTATATATTCAAGCATACCACTAAAATCATAGTATTTAGTACATATTAATACAAGCATCATTTCGTTTTTATAATTATTCCTAACCATCACTCCACGAAATATTCCTGTGTGAGTTGTTTCATTATAAACCTTGATATGCATCACACTTACATATTTACGAATAAATTCAACAACTTCATTTACATAATGATTAGAGATTTCACATTTATCAATAGAAATTATAGAATGGGATAGCTTCTCATAAAACCCATAAATGACATTATCATCCTCATCATAGCCAAAGGGAAGCATAATTTTATTGCGATACCCAAAAATATTTTTATTTCTTATGATAGGCTGAAATAGGATTGAATTTTCTTTATTCAAAAGACGAAAGGCATTCCTTACCTTATCCTCCTTGACCAAGCACTCTACATCATATCGCATATGTAGTAAATCACAACCCCCACAGCCTTCATCATAGGAACAAGGACTTAAAATCCGATTTACGGAGGGAAGAATCACCTTGAGCGTTTTTGCAAAACAAAACTTCTTATGTACACTTGTGATTTCAGCTAAAACAATCTCATCCTTTAACGCTTTGGATACGAAAATAATTTTTCCATCCACATGAGCCACTCCAAGCCCATTCATATCATAGCCTTCAATTTCTAATTTTATAGCTTTCCCTACTTCCATGATTTTCTCCTTTACTCCTCAAAAAGCTTAGCTAATCCACCCTCTGCAGTTTCTCTATAGCTTGTTCTCAAATCTTGACCTGTCGTTACCATTGTTTTAACTACAGAGTCAAAGGATATTTTAGAATCATTGCTATTGAGATAGGAGGCCAACTTAGCTGCATCTATGGCACGCAAGGAGGCTACTGCATTTCTTTCAATACAAGGAATCTGAACATACCCTAAAACTGGGTCACAGGTTAGACCTAAATGATGCTCTAGCGCAATCTCGCTTGCACGCTCAATAGTCTCAAGACTTCCACCCTCTAAAAAAGCCAAGAAGGCAGCAGCCATTGCACAAGCCGTACCAATTTCTGCTTGACAGCCTGCTTCAGCACCACTAATGGAACCATTTGTTTTAACTAAGTTTCCGATAAGTCCCGCAACCTTTAAGGCGTCTATACACTGCTTGTGTGTATATAAATTTAATTCAATAGCGTATTTTAAGCAAGCTGGTAAAACACCAGAAGCCCCACAGGTAGGAGCTGTAACAATTAATCCCCCACTAGCATTTTCCTCACTCACTGCATAAGCATAGGCGAAAACCTTTTTTCTTAATAGATCATACTCTGAGCCTTTGCTATTTTGTTTATAAATGTAAGCAGCCTTCCTTTTAACCTGTAGCTTACCAGGTAACACCCCTGTATGGGCCAAGCCACGTTCTATGGAATCAAGCATTACTGAATAAATTCCTTCAAGATAGGCATCTATTTCTTCATCTTCTATTTGACTTACATATTCTGCTAAATTTAAGCTATGCTTCTTACAGTAGGAAGCAATATCCTTAAATGACTGTAACGGATAGATTTTCTTTGAAATGCTTTCTGCCTCATCAGCAATTCTAATAAAGCCTCCACCAATAGAAAATACCTTCATAGAACATATTTTCTTTCCGTTTTTAATACCTTCAAAAATCATAGTATTGGGGTGTTCCATTAAAGTATCTATATCAAATTCAATATGGACAGGCAATGGTAAAATCGTTTTTTCAATAATATAATCTGTTAAATGTCCTCTACCAGTCAAGGCTAAGGAACCATATAAGATAACCCTTACCTCATCTATTCCTTCACTATAACGCTTTAAAAACTCTTTAGAGGCCTCTAAAGGTCCAATCGTGTGAGAGGAAGAAGGACCATTTCCCATTTTAAAAAGTTCTTTAATTGAATACATATTATTTTCCTGCCTTTAGTTCTAAAATTGCATCTCTTATTTGTGCAGCCATTTCAAAATTCAAATCCTTGGCATAAGCATGCATTTCTTCTTCTAGCTCATTAATCAAATCAATCTTTTCTTCTAAAGTAAGCTTCTTCTTACCCTTAGATTTCTTATCATCCTCTAGTCTCTTAATACTTACTGCGCTAGGTAAAGCCTTTACTATAGTTTGAGGAATAATACCATGACGCTCATTATATTCCATTTGAATCTCTCTTCTTCTAGCTGTCTCTGTAATAGCTTCCTCCATAGCTTCACTTATATGATCTGCATACATGATAACTCTACCATTTGAATTTCTAGCTGCACGACCAACCGTTTGTATTAAGCTTCTGTAGCTTCGCAAGAAGCCTTGCTTATCTGCATCAAGAATACAAACTAAGGAAACCTCTGGCAAATCTAAGCCCTCTCTTAAAAGGTTGATACCAACCAATACATCATATTTTCCTGCTCGTAAATCTCTTAGAATTTCCAAACGCTCTAATGCCTTAATCTCAGAATGTAAATAAGCAACCTTTAATCCAAGCTTCTTTAAATACGCGGTTAAATCTTCACTCATTTTAATGGTAAGTGTAGTAACTAAAACACGTTCATTTAAAGCCATACGCTTACGAATTTCAGAATAAATATCGTCCACCTGTCCTTCTATTTTTCTAACCTCAATGAGTGGATCTAGTAAACCTGTAGGACGAATAATCTGCTCTATAATTGGATATTGCTTTTCATAATCACCAGGTGTAGCAGACACAAATAGAGCTCGATTTATTATTTTATCAAATTCATCATATTTTAAAGGACGATTATCCAAGGCAGAGGGAAGTCTAAATCCATATTGCACTAAGGTCTCCTTACGAGAACGATCCCCATTATACATTCCTCTTACCTGCGGTAAAGTGACATGTGATTCATCTACTATGAGTAAAAAATCTTCACCAAAAAAATCTATTAGAGTAGCTGGAGTTTCTCCCTCTCCTCTTAAGGATAGGTGTCTAGAATAATTCTCAACTCCACTACAGGTTCCTGTTTGTTCAAGCATTTCCAAATCATATTTGGTTCTTTGTTCTATTCTTTCGGCCTCTAAGTGCTTCCCCTCCATAATAAATTTTTTATGAGTGATTTGTAACTCTGCTTTGATTCGCCTTAAAGCCTCTTCCAGCTTATCCTTATTGGTAACGAAATGGGTTGCAGCAAAAATGTTTGCAAAAGCAACATCTGCAATCTTCATACCAGTAGTCACATCAAAGGTACGTATTCTTTCAACCTCTTCCTCAAAAAACTCAATACGAATTCCTTTCGAATGCTCACTAATTGGGATTATTTCTAAAACATCACCTCTAACTCTAAAGCTACCTCTTTTAAAGTCCATATCATTTCTTTCAAATTGCATTTCTACTAATCTTGTTAATAGTTCTTTTTTATTATAGGTTTCTCCAACTCTAATATTTAACATAGAGGCCTTATAATCCTCAGGATCTCCAATACCATATATACATGATACAGAAGCTACAACAATGACATCCTTATAATCCATTAAGGCAGCTGTAGCGCTATGTCGCATCTCATCAATTTCCTCATTGATGCTAGAATCCTTTTCAATATATGTATCACTGCTTACTACATAGGCCTCTGGCTGATAATAATCATAATATGAAATAAAATACTCAACATGATTTTTAGGAAAAATTGATTTTATCTCATTATAAAGCTGTCCTGCAAGAGTTTTATTATGGGCAAGAACAAGTGTTGGCTTATTCAATCGAGCAATAACATTACACATTGTAAATGTTTTTCCTGTTCCTGTAGCTCCTAAAAGAACCTGACGATCTATTCCATTTTCAAAGCCCTTCACAATTGTATCAATTGCCTCTGGCTGATCTCCTGTTGGCTGATAAGGTGAAACAATTTCAAACATAGTAAGCATATCCTTTCTTTGTCTTTTTCATTATATCATATATTTTTCCTTACTATCTTACTTTTTACAATTATTTAAAAAAATTTCTTTATAATTACACATTCTATTCCTTCAGTACAAAAAAATAAGACTAAACCCCATGTTTAGTCTTAACAATTTATTTATATGCCTTTGTGATATTTAAATCGAAGCGTGCTAACTTATTTTCAATTTCGTTTAAATAGCTCCTAGTAATCGTATCACAGTATTCTCCAATTTTTCTGGAAGCATCCGTTATTTTATCATTTTGTTTACGTATCTCATCTATATTTCTTCCTAAGGCTTCTAAAGGCTTATCTAAATATGTCTTCTTTAAGCTTTCAAAGTCCTCCTTAAGTTGTAATAAGGTTTTTAGCTCTAAACGCTCCTGCTCCTTTGTAAGAACCAATTCTGCAAAACGAGTAGTTAAAGATACAAGCATATTTAGGAAGGTCATTAGGTAAGCAGGACGAACCACATACATATCCTCATATTCACAAACCTTAAAAATTGGAATATCATTTGGTTTATCTAGCTCTAAGTTTGAAACTAAAACAGCATATTTGCAATCCTTTTTCCTGCGGTTTAAATCTAAAGCCTTGTAATAATCTGCATTTTTCTTTTTGTTTACAGAATCTGGATTTTCATCCTTCATATCTAAACATACTCTTGTTAAAGGAATATCCTTTAGCCTTGAAGAAAAAATACTAAAAATATAATCCGCTTTACTTCCCTTAGTCTCATCCTCATAACGAATCACCTGATTGTCCTTTTCCCAAGTACATTGTTCTAATCCATTTTGCATATAGCTTAGAACCTCATTATTACACCAGGCTTCTAAATCCTCTCCTGTCTGTTTAACATTTAACGCAGACTTTTGACGCTGTAACTGATGATTAAGTTCTGTAAGAGTATCAATTTGTTCCTTTAGCTGTTGTTTTTCCTTATTGTATTCTTCATTTTTTTCATGAAGCTTTTTTTCCAACTCTAGCTTATGATTTAATTCCAACTTTTCCTTTTCTCCATTTAAACTAATGATACGTTGGTTCAAATGATTCAGCTGTTCTCGATAATCCTTTTCTGTCTTTGACTGCACTGATTTTAGTTTATCCTCTATTGAGTTACTCATAGTTTTTAAAGCCTGTTCTAGCTCTTGAACTTTCAATTGGTGCTTAAGCTCTAAATCCTTAGTTTGCGCTATAGCTTCTTTTTCCTTACGTTCTAGTTCTAACGAAAGGCTTTGAATTTGATCTTTATATCTAGATTCCTCCATCTGCTTAGCCTGTTTTACCTCAGCTGTTATTCTTTGATTTAAAGCATTTAGTTGTCCCTGTAATTCATTAATCTCTAGCTTATGCTTATAAATAGCTTCCTGCTGACTCTGTTCAAATCGCTGTTGAAAATCTTTTTTCAAATGATTTATTTCTAAATCCTTTGCTTGTATTTCTTGTTTAGCTTCTAAACGAATACGCTCAGCAAATTCCTTTAATTTTTCGTTATAGATTTCATCCTTACCTGCAAGAATTACAGTTTCTATTTGTGTATAGTCAACATTAGAAATACTGGTTAAATCTATGTAATCTCCCTTTTGCGCTTCTTCTTGTAAAATAAGTGTATTTTTATCACGAACTAACACTTCTATTTTCTTCATCTTCCATCACATCCTTCTTTTATTGTATCATAAAATTTTATTTTTTTCGACTCCTTTCTAAGGCATTTTTATGAAATTAAAAAATGAAAGTATAATTCTATAATTTATAAAAATACTAAAGATAAGAGATGATATTATGAACCTAATAGATGTATATCCTATGCTTAAGAGAAACGTTACTGTGGCTGGTATTACAGGTAATTCTAAGCGTGTAAGAAAAAATTTTATATTTGTGGCTATCAAAGGGAAAAAGCACAATGGTATGCAATATGTAAAGGAAGCTCTAGACAATGGAGCTTGCTTAATTGTGACAGACCAAATGGTATTAGGAAGATACCCTCATATTCGTGTACGCAATGCTAAAAAGGAATATGTTCGCCTATTACAAGCCTATTATCATTATGACCATGAAATATATACGATAGGTATTACGGGTACAGATGGCAAAACTACAACTGCGACTATTTTAAATCAAATTTTAAAAACTGCTAAGAGCTCAGCCTATATAGGCACAAATGGTATTTCTTATCTAGATAAAACTATTAAAATGAAGCTTACAACACCTACCCCAGATATCTTTTATGAAGCCTATGGTGTTTTTAAAAAGCATAATATAAATGATTTAGTTATGGAGGTTTCCAGTGAAGGAATATTAGATGGAAGAATTGAACGACTCGAATTTGATGGCGCTATCTTTACCAATCTATCTCACGAGCATTTAAATACACATCGTACTATGGAACAATATTTTAAAACAAAAACAAAACTATTTGAAAATTTAAAGAAAAAAGCTTTGGCTGTAATCAATAGTGATGACTTCTACGCAACGGAAGCTATTGCACATACTAAGGCTAAAGTAGTAACTTATGGAATAAACTCTGGAACATATCAAGCAAAAAATATACAGCTTGATGTCTTAAGCTCTTCCTTTGATGTCTTTTATAAAGGCATGTTTCTAGCCCGTTTTACACTTCCTCTATTCGGCAAATATAACATCTATAACGCTTTAGCCGCCATTGCCTATGCGCATGAGCTTGGCATTGATATGAAATATATTAAAGAGGCAATTTCTTCTTTGCCACAAATAGATGGACGGTTTATGCATTTTAAGAATAAAAACAATGTTTCAGGTATTGTAGATTTTGCACATACACCAAATGCATTACAAAATCTTTTAGAAAATATTCAGGAATTTAAAAAGGGAAGGTTAATAACCATATTAGGTGCACAAGGAGAAAAGGATCGCTCTAAGCGCTCGATTATGGGGAATATCGCAACTAATCTAGCTGATATTACTATCTTTACTTCCGAGGATCCAAAGAACGAAAGCTTGTTTGGTATTCTTTATGATTTAACTTCTAAAATAAAGGATAAGGAATACTATTTAACTCTAAGCCGTAAGGAAGCTATTCAGCTGGCCGCAGATTTAGCTAAGCCAGAGGACATTATTGTTATAACAGGAAAAGGGAATGAAACTTCTGAACAAATCTTTAATTTTCATTTCAAGCATAATGATTACGAGCTTTTAAAAAGCGCTCTAGATGCCTAGGGCGCTTTTTGCTAGCTTATCAGCTAAATCGTTATAGGAATTATTACTATGTGATTTAACTTTTATAAAATTAATTTTTATTTTATGCTTTACCTTTTCTTTAAATTCAACATATGCCTTTGCAATAGCCGAATTTGCTTGCCATTTTCCTGTATACCATTTTTCAATACCTTCATAATCATAAATGATATTTAGCTCCTTAATACCTACCTTTATGGCATATTGAATAATAAAACCTGCTCCTTTAATCTCTCCTGCAACATTTCTTGCAGAGGAATAAGAATCTGGAGTATATTTTTTATTAAATTCATATTGATTATTTTCTATAATTAAAACACCACCAAAGGAATAACAACCTGTAGTCGCATCATAGGACCCATCAATATAAGCCGTTGGCAGAGTAAAGGTTACCTCCTGCTCCTTTTCATTTAAAAAGTCCTGAGCCTCCTCTAACGACAAAAAGCTTTTCTGAGAAAAGCCCTTTTTTCCTAATAAATATTCCTTACACTCATCCCATGAAGTAAAGATTTCCTTTTGATTTTGATAGCGAACAGCATAGTATTTCATACAGGTATCACCCTTATTTATACTACCAAATTTTTTAAATCTTTTCAATAGGCGCATTGTTTTTAAATAGTGTTTTACATTTATCAACTGTCTTAGGTACCAAATCGATCAACTTTTCAGCAATGTGAGTAGATTCATCAATAGATAGTAAATTAACCTCATTATTATTTATAACTAGGAATGCTATTGGTGTAATTCCAAAGCCACCACCAGCGCCACCACCAAATAATACTTCCTCTTTACTAGAGGATGGCTTAATATCACTACCTCCACTAACAAAGCCTAAATGTAGCCTTGATACGGGTATAATAATTGTACTACCTTCAACAATTGGTGTACCAATGATTGTATTTGCATCAATCATTTCCTTTATTTTATTCATAGATACACTTAATAAATCTGCAATATTTCCCATAAAATCATTTCCTTATCAATATCGCGGTAAGAATGCTAATAAGATCCGTTTTTAAACTTACATAATAGTCAATATTTTCATAATGTTCATCATAGATTAATTTTATATTTCCTTGATCCACCATTTTAAAATGATGATTGAAATAAGCCTGTAGTTGATTAGAAATCATCCAATAGACACCATTTTGTATAGGATTTAGATAAAGTTCTTCTTTGGTAAACCTAGCCATGTAAAACATAGTCAGACTTGAATGTTTAAATAATCTATTTAAATAGCTTCTATTTTTAAATAGCCTTTTAAAATCATCTTTTTGTTCCTGTCTGGATTTATGTAATTGGCTACTCATAGCCTTAGATAGTAATCTCTGATGAGGTATAACAAATCTTATTAGTCCAATCTTAGCATCTATTTTTATGGTATCATTGGCGCTTTTGACATTGATTTCTATAGAGACAGCCAAAATGACGATTAAGATAATAAAAATAAAGATGGCTAAATACATATTCTCACCATCTTTATTATGAACCTAATTTTTCTTTTTATTCCAAATTTCGCAAAATTTCTAGACAGATATAGCTAGAGCGTTTAGCCATATCAGCTTCAAATTCCTGATAATCCTTAATTTGATTGGGGTTTCCAATAATATCTGAAACATATCTCAAAACAATATAATCAATGCCTGCCTTAGTACAAACCTGTGCAACAGCAGCTCCCTCCATTTCTGCTACACATGGAATAGCTGTATTCACATACTTCAATTGCGAAAGCTTTCGAACAAAAAAATCTCCTGTATATATCGTTGCTTCCTTATATTTTAAATCTAAGCTATTTAATATTCTTTTAGTTTGAATTCTATACATCATACTCGGTACAAAGGAAGGTGGCATTGCTGGAATTTGACCATATGCATACCCAAAGGGAGTTACATCTACATCAGAATATTTTAATTCACTTGCCAATATGATGTCCTTAGATTCAACTCCAGTAATTCCACCTGCAATGCCTGTATTTATAATTAAGCTACACTCAAAAAACTCTATTAAAATGGATGTAGCCATTGCAGCATGAACTTTACCTATCCCTGCAATACAAATTACAACCTGATTAGATTCAATTTGTCCTTGATAAAATTTTATCCCTTGTATTTTTGATTCTTCATAATTTTGGATGGAATCTCTTAAGATTCCCATTTCCACTTCCATTGCACATAGTATACCTATCATAATATAATTTTCCTTTCCCATGCTCCCCTTTTAAACCGTATCAAAAAGATTATCGCACGAATACATTCATCAGAAGCCATTGCTATCCATACTCCAATTAAGCCCATGTTAAGCCAAACATTCTTTCCACCAAGAACAAAGCTTCCTAGTACCGCAACACTCCAACAAAAAATTACAGATAAAATTGTAGGAAAAAGAATGTCTCCACTCGTTTGTAAAGCTCGAACAAACACAATATTAAATGCTCTACCTAATTCTAAAGCAATATCAATCAATAAAATCATTTTACCTATATGTAACAATTCTTTATCGGTAATACCAAAAATTCCATAAGCATAATCGCTTATAAAATAAAGGATACTAGATAAAATCAAGGCAGAGATAATTCCAGCAATCAACGTTTGATACACCTTTCTCTTGCTCTCTTCTATTTTTCCCATACCTAAGAGTTCTCCTAAAACAACCTGCATAGCCTGTGAAATGGCAGATGTAAACATATAAGATAGCATTGCAAACATAGAGGCATAGGATTTTATGTTGACTAGTCCTTTATTTCCTAAACCATTCACTACAAATAAAATTAGAATTTGACTAGCATTATAGGAAAGAGCCTCTCCACCTGCTGGTCCTCCTATTAAAAGGATTTTCTTCATTGTTGCACTACTAAAATCTCGCAAGGGATGCCTAAAAATATTCACTTGAATTTTCTTTAAAAACACAATACTAATAATAATTACACCTATAGCTCTAGAAGCAACACTTGCGATAGCAACTCCCATAATACCTAAATGTGGGATTAAAATAAAATTACCCAAGATATTTAAGCCATTAATCACAGCATTAATAATCGTTGAGTCCTTCATATAAGAATTACTTTTTAAAAAAGCAGAAAGGGTTGTGAGTATAGCCTGTAAAAATAGACATCCACCAACAATACGTATATATATTAAGCCCTTTTCCATACAGGTAGGATCTAACTTTATCCAAGTAAAAAAATACTCAGAAAAGCATAAAAGAATAAGGCTGATGGTGATACCTAGGATGGTAGATAAAACAAAAGCCACACTATACACACTTTTCTCTCCAGCAAAATTTTTTGCTCCCTTGTAATGACTAATTAAAATGATCGCTCCCATTGAAAATACTTGAAAAGCAATGATAAAAACATTGACAATTGTATTTGTATTTGTTATTGCTGTAACTGCATCCTGATCTGAGGAAATCATAATTTGATCTGTATAGCCAACAATAACCTGTAATAATAATTCTAAGAAAATAGGAATCGTTAATAGTAATAAATATTTAAAGCTAATTAATTTTTTAAATTCTGTTGTTTTTTGCATATTCACACTAAAAATCCCAGCTTAATAACTAAGCGTCCACTTTTAGTCTTACCTCCTTGTGCTCCCACATAAACACGTCCCTTATGACGCACACTAATTATATCACTTTCTGAAACAATTTTACTAGTATTTAAGCAAACTTTATGATTTAATTGAACATCCCCATCCGATATCATAGTGGTTGCGTCTGTCCTTGAGAGCTTATAGGCAGAAGCAAGGATAACATCTAGACGCATACTAGAAACGATATGTGATTCCTCTCTGAGTTCTTTCTTCGCTGTCAAAACTTCCTTTTCTTCCATCAATTCAATCGGTACTCCACCTATCGTTTTAAAGGAGGCAACAATATAAGCAGAAATTTCTTCAGTACAAGCAAAATAAACCTTATCCTCTATAAATACAATATCTCCTATACTTTCTCTTTTTATACCTAAAGACAATAGTGCTCCTAACACCTTTCGATGATGAAGATTTAAATATCTAGAATTGTAACATATTTGAAAAACTTTTATTTTATAGGATAGATTCTTTAAACCTTCAGGATAGAATAAAGTGCGCTTTCTCTCACAATCTTTAAATCCGCCCTCCATAGTTATGTTAACATCCATTCTATTCATTTCTTTAATCTGTTGCTGCTGTTGCTCATCTAAAAAATGTGTTAAAACTATTGTTCCCTGGTAGGCTCTATTTAAATTTGATTCCATTTGCTTTACAAAATATTCTACTTCGGTATTTCCCATAACATTCTACCCAATCTTATCGTTGTTGTTCCTGCTTCTATTGCTGCTAGGTAATCATCACTCATTCCCATAGAAAGCTTGTGAAGCTTTAAATTTAATTTTTGATTTAAATTTGACATTAGCTTTTTTAGTCCTTGAAACTGTTCTACCTTTTCCTCATAGGAGCTATTCTTAGTTGTCATCATCATAAGACCTATAATATGTACCTTAGAATAGGAAAGAATCTCTTTCAAAAAAGATTCACAATTTTCCTCTAAAACACCATGCTTAGATGCTTCTTTATTCATATTTACCTCCACATAGCAATCAAGTGGTGTAGTTCTTATTTTTTCAATTTCTTTAGCCAGTTTTAAAGAATCTAAAGAATGAAGAACTTCGATCTTAGGTAATACTTTTTTTGCTTTATTTGTTTGCAGATGCCCTATAAAATGCCAACGAATTGGCTCCTTACTTAAAGCATCGTACTTTTTCAATAAAGCATCCTCACGATTTTCACCAAAGGAATAAATTCCTAAAGTAAAAAGCTTACACATATCCTCAGCTTCAACATACTTTGTGGCCGCTACAATTTCTATATCTTCAGGTATTTCCCTTACTTTCTTTTCTATATCTTTTGCTAATTCCATATCTAACCTCCAAAAATAAAGAAAGAGATGCAAGCTCATCTCTTTCAAACTATACAACAGATACCGCCTTACTAACCTCTTACTACTTCTTTATTCATCTTACGAATATGATTAATAAATTCCTCAGATTGAAATTTATAAAGCTTTAAAAGCTCTTCTCTTAAAACTTCAATATTGCAATCCTCTCTTAAATCATCCTCTAAAAAAACAAGTAATATATCCACTTTATTTATCCGATAGATTTCTTGTATAATGAAACGATAAAGGATATGCTTATCCTTACAATGACTATATAAGGATTGACATTTTTTAATTTGTGTTAAAAGCTCAGATGTTTGACATATCATATCTGTTATATTCACTTTGATTCCTCCTTAGTCTATATATTTAACAAAAGGAGAAACAAGAATTTGTCGAAAGAAAATTTAAATTTTAAATTATATAAAATTGTTATCGATGTATCTCTATACGAGTAACATTATATGCTACTTCACCATCAAGCTGTAGAATGTTACAATTCCTTGGTCTTGCAATAATATGCTTTGCAGAAATAAAATCTAAATACTTTTTTCTAAAAAAACGATGGAGACCAAAAAATACTAATGGGAATACAAGCAGTAAGCTCCAGAGCTTAATATCATGCACAATACAAACATCTAAAACATCATCCTCACGTATCGCCTTTGGTGTTATTTTCATTCCACCACCAAAATAGCAGCCATGATTACAAACAAAAAACCAAACCTTGTCATAGTGATAGCTTTTTCCATCAATTTCTATATCTAAGGGATAGGGCTTGAAGGTTTTAAAAATGGAAAGTGCAACCTTAAAATAAGATTCACGTTTTTTTAAAATTGCATTTTGTAATTGTCTATCACAGACATTAGAATCTACTCCCATGCCAATACCATTAATAAAAACCTGTTTTTGCTCTTCATTTATAGTAATTGTAGGTAAATCGTTAACCAAATGTGTAATTTCAAAAGGCTTATGCTTTTTATAATCTCTTGCTAAATCATTTCCTCTTCCACTTGCTACAATAAAAATGCGATAAGAAATATACTCTGGAAATACATGATTCAAATAATAATGAAATGTTCCATCTCCTCCAACTAAATACACACAATCCTGATTTGATAAATTATTATGAAATTCCTTAATTTGACCATTCAATTCTAAAAAACTGATTAGCTGAAAATTTATTTTTTTTCTTTTCAACTTGCGTACTAGCTTTCTCGCTATCCAAATAGGTTTTCCTCGATTGCTTCTGTCATTATATAAAATATAATACATTTTAACACCCACTTAAATTAATTATAACAAAAAAAGGGCTAATTTGTAAGCCCTTGCTTATTGATTTGTAAAAACATTTCATATTTTGTCATTCTATTCTGCTTTATAAATTCATCTTCTGGTATAGTTTTTCCAAAAAATTCTACCTCATCTAAAATCTTAACGTTATCATCAATTAATATAAAGCAGTGATCCATACAGCATTTTCCAATAACGGAATAATAAGCACCATGAATACAAACACTTCCATGATAAAACAAATTAAGGCCATCACTATATCCAACATTACAGATTCCTACAATCTCTGTGCCTTTAGCCTCATAAACACCATCATATCCAATGGTTTCTCCTTTTTTTAAATGCTTAATATTTACAATCTGTCCATAAAAATATAATGCGTTCTCATATATGATTCTTCCTACCCTAAGCATTTCTTTAGTCTTACCATAAGCTACACTTCCCCCTATGTGCACAGGCTTTAAGTAGTTTTTAGAAAGTCTCTCTAAGGTTTTTATTTTTGTGCTATTATTATCATCGTAGCAATGCGTATAAATAGCCTTAACTATACTGTCATTTATAACTGCCAAATAACCACTCTTCATCCCAAATCGATTCATACCAGTGTCTATTGCCAAATGACTAGGGATTTGATTTTCCTTAAATAAAAGATAATCATCATAATCATTAATTGTTGGAATTAAATTATATTTTTTTATTTCTTTTATATCCTTAGGATCTATCTTTCCCAAAATAAGAACATTAGCTTCCTTATATATCATTTTTATAAATGTACCCTCGGAAACAGATTTAACAGCAAAATCTCTTACATGCATAGCCTTTGCAATGTTAACAACATTACAAATTCCAAAGCCATAGGCATTATCCTTTACTACTAGCATTACTGCATTTGTTTTTAAAATTGATTGAATATTTTTTCTAAGTACCTCGTTATTTATTATACGCATTGATATCACCATTTAATCCTATGCAAAACTTTAAGAAAATAGATACTTTTTTCGTAGGGATTACATATACTAAGAATGGTGATACTATGGAAGACAAAATTATTTTGGGATTAGTACTTTTTATTTTACTTTTTGCCATATTAAAACTTCCTAGTCATTCTAAAAAATAAACGCCTGACTAAAAGCGCATTTCCCATAGGAAATTAAGTTGTGCTTTCAAGCAATGAAAAAAGGCTCTCGGTCGATTTGTCCGAGAGCCATTAACTATACATCATTAAATTAATATAAATTGAAATTTCTAAAATTATAAACCTTTTTTTATCTCGAAAATCGTAGTTCCAATTAATAAAGCAACAATAACTGCTTCTGCGCAAGAAAGAATGACTATTCCTTTAATACGATCGGGGAAAATTTTATCGGGATCTCCAGCTAAATATTGAATTTTATCGCCGACTCTAAATGTTGTTCTTGTAAGGTCCCTTTTAATCGGCTCTTGAAAATAAGTTATAAATTCATCACCGTCAACCATAAGCGTTATTTCAAGTTTACCTGAAGTAAATTTGATTTTGGGATCGGTAATACCGTTTATTTTAATTATTTCAGTGGTTTCATATTTGTCAAAAATGCGGTAGTGTAACACCAATATTAAAAAAAACGCAGTAAACATTATGACCGAACCAATAAACCAACAAATATATCTAAAAGATATTTTTCTTTTATTTCCTTGTTTATCTATCATCTTAATTATAGCTCCGCTAAATTACTATTTATTGCACAGGCATTATAGCATATTAAACATAAAAATACAAGTGGCTGCTATGTGTAACTCACTATACTTATTGCGCTTCGCTTTATAAGTTCTGTTTGCTTTGTGGAGCTTTTCGACCACACAGAAAATAATCAAGAAAAAAGGCGCAGCTCTACACCACGCCAATTCTATCTTGCTCGCGTTATACTATAATTCCCTATGGGAACTACAGTAAATTGGCAAGTATTTTTTTATTTTAATAAATCTTTAAAGATATAGGAAGATAAGCTAGCGTATTGTACAACACCATCTTTAATAAATTGTTTTGTCTTTACCTTATCCTTATTAGAAGTATCAACATCTACTGCTGTTGCACGGAAAGTCATTACAATAGGTGCCCCATCACTAGATGGATCATGCATATTAATAGCTTCACGAACAGTTTTACGATCACTACTTGTCTTGTAATCCTTTGAATTTAAGAAATAAACCTTAGCTGTAGGATTTCCTAAATATTCTGCTTGAACCTGTAACGTTGTAACAACAGTAACACATTCTGAATTAGAGCTGTTACCATAAAGTAGGACAAAGGTTTCTCCAGCAGCTTTCTTTGTTTTTGCATCCTCTAAGGAAATTTCTATAAATATATTTTCTTCCTCAATACTAGCTCCTGCTTCTTTAAAATCCTTGTAAAAACTATATCCTGAACAGCTAGCCATGGATAATAGCAAAACAAACATTGCTGTTATCATGCTGATAGCCTTTAAAAATTTTTTCATATTAATGCCTCCATTAAATATTCTAAAAAATATTATAACTTAAATTTCTAATTTTATCAATGCTTTTTTAAAAACCATTAAAATATATTAGACAAGTGCAAGTAAATCAGAAATTGAAGCTAGTAAAGGTACACCTGCCTGCTGTAATACCTCTTTAGATTGATGTCCACAGCATACAAGCATGCAGGAAGCATCTATAGCCTTAGCAACCTCAAGATCATGAAGAGTATCTCCTACAAATAAAACCTCTGTCCCAGAAATTTCATGCTCCCTCATAAAGTTTAAGGCTAACTTCACTTTAGATTCTGCATGGATATTATCAATTCCTAAAATTTCATCAAAATAGGAAACTATACCAAAGCTTTCACATTGTTCTAAAAGATTATTCTTTTCACTCGCAGATAAAATAACCAAATGATATCCCCTAGCTTTTAAGGATTCTAAAGTTTCCTTCATTTTAGGAAAAAGATTACATTTTAAGGATAAGGGCTGATATTCTTTTATAAACCAATCTGCTAAAGATTCAAAGGAGTCTAAAGCAAAGTCTACCCCTGCAAGTTCATAATATCGTTTCACAGGGAAGGTAAATATATTTTTATATTCCTCCTTAGTAACCTCCTTATGTCCTTGCTTTCTTAAAACTTGATTTAGAAGCGCTAAGCACAAATCTATATCATCTATAATAGTTCCATTAAAATCTAAAAATATATATTTTTTCATTCTTCTTCTCCTAATATTTTTTTTGCCTCTAAGGCAATACTATCTCTTAGCCATGTAGGTTCTAAAACCTTAGCCTTACTACCAAAGCCTAAAACAAAGCTTAGAATAATCTGCTTATTTTGCATACTACATTCTAAGATGGTTTTATGGTCATCTACTTTAGTAATCTTTTGATTTTTTCCATAAATGCGCTCTGATATAACCGTATATAAATCTGTAAGTTCAAGTTTTATTGGATAAAATTCTCCATTTTGTTTCATTCCATAATTATCAATATATTCCGATGCATTATACGTTTTAAGCTTTGTAAATTTGCTAGACATTAGTTTTATTTCCATTATTCGATTCAATTTAAAGTATCCAAAATCATGAACTGTTTCATTCCAAGCTAAAGTAATCCAAGCTCCATTAAAAATAAACACCTGATAAGGATGTATGATATGAACATGCTCTTTATTTTGGGTGGAAAGATATTTTATTTCACATTTCTTAAAGCAAGTCATTGCTTCTATTAGAATCGTATACCGCTTTAAAAGCTCTGCTTTATCCATAGCAAGAGGATAACGATCGACAATCTTTATATCTGTATTATAGGTTTCCATGCTAATACTTAAAATTTTAGAAATAGCTTTTATATATTCTTTATATTCTAAAAAATCAGACTGATGCTCAAGAAAAGAACAGCTTGATTTTATAACCTCGATCTCCTTTGAGGAAAGCTTTGGAACTGGTAGAACACTATCCTTTTTTAAACGATATCCCCCATAAATTCCTCGAACAGATTCTATTTCATATCCACAGTCCTCTAAAGTTTTGATATATTCGATTATATTTCTCGGATTTATTTCCAAAATATCTGCCAATTCATTTTTACTCATGATATTCTTGGTTGAAAGTAAATGAAGAATTTCAATACATAGCATTGTCTTATTCATAGGGATCACCTTAAATTATTGTATCAAAAAATAGAAAAGAAAGCAAATTTAAAAAGAAAAATAGAACCGAAGTTCTATTTTAATGCTGGTTTAAGATTTCTTTCATGACTTCTGATAAATCCTTACGAGACAAGGAGAAATCAATCGTTGCCTCTAAAAATCCCTTTTTAGATCCAATATCATATCTTCTACCTTGAATAGATAAAGCATAGATAGATTCCTTAGACATAAGTCTTAAAATGGAATCCGTAAGCTGAATTTCGCCACCTGCACCCTTAGTTTGGGTTTTAAGAAAATCAAATATAGCAGGAGTTAAAATATAACGTCCTCCAATAGCTAATCTTGAAGGCGCCTCCTCAATTTTAGGCTTTTCAACTACGCTTTCTAATCTTACTAAGGTTCCCATTTCATTAGTACAAGGCTTACAGATACCATATTTAGAAACATCCTCCCTAGGAACCTCTAAGGTTCCTAATATAGATGCTCCTGTTTCGTTATAAGCTTCTATAAGCTGTTGGGTGGCAGGAATATCCTTTCCAACATATAAATCATCTCCCAAAAGTAAAGCAAAGGGCTCTCCTTTTATAAATGACTCAGCACATAATACAGCATGTCCTAAACCAAGCTGTTCTTCTTGATATGCAAATTCCACGTGAATTTTCTTAGGTAACTCACGAATAGTTTCTAATTCTAAAGTTTTATTTTTTGACTCTAGAAATTTTTCTAGAATTAAATTATGACTAAAATGTGTTTTTATACATTCTTTTTCAGAATTGATAATAATTAATATTTCTTCTATTCCACTTTCCAAAGCTTCTCGAACAATATATTCTATTGTAGGGGTATCAACAATAGGTAGCATTTCCTTTGGAACAGCTTTAGTAAATGGTAAGAATCGAGTACCAAAGCCTGCCGCAGGTATAACTGCCTTTCTAATGGGCTTCATCGCTCTTCTCCTTTGTTGTTTTTGAAGTTGTAGCCTTCTTAGTAGAAGCTGTCTTCTTAGATGTAGACGTTTTAGAGGATGTGGATTTCTTAGCAGTTGTCTTAGCTGGAGCTTTTTCCTTATGTACTACCGCTTCCTGTTGTGTTATCTCCTCTGATTTTTCATCAGCATTAGCCTCTAATTTTATTTCCTCATTTAATGGCTGTTCTTCCTTAATCTCTTCAGCATTTTCTAAAACAGGCTGTTCAGTAACGGAAGCATCTTCAATTTCTGGGGATAAAATCTCATCTTTAGCTTGTTCTTCTGTAGCCTCAGTGATAAGCTCCGTAGCTGTTACAGTCTCTAAAGCTTCTTCTGCTTTCGTGTCAGGCTCAAGAACTGTTTCCACCTTCTCTGAAGACACCTTTCCCATTTTAGCGCTAGATCTATCTACCCATTTGCCATTAACCAATATTTTGGAATTCTCACTAGAATATTTCTTATAATTTTCTCTTGAAAAGATTCTCTTGATAGATTTAAAATGAAATAATAGCATATAAACAAGAGCAACGACAAAGATATATAACGCAACAATTCCCGTCGTTTGCCACATAAGCTTACTAGGAGATAAAATATCGTTATCAAAGCGGAAGGTATATTTTGTTTCTTCCTTTTTGCTTTCAAACTCTTCATACCAAGGATTATAAAATTCATTAAATTTGGTTTGAGCCTCATTGATTTTATTTTTATCACCATCTGCTGAAAGATAGCTATCTAAATAGACATTATAATTATCAAATAATGGTTTAACATCCGTAAAAAATTTTTGAGAAAAATCAACCTTAACATCTGTAGTATACTGAGCTTTACCCTCACTATCCTTAACAGATAATTGAGTAACCTCTCCACCAAGTTCCTTTACGATTTGATTCAACATGGTTTCTGTAAAGGTTACCCTCATAAAATTCCAAATGGAATTTGTATTCGTCACATCTCTTGCGCCCTTTAGTACTGTCTGCTCCTTTGTTGTAGGAGCGGCCTCATAGCTAGATGTGTTAATTTTATCATTTACAATAAAATAATATGTAAATGTATTCGTTCCATTTGAAAATTCAATACCAGAATAATTATGGGTAGTATCTGATGATGTTTTAACAGATTCTAAAGAAAACTCTGTATTGAAAATATATAAATAATAAGCTTTTTCAAATTTTAAAAATCTAGAGGTATTTCCTTCTGGACCGTATGTAATATCTGTCTGTGAAGTTGCGGGATATAGAACAATATCCATTTTATCACTTTCATTTTTTACAATGGAGGTTGTATCAAAGCAGCCATCCCATATCATAGGTACCTCATGAAACTTTTCACTTTCAATAGCTTTTGTAACTAAACTCTCTAAATGATTCATTTGATTAGAGTTTGAACTCATAATATAGACTAAAAATCCAAATATGATTGTAACTCCTAAATATAATACCTTTTTCCACATAACACATAATTCCTTTCATATATTACTATTTTACCCTTTTTTTTAAAAAAATCAACCTTAAGGCTTTACAAATGAAATAAAATAAGTATAATATTAAATGCACGTTTTTTAATAATAGAATATGGCGCACATGGTGAAGTGGTTAACACAGCGGATTGTGGCTCCGCCATGCGCAGGTTCGATCCCTGTTGTGCGCCCCATAATAAAAAACGTAAGGTCTAGGATTTTCCTTAGACCTTTTTTATATATCAATATCTTATCCACATATTCTTTTATCCATCAATATGGCATAAATGTAAGAGGGCCCTCTACAAATGGAAGAGATCTCTTTTATATTCTTTAAAGGCATTAATTTCATTGCCTTTTTAAAATCGCTTTTACTAATAAAATAATCCGTTCTAGAAGGTTTTATAGAGTCCCCAAATAGTTCATAAGTTAAAACTAATCCTCTTTTTGTAACGAATTCTTCATTTTCATGCCTTTTTATATTATCCCAAACTTGCTTAAATTCCATCTTTGCTTCTTCCTTTTCAATCTGTATTTATAAGTTATAATGCTTTTTAAAATCCTCATAAAATGATTTGATAATACCTTTTCTTTTAATTATTCCAATATACATTCCTCTATCATCAACCATAGGAATAAAATTTTGTTCAAAAGACAATTTAATGACATCGGTCAAAGGACTACTAATATCTAATGCCTTATATGGCCGATATTTTTCCACTAAATCTATGGATTGGGCCTCAGCTATTTCTAAATCAAAATTAGAATTATTTTTAATATATCTTAAAATATCTCCCTCAGAAAGAGTAGTTATATAATGTCCCTCTTTGTCTATCAAAGGTACTACTGTAAACTTATGATAATCATATTTTTCTAAGGCTTGTCTAATTGTTGAGCGAGAATCCAAATAAAAGGTATCCTCCTTAGGGGTTAATAGCGTTATAATATTCATCCTTTATCCTCACTTTCTACTTGTATTATAATATAAAAACAAGAGAAAATCTACCGAAATTACTTACATAATTTTACATAATTTACCATGATTATAATAATTATCCACTAGCTGGGGGTTTTCTAAAACAAAAAATAAAAGCCAACCTTAGGTTGACTTTTAAATTATCGACGTTCCTTAATACGAGCAGCTTTTGCTGATAAGTTACGGATGTAGAATAGTCTAGCACGACGTACTTTACCTTTTCTAGTAACTTCAATATGGTCGATATTAGGTGAATGAACAGGGAATGTACGTTCAACACCGATTCCGTAAGACATTTTACGAACTGTAAAGGTTTCTCCAATGCCTGTACCTTGACGCTTAATCACAAGACCCTCAAATACCTGAATACGATGTGTATCGCCTTCAATAATTTTAACAAAGACCTTAACGCTGTCTCCAGCACGGAATTTTGGTCTTTCCTTTAGGTATTGAGCAGTAATTTCATTGATTAATGCTTGTCCTTTAGCGTTTGCCATAAATCTCAACTCCTTATTCCATAGCTCATAGCCATATAGTTCCCATGTTGCTAGCGGAGCAATGTGCTTTGCTGCTAAAATAACAGCTCTAATATTTTAACATATTCACTTATACATTTCAACTATTTTTTTGTTTTTTATAAAGTGCATAATATTCATCAAATACATCTTGAATGATAGCTTCATCTTCTTCTAAAATTAAAGATGCCTCATCTGTTGTAAACTCTATTTTAAAAACCAAAACATCATCTGGTAAAACATCCTTATCTATGGGATGTAATATAACAAAGCTGTCTATATCTAAATGAATTAATGCAATCTGTTCAAAGGTAAAAACCTCTCCATTTGTTCCTGGAATACGAATATTACCAGTATACTTTTCATCTAAGATTTGTTCTATAACATTTTTCATAAGCTATCCCTCTAAAATTTGATTTTCAAATAAAATTACATCCTTAGGCGTAGAAATTTTTACATTTTCTAGCTTTATAGTAGAGGCATGAGTGATGCTCATTGCTTCTTCAGCCGTAATTTCTATATTTTTAAATTCTAAATGATGAATAGGCATTTCCTGTAATCCTTCTATTTTAATACCCATTTTAGCATTAGAGCAATGAATATTTTCCATAAAAATATTCCTAAATTCTGGAATATCCTCCTTTAAAGTACTCGTCATTTCATCTGTTTTTGTCGTCTCTAAATTTTTAAGAACATATCCCATTGTAAATATAAATGCTTCTTCTAAAATATTAGCCATATGAATATTTTTAATATGAATATTTTCTACTACACCACCTCGACCCATAGCCGACTTAAAGCGAATACCAATATCTGTGCCTATAAAGGTGCAATCTTCCACCCAAAAATTCTTTACTCCGCGGCTCATTTCACTTCCTACCACAAAGCCACCATGAGCATCAAATACCTTGCAGTCATGAATCCATACATTTTCACATGGACCTTCCATCATTCTTCCTTCTGCATTTTTACCAGATTTTATGCAGATTCCATCATCTCCTACCTCAAAAATAGTTCCTACCACTTCACAATTTTTACATGATTCCAAATCTAATCCATCCCCATTTTGGGCAGAATATTTATTTCTTATTTTTGCATTTTTTAACGTAAAATTTGTACAAAACCAAGGGTGCACATTCCATGCAGGGGAATTTTGTAGGGTAACATCCTCAATTAAAACTTTATCGCAATTTTTAAATGAAACTAAGACAGGACGATAAAGATCGTAATATTTAGAAGCTTGTTCCAAAGCATTTGGATCAGAGTAATCAGGCTCTCCTGTAAGAACACCCTCATAGACAGTTTGAGTAGGATACCAAATTCCACCTTCTTTTGTTTCTTGAAAATAAGGACTTAGCTTTAAGCATCTTTCAAATTCCTTTTCTGTTAATTTGAACCGCTTAATCCCTCGCCAAAGCGCCCCATTTCCATCTATGACCCCCTTACCTGTAATAGCTATATTTTTTCGATTGCTCGCAGTGATTGGAGATAGGGCCCGTATTCTTTTTTGCCCCTCATAATTTGTCCATATCAAAGGATATTCCTCCTTTGATTTTGTAAATTGCAAAAAAGCATTTTCTTCAAGATGAAGATTTACATTATCCTTTAGCTCAATGGGACCTGTGATAAAATAGCCGTTTGGAATCAGAACTACTCCTCCACCCTCAGTACTACAGGTATTTATTGCCTTTTGAATGGCTTCCTTATTATTAAATCGTAATGACGTGCTTGCTCCAAAGTCTAAAATATTATAAATTTGATTTTTAAACTTGGGCTTCTCTACAGTAAAATACATAATTCAATACCTCCTTATTCATTATACAATAGAAAAGAAAGGTGGTCAATTGACCACCCTGAATTATTCAGTTTCTTCTTTTATAGGTTCCTCTAAAATAGGCTCTACTTCTAAAGCTTTCTTCTGCTTAAGATATTTTGGTAAATCCAAAGCTAAATTCAAGCAGCTAGCCAAAACAAATCCTATAACCAAAAATGCGACTAAGGCGATAAGGATATTAAATCCACCCTCTTCTATAATGATAGAATTAGATTCGAATAACAATTTCGTATTCTGTTCATATATTTCTTCATTAAAGGCTTTATAATCATTTGTAAATTCTTGTAGTTTTGTATAGTGTTGCTCTAATCTTTCTTGAAAAGCAGCCAATTTGGTTGAATACTCAGGCATAGAAGAGCCAACAAGATAGGTATGATAAACAACCTCGATCAAATGATCTATTTCGACATTTCTTTGAGCTAGGGCAGCAATCGAAGAAAACATTTCCTGAAAAGCAACATCTGTAACTGTTCCAGCTAAAGTATCTCTTAATTGTGAAATCTGCTCGTATATAGCGTCCATCTTTTTTACGTTTGATTCTTTTTCTCGAGATAATTTTTCTATTTCGTTACGTATACTAGTTAAATAATCAGAATCAGGCTTAATATATCCATTTAACTCTACTTCAGATTTCATAGACACTAAATCATAAAAGCTAAAATAGCCCTCTATTTCATTCTGTGCTTCGTTTACCGTCTTTTGTATATTATCACCTGATTTTATAGTAACTGCATTACTATATTTAGAAATCATACTCTCATAGCCCTGAATGAGCATATCCTTTTGAGAGATTAATAGGTCTACTTGAGAAATATAATCTCCTACATAATCAAATTGCTTTAAAAAGCGATCATATTCTATCGTTTTACTTTTTTCTTTTATATCATTTACAGGTAGTGACATTAATGTCGTGATAAAATCTTCTGCTTGATCACTATCTTTAAAGTATTTCTTCAATACGGTTACTGTATACTCTCCTGTTTTAGTAGGTGTATTGTTAATATTTATAACACCTTCTGTAATAGAAATAGCCTTTTGCATTTTCTCTACATCAATTGAAGAAAAGTTCTCCTTTTGTTCCTTAGCTCGCTTTAAATTATCTAAGGATATAAATTCCTTATAAAGAAACTCTGTCCCGTCTGGATACCGATTAGTTTCTGAATTTGGATACTTTATTTCAAATGTTGAGATATACTGTGTTTTACTTGGGTTATATAATACCTGAACAAATATTACACCAAAAAGCATAACAAGTACAGTTACTGCTAAGAGTATCCACTTTTTTATTAATATAACATGGAATATTTCCCCAAGGGTTAATCCATCTTCTTTTTCTTCCATAATCGTCCTCCTATTTATTAGGTATAATTATACCCTATCTGTCGTCAATAGTCAACTTTTGTCACTTATTCGTCGAACCAAAGCCACCATTTCTAACAGTTGTTACATCATCATCAATTGTGATTCCATATTCTACAAATATCCCCTGCATAAATGCATCACCTTTATGTATTAGAACTATTTTATTTTCATTTGAATCATTCGTTATTTTGGCAAAAATATGCCCTTCATTGTCTGAATTATAATAATCACTGTCAATAATCCCTACTGTATTGTTTAGCTGGAGACGAAATTTAAAGCCCAGTCCACTTCTCGGATATAGTTTTAAAACGTAATTAGGCTCCATTTTTACGCGAATGCCTGTAGGGATTAAGCAGGTTTGGCCTGGAGCAAGCTCTATATCAAAGGGGGCATAAAAGTCATATCCTGCAGAACCCATAGTAGCCCTTTTAGGCAGCTTTAGATTAGCGTACACCTCTTCCTGATCAGAATTTTTATAAGATATAAAATAATTGTTTTTTGTTACAAATTCAAATTTTGCAATTCTTTTAAACTCTGTCATAAAACCACTCCTTTTTTCTCTACTTTTCCTAAATTATTTTACCATTGAATTGTAAAAAAAACAAGAAAAATGGAGATTTCTCTCCATCTTTATCTAAGCTTCTCCTCTAAAGCCTGTTTTAAATCTTCATATCCAGGCTTGCCAAGTAAAGCAAACATATTCTTCTTGTACGCTTCTACCCCTGGTTGATTAAAAGGATTTACCCCTAAAGTGTATGCCGAAACTCCACAAGCAAGCTCAAAGAAATAAACCATATAGCCGAAGCTATAAGCAGATACATTAGGAATAGTCAAACGAAGGTTTGGTACACCTCCATCTACATGTGCAACCATAGTTCCTGTCATTGCCATCTTGTTTACGTAATCCATAGTTTTTCCAGCCAAGAAATTTAAGCCGTCTAAATTATCCTTATCCTTAGAGATTACAATATCAGAAATAGGCTTTTCAATATTTAATACTGTTTCAAAAACTGTGCGCTCTCCATCCTGAATCATTTGTCCTAGGGAATGTAAATCTGTAGAGAAGGAAGCAGATGTAATCCATATTCCTTTTCCATCCTTTCCCTCAGATTCACCATATAGCTGCTTCCACCACTCTGCAAAATACTGAAGTCTAGGCTCATAGTTTACAAGCATTTCAATCTTTTTGCCCTTGCGATACAATGTATTTCTAACTAAAGCATATTTTAGTGCGTCATTTTTTTCAACATCTTCCTCTTTATAATATAAATAGGCATCCTTAGCACCATTAAGCATAGCCTCAACATCTATACCTGCAGCTGCAATAGGTAATAATCCTACAGGTGTTAAAACTGAAAATCTTCCACCAACATCATCTGGAACCACAAAGGTCATATATCCTTCTGCATCTGCCAACGTTTTTAATGCTCCTTTTGCCTTATCTGTTGTTGCATAAATACGATTTTTTGCCTCCGCTTTTCCATAACGCTCTTCTATGTATTCCTTAAAGATTCTAAAAGCGATAGCTGGCTCTGTAGTCGTTCCTGATTTAGAAATAACATTAATAGAAAAATCCTTATCCTTTAAATATTCTAAAAGTTCAGCAACATATGTAGATGAAATTTGGTTTCCAACAAATATAACCTCTACTCCTGTTTGATTAAAATACTTTTTCAGCATTTCAATCGCTGCCCTTGCCCCTAAATAGGATCCACCTATACCAATAGCTAAAAGAACCTGAGACTGTGACTGAATCCTTTTTCCAGCAGTTAAAATATCTGTGAGCTCTTTTTTATCATATTCAACAGGTAAATCTAACCATCCTAAAAAATCATTTCCAGCCCCTTGCTTTGATCTTAAAAGCTGATGAGCTGCTATAATATCCTTTCTAACAGAGTTATATTCTTCTTGGGTATAAAAAGAACTAGCCTGCGTAACATCTAAATCTAAATACTTTTCCATAAATTGCCTCCTATTTCCTTAATTATACCACTACCTAGAGTAAAAGAAAAGGTTTAGAAAAATCTAAACCCATTTTTTCATTATATAAAACTAACCAATATAAAATAGCCGGATACTCCAAAAATAATGCCAAGCAGCATACCACCTAAAACCTCAAAGAATTTATGTCCAAGCATTTCCTTCAAAAAACCCTTTTTACCAAACCCTATAGATTGCTTTTCCTCCATAGGCATATCCTTAGCTAAGTTGTTTAAAATCTGAGCATGCTTAGAGGCCTCTAAGCGCACCCCCATAGCATCATGAATTGTAACTATTGCAAATATCAAGGCTACTGCAAAGGACCAATCTAAACCACTAATGTCATGGAGCTGAAAACAAAACAATGAGGTTACCAAGGTCATACATAGACAGCTATGTGAGCTAGGAAAGCCACCAGTATAGCATAAATATTTCCAAGCTAATCTTTTTTCTCTTATCGATAAAATAATGAACTTGATTAATTGGCAAAGTAATAGGGCTACTAAGCAAATCCATATGATTTGAATAGCACGTGTATTAATCAGCTTTAAAAACTCTTGAAAGGGTGTATCCTTATCAGTTAAGAATAGCATCAGCATCATCTCCCATCTGAAGGTTTTTCACCTCAATAACCTCAGGTACATTTTCTAATAATAGCGCCTCTATACCATCCTTTAATGTAGAATCTAAAGCTCCACAATCTATACATGCTCCCAACATACGTATATATACTATACCATCCTTAAATCCAAGGTATTCTAAATCTCCTCCCTCTGAATTTAAATATGGTCGTATTTTATTTAAAATTTTTTGAATTTTTTCTTCTACCTTATTTTCCATAGCTTTTACTTCTTATTTCTCTTTCTATTTCTATGATTATAATTATTATTTTTTCTATTTTGATTTGGAACAAAGCCAGGACTACTAGATACATAGCTTTGAGTAGCTTCCTGTTTCTCAGGAGCTTTATTATTTTGTGGTTCCTGCTTAATTAATTCCTTCAATTCCCCGGATAAGGTTCCTTTGGGAATTTGGTTTAGCTTAGAAGTTTCTATTATAATATTAGGATTTCCTTTAGGTGTAGGCTCTAACATAATATTTTCCTTATCAAAGGATTCTTTAACTAATGAGTGAATCATAAAGCCATTAGATTTAGGCTCGGAAGGGTTACTTAATTCATGCTGATATTCCTTATCAGATTGTATTCTCTTCAAAATGAAATAAGGACACCCCATGGCACAGGATAGCTCTAGGTAATCCTCAATAAAACCAAAATAATTCTTACTTTTGGGATTCGTATCAAAGCCTTTAAGCCTCAAAATGCCAGAGCTAATGTCTCCAACTATATATAGATATCTATCAAAACACTCTTCAATATATTTTTCTTCAAATACTTCCAAACGAAAAGCATCACGATAGTTACTTTCCACCTTGTATTTTCCTTTTTTACTATCTATTAGCATAATACCACCTAGAGATATTATACCACATTTCCATAATTTTACAAAAGATTTCTTATTTAACTTATTATTAGAATAAAAAAGAGACTGGAAGCTGTAGAGCTTTAGTCTCCTATCGATTATTTTTTACTATATCTCCTAAATAATAAGGGATATCATTATTTAAAATTTCTAAAGCGATTGGGATTGAAATTTTAGTTTGTACTGTATGCGTTTGAAAAGGAATAACACTCTTAATATTAAGTGCAATTGCCATATTAATTTCTAAAACTGTTGTATTCAATCCATAGCTTTCAATATTTTTTTCAATAATAACATCCTGATTACCAACAACCTCTAAATCTATAGGAACTCTAATGCCTTTTGAAAAAAAGTAATTTAATCCAAAAAAGTAGCCCAAGGGTAAATCTATTGTTGATAGCCTTTCTCCTTGATTGATAACATCTATACAAGAAGCAATATATCTAGAAATATTATTTCGAATATAATTAATGGTTTTTACATCTAAATATGCATAGGTAACCTTTCCTGTAGAATCATAGGCTTCACATAAAACACTTTTTCCATCCAGTAGTTCTACTACTCCTTCACTGATACCCTCATCAATTACTTGCGTTGCATATCCTATTATAATAGATTTTGTATAGGTCTCCATTGCTTCAGAAAAATAGCTTAAAGAAAATCGACCAGCAAAAACAAGTAATACTATAAATAGGAATAGAATGCTACCTTTCCTGACGAATCTTTTCAAAGGCTTCATAAACTGTTAATCCTGGTATAATCCCTAAGCTTTTTGCATATTGAGTACTATCAAAAATAGGTGCATTTAAAAGTTGTTCTAGAGTTTTAACTTTAACTGCCTTACCACAAAGAACCTCACGATCTTTATATATTTCTACATCTAATGCGCCACACATAAAAAACGCACCATAACCCTCTAATAATAAAAGGGTAGTTCCTTCTAGTTCTATCTCTATTGTATTTAGTTCCAATTCATTTCTTTTCATAAGTCCTTGCTTAATTTTCATTTTATCACCATTAAATCTTTATGCATAAGCCTTTATAAATATGCATCATGTCCAAATCTAATCTATGATTTTATTTCAACTGTTTTTTTATAATTTTCGTGCTTTTTCTTTGGTTTTCAGCAAATAAATTTGTATAAAAAAAGAAAAAGATGTTAAAGGCTTTAAACTCATCTCTGTCTACAAGATTTCATAATTCAAAATTAAAAAGAAGACCAAGCTATTGATCTTCTTCTATCCTATATATTCTTTCTTCTCGTTTTTTCTAGCTTGCATTCCTTTTTATAGGCCTTTATAATCTTTTCCTTACAAAAAGCACGACATTGTTTAGCACTAGCACAATCTCCACATGGACTTTTTTTATATACATGTATTAAATGTAGGATTACTATACCTACTGCTACCCCTAGACATCCCAAAACAATACAATCAATTCCATTTACACTTAGAACATTCACAATTCTTATCCTTACCCTTCTTTCTTAATTTTCGATTTATAAGCTTTGGGATTATAAATCGTACTATGAAAAGTAAAGCTACAAAAAGAGAAACTAAAATTACAACTATAATATCTACACCATTCATATAAATCTCCTAACAAAATACGCCCCATATTCCAATAGCAGAAGCTAAAACCCAAGCTAAGCCAGTTTCAAAAAGTATAGCTTTCCACATAGCCTTCGTAGAGCCAAGCTCTCTACGCATTGCACCTATGGCACCAAAGCAGGGTGCAGAAAATAAAGTGAAAACCATATATCCCATAGCACTAAAGCCATTAAAAAACGCAAAGGAGCCATTTCCAGCAAATACATCTCCACCTTCTCCTACAGCCGTAATAACCTCCATAGAAGAAACAACCATTTCCTTTGCTACTAAGCCTTGTACCGCTGAAACAGAGGCACCCCAAGAAAAATTCATTCCTAGCATTGGGGCAAAAATCCAAGATATAGAGCGCCCTATATCTGCAAGTAAGCTATCCTCTATATTTTCAGTATAAGAAAATTTATAATCCAAATTCAACATAATCCATAGAATAATGGAGGAAACAAAAATGATAGTTCCTGCACGCTTTATGAAGGCCCATGTCTTTTCCCAAACATCTTTAGCTATATAGGAGCCACTTGGAGCATGATACTCAGGTAATTCTGTAATATAACTTGTTGTCTTATTTTTAACAAAAAATTTATTAAGAAGAAAGCCAGCTAAAATAATGACCCCAATAGCTAAAACATACATTAAAAAGATAATCATCCATGTATTGCTCTCTCCTAGCATTGGTGCAAAGACACCACCTATAAAGCATAATATAATTGGTAATTTTGCACTACAAGGCATAAAAGGGGTTAACGTAACTGTCATTTGATGCTCGTTATGATCCTCCAAGGCTCTCGCCCCCATAATCGCAGGAACACTACAGCCTGTTCCCACAATAAAGGGAATTAGAGATTTACCACTCATTCCAAGCTTCTTAAAGGCTCTATCAAATAAAAAGGTTACTCTTGACATATACCCACAGGTTTCTAATAGACTAATCAATAAAAATAAAATTGCGATTTGAGGAACAAAATTTAAAACTGCACCTACTCCAGCCACTGCTCCATCAGCAATTAAAGAAGCCGCCCAATCATGTCCTCCTGCATTCATAATACATTCTCCTAGCCATGGACCTAATCCCTTAAATTCATTGATTTCAATCGTAAAGGAATAAAATGGAATTGCAAACTCTATCTCACTTCCACCATTAAAAAGTAAATCTACAAGTCCAACTGTTGCACCACCCACAAAGCCTACACTTAACATATAAACAAAAATCATTACAATTAGAAATATAGGTATGGCAGCCCATTTGTTTAATAAAATTTTATCAATTCTTTGGGTAAGAGATGTTACTTCCTTTTTTTCTACAGAAGCATTTCGAATTTGCTCAATATAGTCGTAGCGTAAAGAAGCAATGAGCTGTTCTGTATCTGTCTCATACTTAGTCTCTAATCGACTTATTTTACCTTCAAACTCTTCCTTATAAAATTTTTGATAATATCGCTTATCACGCTCTAAAATTTTTACAGCAGCAAACCGTTTTTCTTCAATCTCTGGATCGATTTTTTCCATAATATCTAATAACAGCGATTCTACATCAGTAGAGAATATTGGTTTTTCTAAGTTAGTGTGAATCAATTGGTCTGCCTCAACAATAGTAGAAATCAATTCCTTAATGCCTGTCTTTTTTAAAGCAGAAATAGAAACTACAGTTGTCCCAAGCTTTTCACTCAAGCATTTTGAATCTATTTTATAGCCTTTCTTAGCTAAAATATCCTCCATATTTAGCACAACCAGTACCTTCTTATTCAACTCTAAGAGCTGTGTAGTTAAATACAAAGCACGCTCTATAGAGGTTGAATCAATGATGTTTATAATTAGATCAGGATTTTCATTAACTACATATCTTCTACTTACCTCTTCTTCAGAGGTATAAGGACTTAAGGAATAAATACCTGGCAAATCCGTAATTTCAATTTTAGTCCCCTTTATTACACCATCCTTACGCTCTACTGTTACTCCAGGCCAATTTCCAACCTTTTGATTCATCCCTGTTAAAACATTAAATAATAATGTTTTTCCTGAGTTCTGATTTCCAACTAAGCAGCAATGTTTAATCATGGCTCTTGCCTCCTTTTTTTATTTTTTCAGATACATAATCCTTTTGAACAGTTACTAATATATTTTCCATATCCTCTTTTCTCATGCAAAGCTGATATCCTCTTAAGCCTATACTTATTGGATCTCCTAGTGGACTAATCATCTTTATATCAATGATTACCCCTTTGGTCAATCCCATATCTAATAGTCTTCTACGTAATGCTTTATTATCATTAGAAAATGAGATGAGCTTACCTGCTTGGCCCACCTTTAATTCACTTAATTTACAGGTATCTCCTATTTTGTAAATTTTATCCATAAGCGATTCTCCTTTCTTGGTTAGTTATAACTAACTATTAGTATTATATCACAAAATGAGTTAGTGTCAACTAATTTTTTGAAAAAATAAAAAGCTATTCATTTAAGAATAGCCAATCTCCTATTAAATTATGCCTAAAAAATGTAGAAAAGCTTCAATACCCATAAGAATATCTTCATAGGTTTCCTTAAAATCACCAGTATACCAAGGATCACGTATATCTCTTTTTTGATTAGCAAAATCAAGCAGTGCGTAAATCTTTTCTTCACTATTATAAAATCTCTTTAAATTCGCGATATTATAATGATCCATTCCTATAATATAATCAAAGGTATGAAAATCCTCCATATTAATTTTTCGAGCCACCTTTAAGGAGCAATCAATTCCTAATGAATTCAAAATACGCTTTGTTCCCGAATGAACTGGATTACCAATCTCTTCGCTGCTAGTAGCTGCAGATTCAATATAAAAATGATCTTCCTTTTTTAATTTTTTGACATAATCCTTTAATAGAAATTCTGCCATGGGACTTCTACATATATTGCCATGACAAACAAATAATACTCGATACATTTTTAATCCTCCAAAAAGAAAAGGGTATATTCTACCCTTTTCCTAAAAATTAATCACATAAAATCAAATGCTTAAATAATAGACACCAAAGCATATCTAGCCAACCGATTATTATTCCTGATGGAAGAGTAACTAAAATTGCTATAATATACTTTAGAAGGCTACCTTTTCTTAAAGCATGGCTCCAACGTACAAGAACCTCTACAAACCAGTTTACAACTGGAATTAGTAATAATAGAATTTGTACTAATCTAGATTGTCTTTCAAACCATTTTTCCATTTCAATGTCCTCCTATATATAATAATTATATCATATCCCCATAGGAAGGACAATACATGAAAAAAAATTATATAAAGTTCTACAATCCTAGTTTGATCCTTCTACTATTTAATCCAACCACCAAACTCTATTATTCATAAGTACGGTTACCAAATCAATAATCCAAATAAAAAATGCACCTGGAAATATTGTTAAAACACCTAGTACAATGCCTACCACATTACTTTTATTTGCTGATCTACAAATCTTATAGATACTCCA
Source organism: uncultured Anaeroplasmataceae bacterium (assembly GCA_910579215.1). GTDB lineage: Bacteria > Bacillota_I > Bacilli_A > Acholeplasmatales > Anaeroplasmataceae > Pelethenecus. The sequence continues at coordinate 33,815 of CAJTTN010000014.1, forward strand.
AACAATATCAAGCATAGGTATACATAAAATTACCTTTACAATTAAAGGTAGCTCATCAAAAGCTTTAATCAAATCTCTCATAATTTTCCCTCCTATTTACTTAAATATTATACTCTGCAAATACTATATATTCAAGAAAAACGAATAAAACCGTTCATTTATTCTTGTATATAAAAGTTTAAAAATCTTCTATCAAGCAAACACATTCTGCAGCTATAGCTTCCTCTCTACCAATAAACCCCATTGTTTCCCATGTGGTTGCTTTTATGCTAATTTGATTCATATTTACCTCTAGTAGCGAAGCAATAGATTTCCTCATTTCCTCTCTCTTAGGAGCAATTTTTATCCTCTCAGCATATATTGTAACATCAATATTATTTAATTTATATCCAGCTTGGATTATTTTTTGATAGCACTCCTTTAGTATGATTTTGCTGTCCATATCTAAGGTTTTAGCACTGGTATCAGGATAAAAATGTCCTAAATCTCCTAATGCTAAGCTTCCCAAAAAGCTTTCAGCAATCGCATGTAAAACTACATCTGCATCTGAATGCCCCAATAAACCTACTGAGCTTTCAAATTCTACTCCACCTAAAACAAGTCTTCTTTCTAATACCAATCTATGCGTATCCCATGCATGGCCTATTCTAAGCATGCTTTATCCACTCCTTTGCTGTAATATAATCTAATTGTGTCGTAATTTTAAAATTCGTATCTTCTCCTTCAATCAGCTCCACTGCCGTGCTTTTATAATGTAAAAGAAGAGAAATATCATCTGTTAATATTAAGCCATCCTCTAAAGCCCTTCTATGTACCTCTAAAAATTCTTTAGTCCTTCCTCCTTGAGGAGTTTGGGCTAAAGCTAATGTATCCCTAGATATACTCTTAAAGGGGGATTTTTGGTATATAGAATCCTTGCACTGCCTTACAACTAAGCATGCCTTATCCTCCTTTAACGCTTGAATACATCCCTCTAACAGCTTTTTTGTAAGGAATGGTCTAGCTGCATCATGAATCAAAACATATTCTTTTGTAGCCTCTTTTAGGCCGTTATATACACTTTCTTGACGAGTTGATCCACCATAAACAATTTTAACCTTACCCTCATAATTTTTAAGATGAATTCTATCCTCTTTCCGTATCACACAGATAATCTCAAAAGTATAAGAAAGAAAAAGCTTTAAAGCATATTCAAATACCTTTTGATTTCCTAATGGTAAATAAACCTTATTTTCTTTCATATGCATTCTAGAGGCATTACCAGCCATCATCAATATTACTGAAAACATTTCTTAGCTCCTTCCTAAGGAATAAACCTAGATAAAAATCTAGGCTTAATGTATATCTTTATAATAAGCATAATTTTTTGAATATTGCTCCTTACTACAAATATGTAAAATATCCTTACTCTTTTTCAAGATATCCTTAGCATTTTTAGCATCTGTAGAATAGCAAATTCCCATAACTGCTTCTATTTGCGTTTTTATAGTTCCATAATCTACATTCATGTGTAGAATTTTTTCATTATTCATAAGGTCTCTTTTTAATTTTTCTATCTTACGATAATCTGTCAATACAGCAACAAATTCTAAGCCAGAAACACGATAAACCATCTTTGCATCAACATATCGATTCGCAAAATATTTTATATATTCTGATAAAATCATGTCACCAAAGGATCTTCCATGCTCTTCATTAGCTTTATCAATAGATACTAGCTTTAATAATACAAATTGAAAGGTCTGTTCCTGTTTATATAATGAATCTACCATAGAAAGCATCTCAGGTTCACCTAAAACTTGATCTAATTCTGTTTCTGTTTTAGTAAGCTTTTTTCCCTCCAACAAATGCATAACACCACATAGCTCTATCGTTTTTCCATTAGTAATACGAGCTCCTTCCTCCTTTAAAAATACATAAGAGGATCCTATATTAAAGCGATAGCTCATTGCATATTTTGGATGAATATTATTGATTAAAGAACGTTTTTCATTATACATGGCAAGATCATCGGGATGAATATTTTGCATAAATTCATCTAAGGACATGTCATTATAATTCAATCTCAATTTTTTCACAAGAACATCATTAATCCATATTCTTTGATGTGTTAAATCTGTAAAAAAAATCCCTTCTGTAGTTCTTTCAAGAATAGTCATAAATCTATTTTTAATCATTTCTAATTCTGAAGAGGACTCTTTTAAATTCTTTTCCATTCCTACAAGCTGTTCTGAACTTTTTTTATCACCTATAAAAATTCTTCCACTAAATTTTCCAAGCATCATTAGCGGCCTTTGAGCAAAATAATATGCGTGAACGTCGCCATGCTCATCATGAATTTCTAAGTTCAATGTACTATCCTTAGTATCAGAGCTAGAAAAATAGATATGTATATCCTCTAATGTCATAGAGGTTCCATTCATTTTAAATATTTGATATCTTTTTTCAATTGTTTTAAATAAATTTTTTTTATATACTTCTGCTTCTGTCAATTCCAAATCTTTTAAAAAGAGAGAAGAAATTTCTCTAATTCTATTCTTTTTATCAACTAATACATAATATTTTGTTTGATCTAAAGTTAAAAATAAATCCTGATTAAATTGCTCTTTTGAGGAGGATATACCACTAAATAGGATAAATAATAGACCAATCCCTGCATCTAAGCCAACCAAAATCCAATCAACCGTTCTAATCTCCTCATCAAATTCTGAATAAAAGGCCAAAAGTAAAGCACAAACCAAAACAATTAAAAAAGTTATAGTTAGTCGAAACTTTAATATTTTTTTCTGTATTAAACTTTCCTTAATTAATAAAAACAATAAAGCAATACCTAAGATTAAGGGAACTAAAGGCTGAACATATTTTAATATTTCTACTGCTAAAATCATTTAAATCACCTTCTGATTTAAGAAAATATTTCTTTACGATAGAAATAAAGAATTAGAATCGTAGTAATTACAATTGCGATAGCAATAATGATCAAAGGCTTAGCCAAAGTAGATAATCCATTTTTTCCTACTCCAGACAATCGCAATAAGGAACTAAATGGAGAAAGGATAGCTTCTATAATTATTTCTAAAATTTTCATAATATTTTTCCTACCTTCCTAAAAATAGATTAATGTACTCTAATAGGGCTGACTTATTGTCAATTGCAACCATACATCCCGCTGTAGCAACATGCACAGCACCCGTTTCCTCAGATACAATAATGGTCAAGGAATCTGTAATCTCAGATATACCTACACCTGCTCTATGACGAGAACCAACGGTTTTGTCTAGAGTTTCATCCTGAGTCAATACATAATAGGCACCAGCACAAACAATTTTATTTCCTCGAATAATTACACCACCATCATGAAGTGGAGAATCCTTAATGAAAATTTGTTCCAAAAGTTCTTTTGATATATCAGAGTTCAATTGTATTGCTCGCTCAGCATATTGATCAAGAGAGTTATGCTGCTCAATAGTGATTAAAGCACCAACCTTAGTAGATGACATATGAAATACTGCGTCAGCAATCGCTTCTTTTGTACTTTGAGTAGAGGAAACAAGCATATCTGCTCTTTGATCTATCTTTCGGTTCGTATCCATAAGCTTACGTATTTCTGGTGTAGAAATAACAACACATATAATAAGATATGATCCAAAAAAAGCTGGATAAATATATTTTGAAATTTCTAAATTTACTGCAGTAACAAACCAACTTACAATACCTAGAATAATTCCGATGATAGTAAGAACAAAAATCTTTTTGATTCGTATTGCTAAATATACAAGTAGAGAAACAATGATTAAAACAAAATATGCATCAACACATATTCTAGCAACTATATTCTCTTGAAAAAATTTTATTACATTTTCCATATACATCACCAATCTACATTATACTATAATTTATTTATAATGAAAAGAAACAAAACTAAATATATTCTATTTCTTTTCCATTAAATGGATATAACAGTTATTAAAAAGAAAAACGACCTAGATTACTAGGTCAAAATATAAGAAAAGTTTAAAAAGTTTGAAATGGTGCCGAAAAAAGGAATCGAACCCTCAACCTACTGATTACAAGTCAGTTGCTCTACCAATTGAGCTATTTCGGCATTGAAATGGCGGTTCGGACGGGACTTGAACCCGCGATCTCCAGTGTGACAGACTAGCATGTTAACCACTACACCACCGAACCACTTGGTTGCGGGAGAAGGATTTGAACCAACGACCTTCGGGTTATGAGCCCGACGAGCTACCAGACTGCTCCATCCCGCGATATAGAATTGGCGGAGAAAGAGGGATTCGAACCCCCGCGGGACTTTCATCCCCTACCGGTTTTCAAGACCGGACCCTTCAACCACTTGGGTATTTCTCCTTATAAAAATAACTGGTGGACCCAATAGGACTCGAACCTATGACCGACCGGTTATGAGCCGGTAGCTCTAACCAACTGAGCTATGGGTCCAATCAAAATATTGGTGGCTCCGGAGGGGGTCGAACCCACGACCTTGCGGGTATGAACCGCACGCTCTAGCCAACTGAGCTACAGAGCCAAATGTCCTAAAGGATATTTTCATAATGGTGGAGCTAAGCGGGATCGAACCGCTGACCTCCTGCTTGCAAAACAGGCGCTCTCCCAGCTGAGCTATAGCCCCACGATGGTACCTCGGGCCGGAGTCGAACCGGCACGCCTTTATGGGGCATGGGATTTTAAGTCCCACGTGTCTACCTATTCCACCACCGAGGCATATCAATTAATAAATGGTGTCCCGTACAGAACTCGAATCTGTGACCCCTTGATTAAAAGTCAAGTGCTCTACCAACTGAGCTAACGGGACAAAACATGGTGCCTCAGGGCAGAATCGAACTGCCGACACAAGGATTTTCAGTCCTTTGCTCTACCGACTGAGCTACCGAGGCAAAAAATGGTGGAGGTTGACGGGCTCGAACCGCCGACCCTCTGCTTGTAAGGCAGATGCT
>CAJTTN010000015.1 GCA_910579215.1 uncultured Anaeroplasmataceae bacterium
TCGCTTTATTTTGTTTTTGAATTATAGCATATTATGGCTTTTTTGGCAATTATTTAGTTCTTTTTGTTATTAAAAATTCTTAATTTTCTTATAAAATTATTGTATAGAAAGGAGAAAATATATGGAAACAAGATTATTATAAATTATAAGTTCAAAAGGATTATCAAGAAAACAAATAGCTAAAGACTTAGGTATTGAAAGGAGGACACTAGATAATTACATTAATGAGAAAACGCAAATGAATGCTGAAATGGTCAATAAAATGGCTATCTATTTAAAAATTTCTACAGACTATTTATTAAAAATTGATGCTTATGACCCATCCTTCATTTTAGAAAGAACAAACAAAATATGTTTAGAACTAAAAGAACTTATTTATTATATTTGTAAGAAAAATTTGTAGTAGGGAAACAACTAACTTTTCTCATAAGTTTTTTATTAAATTATTTAAAAATTGTAATTTACAGAAATATATAGTAAAATATTTTTAGATAATATTTCGTACTAGGGGGATAGGTATGGATAAGTTTAAAAAGAAAAAGGAAAATTTTTATACCTATGGAAAAGCTGTAAATTTATATGAACCATTTAAATTATTAGAAAGGGAATTTGATATCGCTTTAGATCCAAACTGTTATTATATTTTTCGTTTTGATGGAAAGCATATGACTCAAGATTTTAAAATAAAAAATGAGCCTATTCATAAGGAATTTTTTAAGACCATGAAAGACACGTTCAAGGAGTTTTGTACTCCTGACAAAAGAATATTATTTGCATATTCATATAGTGATGAGATTTCTATTTTAATTAAAACAGATTTAAAAAATACGAGGTATAGATTAGAAAAGCTATTATCCCTATATTCAAGTGAAATTTCTGTTCTTTTTTATAAAAATTCTTTACAAAATCATTTACAAACAAAAAAAATTTACGTGTTTGATGCAAGAGCAATAAAAATAGAGCGGGAACAAATCAAAGATTATTTTATCGCTAGACAAGCCTTTGCGATTGACAGATATGTAATGAAATTAAAAAATAAATACAATATAAATCCTCAATTTAAAATTTCTACACAGGTAATTAAAGCCTTAAAGGAGAAGGGTATACTTTATGAAACCCTTCCATTAGAACATCGGTATGGCTTAATTTATCATGCAAAGAAAGAAATTAAGCCATTTGAATTTGTGGCAAAGGAGGCTCTATTGTTGAACTTTCTTTTTGGGGACGAGATTAAAAAGGAAAATAAGAAAGGCAAGACTAAAAAAATCAATTAATCTTGCCTTTTTTATTTCTCAAAATTACTTATGAGCTCAAAGATTCATCCTCTTCAAAGTACTTTTTATATCCATATTTTTTAGCATATCCACTTTTAGTTATTTGTTTCATTCTAGCTATAGAAAAATCATATTCTTCTAAATCCTCTGTAATTGTAGAACCAGCAGCAATAAACGCTCCATTTTTTATTTTTATTGGTGCTATTAAATTACTATTACAGCCAATAAATACGTTATTTCCAATTGTGGTCTTAAATTTACTTACCCCATTATAATTGACTGTCACTACACCACAGCCAAAATTTACACCCTTTCCACACTCCGTGTCCCCCACATAGGTTAAATGGCTGATATTTGTTTTTTCTCCTATAGTAGAATTTTTTATTTCCACAAAATTACCTATTCTATCATAATCACCAACACTCGTATGCATTCTAAGGTGCGTAAACGGCCCTACCATGGCTCCTTTACCAACAGACGAATCAACTACTACACTATGAGCTACAATTGCATTCTCGCCAATATAGGAATTACTAATCTCACTATTCGGTCCTATCACTGCATTAGATTTGATTAAGCTGTTCCCTAAAATAATACTTCCTGAACGAATTATACTTTTTGGCTCTAAACACACATCTGGTCCTATTGATATAGTTTTACTATTCTCTATATAAACTCCATTTACCATATGGTTTCTATTTATCTCATTTCTTAAAATATCTTCTATTTTACTTAATTGATAAGCATTTACTATATTTGCAAATTTATAAGTTTTACGAATTGACATGAATCCTATTTTACCTTTAATCCGTTTTATTAAATTTTCTAAATTAAATGGGAATTTTAAATTTTCTTTTTGAATTTTTTTTAGAACTTTATTATCTATGCAACAAATACTTTCATCTAAGCTTTTACATTTGTGAATTTTAGATTTATCTTTATTAGCCTGTTTATTTTTTATTTTTTCCTCTGTAGATACGATTGTTACTTCATTGCCATTAAAGCTATGGTAATCTATTGTTTCTCGGATAATAGTATGATCCACTAACGGCTTATAGCTTGGAATAAATAAGGTTACACCATCTTCCTTAATAATATTTTCTTTGGAAAGAAAAAATTGATTTTTTTCATAAGCATATTCAGAATTAAATAAAGATACTTCTTCTAAAGAAGAGGCAATACATATTGGTTGAATATCTATCCTTTTCAATTCATCTATCAAATAGGTAATCATTGATTTACCAAGCAAAGGAGAAAAACAATTTGGAAAAGAATTTAGAGAATAGTTCCTTTCATCAAATGCTAAGATAAGCGCATAGTTCATAATAAAATCCTCTTTTCATAATCACTATACTATATGCTTAACCTATATATTTAATAAATGAGCAAGTATTATTTATTGTATTTTTGTCTAAAGTGTTATAAAAATACCGCTATCATAAATGACAACGGTAATAAAATAAAAAATGTTATATCCTTATATTTTTCTTTTTACTGATTTGATTCTTCAAACCATTCTTGATTTTCTAAATTCCACTGAATTGTTGGTCCTATCCCTGTTTCAAAAGTATACTTGGGTTTCCATCCTAACTCCTTCATTATCTTATCAGGATTTATTGCATATCTCAAGTCATGTCCAGCTCTATCCAAAACAAAGCTTATTAGGCTTTCTGGTTTGCCTAATTCCTTTAATATTACCTTTACCACTTCTAGATTTGTTCTTTCGTTATGTCCCCCTATATTATACACTTCTCCATCTCTTCCCTTGTGTATAATCAAATCGATTGCCGTACAATGATCATAAACATGTAACCAATCACGAACATTATTTCCACTTCCATATAAAGGAAGTGGTTCATTTGCTAATGCCTTTTTTATTATTAAAGGTATTAGCTTTTCAGGGAATTGATATGGTCCATAATTATTTGAACATCTACTTATAGTAACAGGTACTCCAAATGTTCTGTAATAAGCTAATCCTAATAAGTCTGCTGATGCCTTAGTGGCACTATATGGACTTGAGGTATGAAGTGGCGTTTCTTCAGTAAAAAATAAATTTGGCATATCAAGAGGCAAATCTCCATATACCTCATCTGTTGAAACCTGATGATATCTTTTTATACCATATTTTCTGCATGCATCCAAAAGTACTTGAGTTCCTATTATATTCGTTTTTAAGAAAATATCTGGATTTTTCAAGCTTCTATCTACATGAGTTTCAGCAGCAAAGTTAATTACATAATCAAATTTTTCCTTTTCAAACAGCTTATATATTTCTTCTCTATTACAAATGTTTTCCTGTACAAAATTAAAATTAGGTTTTTCTAATAAAGGTTTAATAGTATTTTTATTTCCTGCATATGTTAACGCATCCAAACAAACAAATTTATCCTTAGGGTATGTATTCATCATATAATGACAAAAGTTTCCCCCTATAAAGCCTGCTCCACCTGTTATCAAATATTTACTCATAAGTTTTTAACTCCTTTTAAAAATTTGAGAGTTTTTTATAATTGATTTTCTAAAAATAATTCATCAAATTCTTTTTTTGTTAAATCCTTAAATTTTTCATAAGGAATATCACAATTAAAATAGCATTGGCCGTGAATCGCCCCCCCCTTATGCTCAGGTATGGTCATATAATCACCATATTCCTTTTTTAAAACTTCATCATAATACAAAGGTATTGCAATTTCAATATCTTCAAATTGATGATATAAAGTTTGATCAAACCATTCCTTAGCCCATACATTTTTCTCATATCCTGGCATAAAGCTAGCAAGAGCTACCATATTATATTTTTCCTTATTCGGTATATTTTTGCTCAAATTATCAACCTTTAAAATAGTCTTTTGTAAAGAATGAAAGAAAAAGTATAAGTGCATAATGACTTTTCTCAAGAGACTCTTTGGAGTGTATACTCTCCAAAGAGATAAGGCTTTAAACAATTTAATTTTTCTACAATACTTTTGCCTCTTTCTATAATTATCAAATAAAACATCATAAGGGAATATATCAATAAAAATTCCACAATTTTTTCCTTTTTTAAGATCCGAATAAGACTCCTTAATAAAGCATGTTGTATTACTATTCCTTATTTGAGCATGTCCATTTGGGTAATCCTTTTCTGTAGAGTAATGCTGTAAAAAATAGGGTTCTTTTTTTAGTTCTTCTTTGGCAACCTTAATAAACTTTTCATAGTCCTCTCTAGGCATCATTAAATCAATATCATCATCCCAAGGAATAAAACCGTTATGACGTATAGCTCCAATAAGTGTTCCGCCTGCCGCAAAATACTTCAACTTATATTTATCACATATATCAATAAATATTTTTACCATATCTAGTTGAGCTTGCCAAACTTTTTTTCGAAGCGTAGATACTTTAAAATCACAAATTACTTCCGCATTTAAATTCATGTTAACTTCTCCTATGTAATTTTTTAAATTTATTCCAAAAAAGCCGTATCGTTTCTAAAACAAATTTATCTCTTAAAATGAACAATAAAATAAAATATTCTCCCATACCAATTCCAATTTCTAAGATAAGAAACCATATCCCCATTGGCAAATAATAATTGAGCACAAGTAAGGTAACAAACATAATGCTTCCTGATATTAAATATTTATATCCCACTTTAATAAAATCCTTAAAAGTGAAGAAATCCTTAGCAAACCATAAATATAATAGGGTTATAACCAATTCTGCAACTATAGACGAAATGGCAGCACCCCTAGCTTTAAAGTAATAAATCAATATAGCATTTAATAAAACATTTATTATAGCACCAATAATTAAAAATCGATTGCTAATCCTCTGTTTATCAAAAGGGGTATAATAATGTGTACCTAATAAATTACTTACGCCTATAATTAAAATTAATGGTGAAAATATATAAACCAAAGGTATACATTCTTCATAGCCCTCTCCTAAATAAATTGGTACGAATCTTTTTGCAGTAACAATTAAGCCAAACATAATGGGAATGGCTAACAGAAGCGAAAAGCTTGCTGATTTTTTTGTTAAATGCTTTATTTTTTCAAATTCCTGATTTGCATAATAATAGGAAATTCTTGATCGCATAATTATATTCATCATAGTTATGATGGTAATAGGAAGCTTTGCCAATTGTTCAGCCTTCTCATAATAACCATTTTCAAAATCAGAACTTGTAATTAAGCCGATCATAGTTTTATCTAAAATGGTATAGATTTGAATTGCAATGGTAGGCACAAAATAAACCATACATTCCTTAAAATGACAAAAAGGGTTAATTCTATTTTCAAGTTTTATCCTACGAGTATATTTAAATATAAACGGGATTAAAAAAAAGTAAGGCAATGCATTCGTAACAACCAATATAAATGCTGATAGATTTAAGTCCTTTTTTTCTTTAACAAGAACAAAAACTAAAACTACATAAAGAACTTTAGATAAAATATTTGCAAAGGCTATTTTTTTAAAATCCTCCACTCCCTGAAAAAACCAGGTAAAGTCTATAGCAACCGCCATTAAGGTCAAACCATAGATTGCATATAGCATAGTATTTGCTTTTAAAACAAGCACAAATGTAACATAATAGATAACCAAGCATATCCCTGTTAAAATAGCTCTAAGAACTGTTATTTCTATTAAAAACTGCTTTAAATAAGCTTTATTATCTCGATTTTTAGAGATAATTTTTTGACCATAGGTCTCTATCCCTATATTAGAAGCAATAACAAAATAAGAGACAATAGAAGCAACAAAGCTTATTACTCCATTTCCATCTGGTTCTAATACTCTTGCCAAATAGGGGGTAATCAAAATGGGAATAAGTAATGCAAAAACTTTTGCAAGAGCACTATAAATATAGTTTTTCTTTATACTTGCTGTATTTGCTTGTTTAACTTGCTCCATATGTAAAACCTCCTATCTTTTTTATATTAATCTATCATCAATTCTGTCAAATAAGAATTACGATAAACTAAACTTAAATCTTTATACATCATCGTATATACTTCTTTTGATACTTCTTCTTTTTGAATTTCCTCTAGCTTCATATTAAAAAATGCATAAGCTAGAATATCAGATAATAAGGAATCCTTACTAAAAACAAATAACTTTTCATAACCATCATAGGGAATACCTGTACTACATGAGGGAACATTTGTAAATCTATATCCTTCTGGTGAATACCAAACGATAAGATCAGCTCCTAAACAAGACACCGCCATGTCCTCCATTTTGTAATATCCATTTTTAATGCCATAGAAGGAAGATTTAAAATATTTTTTTCCTGGATTTTTCCCATATATAATAGATCTAGAGGAATAGTTGATGATGTATTCTGTAACACCCTCACTTAAGAGATAGCTCTTAAGCTTAGACAAAATAAAACCACGTTTCATAAAATCTAAATCTAAACTTGCTTCTCCAATAATGGAAACCCTATTATCCTCATATTCTAGCTTTGATGAGCTTATAATGTCTAGTTCTTTATCAATATTTTCTGAAGTGGGAATCGTTTTTTCTACATAAGCAGTATCCCACAAATCATTTAATCCACCAGCCAATAAGGATGCCGATGCATAATTTTTTAAAATAGATTCCGCAAAATGTAATGCCTCAACCAATTCCCCTGATAAGGTTACATCTCTTTTTTTATTTAGAGAATAAATATTTTCCATACCCTCATAGGAATGTTCTCGATCAAAAAACTTAGAATAAAATTTTGTTTTTTCTTTACATTCTTCTAAAATCTCAGTCGAGGTGTTATATAGAATTATATCCATATATTCATCATTTTCTAAGGATATCATTTCATGAAGTTCAGTATTTGCACTGCAGGAAACAAATAAAAGAGGAATAAGAAAAATCAATATTAAGCTTTTAATTTTCATAAAAACACCTCTTTACTCAAATTTAGCCCTTAAAGCCATGAGATTTCCAATACACTTTTCTATAAATTCTTCTGACAAAATCTTTAATCGGCTTATCTCCAAGTGTTGCTATATTTAATTCCTTTATTTTCAAATCACCTTTATGACAAATCCAAACATTAAATAATCGCTCTGATAAGAAGCCAAAAACACGCTTTTGATAGAGACCTCTTCCGTCATTTACATCAATATTCTTTTCTAGTTCAAACAAAATATCAAATAAAAAGGAACAATATTCATCCATTAGCTTTTTTCTCCCAACAAACATATTGTAAGGATAACAATAATTTTGCCGAAGCATAACCTGTTCCCATGCTTCCTTATAGTCAGGATATTTTGATAAAACTACCAATTCTAATTTTTTAATATCCTCCTTAATATGTTCATGTTCATATTGAGTGACTAGATTTTTTTCCCTTGGCCAGCACTGCTTATGAGGTAAAATCAAATCATATGTATCCATCAGCTTTTCCATCTTTTTCTTAGTTATAATTTTGTAATGAAATAGATTTAATTTTCCATCGCTAAACAATCTTCTATAATGTTCTAAGGATATAACATCTTCCTCTGCATATTTCCACATTGTATATAAACCCGTAAGCTCACAATAATAAGGATTTTTTTCAGAAATATTATCCTTAAGATTATCACATAAATATCCAAAAGTATCCTCTTTATTCCATGCTCCAACTAAAAGAAATTTTCTATCCTTAGGAATTCGTTTATCTTCAATTTTTTTATGTGTAATTACATACATTTCTAACATAATGATAGCTCCTTAATTTTATTTGTCAAATATGCTACGATATGGAAATACTTCATGATGTCCTAAATAGATAGTTATATAGTAGGTATATCCACAAATTAATATTACAGCTATGATGGTTAATGTCCAATTTAACCATCTATATTTTGTCAGCTTAGGGATATAAGGAATTAAAAAAAGGATAGACCAAGAAAAGTAAAGGATAGCTCTACTCATAGTTTCCATAGTTTGAAACCTTAAGGATTCCAAGCCTATTAAAAAAGCCAAAGAACACAACATCATAAGCGGAAATATATAATTATCTTGTTTTATTAATCTATTTCTTCCAAATACTATAAGTAAGAATAAATAAGCAAATAATACAATTTGAGTATACAAAGGCTCTTGCCAGCCAAAGGGCTCAAAATAGCTACCATACCCTAATAGTCCCATTCCCCATTTCGCCAAATCTAATGCAAAAATGCCAAAGCAGAATAAAACTATATTGATTTCCAAAAAATATTTTCTTAATTTTTTTAAACATAAAACTAATAAAATAGGTATTAAAATAATTGAAGATAAATGAAAACATGTAGCTAGTAAAGAAAATAATCCAGCTTTTACAAATTTGTGTTCACAAAAAAACGAGAAGGCATATATCATTATTGCAAGCGCACAGCATTGTCTAACATTGTTCATTGAAATAAACCAATAATTACCCAGTACAATTAAAAGACCTGATAACGGCATAGACTTAGACATTTTATCCATAGATAATATCAAAAAAGTCATAAATACAAAGGATGTTATGACAAACAAAGGCTCTGGACTCATATAAAAATAAGAAATTAACAAATTTAACCAAATAAACGGCATCTCTTTATAAGGCTTAAATCCTACAATAATTCTATAGAAGTCAGGATAATACGTATAGAAATAATCTGTACCAATTCCCCATCTAAGACTAGATACCAAAGATAATGGTAATATAGCTAATATTAAAAATAGAATGTACCATTTTTTATATTTAAAATTTTCTTTTTTCTTAAATATCTCAGCAAGCCAGAGGAATAGTACTGTAAGGATGGTTGCAATGCCATAAATTAAATAGGATTTCCACATACGATTTTCTCTCCTATTTTCCAAAAATCCATTGGTATGGCAATACCTCATGATTGTTCCAAACATTAATCATCAAATAAGTTGGTGCATATATAATGATAATCAGAATAAATAAAATACAAATTTTAGATATTTTATTTTTTTCAACATTCACAATCATAGGAATTAAAAATAGATTAGCCCAAGAAAAATTTAATAAAAATCTAGACATCATTTCTGGAATCCTTACAAAAAAGCCAAGGAAGCCAATTAAGGTTGCACAGGTACTCATCAAAAATAATGGGAAAAACTTTTTCTTATATTGCTGTTCTAAAGGTTTAAAATAGTATAACGTTATTAAACTTACCCCAAGAGTTTGTATAAAATATGGGTATATAGATTTTCCATTATCATGCTCAGAACCAAAATAGTATCCATATTTAAAATATGGCAACACAAAACGAACTACAGGGTTCATAAATGGTAAAATGCAAATTGAAAGTATAATGAAAATAAAAATATATTTCTTAAACCATTTCCAATGAATTAAAAAATAAAAGGGTAACAACAACACCATTGAAGAATGAAAGCACATAGCAAGAGCTAGAGAAATAAGACTTTGTACAACTTTTTTCTCTAGTGCAAAAGTAAAACCATATATGGCGATAGCTAATGCAACCATTTGCCTAGAATTATTTAATGATACAAAGAAAATGATAGATAATACCAATAAAATAGATGATAATGCCCAATGATCTGAAAGTTTCTTTATGGATAAATTCATAAAGAATGCAAACAAAAATCCCATAATTAAAAATAGCCATACTGGGTCATCAGTCAAATGCCTTAATCCCATATTCAGCCATAAAAACGGAACCTCTGAATATTGATCATTCTTTGTCAAGGCAGTCATAAAATTTGGAACATAGGTGTGATTATAATCAGTTCCTACTTCATACCTTAAGCCTGCAACTAAAGCCATTGGTAATATAGATAGAAAAAATAAAACATAATATACTATGATATTTTTTTTCGTTTCCAACTCGACCTTAGATTTTTGATAAAAATATTGACTAAATCCAAGCATTACTGCTGTAATCGCAGTCATAAGTATATAAACTAGCAAATGAATCACCTTCTATTTAAGAATTATATATATTTTTAAGAACCTCAGCAGATCTTCTAATATCATATCCTTGTTTTTCTATAATATCTGAAGTATCCTTTCTTATTAATTTACATTGAACAATATAATTTACCCATTCTGAAACACCTTTTATAGATAGCATGACAGTGGAATCTAATAGCTTTACCTCTGAATCAATCGTATCTGAAAAACAGCAAGGAAGACCAGAGGCTTGAGCCTCTATCCCCACAACTGGCAAACCCTCGTGAAAACTTGGCAAAAGAAAAAAATCAAATGCCTGATAAAAGCGATAGCTATCTTTCTGAACTCCTGCATCAATAATATAAGGCTTTAAATGATTTGCCTCAGCATAGGTAAATACCTCTTCCTTTAAATAACCTTCTCCCAATAATAACAAATAGCAATTTATGCCTTTTTGGCGTAATTCCTTTAAAACATCTATTAAGAATTTATGATTTTTTTGTTCTACATATCGACCCACATGACCAAGAACAATTACATCATCATGAATATTAAAACTTTTTCTTATTTCATCTCTTATTATTTTATTAAACTTTAATTTATATGTATCTACTCCATTTTTTAATATAATTTTTTGAGATGCATATGATTTTGAAAACATAAATTCAAATGCCAAGTTTGAACACGCAATATAAACATCTGGATATTTAGAATATTTTCTTTTCCAATGGTTATGTATCCACGTCTTTAAACCCAAAATATCCTTTTCTATTTTAGCGTTATGAGAATGAACAATCACCTTAGGTATCCCTAATTTTTTAGCAATTTTGGCATATTTCAAGCCAGATGCATTACTGCAATTAATATGCAAAACATCTATATTTAATGCTTTAAATTCTTTTTTTATCTTACGACCATTCTTCAACGTACGAAAGATTGGATTTGAAACCGATTTATCCAAGATTGTCTTAAAATGTATTTGATTCTGTTTTAAAATTTCATCAAACAAATCTGTTTCCTTTTGGGTCACAAGTATTGTAAATTTCAAATCTGACTTGTCCATAGCGGCAATTAAATTCGTAATCATACTCTCGGCTCCACCAGAGCACCAATGACTATTAAAGATTACAATATGCTTCATATTACTCACCACGCACAAATTCTAGTGCACTTTCAATAATATCATCCATATCCATATATTTATAAAAACCCAATCTGCCACCAAAAAATAAATTCTTATCCTTTAAGGATAATGCTTTATATTTTCTATATAATGCATTATTATGATTGTCATTCACAGGATAATAAGGGTCTTCTCCTAAATTCCATGTGGAAGAATATTCTTTAGAAATTACAGTTTTTTCCTGTGTGCCAAATTCAAAATGCTTGTGCTCTATGATTCTTGTATAGGGTACATCCACTGCCGTATAATTGACTACTGCATTTCCTTGATAATTATTACTATTTAAGACTTCTGTTTCAAATCGTATAGATCTATACTCTAATGGCCCAAAACAATACTTATAGTACTCATCTATTGGTCCAGTATAAATAATCTTTTTTGCAAGACTTGATAATTCTTCTCTTTGATTTAAAAAATTGCAGTTTACTCTAACCTCAATACCATCTAACATTTTTTCAATTATTTTTGTATACCCACCAATAGGAATCCCTTGATATATATCATTAAAATAATTATTATCAAAGGTGTACCTTACTGGTAGTCGCTTGATAATAAATGCTGGTAATTCCTTACAAGATTTCCCCCATTGTTTTTCCGTATATCCTTTAATTAGCTTTTCATAAATGGTTTTTCCAACTAAGGATAAAGCTTGTTCTTCTAAATTTGAGGGAGCTTCTATGTAAGAATCCTTTTTTTCTTCCTCTATTTTTTTTCTTGCTTCTTCGGGAGTAAAAACGTCTGGCCAAAGCTTTGTAAAAGTATTCATATTAAATGGCAAATTATAACATTCATTATGATATCTTGCGATAGGTGAGTTTATATAATGATTAAATTTTGAGAATTGATTGATATACTTCCAAACCTCCTCATTAGAGGTATGAAAAATATGAGCGCCATATTTATGCACTTGAATACCCTCTATTTCTTCCGTAAAAATATTACCACCCAAATGTGATCTTTTTTCCACAACTAAGCAGCGATACCCCTTATTGGTAAGTTCATGAGCGCAAACAGCTCCATATAGACCTGAACCAACTATTAAATAATCATACATAAGTCTCACCTCCTATAATTTTATCGCTTAATATTTTACCATTTATTTATGTTTTATTCAATAAAATAAGCATAAAAAGACTTTTGTCTATATAAACGATTTTAAAATCAAATTTTATTAAAGTTTTTTAATTATTTGTTGTAGAACGTAACCAATGATGATACAATAAAAATATTAATAAAATATAAAAACAAAACATAATTAATGTAATACAGTCTAAAACATTTGATAAGGAGTTGTTATATTTGAAAAAGATAATTATATTTTTTAGTTTTTTTATTCTATCATTTATTCTAATAAGCTGCAGCAAAACAGCGCCTTTAAATAAAAGTCAGAGTTCCTATTTTATAAACGAAAAGTATAATTCACTTGATATAACTTGGAATTTTGGAATAATTAATTTTGAAAATTCTTCAGAATCCAAAATAGAGGAATCTTTCGAACAAAATAGTCAATCCAAACTAGACTATTATATTAAAGATAGTATTTTATATATTAATTCAAACTCCAATAAAAATAAAGATTTGACGATTTATATAAATAAAGATAAAATATATGATACAATAAAAATAAATGGTATTTATATAGATACCACGATTCAAAATATGAAGATAAAAAATTTAAAAATTGATTCCAACACTGGATTTTATTTTATTGAGGATAGTAATATAGATGAATTTAATTCCAGCATGATTAGCGATGTCCGTCATTATCAAAGTCATATAAAACGATCTAAAATAAACAATTGTAATATTTTTTATGAGAGAATTCATCAATTTTACATTACTAATAGTCAATTTGAATCCTTAAATGCTAAATTTGGATATACAGAAGCCTTTCTACAAAAAAATGAATTTTCTTCCCTTTCTATAGAACAAACCAGCGGAGATACACATATTGACCTAAACGGAAATAAAGGCTACACATTTAAAATAGATTGCAAGACTGTTTCATTAGATATGGAAACAATACATTATAATAATTATTACTTCTATAAAGATGGAAAATATAAAGTCAATTTAAGCAATACAAAAGGTTCTTTTGATATAAGACGTTATTTTTCATAAATTCTTTTTACAATTTTGATATTTTTTTCCATGGTCACTAGACTATTGTCTGGTATAGTCTCATTCACGATAACACCAGCACCAATAACGCAATTCTTTCCAATATTTGCCTTAGATAATATAACAACATTACTACCAATCCAACAGTTATCCCCTATTGTTATTTTAGAGGTTTTATATCCTTGTTCTCCAATCAATCCTTTAGAGTCAAATTTATGGTTATGATCATAGATTTTAACATTCTCTCCGAATATACAATGATTGCCTATATTTATTTCATTTAAAGAATTTATAGAACAATCATTATTGAAAAAACAAAAGCTTCCAATTTGAATAAAACCATTTTCAATTTTTATATGAAATCTTTTGCGAAAAAATAGCTTTTTTCCATATTGAAGTTTCTTTCCAAATAATAGTTTGAAATTTATCTTTAATATTCTTGTCTTAATTCTATAATTTAATTTTATAAAAAACCATACAATTTTTCTCATGAATTGTACTCCTTACTCTGTACCTAATTAAATTTTATTTCATCTAACTTCCCATTATAAAAATCTGAGATACTTTCTGCAATAGCAATAGAAACCTCTTCATCAATCGCATTACTACAAATACCATTCTCAATTTGGCTGACAAATTCTAGTAATTCATTTCTAATACCTTCTCCATCCAACTGATAGAAATAACGTTTATTCTCATTTATATTTTCATAATGCACTTCAAAATAATCTGTTTTCCACCAAGGGGAAGGAACATATATACATCCGTTTGTTCCAGATATAATTAATTCACCTTCTGATTTTACACTTTTTCCTACTTTCAATGAAGCAATAGCATTATCATAAATAAAATTTATCTTTGTAAAACCATCTATTTTTTTTGTGGAATCAATCATATAGGAAACCATACTTTTTTTTACATATTTTGTTCCTAACATTTGAAAGATTGGCAATAAGCAAGTTGGTCCCCATGTACAAATACTATTCCATGTCTCATTATCATCTATCTCATAAGCATTTTTACTTAAACTAGTACAAGTAGCATCTACTGAAACAACCTTTCCAATAATACCACCTTTAGCCAATAACAATAATCTATGGTATGCGGTAGCATGCGCTGTTTTTAATGCTTCCATAACTATTAACTTTTTCTCTTTAGCCAATTTAAATATCTCTTTAGCTTGCAAGGAGGTTAAAGCCAAGGGGGATTCACATAGAACATGCTTGCCTTTTAATAAGGCTCTTTTTATTAAATCATAATGCTTTTGAGGAGTAGCTAGGATATAGACTGCATCTATAAGTTCTAATAATTCGTCAAAAGATTTTGTTACAAAATACCCTTTTTCTTTTAGCAAATGGATTAAGGATTCATTTTTAACGCAAAAACCACTGGTGACAAGTCCGTTTACATATTTAACCTGACTTTCAAATTTAAGTATCGTAGAAGAATCACCGACTAAACCAAATTTTATAGATGATTTTTTATTTCTAATTTCTGTGCTTGATATACCTTCTGTTCTATCTAAGTATACAACCTTACAATATTCCTCTAAATAATCAAACTGGCCCTTCCAATCGGAACCAATAGCAAAAATATCAACATTATATTTATTAATATCATCTATTTTTTGACCTGCATATTCTTCAATGATAATTTCATCAGCAAGTCCTGTATTTCTTACATTTTCAATCCGTTCAATAACAGATTGCTTGACATTAATTTTTCCTCTACTTTTATCATAATCATCGCTTGTAACTGCAACTATTAAATAATCTCCTAAAGCTTTTGCACGCTCTAATAATCGTATATGACCATAATGCAACAAATCATATGTGCCATAAGTAATAACCTTTTTCATCTTTTCTCCTTAACAATTTTTATCAATTTCTATAAAAGAATCAATAAAAAATTTCATACTATTCATATCACCAGTGGATACACGAATATAGTCCTTTAAAAATTCATTAGAATATGCATGAACTAAAATTTTCTTTTTTTCTTCTAAAGCTCTAGCTACGTTCTGAGCATTAGAATTTGTTTTAATAAAAATAAAATTACCTTTACACTCTCTACATTCATACCCTAAGGATTCTAAACGCATTAAGGCATATTTCTTGCCATCTGCTTCTGTTTGAATTAGCTGCTGAATTAGGTCAGGACGGTCTAATATTCTTTCTGCAAAAAGCAAAGCTACAGCATTTGTATCAAAGGTTAATCTAGAACGTTTTATATAATCAATTAAGGTTGGATGTCCTATAATCACCCCTATTCTTAATGCGGCCAAACTAAACAATTTAGAGAAAGTACGTAAAACAATCACATTCTCCTCTTTTAAAGCATACTCCAAAAAAGTTTTATCATAAAAATAATGGTATGCTTCATCTACTACCAAAATAGCATTTTTTTCCTTCGTACGTTTAAGAATTTTCTTCAAATCTTCCTCAGAATAAACGTTACCAACAGGATTATTAGGATTGACTAAAATAACTAAGCGAGTATTATCATCTATCGCAGTAAGTATTTTTTCAATATCTAAGGATAAGTCATTTTCATACGCAACTGGTTTATGACACAATCCTAAAATACTACAATTCACACGATACATTTCAAACGTAGGAGAAACCGTAACTACATCTTTTCCCTCTTCGCCAAACACCTCCAATATATAGCGTATTGCCATATCAGACCCATTTGTTGTTACAACATTATCAAAATCTGCATTAATATATTTGGCATACTTTTTTAAAAATTTATCTGGCTCTGGGTAGGTAGATAAAAATTCAGGCGTAATCTCTTTTAATACTGTATCAACAAAGTCCTTAGGTAGCCCTGTTGTATTCTCATTCATATCATATCTATAATAAGAATATCGTCCTTGGTTAGGAAAAACTCTCTTAGTGTTTAAAATATGCTCATTTACATAATATTTCATCTTTCATCACCTTTTTCATAATAATTTTGTATTTTCTTCTTCGTATTTAAGCCAAAAATTATAGGGCTACCCGTATTCTCTATGTTTGAGGTAGGAATCCCATTTTTATCATAATACTTTATCCCACTTATTTTATCATAAAAACTAAGAAGCATGTCCATTACAGGAACTTCGATATTAAATAGGTTGGCTAATTCCTTATAAATACATATCCCATAAGGAAAGTCCTCTATAAATACTCTAGAATTTAAATCAGGAACATAAGCACCATTAATCTCTTTCAAAGGAACTTTAACCTCTTTAAACGCTTCAATGCTTTTTAGTTTTTTTGTCATCAAATTAGCAGTATTTGCTTCATAATATTCAGTTAATGGAGTATACTCATCGATATACTTTAAAGAGATTTTTTTATAAATACTTTGCAATTCAGTATCATATTTGATTAAAAGCTCTGAGGTTTCATCATTCCATAAATCATACATATATAATTGATTTTTATATGTAACACCTAGACTATAATCCTTAAAAGCATTGTAGACACCACATAAATGTAAAATGGGATTGGAATTACATAAAGTAATTGGTAAAAAGCTTTTAAAACAGGTCGTATTTATTTTAAAATTATTTTCAAAAAAATCACATAAATTTATACAGTTAGGAAAGCTAGCAAGTTTAAGATTTTTTTTCTTAGATAAAATTTTTGCGACATATCCCGTATCATTTAATTCAGCACGAGTTATAAAAGGAACTCTTTGCAATCCGAAGATTGTCAAGCCTTTATCTATAAGATTTTTACAACAATATTCAACCCCACCATATCCTGGGAGAAATATTAATTTGCATTTAGGATTCAAAACCTCCTCTATTTCTTTTGAAAATTTTGGACGGAGGAAGGCTGGATATGTACAAAGAACTACATCAACATCACAAAATGTTTTTTGTTTATCAAAAGAAACAATAAAATTTTCTGTCTCGTAGGACAATTCATCTTCAATATCAATTATCTTTAAACTGCCATATTTTAAAATATTCTTTTCTGTATAAAGCCAAATGGTATGCGTTGTATTATGGGCCAAGAAGCCAGTCAAGCTTAGGCCCAAATTGCCCCCCCCAACAACTACAATTTTCATATGAAGCCCCTTTCAATATAAGCATTCTTTATTAGATTACTTTTTCCCATAGCTTGGTAATAAAATTATATTTTTTTACTACCTTAGCTGGATTTCCAACTGCAATGGAAAAGTCAGGTATAGATTGATTAACAAAAGAATTAGCTCCAATAACACAATGCCTTCCGATAGTGACATTTCCTACTATACAAACATTAGTACCTATCCAACAATCTTCTTCTATATTTATTGTATTATTTAATTCTAAATCCCCCTGCTCTTTAATTGGCTGATTAGGATCCAAATAATTATGATTATGGTCGGAGATAAAAACGTTAGGACCAGTAATGGTATTTTTGCCGATTCTAACATTGTTATTGGCATTAATTCTTGAAAACATGCCAATTTGAACTCCCTCTTCTAAATGAATTTCCCCCCCCTCCATGAGGACACAGGAGACTATAGGGAGCAATTTCTACATTATATCCGAACTTTATTTTCTTACCATTCACAATTTTACAATGCTTACCAATATAGTCTCCCCTTTTTAAATTAGGTACTCTATATTTCAATTTATAATATAAATATAAGCATCTCTTTATAAACTTCTTCACATTATAAATCTCCTTTCTTATTTTACCATAATATTTTTTATTAATTCAATCAATTTCTTTCTAAATATTATACATAATAATAAAGATATACCTATTAGACTATAGCGAATAAAAAAATAATTATAAGTGAAAATTATAATAAACATACAAGATAAAACAAAAATAGTAGAAAATACTATAAATTTCATATTATATAAATTTTTAATTACTTTTATTTCTTTTCTCATTACCCATTTATACATCGCAAAGTGGCATAGTGCTAATAATATATAACTGAATAGTGTTGTATACCCAGCAGCATGATATCCAAACTTAGAAATAAAGAAATAATTTAAAAGAATATTAATACTTGCACAAATTATCGACGCAAAGGAAATCTGCCAGGTCTTTTTATAATAATATTCCAAATTACTAAACATGGAATATAAAAATATAAAAAAAACTGAAGCAGAAACTGATGGAATAATCCATTTTGCATCCATATATTTTTCTCCACCAAAAATGAATACAACTTCAGGAGCAAATAGCATTGTTAGTATACACAATAAGGCTACAACAAAAAATAAGGGTCCTGTATTTTTCTTTATAGAATCAAATTCACTTGTATGGATACGCTTATAAATATAGGGCACAAGAGAAAAGTTAATAGCATTCACAAATAAAAACATCAAATTAGAAATAGAATAAGCAACACTGTACATCCCTGCCTCAGCTGTCCCAATCATATCACCTATCATTATTCTATCCGCTTGATTTAAAATAAATGTGGAAAGGTAATGAGGGATTAAAGGTAAATTAAATAAAATCGCATATTTCCAGTATTTCTTATTAAAAAAACAACGACCATTACAAATTAGCATTACAAATAAAAAAACAAAAACCACACATTTTATTAATATCTCTGTGTATATTTTAGCTTCTACTTTATAAGAAGAAAATATTATAATACTAATTGCTGAACAAGCTACTGTAAGAACAGATAAAACAATAGATACAATTACAAACTTTTTATATTTGAAGTCAAATCTTTCTCTTGCAGACCAAAATTCATATGCTGGAACGAACATTAATTCTAAAAGCATTGCCCCCATCAATATAGGAGATAAATCAAATACCGAAGTCCAAAAATCTATAAAGGAAAAATAAATGATAGTTAAAAAAATGGTTATCGTAGTCGTTAGCCCTAATAAAGAGGAGGTAAATCTCTGCCTATCCTCTTTATATGTTAGTAATCCCTTTGTATAGCTACTCATATATATGTTCAACGATGAAAATATTACAAAAATGCTATACCAAGATTGAAAAATAGTATAGGTCCCATATTCCTCTTGTGTCATAAGTCTTGTAAAAATAGGTAAAGAGAGTAAAGCAATACCTTTATTTATAAAGTTACATATGGTATACCAAACTGATGATTTTAAAGGAGATGGTAAATTTTTATATTTATTTGCTAGCTTTAACACTTTGTCTTTCATCGTCTAACCCCAGTATTTCAACAATTCTTTTACAACTATTACCATCCTTATACTTGTATAAAAAGTCAATCAATTCTTCCCTTTTTTCAGCAAATGTATCCTTCTCTTTATCTACATCATCAACAAAATTAACAAAATCTTCAAATGTGTAAATGGAAGGGCCAACTAAATAATCCTCTATATTTTCAACACTCACACCTAGCTTATACTCTTTCAAATCAGACAATATAAAACCAATCGGTTTATTTAACAAAAGAAACGAGAAGGCTACTGCAGAATAATCACTAATAATTGCATCACAAGATTTAAATAAACGATAATTATCTAAATTCAAGTCTTTCATTTTCTTTCCAGTAAGTATTATAATATTTTCTTGATTATATAAACTCTTAATTGTATTTAAATCTTGTTTAGGGTGAATTTTTATAATAAGAAGATTATTCCTTTCTTTTAAAAAATCCTGTAATAATTTTAATTCTTCTTCAGTATCGATAAGAGGGATACCAAACCTCTGATCAACCAAACTATCATTTCTTTTATATCCGCCACCTTTTCTAAATGTTGGCATCCATAAAATTATTTTATTATATTTTTTTGTTGTAATTTTTTCTAACTCATTAGGAATATCTTGATATAATACATCATGGCAGGGAAAACCAGGATGAATAAATCTTGTATCTGGATATAAAATTCCGTATTGTTTGCATAATACTTCATCATAATTTTTAGAAGGGCTTAATATATAATTTACAGCATCTGGAATATGAATTTGTCCATAACAATTTTTTAATGATACTGCTCCATGTGTAAAATAGATGGTAATTTGATCTGGTCTGATTTTAGCTGTATACGTGTTGTCAAAGGTGAAAAATTTTGCTCGACAAATATAATATGCTTTTCTAAAAGATGGCTTGAATAGATAGAGTTGTTTTACATTTTTTTCTTTCAATTTTCTTTTTTTATTTTTCAAAAGCCAAATTATTTTGTATTTTTCATTATAATTATTTTTAACTAAATAATCATAAAAAGCTCCACCATTACAATCAAAATCGTTATGACTTTCAATTATAATCATATTTAAAAGTTTTTTATTTTTAAAAAAGAGATTTATAAATTTACAATAAATAATATTTAATTTATATTTATAAAACACTTGAATAGCATGAAGGATTCCATGTTTTTTTATATATCCAAGAATTGCCATTATATCATCTCCTTTACAATTAAATCACTTAAATTTCTTTTCTTTTTTTAAATTTTCATAATGCTCTTTATCTCTATATTTAAACGGTGTTGCTGGATGACCACCAGCAATGGCTAAGGGAGGAATATCTTTACATACTACAGAGCCTGCTTGAATAATTGCTCCTTCTCCAATAGTCACCCCCCCTAAAATAATTACATTATTTCCCAACCAAACATTATCTTCTATTATAACATCCTTATCAATCCAAGTTTCATCATAAGGTATTTTTTTACCATTATAATTATGGAAGGATGAAATAATTTGACAGCCTGGTCCTGAGTGAAAATTATCTCCAATCTTTATTACACCATTACCAGACATTGCCATACCATTAAAATTAACATTATTCCCTAGCTGTGTTTTAGAGGTAACAAAGGATTTAGATCCACAATAAATTTTTTTACCACAAACCATTGCTCTTCTCTTTATCTTTAAGGGATAATAAAAATTTGCAGCTCTTCTTTTAACACTGGCAATAAAGCCCATAACATTCACTTCCTCTAACTAATTTTTTATCTATCTTTGGCAAACTAAAAAGTACAACTAAATAAGTAAAATAAAAATAATACTCTGTAACACTTTCAATAAGCATAATAGACATAAACATTATAAGAGTTACTATTGCAACTTTATAAAGAGATTTATTTCCAATATTTTTTAAATCCTTGATTCCTAAAAATAATAAGATTAAAAAATCTATAAGTAATAAAATACCTCCATCAAGTAAACGTTGAATTAATTCATTATGTGCATAATTAAATCCGCCAGCATCAATACTCCAAGAGGACCAAAATGGTTTTAAAAGTACTCCATAAGCTCCATAGCCCGTAAATGGTTTATCCAATATTAGACCATATGCATCTTTCCAAATAAAGGTTCTACCAGATAGGCTGAGTAAACTATTCTGAAAAGAAATGCTTTCTAATCCAATAGAATACCATACTAGAAAAATATTTAAAAATATAAATATGAAAAAATAACTCTTTGGTTTTAATCGCAATATATAATCTGCCTTAAAATGATTTAAAAAATAAAATATGAAGTAAAGCCCTAGGCAAATATAGGAAGCTGCAGTTTGAGATAAGAGCAATGTACATAAGGAAAGTATTCTTAGAGTCTTAAACTTTTTACCTTTTCTAAAATAAAATTGATCCAAATAGGAAACAAAAATTCCTAATATAGAAATTTGCGAATACATTTGCACATGCCCTAAAAAATAAATATGATAAGAGTTTAAACCATATTTAAATATTGGATAAAAACAAATATTTAATACAAATAAAAGTATCAATATATTCGTTATAGATTTCAAAATAACTTTAGGATATTTTTTTATATAAATAAGAAAAAATATTATAAAAATAGGGGTAACAAGTAATTTTTGAATTCCTTCTCCTAGCTCCCCCTTATTAAATAATGTTATTCCTAAAAATACTCCATAATATAGACATACAAAATAAATAAACCTATCAATTTTTCCTTTTTTTAGTAAAAAATAATTACCAATATACAATAGCATCAATATCAAAGATCCAGCAAGCCATATCAAATAAAAGTTACGGTAGCTTGAATAATACTCTGCAAACCCTTTAGGAAACAAAAAAGGAATCAGAATAAAATATATCATTATATTCTTTATTTTTTCCATTTTAAAATCCTCTTTAATTTAATGATTCTCTTTTCTCCAATAAACATATACAGCCTTCGTTTTAATCCATTTCCTTTTGAAAGCCAAGCACCACCATAATGATGAATAGACACAGATTCCTCACATAGTAAATTTAAAGCATTTGTAGAAATCGGATCAAAATATTTTGCTGGATAGATCGTTACAGTTTGTAAATTTTGTAATTCATTTTTGGATTGAAAGCCAACTTCTGATAATATCTTTGTATTTATATAGGGACATGCCAAATTTTGAAATTGAGATAAATTAAACTCTAATGAATTATATTCATCAAGCATTTTTTTCAAAATCGGATGAAATTGAACTGAACCAAAGCCTAAACCAGTATTAACAAAACAGCCATCTTGCTGTATACCAAAATAAGCCTCTTCCGTTAAAAGGAAATTTAAAGATTTCAACAGTTCTACATCTGTATCTAAATATATTCCTCCATGATTATATAGTATGTCTATTCTAGCATAATCAGAAACAAATGCCCATTTCTTTGCAGAATAGGCTTGTCTAACAAACTCATTCTTTTCAATGTCGTAATTGGTTTCATCCCAACGAATAATTTGGAAATCTGGACAAAACTTTTTCCAAGATTGTATACATTTATGTACATACTTTGGCATTGGATTTTTTCCAAACCAGCAATAATGTATAATCTTTGGTATCAATTCAATCACCTCCTTTTAAAGTCTATTGGTAAATTTCATTATATTTTTTAAAAAAAGTTTCTATTCTATAATTTGAATCAAAAACTTCCTTAGCTTTGATAACCTTTAGTCGATTATCCGAATTCATTACTTGATCTAACTTTCTAGACAAATCAACTATTGAATCACTTTCAAATAAAAAACCTGTTGATTCTGTAACAATTTCTTGATTACTTTCAATATCTGAGCACAGAACTAGAGTCTCTACTCCAAAGGCTTCTAAAATATTTAAAGGTAATCCTTCCCATCTAGAAGGCAAAACTAAGCAATCTAACTGAGAAATTACATTTAAAGGATTATTTGTAAAGTCCTTAACAATTATATTATCTGCAGATAAATCTTGAATAAGCTCTATAATTTCATTTTTCATAGGACCATCCCCATAAACAAAAAGCTTTCTTTTTGAATTATTATTTGAAAATGATTTAATTAATATATCTAATCCTTTTTGTTCAGCGAATCGTCCCACAAAGCCAAAGATATAAAATCCATCATTCTTGTAATCTTGAATTTCTTGAATTTCTTCTTTTATATATGAATTATCAATTCCATTAGAAATTGTTAGTAATTGAGGAAATTTGAATCCGTAGTTTATTTCTGTTTGCTTTTCAACTGTTTTCCCACAAGCAACAATCTTAAAATTTTTCAGCGAAAATTTAGTAAGCTTTATTTTGTCTGAAAAGGTATTATGCATTGTATGAATCAATTTACAATTTTTAGGCTTTGCTAGCGCTACATAAAATGCAGCCATACGATGATGGGTATGAATAATATCAAATTTTTCTTTTTTAAGTATTTTTTTTATCTTTTTTAGATTTTTAATAATTAAGAATGGGTTCTTAGAATCTATATTACTTATCTCATAATGTTTTATTTTCATCTCATCTAGTTTTTTAAGGTTAATCCCTCCAGATGATATAACAGTAATGTCATAATTTGCAATAAAATTTTTGCATAATTGTAAAATGACATTTTCTGTTCCACCCAATTCCATACTTTTAGTGAAATAAAGTATTTTTTTCAATTTCTATCACTTCAATTTCTTTTTAAATATTCTTAAAAACATTATTTTGGGTATAAACCAAAAATCTAACCAATATCTTTTTATCAATCTTTTTGGCTCCTTTAATAACCTATAAAACCATTCAAGTCCAATTGAACTCATCCATTTAGGTGCTCTTTTAATTTGCCCTGCTAGAAAATCAACCGTCGCTCCAGCACATACATAAGTTGCCGAAATCAACTTATCTTTATTTCTAGAGTAAAACTTTTCTTGTTTTGGAGCACTTAAGCATAGTAATACAACCTGTGGATTAGCTTCATTTATTTTCTCTATAGTTTTATCAGTTTCCTTTTCATCCTTTTCAAAACCATAAGGTGGAGAATAAAAGCCTACAATTTTAATATCCTCATATTTATCCTTTATATTCTCCATAGCCTTTGCAGCTACGTCCTCCTTACCTCCGACAATAAATAAACTATACCCATTCTTATTCATCATTTCTAATAGAGGATAAACCAAATCAGAGCCTGAAACCTTATGTTTAAATTTTTTTCTATAAAGATTTGAAAACCATATTAACGGTTTACCGTCTATTAAGGAGATATCACTGTTGTTAATTATATTTTGAAATTCAATATCCTTATAAGATACTCTCATCATATCTAAATTGACTGGCACTACTACTGATTTACTTTGAGACTTTATACCTTCCTCAATACTTTCTACTGCTTCATTCATAGAATAATTATTAAATCTTAGATGAAATATATTGTTTTTTAATAGTTTAAGAGATAAATTATCATCAATATGAATAGCCTTATCTTTGTAAACCAATTTAAAATCATTTTCAGATAAATTATTCTCCTCTAAGAGATTTTTAAATGAACTAATATCATTTAAATTATAATCTTTTTTATTTTTAGGAAAAAAATAAACATATTTGTTATTTTTTGAGATAGATTCATTCTTTTCTAAAAACAGCATAGGAGTTTTTTTATTATTAATTTTCTTATAGTTTATGTCAATTATACTTTCTCCATTAAATACAAAAAAAGGTTTTTTAGATAAATTTAGATCTTTATTTAGGGGTAACTGCTTAGAATCAAAATAATCAATTTTTAATTTCTTATACTTATCTTTTATGTAGGTTTTAAGTTGAGATAAATCATTTGAAGATGAAACTATTATTTTTTTAAATTTTTGTTTTTTTAAATATTCTAAAAGAAATACAAAAAATGGCTTTTTATATATGGTCTTTAGTATTTTTGAAACATCTTCAACTATAATCAAAGCTTGCATTTTATCTCCTCCTTAAAAATCAAAATCTATTGTGAATACAACCTATTTATGATAAAACAAATAACCTATAATTCAAAAAATTCTTCTTCTAAAACCATACATATTGTGTGATAAATAGGAAGGTGGTATTCTTGAATTCTAAAAGTTATATCATTTGGTACTTGAATTATGCAATCACTTAATTCCTGTAAATCACATCTTTTATTTCCAGTCAAAGAAATAACCTTTAAATCTAAGGCTTTAGCAACCTTGGCAGCATATACACAATTCTTAGAATTTCCAGAGGTTGAAATACATAGAAGAATATCGTCTTTTTTTCCATATCCTAAAACCTGTTGAGCAAAAACAGCTTCTGGCATTTGATCATTTGAAAATGCTGTAGTCAAGGCTGTTTGTGATACTAAGGATATAGCAGGTAATCCATATTGAAGCTGATTTGTCAGTTCAATATCATTAATCTTATCAGAAAATTCTTTAGATAAAGTTCTTTTTTTCTTAAAGCCCTTCATTAACTCTCCTACAATATGATCGCAATCCGCTGCACTACCGCCATTCCCACAAAGAAGAAGCTTTCCACCATTTTTAAAAGATATAGAAATAAGCTCTATAGCTTTTATTATTTCTTTTTTACACGAAAGCAAATCTGGATGCCTTTGCATTAAATCATTTAAATATTCTACAGATTTAGTCTTCATCATAAATTGTCCAAGCTTGGGCTCCAAATTCTACAAAGTCCACAACCTTAGTTTTTCCTTCCTTCCTATTTTTCAAGGCTCTTATTAAATCATATCTTCTTTGAGGGTCACACCAAATAATCATAAAGCCTCCTCCACCAGCACCACTGATTTTAGCAGCTTTACCACCATTTTGTAATATATAATTATAAATTTCTTCAATCTTAGGATTGGATATAATAGATGCCGTTTTCTTTTTTTCTAACCAATTTTGATGTAAGCATTCTGCTATCCCATCAAAGTTTGCCTTCAAAATATACTCCTTCATTAAAGCAGTTTGTTCCTTTATTTTTAACATTGCATCCCTTGATTTTTCATTTTGTGTTGCCTTAGCTTGTTCCTTTATAATATTCCCAGAATCTCTAGAAGTACCAGTATAATAAAGCACAATAGAGTTTTCCATTTCATTTTTTATCCATTTCTTCAAACGTAATGGATTTATAATTACATGGTTATTTTTATAAAATTCCATGTAGTTTAATCCACCAAAGGTAGCGGCATATTGATCTTGCTTCCCACCAGCAAATTGTAAATCTATTCTTTCTATTTCATAGGCTAATTGTGCTAAGTCATATTCACCCAAAGGTAAATTTAGCCACTCTTGAAAAGCCTTTAAAATTGTAACTACCATAGTAGAGGAGGTCCCTAACCCAGAACCAGCAGGTGCATCACTATAGGTTGTCATCTCAAAGGATAAAGGTTTATTTCTATGATAGGATTTAACAATACGATTATATATTCCACAATGTAAGGGTAAGCCTTTATCAATAGGCAATTCCTTTATAGAATCAAATTCTAAAACTTCTTCTCTATCTGGAGAAATAAATTTTACTTTATTATTTTTCGTAGGCTTCAAAGTACAATAAGAATACATGTTTATTGTAACATTTAAAACACAACCACCAAATTCATCACAAAATGGAGAAACATCTGTCCCACCACCTGCTAACCCAAGCCTCAATGGTGTCTTTGAGCGTATAATCATTATTTCAGCTCCTTTCCTTTACAAACTTATAGTTTGCTTATAAAAGTTAAAACATTCAATTTAAATTTATCAAAGGTGAAATTATCCTCAACTCTTTTACGCGCTGCTGCTCCATATTCATTTCTAAGAGTAGCGTCTAAGCCAAACTGATTTAGAGCTTTTGCAAAGGCCTTTGCGTTCTTATTTTCAACCTCTAAGCCAGTTTCTTTATTTAAGCAAACATAATTGACGCCACTACCTAAAATCGTAAAAGTAACCGCAGGATGAGCAAAATACATCGCTTCTGCCAAAGATAAACCGAATGCTTCATTTTTTGTTATAGACGGAAATGCATATATGTCCATAGCAAGGTACCACGCATTTAAGGATACATCATCTATTTTTCCTAAAAACGAAATCTTAAAATCATCTTTAGCTTGCTTCTTAAGCGCCTCTGTCATTGGACCTTGTCCCGCAATATAAATTGCATACGAATCATTTAAATACTTAGAGGCTTCTATTAGATATGTTAATCCTTTATATTCGACATGTCGTCCAACTGCAAAAATTATAGTTTTGCCCAAATTATCATTTCTAATGGCCTCTGCCTTTACCTTAACTTCTTCCGTAATTCTAAGCCTTTCCTCATTGATACAGCTAGGTATAATGGTAATTTTATCTTGAAATTTTTTTAATGAATCACTAGCTTCACTATATAAAGGTGAGGTACAAATGATATGTTCTGCTTTACTTAATAGTCTTTTGGTTTGACCTTTAAAAAACCAACCTACTATTTTCTGCTTAACTATATCTGCATGATACCAAACCAAGAGCTTTGTTCTTTTTCTTTTAATCAACTTTAATATATAATGAATGACAAATGGATTTGGAAAATGAACAATCATATAATCTGGATTAAAATCCTTAAGTATCTTCTTTAATTCCTTTTTATAGGAAAAAGAAATAGATTGAGACATCATCTTTTTCCAAACACCACATTTTACAACATCAATATCATCAATGATTTGATATTTCGTTTTCTTATCTTCACTAAAGCAAATGACCTTTTGTAAAACCTGATCCTTTAATGATTCAACAATATCATGACAGGTTTGCTCAATACCTCCAATATGTGGTTTATAATAATTTGGTACATGTAAAACTTTCAACATATACTTAAACCTCTAATTTCTTATAATCAAAGTTTACAGGATAGATGGAGTACTTAGAAGGAACTAAATATAACTGTTTTATTCCAGCCTGATAGCCTGCCTCCAAATCAGATAATTTATCTCCGATTACTACACTATCCTTAACCTCTATTTTAAAATCTTGAATAGCCTTAAGAAATAATCCTGGCTTTGGTTTACGACAATCACAGCAATCTTCAGGTTTATGAGGACAAAAATAAACACCATCTATTTCAATTCCACTTTCTTTAAATATATTTATCATGTATTCATGAAGCTGAATCACATCTTGTTCCTCGTAAAGTTGTTTGGCTATTCCTGCTTGATTTGTTATAACTATTAGGAGATAGCCTTCCTTCTGATATTTTTTACATAGCTCTATAACAAAGTCTGTAAATTTAAACTTGTCTATTGTATGAACGTGTCCATAATCCACATTAATAACACCATCTCGATCTAAAAATAACGCTTTGCTTCCTTTAAAGTCCTCTTGAGCCTGTTTATAATCCTGTGGAATTCCAATATCCAAAAAATAAGCATTGCTTAAATATGCCTTTATCTTTAACTCATACATATATTTTTCAAAGAAATCTTTTTCCAAAGAGAATTTTTTTGAAAGACGATAAGTAGAAAAAATATTTTTAGGAAGGTAATAAATCCCACCATTGATGTATCCATTTTTTACAAAGCTTTTTTCCTCAAAGCTTAAGATAGTATGATTAGAGTCCATTCTTACTTCACCATAACGATCAAAATCATACATTTCTTTACATGCAATACTAAGCGTTTCTAATTTAGCCATTTCATGATAATTAATATCAAACATAGTATCTCCATTTAAAACAAACACATAATCCTCATCAATCAGCTCCATTGCTTGTTTTAAACAGCCACCAGTTCCTAATGGTTCTTCCTCTACTGAATACTGAATAGCAATATTTTTATAACGATTTTTATAAAAATTGATAATGCTTTCCTTTTGATATCCTACAGCTAAAACCACCTTTTGAAAGCCATAATTATTTAAATTATCTAATAAATAACTTAAGAAAGGTCTTCCATTAACAGGAGCCATAGGCTTAGGAACTGCAGAAACCATACTTTTTAACCTAGTTCCAAAGCCACCAGCTAATATGATTGCCTGCATAATTAGACAGATCCTTTCCCAAGTAATACAGCTGGAATGGTTTTTAACACTAGATATACGTCATACCAAAAGCCACGCTTATTCACATATTCTAAATCCATAAGAATTTGTTCTTTAAAAGAAGTGTTCGCTCTTCCACTACATTGCCAAATACAGGTGATTCCTTGCTTAACTAAAAATCTTTGTCTTTGATACTCATCCATGAGATCCAACTCTCTTTGAACTACAGGTCTTGGCCCAACTATACTCATCGTTCCATTCAATACATTAAAAAGCTGAGGAAGCTCATCTAAGCTTGTTTTTCTTAAAAACTTTCCAAATTTAGTAACTCTAGGATCATTTTTCATTTTAAATGTACCCTCACGCTCAGACTGAGACATTAATTGTTCTACCTCAGCATCAGCACCCACTCTCATAGATCTAAATTTATAAAACTTAAATGGCTTTTCATTTTTACCTATTCTTTCAGATACATATAAAATTGGTCCTTTTGAGGTGCATTTAATTAAAATTGCTAATATAATCATTAGCCAGGATAATAAAATAAGCCCTACCAATGCACCAAAAAAGTCAACAACTCTTTTCAGAAACTGATAAAAACGTTTCTTTTTAAACTTGACCTCTACAATCTGCAAATCATTCATAATAACAACTCCTAATCAAAATTTTTTTAAATTTTAATTATTTGTTTTCTAACATCTAAAAACAGAATTTAAAATATATCTAGATTGTACTCTATTTATAGTATTGTACTTACACGCAACATTATGAATATCTTTAAAATTTAAATCTAATTTATATGGAGTATAGAGCCTTAATTTTGGTATAAAAAAGAAGCAAGCTATTAAAATAAAACCAATAG
Organism: uncultured Anaeroplasmataceae bacterium; assembly: GCA_910579215.1. Taxonomy (GTDB): domain Bacteria; phylum Bacillota_I; class Bacilli_A; order Acholeplasmatales; family Anaeroplasmataceae; genus Pelethenecus. The sequence continues at coordinate 30,414 of CAJTTN010000015.1, forward strand.
AAACTAGAATATGCATCATACAAAGGATTACTCCTGATGAAGTTTGCTGCATTAAATATTCTAGAATTTTTGTTATAAAATAGGAATGATTAAAGCAAAAAAAGCTATAATAGTCAATATAATAACAAATCCTTATAACAATTTCACAGGACCATTGATACAAGCTTTCAAATCCATAGCCCAATCTATAGAAACAAAGAAAGGCAAAATACGTCATAATAGTTCCTAATATAGATAAGAATAAAAATTTAATTCCCTTGGAATAGGCTGAAGCAATTCCTAACAATAGAACACAAAGAAAAACTAATAGTATATTTCTTTCAATAAAATCAAATAAAAATTCTAGCATTGGCTTCAACTCCTTTCATGGGACACTATTCTAATATACTTATTTTACCATTTTTAGCCAGATGAAACAACTAAATAATATAAAATAAGCGGCTAAAAAAGACATATTTTTCATATATTTCAAAAAATATGTCTAGTTTAATTAACTTCTAAAGTGTTTTTTGGTAGATTATCTTTCCCAGCATCTACTACTGCCATTATAATCATTAGGGGAATCATAAAATAATACATATGATATGTATTATCTATCATACCATAAATATCTACCATCACAAAACCTATACCAATAATAAGAAAAAAGAATTTATCACATTTGTATAGGTTCTTGTATTTTTCTATAAAATGAATGATTAAAAATAATAAGCCAACCAAACCACCTACGGCTAAGGTTTGAAAAAACGTAGAATGAAATACCTGTGGAGATAATTGTATGCCAAGTGCCGTATTTTGAGAAATAATATAACAGATAAATCCAGCACCAAATATCCTTGTATGAGGCTTCGCGTTCCAATATCTAAATGCTGTCTCCCATAATTCCTTTCTACCATTATCGTCAAATCCTTGATTGAACACAGAATGAAGCACTTGCTCTATAATTTCAGTAAATGTCCCTTTCATACATATAGCAACCACAATCATTATAATTGCATAAACAAAAAAGGTATTCTGATATAGTCTAGCTTTCTTAGCTGTAAACATTAAAATAATATAAAGAATTCCAATCTCTAAAAATCCAAACAAATAGGAGCCTCTACTCGTTGTAAGAATAATACCTATAATACCAAAAATAATCTTAAAATTTTGAAAAATCATACCACTAAGCTTCTTTTGCTTTCCTAACAAATAAAAAGCAAAGGGAATAGATACACAAATCATAATACCAGCTTCATTACAAAGTCCCCATCCCAAATAATACCATAAATCTAAAATATTACTAACAGTGTTTCTTAATTCATAAGCCTTTAATCCACACTCACAAGCCAATATGACAGAAAGGTAGGACATGCTTACAGCAAGTATATCTATTGCATCTCCCTTTATTCCATTTACCATAATAATATAGAGAATGAAATATCCAAGATTTCCAAAAAATAGAAAATAAAAAACCTCATTTCCCTGTGGCGCTCTACACCAAAGAATTGGTATAATGGTCGTTATGGCTAATCCTGTCAAACCAATAAACGATTTCATTTTTTTGAAATGAAATCCATCCTTAAAGGAAAAAATGCAAATAACAATCGCAAATAAACTACCTAATATTAGAATAGGAATAGGAATCGTTTGATTAGAAAAACCTTCACTAAACATAAAAATAAAATAGATACAGCTTGGTATTACATACTTTAAATTTCTAGTGATAAGTAACGTTATCGTGGAAACTAAAAGCATTAGAACCATACCAACAGTAGTATTTACCTTCCAACCAAAAACAGTTAAGGCTGCTAATAATCCAGCATAGATTTCATTAAAAAATTTCATGTGAGTTAATTTTAAAATGTTATTATTCAGTTGTTGATATTTATCTAAAACTTTAGCAAACATTTCTATTCCCTCACTAAAAATTTTTATTTATTCGCTGCCTTTATTAAAATATTTTTAATATGCTCTCCAAAGGTTTCTAGCATGTACCATTTTATGGTTAACTCAAGTCCATCCTTAAACTTCTTAACTGGTTGCCACCCCAGTTCTTTAATTTTGGTGTGCTCCTGTGTTTTATCCATAAGTTCAGCATGATTATCTCGAACTAAGCTTCGAGATTTGTTAAGTAATCGAATAATTTCATGAATAACTTCTAAGTCTGTAATATGAAAATCTGAAGATATACCATAGCTTTCCTTATCCACACCTTGCTGTAAAATAATATCTACAGCACGACAATAATCCATTATGAAAACCCAACCTCTTGTGTAATTTCTCTTTAATTCAATCGATTTATTCTTAACTATGCGATCAATCCATAAAGAGATCACTTCTGTCATTTCCTGTCCAGGACCATATAACATATTGATATAACTTAGTGTCACCTTAAAAGAGTTTTTCTTTAAAAGATCAATTATATTTTTATTCTTTTTAGTCATAATTTGATGATACTGATTTATATTAGATATTTTTGTCACTTTCTGGATAAATTCCATATCTTCTAAAGAATTTACAATACAATCTATGGAATTGTACTTAAAAATACTATTTATATCACAAATATTATAATTTTCTTTATCAATGATTTTAAGCTTTGTATCCGTAAAATAGATAACCTTATCTTTCGAATATTTTTCAGTAAAATATCTACAAAGGTGTTCTCCAATAAACCCTTCGCCCACTATAAATATTTTTTCCAAGCTGATCAACTCCTACTCATTCATAAAATGATGTAACATTAGTCTTATCGTAAAACAGCTCCCCTTATTTTCTTCTGATTCTACAACTATTTCTCCTTGCATTTGTTCAATCAATTGCTTGACTATATATAAACCTAATCCCGAACTTGGAACATCCGTTTTCACTCTATGTTCTTCCATAAAGGGGATAAACATTTTCTTTTGAAATTCTTTACTCATACCACAGCCATTGTCCTTAATCTTAAAGGTATAAGAAGAAAGATTTATAGATTCCTCTATTTCTTTTATAGAAAAACTAATACTACCATTTTCATTCGTATATTTTATCGCATTCATTAAAATATTTATCAACACCTGAGTCAAATGGAGTCCATCCCCCATTACCCAAGGATTGGTCAACTGAACATCCTTTACAAATTTTATTTTTTTTGATAGAAGGTAACAGTTTATATTATCCATACAAAAATTATATATCTCTTTTAAATTTATTCTAGAATTTCCCACTTGATTTTTTCCCTTTGTCAATTCAAAAATATCATTTACTAAAAAATTCATATATTTCGTAGAACTTTCTATTTTTGTTAAATAAATTTTAACCTTATCTATATCGTTAATATTTTCCTTCAATAGATAGGTATATCCCTCTATATTTGTGATAGGAGATCTTAAATCATGTGTTAATCTCGAAAATAAATCTATATTTTTTATATAATTCTTTTTTCTTTTTGTCTTATTAAAAACAAGATAAACGATTAAGCTTAATGACAAAAGAATAAACACTACTAAAAAAATAATTAACAGACTAAAGCTATACTTTTGAACTTCCACCATACATACCACAAGAATCCCCCATTTCCATTGTCATCGATAACATTATACCCTTTTCTTCAAAAAAAGACAAATAAAAAATAGTAGATTAAAAAGAAAAAGACTAAAAATCCTTACTCTAAAAACTCTCTCATCTTTCTTAACGCATTGTCATATATCCTGTATGCCAT
>CAJTTN010000016.1 GCA_910579215.1 uncultured Anaeroplasmataceae bacterium
TCCTTTAATTCGTCGTTTTTTCTTCGTCATATATAGTTTTCAAAGACTGAAATTTTGGCATCTCATTTTGACATGCTTAATCATTATATAATCAATCTTATTCATTGTCAAGAAATTTTACAACAAATCGTTGATTATAAAAATGGTGGTTGGGGACGGTTTCGAACCGCCGAACCCTAAGGAGCAGATTTACAGTCTGCCGCGTTTAGCCTCTTCGCTACCCAACCATGTATAAGATTAAGCCCTTATCGCATAAGTGCTTTTTTATTATACCTCAGGCAAATAGATAAATCAAGAACTTTTTTTATTTTTTTCAATTTTTTTAAAGCTACTTTTTATCCCATAAAAAAAGCGCAGATTTCTTTCATCCACACTTTGTCTAAAATTGATTTAATTTGAATTTATTTGATATACTTTTCTTTAAATCATTGAAATCTGCATTCAATGATGATTGGATTTTTCGTTCTAATTGAATATATTCTTTCACATAAGCTTCTGAATATAAGTTTGTTTTAGCAACTGTAAATTTTCTTTGATATTCTTTTAAGTCTGGATGATAATTTCCATAAGATTTTGCCTCTAAATATTTGGCTTCTGCCGTCTTAAAAGCGATAATTTTATTGGATAGCTCTTTTTTTATTAATTCTTTAAGTTCCAATAATCGCATAAAATCTGAGCTGTGAATTAATTGGTCTGCATATAAATCTGCTAAATCGTAAATATCCATGGGTCCTCCTATGAAATCAGACTAGAAAGGGAATAAAATAATTGAAATTTATTTTTTAAATTCTCTAGCTTATCTGTTGGCCGAATTTTTAAATTGGTTTGAGCCTCTTTTAAAAAATCTTTAAAATAGCTAGGCTCATAATATAATATTTTATACCATTTAGGATGATATCGCAAGTACATCAATAGATCTAAATGCTCATAAAGATAATTCATGTAATCCATTAATACCACTCATCAAATCTTTTATCAAATAAGGGATCCCCCGTTGATTTTTTTGCCAAAGCTGAACCTGCTGCAGCTCCACCAATACCACCAAATAGCTCTAATACCTTTTGTATACTAGTTACAGTTTTAGTAACCTGATCAGGATCAATTTTTTTCACATAGCCCACTACGGACTTAATAAGGTCCTCTGTAGAGGTTGAAGATTTTGTTTCCTTCTTCTCAGGAGCCTTAGCCTCTTCCTTCTCTTCTTCTGGAAAAGCAGCCTCCCCTAAAATACAATAATCCTCATACAATTCCTGCCATGTTCTTTGTTTACTTTGTACCATCCCTTTTAATAAAGGATGCTTTTTTACAAATTCTTTAAATTCATCAAGCTTTGCACTCATAGCTAACACCCTACTTTATTTTATGCAATATCGATAGGTTTGTTTAAAAATTTTTATAGAAATATAATAAACTCCTATTAATAAAACGGAATATAGGATTACACTGTAATAGGCTGGATAATGATTTAGAAGAAAACAAACACGAAACAAAACCACAGCCAACATGCTACCTAACGTTGTTAAAGCAGAAAGAATTATATCCTTTACATTTTTTATAAAAAGACAAATTCCTTCTTTATACAATACATAATATGCAGCTAAAATGCAAATTGTTATTGCCAATAAGGTTGCATAAACTGCGCCTAAATACCCCATCTTAGGAACAAAGATATAATTTAAAATATATTTTGCGATAGCACTAATTATGGTACCAATAATAATGTAATGAGCTTTAGGCAAGCCAAGAGAAATTCCAATTAAGACTTTATACAAGCCAAAAAATAAAATAAAGCTAGCTACATGATATAATATGGTTGCCCCATTTTCTTGTTTATAAAAAAGATTATAAATATCTGCAGAAAAATAACGCATTAATATCATAAATGGTACTAAAATAAAAATGATGAGACTGGAGCACCGTTCTGCAATAGCCTTTGCTTCATCTACCCTATCTTCCTGAAACATATAATTTATTCTTGGATTTAATACGCCTCCTAACGCTTGCGCTATAACAATTGGAAAAAAGATGAGCCGAATCGTTTCAAACATATATGCAGTATAATATCCTTCAACAGGCAATAATATGGGAAGGCTGATAGAATCGATAAATTGATAAATCGTGAAAAACATGGTTGCTATCCCAAAGGGTATACTCGTTTTAAGTAATGTGGGGATAGAGGCAAATTTATTACTTTTCTTTCTATAATACGGAAATACATAACAAAACAATAGGATGAAGCTAGCAATATATCCTACTAAATAAATAATAAACACACTAAAAACTAATTTTGTGTCATAAATAAATTTAGCTAAGACAATATATAATACCAATTTAACGACATTTTCAAGAATAATAGATATACAAGAGGGGTACATAATAAAGTGCCCTTGTAAAAATCCTTTATAAAAATGAAGTAAGGGTAAAACAAACAAAGACAAGGATGCCATTAAAAGATTTGTTCTAACCGTTTCAAAGGTTGCTTCATCATACCCATCAAATAAAGACACTGAAAGAATTTGTCTACTAAAAAATAGCATGAAAAGAAAAAAGAAAATGCCAGCAATTATACAATAGAGCGTTCCTCTTTTTAATAAATAATTGACCTTTTCCTCATCATTTTGCCCTAACAGCTTTGACACAAGCTTAGAAGTTCCAGGAATCAAACCAAAACAAGCAAGATCAGCAAACAAAGAAAAAGGGACATAAGCAAAGGCATATAAGGACATTGTACTTTTTCCTAAATCATTAGCAAATCGAAATAAAAACACTAGGGATAAAATTTTAGCTCCAACCTGCCCCACACCCAATATTAAAGCTTGTAACAACGTTTTATCCTTCATAGTATCACCTTTATTTTAGTATTTTCATAAAAAGACAATATCATTCATAAAATTAAGCAGGTGAGAAAATGTTTAAAAATAAAAGCAATCAGCAAAACTATGAATATTACGAAAATATGCAATTAAACCGAATCTATTACGAGCTAGAGGATTTAAACCGAAAGCTAAGAAATTTGAATAATCGTCTTCGAAGAATTGAAGGATTTTTAGGATTATCCTTAGATGAAGAAAATAAATAGGCGAAATTCACTAGCATTTTTCAAATAGAATCATATTTTAATGTAGGAGGTGACTATCAATGTACTATTCAATGCCTACATACGGATATGGCTGTGGATGTATGACTCCACAAAATCCTTGCTGTTCAAATAGAGGTAGAGGTGGTTATTCATACGCTTTAATCCTAGTTTTATTTATTCTTCTTGTTATTATCGGTGCAGCTAGATGGTAGAATTTTTATTCAAGGTATGATATAATCATTTAGGTGATATAAATGTACTTAGAAAAAGATATAGTTAAAGAGGGAAATCAAATCCTAAAAAAGCAATCAGCAAAGGTAAGCTTACCACTTTCCAATGCTGATTTCAATTGCTTAAAAGGATTATACGATTATGTTGTAATCTCTAGTATAGATGATTTAGTAAAGCAATATGGTATAAGACCGGGTGTTGGGATTGCTGCTCCACAGGTAGGTGTGAACAAAAGAATGTTTGCGATGAATGCAGTAGATTTCTTGGATGAAAAGGAAACAAGATATTTATTTGCGATAATAAATCCTACAATCTTGCAAAAAAGTAAGGAAATGACTTATCTCCCTGGTGGAGAAGGCTGTCTTTCTGTCGATCGACCTACTAGTGGACTTGTAACACCAAGACATTATGCAATTACAGCGAAATGCTCTCTTTATGATTTTAACACGAATAAAATTAAAACTGTAACATTAAAGCTTGAGGGGTATCCTGCTATAGTTTTTCAACACGAATATGATCATTTAGATGGTATACTTTATACAGATAAAATGTTCTCCTTAGAAGAGCTAGACCAAAATACACTACCTCTCTTTGAGGAAAATGAAGAGTAAAAAACCGCCGAAGCGGTTTTTATTTTTTTTATTTGTCAATATGAAAATCATTGAAAATGAAATTTAATTAGATAATATTAACAAAAAAAATTCCTCTAACTAGAGGAAATACTTTTTTATTTACTTAATTCATACATGATGATACTACCTGCAATCGCAACATTTAAAGATTCCGTATTTTGCATAGGTATATAAATTGCATCTAACCCTAAAGCCTGTAGTTCCTTAGAAACTCCATTCCCTTCATTCCCTAAAATTACAGCAACTTTATCTTCTGCCTTTATTTTCTTTAAAGGAATACCTTCTAATACATTGGTTGTATAAACTTTATGCGTAATTTTATTTAAAAATTCACTGATGTCACCAAACTGATAATTCAATTTAAAAATGGCTCCCTGTGAAGATCTAATTACCTTATCATTAAATATATCTACAGACCCTGTACCTATAAATAAGGTTTTAAAGCCAAAAGCGCAAGCAGACCTCATTAAGCTTCCCATATTTCCAGGATCCTGAATACCATCTAAAATTAAAATTTTATCTGTTATTTTAGTATTTTCTTTCATTTTACACAGACCAATTTCGCTAACAACAGTATTCGTATTGCAAAGCTTTTTCATTACAGGGACAGAAACCTGAATATATCCTTCTTTGTCCTCTAAAGAATACGCCTCTATTAGAAGACCTGCATTCCTTGCCTCTTGGACAAGATGTGCACCCTCACATATAAACTTTTGTTCACTTCTTCTATATTTAGAAAGCTTTAATTTTAATAAGAACTTTATTTTACTATTCTCTAAAGACTCTATCATAATATAAATTACCTACATAATTGTCTTTCTTACAAATCTGCCGATAGTACCCTTTGCTGGAGCAATGATAACAAAAACATTTGGGTCTGCTTCCATACATATTCTTTTTGCTCGAGCAAGCTCATAGCTCGTCAAAATGACAAAGGCATCTCTTTTTTGAGCATGAGTATAAGCACCCTCTACACTCATTAGTGTAACTCCACGCTTCAATTCACTCATAATTCTTTGTGAAATATCCTCTACATGATCAGATATGATATCTAATCGTACAAAATTATATGCTGTATGTATTTTATCTATAACGATGGAGGATATGATAATTCTAATAAAGGTATACATAGAAATTTCCCAAGCATTGGCTATAACGCCTCCACCTACTAAGGCAATTAAACAATTGAATATCATGGTGAAAGTTCCTATAGAAATTCCCTTCTCAATTGATAGTGCCTGTGCAATTATATCTAATCCACCTGTAGATGTACCAAATCGTAATGCCACTGCATTAGCAAGACCTGTAACAAGCCCCCCTATTAAAGCAAATAACAATTGATTTTCTAACGCATCAATACCAAACGTATATTCTGGTATCCAGCCCATCATAAATAAGGATTGAACGATTACAGATAGTAAAGAATAAATGGCAAAACGAATAGACACCTTTCGATAGCCAATGATAAATAAGGGAATATTAAATAAGAAGGTAAATACACCTAGTGGGATTTTTACTTTTCCATCTGTACATAATATTATAATATCACTTATGATTTGACCAAATCCAGTAATCCCAGAGGAATATAAACCTGCTGGAGTTATAAACCACATTACTCCTAAAGAATAAACTATTGCTGAAATTAAAACGATAAATACATGAAAGGATTCTTCCATTACAACTTTTTTATTCATACATCTTTACCTCATTTTATTATCATAACTAGTATACCATCTTTTAAATCAAAATAAAAGGTGGAAATGCATCCACCATTTTGATTTTTAATCATTAATTATTCTTCTTACCCTTTTGATAAAGCTTCTTAGTCATTGTACCGCCAACCTTACCATTTTCAGATGCAGTTGCATTCTTACCTGGTTGGATACCTAATTCAGAAGCTACCTCTTCCTTTAAAGTTTTTGTATTTGTAGACTGCTTTGCGCGAGAAACAGCTTGCTTAGTCATGTTTCCACCCATTCTACCATTCTCTTTTGAGGATTTTGAAGCAGTATTAGAAGACTTTGTATTTTTCTTACTTGTTGCCATAATTTCACCTCCTCGCAGTAAATATTGTTACCACAGAGAGACAAAATTATACAAATTTATTTATTTTTTAATTCCTGCAAAACTTCACGAACCTCAAGACCTAACAAAGACAAATCTATGTCACTATCTACAGAGATAGTAATACTATTCGTTTGCTCTACTGCTGCATCCACCATTGAAGAAAAATCAAAGCTTTTTTCAAAGACTTCACACTTATCTAAACGTGGAGCTGTAGCAGGTGCTTTTGGAACATATACCGTACAGCAATCTTCAAAAGGCTTAATAGAAATATCGTAGCATTGCATACGTCTAGACAGTAAAATAATCTCCTGCTTATCATAGGTACACAGTGGTCTTAATACTGGTATCGTAGTCACAGAATTAATGGTATGCATACTTCTTAAGGTTTGACTAGCCACTTGTCCAACAGACTCCCCATTCACAATGCAAAGACAATTTTTTCTTTCAGCTAATTGACTTGCTATTCGATACATCATTCTACGCATAATGGTAATCGTATAGCTTTCTGGAATATGTTCTAATAATGCCATATGCAATTCTTTAAAAGGAACCATATGTAGATTGATTTTATTTTTAGGGGCATAACGTGCCATTATTTTAACCAAATCCATAACCTTTTGTGCAGATTCAATTGATGTTAAAGGTGTTGATTCGAAGTGAACACATTCAATTTCAATACCTTGCTTCATCGCAAGATAACCTGCAACTGGAGAATCTATCCCTCCAGAAAGCATCAACAAGCCCTTGCCAGCAACACCAACTGGATATCCTCCCATAGCTCTATACTCAGCATTATATAAATAACAGGCATTTCCTTTTAATTCCACATGAAGAGTAACCTCAGGATGATGCACATCAACACGAAGCAAATTATGATTTGCTAGCACATAGCCTGCAATTTGCTTCGTCACCTCCATGGAATGAAGGGGATAATTTTTATTAGAACGCTTAGTTTCTACTTTGAAGGTGGTTTCTTTAGAAACAATATCCTTCATCAATTCTAAGGCTGTTTGTTTCATTATTTGCAAATCATTTTCACATCGCACAACCAATGAATAGGAGGATATACCTGATACATATTCTAAACGCCTTTGTACCTCAGCAACCTCTTCTCCATTTAAATGAATATAGATTCTATCATGTGTATTTTCAATGGTCACTTTCAAGCCTTGCATTTTTAAAGCAACCAAATCATAAAGTCGATGGAGAAAGTCTCTTTGATTCTTTCCTTTTAAAGTCAAATCTCCAAAACGAACTAAAATTTGATTATATATCATATGGATTCCTCATTTCTCATTTAAAATTATACCAAAAACTTATTGTTTTTCAATGGAAAAGTCAAGGCTTTCCATGTATAATGTATAGTACATAGAGAAACTTTTATGTATTTACTTAAGAAATACAAACTGATGATTAAAGAGGAAGGGGAAAGAACATGTATTATGGGTGGAATCCTTGGCATGGATGTAAAAAAATTAGTCCTGGATGTAAAAACTGCTTTGTTCATTTCTTAGACAAGATTAGAAATGCACCAGAAAGCATTTATAAAGTGAAAACAAAATTTAATTATCCTATTCAAAAAGACAAAAATGGCAATTATAAAATTCCTTCTAATGTACAAGTAGGAACCTGCTTTACTTCCGACTTCTTTTTAGAGGAAGCAGATGGATGGCGAAACGAAGCTTGGAAATATATAAAGGAAAGGACAGACGTAGAATTTTTAATCCCTACGAAAAGAATTTTTAGATTTAAAGATTGTATCCCTGAGGATTGGGAAGAAGGGTATACAAATGTCTTTATTTGTGTTTCAGTAGAAAATCAAGAAATGGCAGATCAAAGAATTCCTATCCTTTTAGATGCACCTATTCAAAAAAAAGGGATTTTTTTAGCACCTTTATTAGAGGATATAAATATTTCTAGATATCTTGAAACTAAAAAGATTGCTTTAGTTTCTGTAGGAGGAGAGTCCTATAAAAACGCTAGAGAGTGTAATTTTGATTGGGTTAAGCATATAAAAGAACAATGTGAAGCCTATCAAACTCCTTTTGACTTTCATCAAACAGGATCAAATTTTATTAAAGATGGAAAAAGATACACCATTCCCCATAAAAAGGAATACGAGCAGGCAAAAAAAGCTTTTAACAAAAAAGCTTAAGGATACTTAAATTTTATCTCTTCTTTTTTAATGTTTTCCACTAAAACATTTGACTTGTCTACCTTTCCTATGGTATAATGCTTGAGCGTGGGTAAAAAGCAGCTGTCCACATTTGAAATAGATCTTATCTTAAAGCCTAGAAGGCATTACTAGTAATCTTCGCTGCTTCATGGTGAACGTATAATTTAAGATATCCTAATTCATAGGACAACAATTTACTCCCAAAATATTTTTAGGAGGACAACAAAATATGTCAAAATTTACAGGCTCTACCTGGAAGGTTTCTCGTCGTTTAGGTTACTCTGTTAGTGAAACAGGCAAAGAACTTGCAAGAAGAAAGTATGCACCAGGACAGCACGGTGCTAAGCGTAAGAAGCTTAGCGAATATGCATTACAACAGGCTGAAAAGCAAAAGGTAAGATTTACCTATGGTGTTTCTGAAAAGCAATTCAGAAAAACATTCAATGAGGCTTCTAAGATTTCCGGTAAAACAGGTGTAAACTTCTTAAAGCTTTTAGAGGTACGTTTAGATAATCTTGTTTATCGCTTAGGCTTTGCTAGCACAAGAGCTCAGGCTCGTCAGTTAGTAAACCATGGTCACGTTGTAGTAGATGGTAAAAAGGTAGATATTCCTTCTTATCGTGTAAAGGTTGGACAAACAATCGCAATGAAAGAGGCATCTAAGGATTTAGTCGTTGTTAAAGCAGCTTTAGAAGCTAAATTATCTCGTGCAGAATATCTTTCATATGATGAAACTAATCACGTTGGTACTTTAGTAAGAGTTCCTGAAAGAGATGAATTCTTACCTGAAATCAACGAACAGCTTATTGTCGAATTCTACAACAGATAAGACAAAAAAGTCCGAAAAATTTTCGGACTTTTTCTTTTTTTGTTTTTATACTTCTATTTAAATAAAAGAAATAGCAGTATAGTAGATAAGAGTATAGGAAAGAATTACTCCTATGGAAATATAACTCAAACGATTAAATTTTATAGACCTATGATAGATACAATAGGATATAAAAATTCCTACAACCGTTAGAATAAAAAATATAAAATTAATGTCAAAATATTCTGAACCAGCTACTATAGGAAGTAAAAATCCTATCATTGGTAAAAACAGTTTATAGCCAAAAATTCCATTAGATATTTCTTGAGTTCTAATAGAACAATCCTTACCAGAAAACCAAAGCAAATAAATAAGTATTCCATAGCCTAAAATGACACAAAGTGTATAAGAAATTATATAAGCTGACTGTACATCATTTACAATAAAATCTCCTGGTCCTTTTATAAAGAGGGAAAAAATATCCCATGGAGCATCTACTTCTCCCCATTTGCAAATGATTCCTAAAATTATAGCAAGGATTCCAATACCACACCCTATAAAAGCAATGCCATCTAAAACTGAATTCCCTTTATAATAAAACAATAAAAAGAAATGAAATAATGGCAATATCGTAACCAAATATAATAAGCCACATTTAAGAAAAATCTTAAAATCATAGATTGGATTGCTGATAATATTATTCTCAGTAGACATAGCAAATATAAACGTTATTATACAAAGAAATAGATACAGAATTGCACCTGCAAATATAATAGTAATATCAGCAAGATATTTACCTAAAAATAATTGTCTTTTTGTAACGGGCAAGGAATAACTCATATCCGCACTAACTCTTTTTTTATTATAGGTAAAGGAAAGAAAGGTAACTCCCATAACTAATCCTATACAAAAGAACCCTAACATTTGTGAAAATGGTCTCCAATAAAGTCCTGAGGAGGTTAGATATACTGTAAACCCTAATATACACATTATTCCAAAATAGATACTCACAGGAACTAATAACCTTTTCACTTCAAAGATATAAACCTTTTTCATATGTGTTTTCCTCCCTCCATAACAAGATTCGTGAAATAATCATTAAAATCCATTTCAATTTCTTCTATCATTACAGGATGTAAGGCTTCTAACTTTTCAAGTACCCCATCCTGTCTTCTAACCACAATTTGAACAATCTTGCCAACTATTTTTAATTCTGTTGGCTGTAAATCAGCAAATTCCTCTGCAAGGATAGGCGTTGTAAACGCCATTTGATATTTAACATACTGCTCAAAGCTCTCCATCATTTTTCCTGAAGCTAATACACTTTGAGAATCTAGGATAATATAGCTATCCATGATTTCTTCTAAATCCTTTAATGAATGAGAGGAAATTAATACAGTCATTGTATTATGCTCTAGAGCCTCTAATAAAAAATGATTAAATTCAATTCTAGCCAAAGGATCTAAACCATCAAAGGCCTCATCTAAAAACAAATATTTAACCCTACAGGCTATAGCAAGACAAAGGAATAATCTTCTCCTCATTCCCTTTGAAAAATGAATTACTTTATCATTTTCTTTCAAATTAAATCGATTTATATATGTATAAAATAAGCTCATATCGAATCGGGGATAAAAAATTTGATACATTTTTGCTAAAGATTTTGGAGTTGCATTAAAATTATAATAAGGATCATCTGGCAAGAAAAAAATCAATTCCTTCTGTGAATAGCTAGAATCTAATTTTTCTCCTTCTATCCAAATTTCCCCCTGTGATGGTCGATAAACACTTGACAATAATCGCATTAACGTAGACTTTCCAGCTCCATTAATTCCAATCAAGCCATAAATTTTTCCATCCTCTAGAGTCAAATTAATATCCTTTAATACATTATTTTTCCCAAAAGAATGGGACAAATTTTTAATTTCTATCATACTCTTCCTCCGAATAAACTTGTTCCACAAGCTGTAATAATTCCTCCCTTTGCATTCCTGCTTCTTTAATGTGCATGAGTGTGTTTGTTACTTCCTCCAAAAAAATATGATCCTCATTCTTAGGACAAACAAAAATCCCCTTTTTTGGAATCGTATAAACGACATTTCTCTCCTCTAATAGTGAGTAGGCTCGTTCAATTGTGTTTGGATTAACATTAAGCTCCATACCTAATTTTCGGCAGGAGGGTAATTTTTCATTCTCTTTAAATACACCCAAACGTATAAAGGATTCAATTTTATCCGCAATTTCTAAATAAATCGATTGCTTATTCGTAATCTTTATTTGCAAATGCATTCTCCCCTTTCTACTCTTATTATATTGTATTAACTGTATTATTGTCAATCTTTATTTCTATAAAAATAAAAACATGATAGCTAGTGTATCATGCTTATATTTTCTCTTATTTTATAAAATTTCATCCTCTTCATCATAAACAAAAATTTTTCGTTTTGAATTTTTTTGTTTATTTCTTTTGAAAATAACTTTATTTTTAGGAAGAAATATTTCAACGACTGGTATTGTTAAAAATATAATCCATCCCGGATGCCATATTTCCCAAACAAGTCCCATCACTAAATATGCTATAACGACTAAAACGGGATACAGTGCCCCATACGTTACTGTACCTAAAATTATTGGTACAATAGGAATGGCTAAAAATACAACCCATCCTGGATGCCAAGCATCCGCACAGAAGCCCAACAAAAGATATATTATTACTGTAATAAGTGGAGTAGCTGCCACAACTTTTGCTCGTAATCCCATAATTTCATCTCCTTTTATTTAATATATTATATCACATATTTTTATAATATGATATAATCATATAGGTGAAATTATGAAAAAAATCGGAAAATCAGATGAAATAATTCGTCTATTTAAGGATGTACTAAAAACAAATAAATATAAAGATTTGGTTGCAACAGATGATTTAGAGGTATTAAGCCTTGCTTTAAAATACAAATTAGAAATACCCTATTTTTTAATGACGAGTGATCTTTCATATAAAGAATCCACAAAGGAATTAATACATGAGCTAATAAATCATGCTGACCAAGCCTTTGAGATATCTTTATCCACCAGCAACCTATTGCAAACTAAGGATAATCATGCTGGTATTTTTGGTATGATAAAAATACCGACCTACCAAGCAAAGGATTTAGGAGAATTCATCTTTGTACTAGACCGATTAGAAATCCCTGGAAATATCGGAACAATTTATAGGACCTTAGATGCCTGTGGGGCTACAGGTGTAATCCTAGTAGATCCCATTACAAAGCTTAACTCTGTAAAATTATTGGCAGCAGCAAGAGGAACAAATCTCATTGTCCCAACGGTTTCTTTATCCTACCAAGAGGCTATTAGATACTTAAGCAAGGAGGAGTACACTCTTTATCTAGGTGAGCCTGAATTGGGACTAGATTATCAAACCTATGATTATAAAGGGAAAATAGCTATAGTTGTTGGAAATGAAAGATTTGGCATTCAACAGGATTGGTATACGCATTCACACCAAAAGGTTTTTATCCCTATGCAGGGAAATAATCATAGCTTAAATGTTAGCGTAGCTGCCTCTATACTAGCATATGAGGCAGCTATGAAGCGTAAAAGCTTTAATAAAAAATAATCTATCTCACATTCAAAAGTCTAAAAATAAAAAGACCCCAAAAGAGAATTTCAACTCAAATCATTGATTGACCTCTTCTTGATTGGGTCTTTTTTCTTATAAAAGTCTTAATTTTTTACGATATCTAAAAACTCTTTATAAATGGTATCAACAGTAAAGCCATAGGCTTCTGGAATATGCTTTAAGGGCATGGACTTACCAAATTCATCTATTCCATGAACCTTTGAAGCATACTTATACCAACACATGCTTGAACCCATTTCAACTGCCATTCTTTTAGTAATTCGTTTTGGTAAAATGCTATTTTTATATTCTTCACTTTGTCGTTCAAATAAATCCATTGAAGGCATTGATACAACACGAACAAAAATATTTTCTTCTTCTAATTTTTTGGCAACAGCAATGCATAAAGCTAATTCAGAGCCACAAGTAACAAATAATGCTCCTGGTGTTCCCTTTGGTTCAAACGCAATATATGCTCCCTTTGAAACACCATCAAAATCTGTACAATCTAAAACCTCAAGATTTTGACGAGAAGACACTATAATCGTAGGATCTTCCTTATTATCCATAGCTAATAGCATAGCTGAAGCCATTTCCTTTGCATCTGCTGGACGGAATACCTTTGTATTAGGCATACTTCTAAACATGGTAAGCTGTTCTATTGGCTGATGTGTAGGCCCATCTTCTCCCACACAAACAGAATCATGAGAGAAAAAGTAAAGAGCTGGCAAATGCATAATTGCTGCTAGTCGAATCGCAGGTTTCATATAATCACTAAATACAAAGAAGCCCGCACAAAAGCCACGTAGACTACCATGTAAGGTGATTCCATTCGTAATAGCAGCCATCGCATGCTCACGTACACCAAATTTTATATTTCTACCCAAACGATTCACTCTGCTAAAAATGCCATTTGCTCCCTTAACCATAGTTGAAGGAGTTAAATCTGCAGAGCCTCCAATAATATTAGGAAGCTTAGAGGAAAGCCAATCCAAAACATTTCCCATGACCACTCGAGTAGATACACTGCTACCTACGCTATATTCAGGTAGTCCTTCATAATCCTCAAGATGAATCCCATCAAACATATATTCATTTAAAAGATCATAATCCTCTTTATAACGCTTTGAATACTCACTCATCAAATAATTCCAATTAGAATTTGCTTGATTTCCACGAGAAACAACAGCATTTTGATAATAATCTACTACTTCCTTAGGCGCAGTGAAGGAAAGCTGATGATAATCTAAATTTTCCTTTAATATACTAAGTTCATCCTCTGTCAATGGTTTTCCATGAACAGAAGATTCTCCACTCGTAGGCGCTCCATAGCCAATTTCCGTTTTAATTTCAATTAACGTAGGCTGATCTGAGGAAAGCTTAGCCTTTTTAATTGCCTCGTCAATAGCCTCAACGTCATTTCCATCCTCTACTCTTAGATAATTCCAATGCATAGCCTTTATTTTATTCTCAATAGAATCTGAAGCCGCTAAAGAAACAGATCCATCCAATTGAATATCATTAGAATCATATAATACAATTAATTTATTTAAGCCTAGGTGCCCTGCTAAGGACATTGCCTCCATAGAAACTCCTTCTTGTAAATCACCATCACCACACAAAACATAGGTATAATGATCTATAATTTCACAGCTCAAACGATTAAATTTTGCTGCCAAATGTGCCTCAGCTATGGCCATACCTACAGATGTAGCAATTCCCTGTCCTAATGGCCCAGTTGTCATTTCAACACCCTGTGTATGCCCGTATTCTGGATGACCTGGAGTCAAGCTATCCTTTTGTCTAAAGCTTTGTAACTCCTTAACAGGAATATTAAATCCAGAGAAATAAAGCATCAAATATAATAGGGCTGATCCATGGCCAGCGGATAAAATAAAACGATCTCGATTAAACCATTTATCATCATTTGAATCAATATTTAAATGTCTAGTAAATAAAGTATGAACAATAGGAGCCGCTCCTAAAACAATACCAGGATGTCCGCTTTTAGCCTTTGTAATTATTTCTGCTCCCATTACACGCAAAGTTTTTATACATTCATTATCAATATAATTATTCATTCTTAGTATCCTCTTTTACTTCTTCTATCTCAGCTTCTACAATTGTATCTTGTTCAGGTTTTATACTTTCTTCAGATTTTGGTGCTTCTAAAGTGGATTCCTCCTCTAGTACTTCTTCCTCCTCATCAGGATACAAAGCATCATAATAGCTATCCATATAATTCTTCTGCTTTTCTAATAAAGCATCAAATTCCTTAGTACCACCTAAAGACTTTTTAATCAATTCTACACTAGAAGCATTTTCCTCGTATATCTTTTTCTTAGTTAAACGATTAGTAAAAAGCATACCAAAAAATGCTACAGCAACAACACCAATCATTAAATAAACTCCTATATCCTTTAAAAAGGAAAAGCCTATACATGCAGCAAGTGCAACAACCGTTAAGGGTAATATTACACATCTAGACATTTTTTTAGAAATTCGTTCACATGCATCCCAAAAATCTACCCAGATTTTATTTATTGAAGCAGTATAAAGAGGCTTTAATTCATTATAATAGCCATCCTCAATAAACAATCGATAATTTGTTCCATCCTCAGAAGACCATACAGCAAACTTTCCTTTATTTATAAACTCCTCTTGTACCTGAGGATAAGGTCCCATCATAAAAACTTCTATCTTTCTTCCATCAAACTCCTGCACATCTACAGGCTCTACCTCGTTCCCTAAAGCAAATAATTTTGGATTTAATCTCATATATAAATTCCTTTCTTTTTGTTATATTCATTATATCATAATACCTATATTTTTAAAAGATTAATTTGCCTATCCTCTTAAAATAGCATATCAAAGAAAGCGTAGATAATATTATTTTGATAGAAAAATTTTGACAGCCTAAAGGTATCTTCATTTAACTTCATATCTACCTCTAAAAATTTTTGACAGCCTGCAAAGAAATCATAATTCCCCATCCAACGCATCAACGCAAATACTACATAGACTAGCATCATAAACAAACAAAAATAAAGTGCCATACCTAGTAAACCATCAATAAAGCGTATGATGGCATTACCGCGTAAAATAGTGGAAATAATTTTAAGTAAAATAGATACAACAAAAACACCAATAAATAAAATGAAAAAGCTAATTATAACCATTAATATGTGTGCAAAGTATCCTGCAATATTTATAGCAATAGTTTCCACTGTAGTACCTGGAGCTATATTAGAGGCAAACATATTAGCTAAGAATTTAGGCACACCAATGTGCATTAGTACATCTGGTATAGTTGCCTCCTGTCCTCCTGCGGTTTGAAAAATTTCAGCCTCTAAGACATTAGCTTCAATATTATGAAAAATGGAATCATAAATAAATCCTGTAGACTCAAACCATCTCGCTAATTGTGTACAAAACACAAAAGCAATAGCCAAACCCACAAATAAACCTATTAGTCCTATTGCCTTCTTTAAAAAACCCTTTTTATATCCTAAAAATAATACAAGCAATATTAAAAGAATTAAAATAATATCGATAAGGCCACAAATTCTTAAATCCATAAACCAGCCCTTCCTTCTATATTTAATATGCTCTAATTATATCATATTATTTTATTTTTCTTCAAGAAAAGAAACTATTTCTTTTTTAACAAAAAAAAGATATAATAGGATGCAGGTGATACTTATGGATAAAATTAAAAAATTACAACAAATCTTAACTTTAAATCAGATTGATGCCTATATTATACCTACAGCTGATGAGCACAATAGTGAATATATAAGTGCATATTATAAAATAAGAGAGTATCTTACTGGCTTTACAGGCTCTGCGGGAACCTTAATAATAACCCAAAATAAAGCTTTCCTATGGACAGATGGTCGTTATCATATTCAAGCAACTAAGCAATTAGAGGGTAAGCCTATTACCTTGATGAAGCAAGGACTTCCTAATGTTCCTAGCATAGAAGAGTTCTTAATAGAGCATCTAAAAAAAGGAAACACCTTAGCCTTTAATGGAAAAACTATGGATGCAAGCTTTCTTTTAAATTTAAAGGAAAAGCTACCAAATATAAATATAAAGGCTGATGCTGACTTTATTCATGAAATTTGGGAGGAGCGTCCCGAGCTTCCTTTTTCCTTTTTATTTAAGCTAGAGGAATTTTATGCAGGAAAAAGCTTTAAAGAAAAAGTATTTGAATTAAGAGCTGAGCTTTTAACAGCAAAGGCTGATGCCCATATTCTTTCTACACTAGAGGATCAAGCATGGTTATATAATTTAAGAGCTGATGACATTCCTCATACACCTGTATTCTTAGCCTTTACTTTTATAACAGATAATGAATGTCATCTTTTTATTCAGTCTAAAAAAATAGATAAAATTATTGAAAAATATTTAAAAGAAAATGAAATCATTCTTCACGAGTATACTGAATTTTATCAGTACATTTCTCAGGTTAATGACAAGCATATCCTATTAGATTTTAAAAAAATAAACTATGCTATTTATTTAGCAGTAGCTGAAAAAAATCAATTGATTTGTAAACAGAATCCTACACTTCTTCTCAAAGCGATTAAAAATAAGTGTGAAATAGAAAATATTAAGCATGCGCATGTTAAAGATGGTGTTGCCTTTACTAAGCTTATGTACCATGTAAAAAGTAGCATTCAAGATTCTACAATGAATGAGTTATCTGTAACCTCTCTTTTGCAAAAATTTAGAGAACAACAGGAAAGCTTTATAGATATTTCCTTTGATACCATATGTGCATATAAGGAGCATGGAGCAATGATGCACTATAAAGCAACAGAGGATTCAAACGTATCCCTAGAGCCTAACGATTTTTTATTAATTGATTCAGGTGGACATTATTTAGATGGAACAACTGATATAACAAGAACTCTAGCATTAGGGGCTTTAACAGATACACAAAAGCTTCATTTTACTACTGTTTTAAAATCTGTTATCGCTCTATCAGAAGCTGTTTTCCTAAAAGGTGTCAAGGGCATCAATTTGGATATCCTAGCAAGAGGTCCTATTTGGAAGCTATTATTAGATTATAAATGTGGAACAGGTCATGGTGTTGGCTATCTATTATCCGTTCATGAAGCCCCTAATGGCTTTAGGTGGCAAGTTGTTCCTGAGCGAAATGATTCTGCCGAGCTTGTTCCTGGCATGATTACTACGAATGAACCAGGAATCTATCTGGAAAATAAGTATGGTATACGAATTGAAAATGAAATGCTCTGTGTTACCAAAGGAAAAAGTGACTTTGGAGATTTCCTAGGATTTGAAACCATAACTGTAGCCCCTATAGATTTAGATGCCATCGATATTGCCCTATTAACAAAAGAGGAAATACGCTGGTTAAATCAATATCATCAAAAAGTTTATGATACGTTAAGCCCTTATTTAGATGAGGAAGAACAATCCTGGCTAAAACATTATACTAGAGAAATATAAATAAAGAATCATAACCACCCTTCAAAAGGGTGGTTTGCACTAAGCCTATAAGGCTTTTATA
>CAJTTN010000017.1 GCA_910579215.1 uncultured Anaeroplasmataceae bacterium
CATCTATGGCAAAGTCTTGGAATTTCATCATTCAAATATAGTTCAATATGATGGTTTCCTTTATCGTCGTAGTAATCAAAAGACTTATAATTATCTATAAGTTCATATTTCAAATTTAATAATTTTATGATATCATAATTCATAGTAAGTTCCTTTCTTTTATTATTGATTTCGCGATTAAAGTATAACATAGATTGGAACTTACGTTATAAAAAAATAGGAGGATGGTCTATAAATAATACCATCCTTTTTACATACCCATTATTTTGTTGTGACATACATCTTTATTCATTGTTCATTACATACTATTTATTTTATTGTCTTTATGAACATACATGATTAATTAATATATCCATATAACTCAAAATTTGGTATTAAAACTAGCCGTAAATATGATATTGAGTATAGAATTAGATATTATTATTCATACGATTCCGTAAATGAACGCTATGTAGCCAATGCAGTTCAAATACCTATGATGTTTATTCAAGAGGGAGAAAATATGTGTTCATTCTCATCTGATATGTTAAAGGATAACAACTTAGATGTATCAGTTTCGTTATCTCCAACTTATTTGAATAAGATTTTAGATGATAATGATACCTTGATTGAAATATTTATTAAAAATAAGGATACTGTGTCATCAGAATCAATTATTGCCTATCTAGAACGATGTGAATAATCTTAAGGGTCCATTAGCTTTATGGTTAATGGACTTATTTTCAATTTAAGATGGATATTGCCGTATTACAAGCTTTCTATTAGAAAAGCTTAGTTTCTTAAAAGTTCTTGATTTTTTGCTCGAAATATAAATAAAAAAGATTAACTTGATGCAGTATATTTCCTATGTTATAATAAAGTTAAATGATAGGAGAATATTTATGGCGACATCAAAAGAATTCAGGGATTATGTTGTTGAACAGTTAAGTGATTTAGGTAATATTACATGTAGACCTATGATGGGTGAATATCTCCTTTACTATAAAGATATATTATTTGGAGGGATTTATGATGAGAGGGTACTTGTCAAGAATGTTCCTTCTAATCAATGCTTTGATATGTCATTGGAAATTCCTTATACTGGGGCAAAGCCTATGTATATGATTGATGAAATAGAAAATAAAGAATACATATATCAAATAATTTTGGCCACATGTAAAAGTTTAAAGCCTAAAGAGAAAAAATGATTTTTCTCTTTTTTTTGAAATTTTCCGTCTTAAAATGCTTATATTTCCTATAAAATCATGGAAAGAAAGTAAAACAACATTGACATTTATGTAAGAATTTGATATAACTTGTAACATAGAATTAAAAAGAATGTAGTTTAAATTAGACATATATTTAAGCTATATATAAAATAAAGAGGGATAAATTATGAAGGTTGCAATTGTATCTGATAGTAATAGTGGTATTACCCAAGCTGAAGCAAAAGAACTTGGAATTCATATAGTTCCTATGCCTTTTACTATAGAGGGCGAGGAGTATTTTGAGGACATAAACTTATCACAAGAAAGTTTTTATAATAAGCTTTTACAAGATGTATCAGTCTCCACTTCTCAACCATCAATAGGTTTAGTAATGTCTCTTTGGGATGATTTATTAAAGGAATTTGATCAAATAGTTTATATTCCTATGTCAAGTGGATTATCAGAATCCTGTGCAAGCGCATTACGTGTTGCAGAAGTAGATTATAAGGGCAAGGTTTTCGTAGTAGATAATCAAAGAATTTCTGTAACGCAAAAACAATCTGTTTTAGACGCAATAGAGCTTGCTAATAAGGGGTATAATGGACAGGAAATACATGACATCCTAATGAAGGTTAAAATGCATTCAGATATTTATATCATGGTAGATACTTTAAAGTATTTAAGAAAAGGTGGTCGAATTACTCCTGCAGCTGCTGCAGTAGGTGGACTACTAAAAATTAAACCGGTCTTACGTATTTTTGGAGAAAAATTAGATAAGTATCGTATGATGAATCGAACATTAGAAAATGCTAAGCGTATAATGATTGAAGCAGCTAAAAATAGTATAGAAGGATTTTTAAAGGATATAGATGGAAGAACAGATAATGTTCATTTATCTGTAGCTTATACTGGTACAGATAATAGTGTTGCATTAGAGTTTGTGGAGCTTGTTAAAAAGGAATTTAAAGTAGAAAATGTTGTATGTAATCCTTTATCCTTATCTGTTTCCTGCCATATAGGAGATGGAGCATTAGCGATTGCTATGTCAAAGGCGCTATCAGAGGAATTATTAAAATAGCCGTTAAACGGCTGTTTTTTTATCTTAACTGTTGTTTTTATTGTTAAAATTACCAAAATATAGTATAATAAGACAAGTGAGGGATTATATGATAAAGAAAAGAAAAATAAAAGTACATCCTTATGTATTTATCATCTTAACATTTTTATCGGTAATTTTGCTTGGCACAATATGTTTTATGCTTCCTTGGGCTGTGACAGATGGAAAGCATTTAAGTTTTATAGATGCATTATTTATGGCAACATCAAGTGTATGTGTTACAGGATTATCTGTTATTACCCCTGCCGTTAAATTTAGTCTTTTTGGGAAAATAATTATGGCAGTATTAATGGAAATTGGGGGGCTATCCTTTTTAACTATTGCAGTTTGCTTTTTTGCTATTTTGGGAGGAAAAATAGGAATAGGTAACCGTTATTTGTTAAGAGAGGCTTTAAATCAAAACTCCTTAGCTGGGATTGTACATCTTGTAAAGAGAATTATTCTAATCTCCTTTGTCATCCAAATGATTGGAGTAGTATTAAATTTTATCGCTTTATTTGCCTATTATGATTATAATTTTTTAAAGACCTTTGGAGTTGCTATATTTCATTCTATAGCCTCTTTCAATAATGCTGGATTTGACATTTTTGGGAATCAAAGCATGATTCCGTTTAAGGATAATATATTATTAAACATATCTACGATGAGTTTAATAATAAGTGGAGGATTAGGCTTTATTGTTATTAATGAACTGGTAAGTAAGCATAGCTTGAAAAAGCTATCTATTCATAGTAAAATAGTATTAGTAATGACCTTTGTTTTAATACTTATAGGAATGCTAATATTTAAGTTTTCAATGTATGATGAAATTAGTTGGTTACAAGCTTTGTTTACCTCTGTTACCTGTAGAACGGCGGGTTTTACAAGTATTCCATTAGAACATATTCCGCCAAGTGCTTATATTATGTGTATTGTTTTAATGTTTATTGGTGCATCCCCATGCTCGACAGGTGGTGGTGTAAAGACAACAACTATATTTGTTATAATGCTGACTTTTTTCTACTATGCTCAGGGGAAAAAGCCGAGAATTTTTCATAGAAGAATTTCAGATAACTCTATTTTTAAAGCTTTTGTATTATTTGGTATAACGGTTATTATTATGATATTAGGAACAATGCTAATCGGATTTAGTCAGCCTAAGCTTGGGCTAGATAAAATATTATATGAGGTTGTTTCCGGATTTTCTACTACAGGACTATCCATGGGAATAACACCTATTTTAAATAGCTTTAGCAAGGCTGTACTTTGTTTTATGATGTTTTTTGGAAGGCTAGGACCTTTAACAATTATTGGAGTAGTAAATCATAACTGGATGACAGAATCAAAGGAAAAGATTCAGTATGTGGAAGAAAGGATTATTGTAGGATGAAGAAGAGTTTTATTGTCATAGGATTAGGTCGCTTTGGGTCATCTGTGGCTAGGGCGCTTTCAAATATGAATTGTGATATATTAGGTATGGATATTTCTGAGGAATGTGTTACGGATTTGGCTAGAGATATTGAACATTGCGTAATAGCAGATTCAACTAAAATTGCCACTCTTAAAGAACTTGGTGTTGCATCAATTGATCATGCAGTAGTAGCAATTGGTAATGATTTGGAAGCATCTATTTTAACAACAATGAATTTAAAAACCCTAGGTGTTAAAAATATCACAGTAAGAAGTGATTCTTTGGGTTATCATGAAATTTTTGAACGTTTAGGAGCAACTGAAGTAATCGTTCCAGAAGAGTCTTCAGCAATTTCTCTTGCCAACCAAATTGCAAGTGATGCTATTTTGGATTATTATTCTATTGATAGTGATTTTGCTATCGTACAAATACAGGTTGGCCCTAAATTCCGTGCCCAAACTTTGATTGAATTGAATTTGCGTAACAAATTTGATGTTAATATAGTTGGAATTATCCATGAGGATAAATTTTATATTCCTCGAGGAACAGATTCACTTATGCCGTCAGACATTATGGTATTAGTAGGAACCAAACAGAAGATAAGAAAAGTTGATGCATTTATAAATCAAGAAACAAAATAGGTGATTGCTATGCGAGCTTTAGTTGTTTACAATGTTTATAGTGGCAAAAGTAAGATTGTAAAGCACATAGATTATATTTGCCAAAAGTTGAAAAGTAAATATGAAATTGTGGAAACCTTTGCCTCTGTAGGGCCGAATTCAATTAGAGATTATGTAGTACAAAATGCAGGTGATTATGATTTAGTAGTTGCTTCAGGTGGAGATGGTTCTATAAATGAAGTGATTAATGGATTGATGATGATTAAAAATCGACCAACTTTAGCCTATGTCCCTACAGGAACGTGTAATGATACTGGCAAGACGTTAGGGTTAAAGAAAAACCTGAAGAAAACATTGCGTATAATTTTGATGGAGAATAAAACCTTATTAGATGTGAATCGTATCAATGGTCAGTATTTCATCTATGGATTAGCTGCAGGTAATTTAACAGATGTTAGTTATGCAGCGAGCTATAAAGTGAAAAAACGCTTTGGAAAGTTTGCATATTATTTTGAAACTGTTAAATCCTTTAGCAAAGACAGATCAATTCATATAGAAATTCAAACAGAAAACAGGACAATTACAGGAAAATTCTTCTTATTTTTAGCAACAAATTCACGCTATTTAGCCTCTATAAAGCTACATAGAAAGAAAAGAATCTATTTAAATGAAGGCAAGCTATATGTTACCTTGATTCGTAAAACGAATCGGTTGATTAATGCTATTGATTTTGCTTTATTTATGCTATTGGGGGAAAGATATAAGCATAATATAGAACACTTTGAAGCTAGCAATATGGTAATTACCTCTAAGAGAGCAATTCCTTATAATACAGATGGAGAAAGCCTTCCCAAATTAAGTAGAATTGAAGTGACTGTTATTCCTGAACAAATTGAAATGATAGTTTCAAAAAGAGTTTTAAAACGACATTTTAATAAATAAAAAAGACTTATTCTAGACATACTATAAGTGGTGATCTTATGACCAAATTATCTAGAGTAAGTTTTTTTTTATTTGTAACAATATTTAATTATCTTTGGCTAAGAATTGTTATGTTTCAATATTTCTATAACGAATATGGTAGTATGGGTTTATATTATACCGTAATTATAGGAATCGCAATGCTATTAATTTTTGTTTTTTTACCAAAAAAATTATTACACTATGCTTATGAAGATGCCTTTAAAAAATCTTATTTTAAGTATTTTTACTTTGCAATAAAGATTTTAGAAACAATTTTTGGTCTTAGTTTTTGTGTATACTTGTTATCTAAAATTTTTATACCTACAGGAAACTTTTATATCATGATGGGTTTAATGCTTATGGCCTCAGTTCTTTTATCTTATTATAAGCCTAAGGATGTAATAGAAGTTTCTACTTTATTTATAATATTAGGATATGCAATTCTAGGATTGACACTTTTTTTTCAACCAAATTTAGATGCTAAGGTTTTTTTGCCATTAAAGGAAACAAGCTTTTGGGCATTACCTTTTTTTGCTCTCATGTTTTTTGGAGATAATTTAACCTTTATTTTATATAAAAAGGATGTCTCTTTTTCAAAAACAAATTTCATAATGGCTATTTTAACATCAATCATATTTTTTGGAATCGAATATTTTATATTTATTGGTAATGTAGGAGACACCTATCTTAAGGGGATAAATTGGGTAGGCTTTATAAGTCTATCCATTGAACCTATAACGAGATATTTAGGAAATTTTGATTTTGCATATATTTTTTATATTATGATATGCTGTATATTTAAGTATGGCTTTAATCTCAGTATTATACGCAATAATATCTCAATGAATCATAAGCTGATGACAGGGATATTAGCAGTAACCTTATTTGCTATGGGGTGTGTTTGCTATATCTTTATTCCTATGAAAGATTTATATTTTAAAGTAATTGCTTGCTTGCTAATGCTAAGTGCAATTATTGTATTTTGGTATGTAAAGGAGTGTTACCATGCTAGAAAAACTGAAGAATAATGCAGATGTAATTTTTAAAAAAACAAAAGCTAATTGTTCAATTTATTATCAAGAACATTTATGTAATATTTTAGAATTTATGAAGGATTTCTATCCTAGATTAGTTGAGGATTTAGATAGTGACATAGATGAAATATTGCCAGGTATATGTAAAAAATTAGAAGCAGATGAAAATGCAATCATTCAATTCATTTTTTGTGGTTTATTAATTTGTGAAAGAAAAAAGCAGTTTTATGTTATAGATCTTTCAAAAGCACCATCTCGACCCACGGGAGATTCTATTGCTGAGCCAGACAATGTCTTTGGCTCTAGAGATGGATTTGTTGAAAATTTTAAAGAAAATATAGCCTTAATACGAACAAGGGTAAAGGACGATAAGTTAAAGATTGATACAATTAATGTAGGTAGAAGAAGTAAAACAATTTTATCCTTATTATCTATTGAGGACATACACAACGAGGAAATGAAAAAGCATATCATTCAGGAATTAGAGAAAATTGATATAGATGCAATAATTTGTATAGAAGATGTTATGTCATATTTTCAAAATAAGCATTTATTTCCTACCTTTCATTATGTAGGAACTCCAGATACTGCATGTAGAAGATTATATAATGGTGAATTTGTTTTAGTCATTGATCGAATTTGTATTGTGATTTGCTTACCCACAACCTTAGCTTACACCTCAAGACTTAAGATTGATGCCTTGAACATGCCTCTATTTTCCTTTTTTGAGCGTTGGTTTATTATTTTATCCGCTGTATTATCCATATTCTTTTGTGGTCTCTTGGTCGCTTTTTCTGGAATACAAATGGATAGCCTATCCTTAACGGTTTTATCTACATTAAAAATATCCCAAACAGGAATATATTTACCTATTTTTCTAGAAATACTTATAGTTTTAGGGATGTTTGAGCTATATTATTTAATTGGTTTTCGACAAAATAAAGTTACGGTATCCTCTACAATCGTTTTGATAGGTGGTTTAATTGTTGGTCAAAATTTAATTTCTTCAGGAATCGCTGGAGTATTTATTATGACAGCAACTGCAATATGCTTCCTATTATCCTTTGTTGTAAGCTCTAATGTTACAAATATTATTTCTATAAGTCTAGCTAGGGTACTAATTTTAATATCTTCCTTATTTTATGGATTATTTGGTATTGTAATCGCAAGTATCTTTTTAGCTTGTTATTTATACAATCAAAAGACCTTAGGAGTTCGTTATTTTTATCCTTTTTTACCGTTTAATTTAAAAGGGATTCATAAATTCTTTTTAGCTTCATCTAATCTAAAATTAGATGAAAGAGATAAACCGTTAAAAATAAATAATAAGATAAGGAGAAAATTACAATGAAAAAAAAGTTGCTTATCCTCATTGGAAGCTTATGGATTTTATTGATTTGTGTTGGATGTCAAAGCTACGATATTTCCAAAATGCTATTTATTGCAAGTGTAGGAATTGAAAAAAAGGAAGATCAGCTTTCGGGTTATTTTTATCTTCCTTTAAGTAGTGATATTGGTAAAACAGAAAATACAAAAAATAAAGGACAAGGAGAATTTGCTAAAACAAGTGGAAGAACTATACCTGAGCTTTTTCAAAATCTTCAATACTCTACTTCTTTAACTATTAACTTCAGACATGTATCAAGTATAGTTTTAAATGAAGAATTATTACAAAAAGAATTTATCGAAGAATTGATGGATTTTATTAAATTCTCTTTTGAAATAGATTTCAATTGCTATTTATTTGTAACTAAAGAAAAAATGGAGGAGCTTTTTGATTTTAAAAATCCTAACCAAGAAAGTGTTTTAAATTCAATGCTTGTTTCGACAAGTGATGTAAGTGCATTATTTTTGGTAGCTCCACCCATTCATTTTTTAGAATTTGTCCAAAGGTACTTTAATAAAAGAACAATTATTTTACCCCTTTTAGATTTAGAAGAAATATGGACTATAGAAAGTGAACCGTCTAAGAATTTCCATGCACAAAGTGCGGTTTATTATTATGAAGATAAAATAAAAGAGGTTATTAGAAATGAAAGTAGCCCGTATTTTAGTAAAAGTACTAAATTTATGGATCATATGGATAAAATTCCTCTTAGTATTAAGCATTATAAAATGAAACAGGAATATAAAGATATTCTTCGTTTGAAAATAGAATTTGAATGCGATATATTTCAAACAGATAATAAGCCTACTACTCAAGAGATAGAAGCCTTTGTATATAAAAGAATAAAAAGCTATATTGAGGAATTTGAGGAGGTAGACCCTTTAGATTTAAAATTTAATAATAAGGCATACCGAACGAACTGTAGCTATGATACTTTAGATATTCAAATAAAAATACGTAAAAACTAACGACGTTTTCGATAAATAAGTATACCTAATAAGGCTATAATTCCTATACAACTAAGACTAATATAGACAATTAGAGGTGTGCTCTTATTTTCCTTTGAAACCTCATTTATTATTTTAAATTGATATATATGCTTTATTCCATCTTCATATGTTAGTGTAATTTCTGCTTGATATATACCTTTCTTATTTGAAGAGGTAAAATAGTTACTTTCTATAGAAATGCTCTCATAATCCGTTGGCAAATTCATGATATTTATCCATTCGTTGATGATGTCGGTTTTAGATTTTAGTGCCCCTTTTATGGTGATGGATTGTTTACAAATGTGAGTAAATATAGATTTTTTTACATGGACTAAAATTGTTTTAAGACTGGATGCATTTTCGCTACTATCATAAACAATAAGGGAAACAGAATATTCTTTCTCTTCTGGATGTTCTAAAGCTTCTAGACCTGTCCATTCTAGTCTTAAGTTAACATCATAATTGTCTTTCATCGTAAAACAGGTTAGAAGCTCCTTCTCAATATCTTGTGTAGAAATGTCAATGTCAATTTCCTGTTTAAGTACTTCAAGTGTGGGTGCAGCAAAATCTCGAACAGAAATTATATCTATTCTCGTCGTAGTATATCCTCTAGAATTTGATATTGAAATTTCTAATGGATAATCCTTCACTCTTAAACTTCCTTTTATATAATCTGTTTCATATTCGGAAGTGTACTTAATTTTATGGGTAATATCGCCATCTATTTTATCATAACAAGAATAACGATCCTTTATTTCTTTAAAGGAAAGAGGATGATCAAAATTAATGATATGAAAATATGTTGATTCCTCAGCAGCCTGAACTGGAAAAATAGATAAAGAAAAAAATAGAAGAAGTAAAACAATTAAGCTAGATTTTCTCATGTTTTTTAAATTTTATATAAAATATAATTCCCGAAGAGATTAGTGGGATTAGTAATAGAAGCCAAAGGTAGTGGTAATTTCTTGTGGTATTCTTATGAGGAATTTGTATAGGTGTGAAAATATTTAATATGACATTTCCTTCTATTTGCTTTCCATCCTTTGTGATTTCAGTATATTTAATATCGTATACTCCTTCGGAATTAATGATGGCTGTATCATAAGAAAATGAAACATCTACTGCATCCATACTTATAATTCCAGCTTCCTTTAGCATCTGTAGAAGCTCGCTATTTGAAAAGGTCTTTCCTAAGGGTAAGAATAAAGTTTTTTCAACACGGATAATAGGAGAATGTGTATCATTTAAAATATATTTAAAGGTTTCTTCTCTAGTGTTATTACTTCCATCAGTTAAACTAAGCGTAAGAACATATTCCTTGCCCTCCTCTCCAGTACAGGTGTTAGATACTATTACTAAATCTGCAGGAGACAGGTCATAATAATTATCTGAAACCTCAAAAAGTGCTAGGATTTCTTCCTCTTGAAGAACGTGATTCGTTTGGATTTTGTCTCCACCACCCTTTAAAGAAATTGTTGGTTTGGTAGTATCCACAATATTAATATAGAGAATAGCATCACTACAACTTCCGTCTAAATCTCTTGCTGATAATTTGTATCTATATCTTCCTAATTTATTTAAATTATTTTTTAAATGGTCCATATCAGTATAAAATTTTATAATATCTTGCTCTGGTGTATAATTATCGCTTATTAGAAAATGCTTATGTATGTCCTCCATGGATAGTTCTGTATTAACCTCTATGTTTATTTCTGCATCATCATCAAGAAAGTTAATTTTAGGAGGTATAAAGTCCTTATATTCAATAATGTCAAAAATTGCTGTTTCATTTCCAGCTGAATCAGATACCTTAACAGAAATATAAAAGCTACCTAGCCTTCTATGTTCGGGATCATAATTTGTTTCTAGCGTTAGGCGATTCGTTATCGTTTTATCCACATTATCCTCAGCACTATACCTTGCTTTCAACTCGTCTATAGATATTGGGTGATCAATGCTAGTAAAGTGATGTTTATTACCTGCTAGAGTCGGATCTGAATTTATTTCTTCAGTCAATATAGATAATGCAGTTAATGAGTAAGAGTAGTTTATATCTGTAAAAAATACAGCAGAAGAATGAACCTTAAGAATCATAGCCCCAACCTTATCTGTATCATTAAAATAAGTATTAAAAATATCTATTAATTCTTCTTGTATTATTTTTTCTGGCAGGTCTAACGGACCTGTTTTTTTAAAATCCTCTAAGCTTATTTCTTGCTTCCCTTGCACTAATTCATAGGAGAAGTTTCCTTTAAAATTATCCCTTGATATAGCATAAGGATATGTGCCAATGATATAATATCCTTTCGAAAGAACTGTGGCAAAAGGGGTATCCACTGGATGTGATTCGTACAACTCTATAGATTCATAGTAGGCCTCTGCCTGAACAGTCTTTCTCCATCCAAGACAGAACAAAAGAGTCAAAGACGTAATTAAAAATAAAATTTTTTTCATAATTTCCTTTCTTATAAAGCTACATTTTTTGTGCTTCATAGAATAATTACAGAAATTAATCATATTTTTTAATATTATCAATATTTAAAAAAATTTTAATGAGAAAATATTACGATAAAATTTAATACAGGTAAAAGTTTTAATCAACATTATCTTCATTCTTTAAATAAATAAGTTGTAATTAACAAATTTTAATTCTTTATAAAAATACTATAAAATTATGGCTTTTTATGATAAAATCATATAAGGAAGCGTAATTATATTACAGGGTTTAAAAAAAAGATTTTTACAAAAATAAAAACCTCAATATGAGGTAATAATCTTTTTTATGGCAGGGGCATCAGGATTCGAACCCGAACTAAAGGTTTTGGAGTTATACCCTATATAGTTTGAAACCAGCTATATCGAATTTTATTCGGTTTCCAATATGTTGGTAGAAGTAGAAAATCCTTTCAAATTGAATCAAATCGGTCTATTTTGATGGACAACTTTTGGGACAACATTTAATGATTTTATTGTTAGCTTTAAAGTACCTTTGCACAACAAATTGAATTAATCTATTTTGAATGAGAAGACATTCTTTACTTTTGATTTTATATTGATTTATCAATATATTTGCAAAAACGTTCAAAATAGGTGTTAAAGTATATGAAGAACTTAAACACTACTAAATTTAATTGATATTTCTATTTTCTCTTCTCCGCCATGATGAAGGATGATTTCCATCTGTATAGTTGGAAAAGTTACTACATTTATTAATGATTTTTGTTCGGAATTGGGCTGTACATAAATTTATTGTAGCAATTGGGTCGATGGCTGTTAATCGGTCCTTTAAATCATTTGTTTTATTGTTGTCAAAACATGTGTTGAAGTTATCATCACGGGACTTAGCATCCGTAGTATTATTTAATGCCATTCCAAGGCTACATTGGTATTGTATAGCATTAATCAAAACAATATCACAATGTAAAGTTGCAATTGATCGATATATTTTAGATTTAACTATTAGTGAAGCAAAATATTTTTTAAAGTTTTCTCCTGTTTTTCCCATTGCTGGACCAAGAGCAGAACGAGTAATAGGATCATACTCATTTTTATGTGGACTTTCAAGAATGATAACAATTGGGTTAGCGATTTTGTTTTGAATAGTATAATTATTGTTTTTGATAGAATAATCAATGTTTTCTCTGTTTGATGATGTGAACACTCCATTTGATAGTTGTCCAACAACCTGGTCTGGACATGGATTAGGATTTGCCTTTTGATTGCTTATTGCTGTTGGAAAAGAAAAATTCTTTAGAAAATTAATTGACATTGTTGTACCTCCTAACTTATATTAGTTTTTTGTAGAAGTCTTAGAACAAATATTATATTATAATTAGATATAAATTTGTTATTAGTAAAGCAATCAATGGAAGTAAGGACCATATTGCTGCAACTAACCATTTATGCTTTCTATTACAAATAACTGAATTAACATAAATTTGATTTTGCAAACTACTAGTATAATCATACTTGTCATCATTTAATAAATCTACAAAATCTTGTTTTGATATTCTAGCAACAGATTTATAATAATTTACATCGACTTTATCTTTTTTGCTTTTCCTTGGAAAAATTACTAAGATTAAAAAAGTTAAAGTAATTAAAGAACTTAATAAATATAAAGAAAGAAAGAAATATAATACAAAGTAATCTTCTTGTATCAGATAATCCAGTAATACTCTCTAAAAGAAGAAGACTTAATGTAAAAGTAATGCTCACTATGGCAAGTAATATATTAGCCTTATTATCAAAATTATTTATTTGTGATTGAACATTAGATAGCAAATAATCATAATCTATTTTTTCTTTTTCCATTTGTCCATACCCTCTATCCTTTCATTCCATTTTCTATCCATTCATTAAATTCTGAACGCACTATATTACATTCATATAAATCCTCATAAGAATTATACCTGATCCAATTTTCATATTTAGGATTCTCCTTTTTTAAATCTGCAATAATGTTATTATAGAAGACTTCACTCATAGCGATAGGTTTTATATCATCTCTATTAGCAGTAGAAGATAAATTTGATGCATCTACAACAGCTTTTCCAATCCATATTTTATCATTGATCCCAGTTCCTGAACGTCCTGCCTTTATTATTAGTTCTTCATCGCATCCTAATCCAATACCAGCTGTTATAGGGGCATAGCCATAATCCGTTATTATTTCGTTAAACATTTTCATAAAAGTATTAGTTAATACTGCAATATTAAATATTTCGACTAAATCACTCTTGTATTGCGTATCATAAATTGCATATACACAATCTCCTCTAATTCCAATTTGTCTATAATTCCTAAAATCTTGAAAAATCGTTATAATTTCAGATGTAAAAGCTCGCATAAGACGAGCTAATCTTTCATCCTTTGTATCAAAAAGTTCTGAAGAATCCTTGATATCTATAAAAATGGCTCCTGCCCAAGTTAAATAAGCATTTGTAAAAGTAAAGGCATTATCGCTATCAGGGATACCCTCACTTTTAATAACTTTAGTTTCAGTCTTTAAAATATTAATTATATTGCTTCGACTATCATGATAATCATACATAATGGTTTATC
Organism: uncultured Anaeroplasmataceae bacterium; assembly: GCA_910579215.1. Taxonomy (GTDB): domain Bacteria; phylum Bacillota_I; class Bacilli_A; order Acholeplasmatales; family Anaeroplasmataceae; genus Pelethenecus. The sequence continues at coordinate 13,752 of CAJTTN010000017.1, forward strand.
CTCCTAATTTACTACATTTTGTTGGTGAAATTATATCATAGATATTGTCTAAAGTCCAAAAATTTTGTTTTTTTTTGCTAAAAAACAAAAAATTGAAATGTAATATAAAACTTTATCACTTTGTTTGATTAGGAATTTCTAGTTAGTTTATTTCTCAAGTTGTATTTTTTTAAAACAATTTTCTTTCTTACAGTGTTAACTTCTGTATAAATCTCTGTAGTAGAAATAGAAGAATGTCCTAGTAACTCCTGAACACTTCTTAAATCAGCTCCATTAGCAAGTAAGTTAGTAGCAAATGTGTGTCTTAAATAATGTGGTGTGGCAGAAGGAGATATTTCGCTTTTATCTCTGTATTTAGTAAATATATTTTCAATCCCATAAATACTTAAAGTATCATGAAATTTATTTACAAATAGATAGTCATGATTTACTTTAAGTTTTTTTCTTATGCTTAACCAAGTTTTTAAATTGTTCCAAGTTTCTAAACTTGAGATATATAATAATCTTTGTTTCTTTCCCTTCCCGTGAACAAGTAATACACGTTCAGAAGTAATAATATCTTCTAGCTTTAAATTGGATACCTCAGCTATTCTCATACCTGTAGAAAGAAGAAGATCTATAATACACAAATCTCTAACAGCTTGGAAGTAAGCAAAAGAAGTAGTAGTTTGATTTAGATTATCATACATATAATCTAGCAATTTACTAACATCTTTCACAGGTATAGTTTTAGGTAACCTTTTTTCTTTTTTAATTTTTATTTTATATTTATCTAATGGATTTGTCCATTTTGTTTCTTCCTCAATGAATCTCAAAAACATCTTGATTGTGATTAGTTTTCTTGTAACAGTAGTATCCTTATAAGTTTGAGTTAAGTATTGAATATAACTCATAATAGATTCTTGAGTTACTTTCCCATTTGTAAAGTCAATCAAGTGATTCAAATCTGATGTATAGGCTTTGATACTTTTTATATCCAAGTTTTTAGATACCATCATTTTAGTTATAAATATCTCCCTATACTTTATTAAATTCATTTATTTTCCTCCAAAATTCGATTTCTAATTGTAAATTATAACATTTTATTGTATAATTTACTCAAAATAACGATAGATTATTGGGAGGAAAAATAATGTATGATTTTTTCATTTCACACTCTTCTTTAGATAAAAATGATGTGGTTGTCAAGTTGGAACAAGAGTTAAAAAATAATAAATATTCTATATGGTATGATGAATCTATCATTAACTCTGGTAAAAATATTAATCAAGAAATAACAGAAGGACTAAAAAAATCTTATTGCGTTTTAGTTATACTAACAAAAAATTTTTTTAAAAGTAATTGGGGCTTTTTTGAATTAGGGCAAGTTATTAATTCAAAAGAAAAACGCATTGTTCCAATTGTATATGATGTTTCTAATGATGAATTAAATTATTTTTTAAGCATAATTGGTAACACTAAGTATCTTAAGGCTGATGCTAACATTATGAAAAATCTAAAATTTACTCTTTTACAAATAAAAAATGATAACGAGTATTTAAGTTCTTTAGAGCAATTATATTCACTTCAAAAAAAACTCAATAGGCTTGAGAATATAAATGTGGATATTTTATGTTTGAGTCTTAAAGATTACTTATCAATGCAAGATTCAATGCAAGGATATTCTATAAATGCTGCAAAAAAATGCGTTTTAAATATATGTAATGATGTTTTAAAAAGAAAAATGAACGAATTAGAAATTAATGCAAATCTTTATACAGATTTAGAAAAATTTTTCAGTTATAATATTATAGAGTACGTTAAATTCATTTTGGAAACTAAGAATTTTTGTATTGAAACAAAAAATGATTATATTTTAATTAATAAGGCTCTGTACAATATAATATTCACATATATAAATAATAAGTATCCAATCCATTTAAATGAAAGAAAAATTGAAATAATTAATCCTGAAGATTTAACATATGAAGATTTCATGGAAATGTATAAAATTGACAAATTAGTATTAAGAGAAGATTTGATAGCTTCAATAGAAACATCATATGGTTGGTATAAATATAATAATTATACTCATATAGGAATTAGGGATCAGAATACCAAAGAATTAGTTGGGTACTTTTCTATATTGCCAATAACAGATGATCTATATAAAAAAATATTGAGTGGCAATTTTAAAGATAAAGACTTTAATGAAGATGGACTTTTGCAATATAATTTTGAAAATTTCTATCGCTTATATGTAGCAGCTGTTGCCATTCATCCTGACTATCAAAACACTAATGCTTTTAATTTACTTTATACTGGATTAATTAATTTAATAATAAGTTTGGCTAAAGAAAGAAATATTTATTTTTTCCAAGTTATAGCTGAAGCTTCTACAAAACAAGGAGAAAAATTTTGCAAATTAATGGGAATGAAAAAAATTTTAGAAACCATTGAAAATACAGATGTTTATAGTTTAACTTTAATTCCACCAGATGCACTTATATGTAATCATAAAACAAAAGAATTAATAGAATTATTGAATATAAAATATAATGAATACAAAGATTTTTTTAATGAAAATTTTTAAGATGTATATTCTGTATAGGCAATAAATTTATCTTTTATTTTTTCTTCATAATCAGGATATATTTTTATAAGATTCTTTATTTTGTTAATATTAGATAATATTTTATCGAACATATATTTATTTAATAAACAAAACTGATCAATTCTTTCTTTTGAAAAATCTTTATGCATTCTACCACATCTTCCACCACACAAAGATAAATAATTGCAATTGACACAAATCGTATCTTTTATCTCATTATTTTTGAACTCTATTCCAGACCAAATGTCCCCAATGTAATGAGAATTAGTATTTACATTATCACAGCATGCATAGCATTTTCCATTTGTTTGAATATAAATCATTGAAGTCCCATAGCCACAATAAAATTTTTTTGGAATGCCTGTTTCATATAAAATATGATTAAGTGTACTAATAAAAGGAACAAGCTTTAAAAAAACACCTTTCTCTAAAAAATTTAACCAATAATCAAATAATAGATCTATTTCATTAAAATATTTTTCTTTATAACTATCAAAATCAGTTAACTTTTCAGTGTTATCTAATTGCCAATAGATATAATCAAATAGGTTAAGCATAAGGTACAATTCAGTGAACAAACTTGTATTTGGTGAAATTGTAAATCTTCCTATCATAGGGAAATTTTTGATTTTTTTAATCATATTGATTGTCTTTACAATGCTATAAAAGTAAGGGGTTAAATTATTTTTAGAATCAAAAATTTCTTCATAATTGATAGAAATTAATGCTAAATCTAAATTTAAAACTATATTTTTTGGAGCTTCAGAAAATTTCAAACCATTTGTATGCATAATGAAGTTGGTTTGATAATTATTTTTTTTCTCTTTAAAAAGCTTTATAATTTTTGTGATATATGGATAATTTATTGTCGGTTCTCCACCAAAAAAATAAATATCAGCAATTGAATCATTTAATTTACTTTGAACTCTATCAATAAATTTTTTCAAATCACTTAAAGTGTATTTTGGCTCTATAGGTACTCCTGCCTTTATTACATCAAATAAAACAGAGCAATAAGAACAATTTAAATTACAGTCATTTGTTACATAAATATAATATTCCATATATTTTCCTCCCAATAATCTATCGTTATTTTGAGGTAATTAAATCTAAAAGAATATTTGTATGCATAACATGAATTATCGGAAGCAGAAGTAA
>CAJTTN010000018.1 GCA_910579215.1 uncultured Anaeroplasmataceae bacterium
ATGGAACTTTGATACAGATGTAGTAGATAAGGATTTGACTTTATTTGCCAAATGGGAAGCTAAGCCAGTTGTTGTTGTACATAAGGTATATTTCCATTTAACTGCAGATGATATAGTTACTCCAGTAGAGGTTGAGGATGGAGAGTTAGTGGATGTTCCACAGACACCAGTTGATCCTTATAAGGAATTTACAAATTGGTATACTTCACCTACTACCCAAAATGAAGATACTGTTTTTGGATTTAGTACTCCTATTGAAGCAGATATTCACCTATATGCTGGATGGACGCAAAAATATGATACTGTAAATACTCCAATGGTTTTTGCTGATTTATATGCGGCAGCAAGTGCACAGGGTTTATTAGATGCTTCTAATAAATTAAATGCAGATGCAACCTTAGGAAGATTTACTTTTGAAAAAGGAACTAAGCTTGAACTTGCTCAAGTCAATACGCAAGCAAAATATTGGTCTTTTGAATTAAAAGGAGCTGGAACAAACAATTCCTTTACATTTAGTGGTGAAGGTGGTTCTACTAGTGGTGATTCAGAGCTAGTATTATATAAACTAGATTCAGATGGTATAACCTGGAATAGAGTACGTTCTTTAGGACTTGCCCCTAATAAAGTTGTTTTAAGTGCTGAAGTAAATGAATTAGAAGCAGGAACCTATAAGATTACTACCTCTTATTCCTTTAAGATGAATTTATTTACGCTTACTGAGAAGCTACCTCAAGGACCTACAACAGGGATTGAATTAAGTCTTTCTCAAGTTAATAAGAATTTCTTATTAGGAAGAGCATTTGATTATAATGGATTATCAGCTCAATTAGTTTATGAAAATGGTAGAAAAGATGATATTGCATTAGCAAACTTAAATGTTAGTGTTGAAGATTTTACAACAGCAGGAAAGAAAATTGTTACTGTATCTTATAAATTGAATGATGAAATAACCTATACGCAGGAATACGAAGTAAATGTTTGTTCAGTTGAAGAAATAGTAGTTTATGACTTTGTTTTAAATTCAAGCAGAGAAACGCAAAACTTACAAAAATTATTTGCTTTAAATTCTACATTTAATTATGAGAATTTAGTAGTTAAGGCAAAGTGCTTATTACCTGAGACAACAGATCAATATATTGAATTTGTTTTAACAGCAGAAGAGTTTACAGTAACTACTCCTACCTTAGATACTTTAGGAAATAAATCTGTTTCCGTTGTCTATGGACGTGATGAAACTGTAGTAGGTAATTATGATATTGAGGTGGTTGCAGTTCCAGATCTTTCTGCAGCAACTGAGGTTGTCGTTACAGTGAATCCACAAGCTGAAATTAATACAGCAGATAATTATAATTTACATACAATAAATGATGCATTACAATTCTTAAAGCTAGCAGGTGTAGCTGATAATGCTACAAAGACTATTTCTTTAATGAAGAATACAGTTTATAAAGAAAAAGTAGAAATTACAATGCCTAATATTGTTTTAACTACTGGTAATTTAGATATGAGTACAGAATTTGATTTCACTTATGAGAATGCAAAACCATTATATGATTCCTTAGCTGTTATTGAATTTGATGCACTTAATGGTCTATTAGATCCAAGCGAAAAGGTATCTTATAGTACAGATGGCTCTGCAACTGTTTCTGTAAGACCTTCTGCAGAAAATTTCAAAGCTGAGTTTGTCACATTTAAGAATACCTACAATACAGCTGAATTATATGAAGAGGCTAAGATTGTGGCTGGTAACGGTACACAAGGTGTTGCTGCCTTAGTACAGGCGGATAAAGCTATCTTTGCTAGATGTTATTTTACAGGATATCAAGATACTTTATATGCTCAAATTGGTCGACAATATTATGATAGTTGCTTGATTGAAGGTCATACAGATTATATCTTTGGTTTTAATGCTACTGCATATTTTGAAAATTGTTTGGTTCGTTCTATTGGAGCAGGTGCAACAGAGGATATAAATACAAATTATAATAATGGTGGTTACATTTTAGCTACAAAGGGATTAAATAAAGGTGACTCTGATACGATAAAATATGGATTTATTTTTAATGGATCTCAATTTATTGCAGATGATAAAACTGCAAATGGATCTGTGTCTATCGCTAGAGGCTGGGATAAGAATATGTCCATTATGGTAATGAATTCAGCAATTGCTGGTCATATTTCAAAAGAAGCTTATGGAGAGGTTACTCCAGAAGGTAAAAATATGAATGATCGATATGGCAAGATGAATGCTGAACCAAATGCAGATTTATTACTAGAATATAATAATACAGGTGCAGGAGCAATTTCTGCGTCACTACTAAATACTTGTACAGTGGTTACTGAAACTGTAGCAAATGAATATAAGGATTTAAATTTAGTGTTTGGAGCTACAAATGGTAAGGTAGTTTATGGTTCTGCTTGGAATCCTGTTCAAGAAAGAGATGCAACTGTTGTTCTAAAGAATCCAGATGGTTCTGTATTTGCAACTTTAGAGAATATTGGCTTTACAGGAGCAACAATTTCTGAGGATGAATTAAAGGCTGCGATAACAGTGCCAGAAAATTCTACTTTAGAGGGCTTTTATAAAGATGCAGACTGTACGATAAAATATGATTTTACAACAGTTTTAGCTGCTACAAATGATATTTATATAAAATTGGTTGATGCTAGCTTAGAAAAAACAATTGCCTATGATTTCTTAAATGAAGCTGTAAATACTGGTTGGACAACAACGGCTACTGATAAAACAGCAATCGGAAATGCTATAGGTGTAACAGGAGACAAAACTGCTGCAGACTATGATTCTACAAAAACAGCAAATGTACATAAGCTTGCTCCAGAGGTATACTTAACTTCTCCAAAATTTGATGCTACAACTAAAGCTGTAACTATTGAGGTTGTTGGTGGTACATTATCTAGTGGAAGTGCATCTGCTTATATGAAAATAGAAGCATTAAATGAAGCTGGTGAGGTTGTAGATTCTATCATTGCAACATCACCAGCTGGAAAGAAAACAGGTAAATTTACCTACAATGGAGCAGAAACGTTTAAATTTGAATCCTCTTCTGCATTTGTTCAAATTAGATTTACTGGAGCAGTTCCTAATAAAGGCTATGGTATTTTATCTTGTTCTATGAGCTATGTTGCAGATGCTGGTGGGGCAGAGACTCCTGATCCAGATGCTCCAGTGGATCATAAGAATACTTTGGATTGGTCAGCTATTGCAACAGATAAGTTGACAGCAACTGGACAATACGATTTAAATGCAGTAGATGGTACACCTTTAGAAACGCCAATTGCCAAATTTGATGGTGCTGCTTTAACTACAGAAGTATTTGCAGGAACAAGCAATTCCTTCTTATCTGTAGTTGGTGGAACAGTATCCTATAGAGATGGTCAAAAATTTTGGGATTCAAACAAGAATAAAGCTTCCTCTAACCCAAGCTGTATTGAGGTAAAAGGAGATGCTTTAGCTGTAACTTTTACAGGTACAGGCACTTTAACCATTTCTGTTTCTTCAACAGGTAGTACGAATTGGAGTTCTATTGCTTTAAAGGATGCAGCTGGTAACTATATTACACCAACTTATACGGCTAATGATAACATAAGTGTAACAGACAAGGCTGGAGTATATGCTGTTAAAACAACAGGATCTCAAGCTTTCACCTTTACAATTGAAGCTGCAGGTACATATACAATTTGTACAGATACTACTGCAGTAGTAAATACAGCAAATTGTAATAGAGCAACAAGAATCCTTAATTTAGTAAAGATTGATAGATACGTTGAAGCTTAAATAAAAAAAATAAGATTTGACTCTTTCTTAAAATAGAAGGAGTCTTTTCTTTTTAGAATTGTAAGTTATGCTTATATTTGTTATAATAGAAATGTATTAAATTCACATAATGAAATATAAGTGGAGGAGTATATGTTCTTAAGTACTGGATTATCTGCTGGCGAAATTATTCTTCAATTAATTGCTGTATTGGGAGGCTTGGGATTATTCCTATATGGCATAAATCAAATGGGAGATTCCTTAAAAATAATTGCTGGAGATCGTTTGAAAACGATTATTGAAAAAACAACCAATACCCCTTTGAAGGGGATTTTAGTTGGAACTATAGTTACGGCTATTATTCAATCTTCCTCAGGAACAACTGCCTTAACTGTTGGTTTGGTTCGTGCGGGTCTAATGACTTTCCCGCAAGCAATTGGGGTAATATTAGGGGCAAATATAGGTGCAACCATTACATCCTTTTTTATAGGTATGAATATTGAAAGCTATTCTCTAATATTTGTTGGTGTAGGTGCAATCATGATTTTCTTTTTAAAAAAAGAAAAAGGGATAGAAATTGGGAAAATCCTTTTTGGCTTCGGTATGCTTTTCTTTGGACTTAAAACTATGGGAGATGCTTTAGATATTATTTTAACTGCTTATGAAGAACAAGCAACTACAATGTTTAAGTTCATTTCTGATTATCCAATCTTAGGATTATGTATTGGTACTCTATTAACTGCCCTAGTTCAATCCTCGTCTGCGATTATAGGTATATTACAAACTTTATATCAGCAAGGCTTTATCCTTATGTTTGGAGCAATCCCTATCATGCTAGGCTGTAATATAGGTACAACCATTACAGCTTGTATCGCTGGAGCTGGTGGTGGCGTTCAGGCTAAGCGTACAGCGTTTGTTCATGTCATGTTTAATGTGGTAGGAGCTGTTTTATTTATGGCTTTACTATGGCCATTTTCTAAATTGATGGAAATTATAGAAGGCTCTATGCTTGCTGGACTTGGTCCTCATCCTAAGATGAGTATTGCTATAGCCCATTTAATTTTCAATTTTATTACAACCTTTATTATGTTTTTCTTAATCAAGGTTATGGTTATTTTGGCTACTAAGCTATTTAAGGATAAACCAAATGAGAAGCAAACCATAATGGACTCCTTATTAGATTATTCTTTAATTGAAAAATCACCAATCTTTGCTTTAAGCTTTGCCAAAAAATCAATTGACTACATGTTTAAATGTGTATCTGAATATGTGGAATTGGCAAAGTCGTATAGTGTAGATAAAAGCTTAAATTATGGGAATCGTCCAAAAGAACTAGAGGAAACGATAGATGAATTAGATAGAAGAATCCATGATTATTTGATAAGGATAACATTAGGAGACATAAGTCAGACGCATACCCAGCTTCTATCTGCCTACCTAGATGTAATTAAGGATTTAGAGCGTATAGGAGATCATTGTACAAATTTGTTTGAGTTCTTCTTAGAGCGTTATGCAACAGATAAGGAATTATCTGAGGATGGCAAGCAGGATTTAAATCAATTATTTGATACGGTTATAGAAATGCTACAGAAAACCTTTGAAGCCTTTAATACATGGGATAAGGAAAAAGCACTTTTGGTAGATAAAATAGAAGAAAGGGTTGATAAGCTAGAAGCGTTCTTTCATCAAAGACATGTGCATCGAATAGATAGTGGAGCTTGTTCATATCTTAATACGGATCATTATGTAGAAATTTTATCTAATTTAGAGCGATTAGGAGATCACCTAGACAATATTGCTGAGGGAATTGCCACCTCTTATCATCTTCCTATAGAGGAAGTAAAAGGAATAGAATAAAAGTTTAAACAGCGGTTATCCTAAAATATAGCCGCTATATTTTTGTGAAAAATTATATTAATTTCTTGCGAAATTATAGGTTAACTTGTATAATTATAATGGGAAAAGAGGTAGATTATATGATTGAAAGTTATTCATCTATATTAAAAATAAGAAGATCAGTATTTGAAGAGGTTGCTAAGCTTGCCTATGAGGGAGACTATTCTAGAATAGAAGAAATTCCTTATGATATGCTAAAGGGACAGGCTAAATATCGTGAATCTATTTTTTTGGAGAGAGCTATTGTTGCTGAACGTATTCGTTTAGCTATTGGACTTCCAGTAAGAAGCGCTGATGAGCATGCCCCAATTTCTAAAGGAATACAGGATGCAATTATTACGAAACGCTTCTATGAACCACCATTAGTCAATGTGATTGATTTTGCATGCAATGCTTGTCCAACAGATTCTTATCATGTAACAGATGCATGTGAGGGATGTCTAGCAAATCCTTGTGCGAATGTTTGTCCAAAGGATGCAATTAAAATTCAAAATGGAATGTCTCATATCAATCAAGAACTTTGTATAAAATGTGGACGCTGCTTAGATGTTTGTCCTTATAAGGCAATTGTACATCGTCAGCGGCCTTGTGAAAAGGCATGTGGTATGCATGCTATTGAATCAGATGAATTTGGTCGTGCTAAAATAAACTATTCTAAGTGTGTATCCTGTGGAATGTGCTTAGTAAATTGTCCTTTTGGTGCTATTGCAGATAAATCTCAGATTTTTCAAATCATACAATCTATAAAAGCAAATGACGAGGTTTATGCGATTATGGCCCCTGCATTTGTAGGTCAGTTTGGACCTAAGGTGAATTTGAAAACTATTGATGATGCTATGGAGCAATTGGGCTTCAAGGGAGTTTATGAGGTTTCTATTGGTGCTGATTTATGTACCTATGAAGAAGCAGAGGATTTCTTAAAGAATGTTCCAAGTAAATTGAATTTTATGGGAACCTCCTGTTGTCCAAGCTGGTCAGTAATGGCAAAAATGGAATTTCCAGAATATAAGGATCATATTTCCATGGCACTGACTCCAATGGTATTGACCGCTAGATTAGTTAAAAAGGAGCATCCAAATTGTAAAATCGTATTTGTTGGACCTTGCTCAGCAAAAAAGCTTGAAGCATCAAGAACTAGTGTGAGAAGTGATGTTGATTTTGTATTAACCTTTGAGGAGCTCATGGGTATGTTTTCTGCCAAGAAGGTTGACTTTACAAAGTTAAAGGAGAAGCCTTTAAAAAATATTACAACTGCAGATGGTAGAGGATTTGCAGTGGCTGGTGGAGTTGCACAGGCGGTAGTAAATACAATTAAAAAGACAAATCCAGATAGAGAAATTAAGGTAGCCTCTGCCCAGGGATTAGAAAATTGTAGAAAGCTATTAAAGGATGCGGTTGCTGGAAAGTATGATGGTTATTTGTTAGAGGGTATGGCCTGTCCTCATGGCTGTATAAGTGGAGCAGGAACCTTAAGCTTGTATAATAAGACAAAGGGTATGGTTGAAGTTTCTAAAAGAGAGGCAACAAAGAAAAATGTTACAGAGTCTGAATTTTTAGATAGATTACATTCTTTAGAAAAATAAAGCATAAAGATAAAAAGGAAGTTTTGATTGACTTCCTTTTTTGTTTTGAAATAATTTTATATCCGCCTATTCCTAGGTTGCCTCCCTTTTTACATAAAAAAACTCTGAGGAAATACCCTCAGAGAATATGTATTAAAGTTTTTCAACTAAAACCTTTTTAAGCTTAGCAAATCTTGGCAGACCATCTTCAAGTGGTGCTTTTGCATCTCCTTGGATTAGTGGCAATGCATAATTAACGTAATCCATAGATAATCCTGTACCATCATTTATAATCCATTCTGCTGGAATTTTCTTTTCGGCATTAGCAACTTCTGCTAGAGGAATGCGTATGTATTCGCAAGTATATTTATCCCCTTTCATATGACGCTTAAAGCCAATCATATAATCAGTTATTCCACTTACTGCAGCCTTTACAGCCTCACGTCCTGCATTGAAAGCTTCTTCAACATCAATTTTTGAAGCTAAGTGCTGTGCACAGCGTTGTAATAATGAAAATTCTATAGGACGAACCTTTACTCCTAATTCTTCCTTTAATACGTTTGCTAATACATTTGCAGTTCCACCAAGCTGAGAATGTCCAAAGGAATCCTTTGCTAAATTCTTTGCTCCTAATTCTGCAACATACGTTCCATCAGCAGTTTTAACTCCCTCAGATACTGCAATTAAAACCTTACCATGATTTTTTTCATATACCGCTTTAGCATCCTTTATAAATTTATCCATATCGAATGCTACTTCAGGTAAATAAATTAAATCTGGACCAGCATTTTTATAGCTAGCTAATGCAGAAGCGGCAGTTAACCAACCAGCATTTCTACCCATCACCTCTACTACTGCAACCATTGGAGTATCATAAACTGTTGCATCATAGTATAATTCCATAAAAGATGTGGCAACATATTTAGCGGCTGATGCATATCCTGGGCAATGATCTGTTGCCCATAAATCGTTATCTATTGTTTTAGGAACTCCCATACAATAGCATTCATAGCCAGAATCCTTAAAAAACTTAGATACTTTATTGCAGGTATCCATAGAGTCATTTCCACCATTGTAGAAGAAGTAACGAATATTATATTTTTTAAATACCTCTAACAATCTTTTATATTCGCTGTCATCTACCTCTAAAGGCTTTAGCTTGTAGCGTACAGAACCTATCATAGAAGATGGAGTTGTCTTTAATAATTCAAGTTCCTTTTTATCTTCTACATTGATATCATAAAATTCTTCATTTAAGATACCTCTAATTCCATGTGCTGCACCATAAACACGAGTAATATTTGGCTGATTTAATGCCTCTAAAAAAACACCTGCAGCTGAAGCGTTAATGACAGAGGTAGGTCCACCTGATTGACCTAAAATCGCAGCTCCCTTTAATTTGTTCATATAATTTCTCCTTAACTTTTTTTATATTATACTTCTATTTTACTTTAAATGGAATGTTAAGTATATATGAAATCGTTTTATTTTTTAAATAAAATAAAAACAATGTAGAGAAATTGTTGAAGAAGTCAAAAATTATGATATAATGAATAATGGAGTTTTTTTTGAACAATATTACTTAAGAAAAATTCTTTAGCTTTAGCTAAAAATTTGAATAAATAAAATGAAAATAGTAGGAGAAGAAAAAATGAAAAAAACAAAGGTTGTTTGTACAATTGGTCCTGCAAGTGAGCAAAAGGACTGCTTAGAAAAATTAATTGGCACTGCTGGTATGAATGTAATGCGTATGAATTTTTCTCATGGTGATTATGAGGAGCAAGGATTCCGTATTAAGAATATCAAGGCTTTAAATGCTGAAAAGGGCTGGAATACAGGTATGATGTTAGATACTAAGGGCCCAGAAATCCGTACGGGATATCTTGAAAATGATGAGCCAGTTATGTTACATAAGGGTGATATCATTCGTATGACTATGGATTATTCTTTCATTGGAAATGCAAAGAAGGTTGCAATTTCTTATCCAGGATTGTATGATGATATTTCTATTGGTGGAAGAATTCTTATTGAGGATGGAAATCTAACATTAAAGGTAATTGAGAAGGATGAAGCAAATAAGGAATTAGTTTTAGAGGCTCAAAATGATCGTAAACTTAAAAATAAAAGAAACTGTAATGTTCCTGGTGTTATTCTTAATATGCCTTACATTTCTCCAAAGGATAAGGCAGATATGGAATTTGCTTGTGATCAGGGTTTAGATTTTATTGCTGCATCTTTCGTACGCCGTGCTGATGATATTCGTCAAATTAGAGAAATTTTGGCTGCTAAAAAGAATAGTCATATTAAAATTATTTCTAAGATAGAGAATCAAGAGGGTGTATCTAACATGGCAGAAATCATTAAGCTTTCTGATGGTGTTATGGTTGCTCGTGGTGATTTAGGTGTTGATGTTGATGCTTGGGATTTACCTGCAATTCAAAAAGAAATGATTTATTTAGCGCAATCTACTGGTAAGCTAGTTGTTTGTGCAACTCAAATGTTAGATTCTATGCAACAAAATCCAAGACCTACTCGTGCTGAGGTGAGCGATTGTCACAATGCGGTATTAGATGGAACTGGTGCAACTATGCTTTCAGGAGAATCTGCCCAAGGAGATTATCCATTTGAAGCAGTTTCTTATATGTCAAAAATTGATCAACGTGCAGAAGATGATTTAGATCATGAGCTAATGATTGAAAATGTAGTTTATGGTAAGGAAGAAAAAGATGAGGATGATGCAATTGGTTTAGCTGCTGCAACCTTAGCTGCTACCTTTGAAATTCCTGCAATAGTTGCAGAAGGTAGTGTGGAATTAGCTCTTGCCTTATCTCAATACCGTCCTGCTGCTGATATCTATTTTGCTGTAGCATCAAAGGATGACGCAAGAACATTATCTCTTGCTTGGGGTGTTCAAGCTGTTGTTGGTTCTTATAAAGATGCTTATGCAAAGGCTGTTGCTGATTTAAATGTTGCAAAAGGCGAAAAGCTTGTTAAGGTTACCGACTGCAAGCTTGAAATTGTTGAAGCTTAAAACTAAGAAAGGATTAAGGTGACCAAGATGGTCACCTTTTTAACATATGAAGAAAAAAGAAACCATTTTAGAGACTATAGAATTATTGAAATCAACCTCCCAATTTATTAATGACTCTAGAGCCGCTTTATGTGCTCCTTATGGTCTTTCCCATCCACAAGCAATTCTTTTGTTAGATATTTATCATCACCCAAACCAAACCAAAATTACGGATATTTGTAAAAGGTTAAATAAGACTACCAATACGATTTCTCCTTTAGTAAAGCGTATGATGGATAAAGGATATTTGACAAAAAAGCAAAATCAAGAGGATAATCGTGTATATGAGGTATCATTTACCCCTATGGGAAAAGATGTAATGAGTCGAATCAATCAGGATGTTTATCTTTTTGCAAACCCAATATTTAATCGATTGACAGATGAAGAGTTTGAAAGTTTAAGAAAATCCTTAGTGATTTTAAATGGAGTTTGTGGTCTGTCATGAAATATTTAATCTTTTCCGATTTACATGGTTCAGCCAAGGCGGCAGAATTTATCGCAAACAAATTTGTTGATGAGAAATGTGATATGATGATTTGTTTGGGAGATGTACTATATCATGGACCAAGAAATGATTTACCTGAATACTATTCGCCAAAGCAAGTGATTCAAATCCTAAATCCATTTGCTGATAAAATAATTTGTATTCAAGGGAATTGCGATGCAGAGGTAGATCAGATGGTTCTTAATTTTAAATTTTATAAATCTAAGAATATGTTGATTAATGGTAAAAAATGTCATTTAGAGCATGGGCATCATTTGGATATGTATACAAATAAACCAAATGTGGTTTTATTTGGACATACCCACATTCCTATGCTAGAATTTGATGCTGCAACCTTATATTTAAATCCAGGTAGTATAACTATTTCTAAAAATAAAACGTTAGAAAGCTATATCCTTTGGGATAAAAACAAAATAACACTTTTTGATATAAAAGATAACATTTTAAAAGAAGTTTCTCTTTAAAATACCTTATTTTTATTTAAAAAATTGTAATAAAACTATGTTTATGCTATAATGCAAGCACTAAATTGTTTAAAGGATGAATCTTATATGAACACAGAGATAGATAATAAAGAAAAGGATTATCTTGCAGAAGCGACAAAGAAGGCCTTTCAAGGTAAACCAATGAGTGATAAATCTATAGATAATGCTTTTTCTATTTATCGAGAAAAAAAGGCTCAAACGGGTGAAGGTATCCCTGAGAATAAGCAAGCTGTTTTGGCCTTATCTAAATCCGTAATGAAGTGTAATATTTTTAGGAAAAGGCGAAGAAGGAGAATAGTGCGTATTTCTCTAAGTTCAACCTTTGCAGCTTTTGCAGTTATTATTCTTATTTGTATTTTAAGCTTAAGAACACCTACGAAACCAAATGAGCCTTCTTGGAAATCATCTCTTACTATTGCTCATGTAGATTATACTTCTCTTGATGAAGAAGAAAGTGTTTCTATTCAACAAATAAATCAAGATTATAAAGCTGAATTTTATTGGCTAGATAATATGGAAAAAACAAATACTAGTTTTTTTTATTATAAAAAAGAATTAATTCTTATAGAAGAATCCTATTTATATAATAATATTCCTTGTACTTTATATATTATGAATAATAATACTATTATTAGTGGCCTGAAAATAGATTTTATAGTAGAAAATGATTATTATTTGAATAGTAATGGTATTTTTATATATATAAAGAAGCAAAATACATTTCATCAATGTGTTTTCAATAGCAATTACAAATACTTTTTAATCATTGATTCTATTGACTCAACTATAGTTGAACCGATTCTTTCTTCTATAAATAAAAATTAATATGTATTATCATGGAAAGTGTTTATAGATATTGAATTAATATTTATAAACATTTTTTTAAAAAAATATGAAAAAAATGGAAAAAACACTCGTATATATTGTTATAGGGGGAAGAAAAATAAGAGGTTAGTAGGTTTATGAAGAAACTATCTTTAGTGTTTTTGATTTGTTTAAGTTTTTCTTGTTTTATGTATTCTGGACTAAAAGTATCAGCTTCAGAAGAAATTGTTTCTGATTATGATTCTATAGTAAATTATATATCCAATCATCTTACAGACTTTAAAAAAGAGTATAATAAAAATCACATTAAAGAGCCTTTGAGGGCGACAAATGTTGAGCATCATTGTTTGGTTTATATTTTAGATGTAAATGAATATGGTGTATACTTGGATTTTAATGATGACAGAGGCTATTTAGTTACATCATTTAATTTGGATTTATTTGAGTTGAATACTTCAGAAGATTTAGAATATTTAAAAGATTTAAATTTTACTTATTATAGTACGTTTGATGGTTTTCTTTATGATGATGGAAATTCATATAAAAAATATATTGATAATTTAGATTCTGCAGATGAGATTATATATTCGTATAATGGACAAGATGAGGATGGAGAATCTAAGATAACTAATTTACAAGAGTATATGTCTGACCGATACCCATCTTACAAATTAGAAGAAAAGCAAGAAAGTGCTGTATATGAACAAATGTACATACCAACTAATATGTATAGAACTAGTTATTATTTGAAGTATATTTCAAATGATGGCGGATATATATATGACAGCTATAAAACTGAATCAAATTGCGCTTTGACAGCCGCATTCAATGTAATGTCGAGTTGGAAAAAAAGTGGAATATATCTTAACCTTCCTTCAAAGGCTGCAACAAGAGACGTAAGAAATCTTATAAAAGACGATCCAGATTATAAATATTATGGAGTTGGGGAAGATATGGTTGGACATGATTTTTATTGGTCAGTGAACGATGATAATGTTCTTATGAATTTTCCTGAATTATATTATCAGTTGAGATTATATGCCGTAACAAATAAAGGCTATGACCCAGAGTTGGGATTAACTACTTCTAAGGCGAAAGATACAATGGAGCATGTTATAAAAGAGCATGAATATAGCCAAAGCTTAAAGATGACTACTAGTTTATCTAACGTGATTGAATCTTTACAGCAAGGACGTGCAGTATTTATGGGGATATCAAATAGTACTTCTTATGTAGAGGATCATGCAGTAGCGTTGTTGGGATATCAAAAATACAGTTATAAAACCGGAGTTTGGATTTTTGAAAAAACTCATATAGCCTATTTTTTATTAATAGATGACGGACAAATTAATTCGGTAATTTATTTTGATCCAAATTGTAATTCTAATCTATCCTACGAATTTATATATAAATAATATTATACATGTTTTAGACATTAAAACCATAAAATGGACTCATGAGTAAGTTGAAGATAATATTAATATACATTAAAAAAGTGAATAAGAAGAGATAAGTCAGTATGAAATGTCTAAAGTAAACAAATATATAAATTCGTTTTGATAGAAGTCACAAAAGTGTTCATCACTTTTTGTGGCTTTCTTTTTTTATCGAAAAATAAATAATATTTTTAACTTTATGAAAAATAGCTTTCTATTTTGGTAATACTTATATGAGCACTAAAAGAGGAGGCCTTTGTATGCATAGAAAAAAAGAGATAGCAATAGTAATTATTTTACTAGGTGTAATAGGTATATTTTTTCTTTTACTTAATAATGAAAAGAATAAGAAATTATTAGCTGAAGATGAAACATTTAAAATAGATGAATCTATTAAACTTTATATTGATGGAGAAATAGACAGATCGGTTGAGCTTGTTTATACTAAGCCTATCACTTATGGCTTTCTATTTATGAGATTAAATATTTTAATGAATGAATATTCAGATATATCTTCTTTTCCTTTAGATGAAATAATAAATTCAAGTATTCGAATTACAATACCCTCTATGGATATTTGTAATAACTACACTTCTAATGCGAAAATCGATATTCATAATGCAACAATTTCTGATTTAATAAAGCTTCCACAAATAGGTGAAAAGAGAGCCCAAAAGATTCTAGACTATATATCTTTAAATGGAAGAATTGATTCATGGGATAAGTTTTTTAAGATAGCGAGTATACCTGAGCATGCAAAAGATAAAATTAAGCAGCAAGCCTTTTTGTAATGACTTTCATTTTTTATTTATAGGTGTTGTATGTCTATTGCTATCTTTTAAATTTCCTATTTTTATCATTCTACTTTTCTCATATTTCTTTTTTATTTGGAAAAAAACACGATTGATTATTCCTTTAGCCATTATTATAACCCTTGTTTTTATTTCTTATAGCTTAGCGAATTATAAATTGCAGCCAAAGTCTGAGGGCAAATATAAAGATGTATTTCAGGTGGTTGAAAGCTCAGAAACAACATTAATATTAAAAAGTGATTTTAAATGCATTGTTTATGATTCTACTAAGACTTTACTTCCAGGGGATATTATTGAAGCTGAACTTCAGATTTATTCCTTGTCTGAAGCATCCTATTTAGGAGATTTTGATGAAAAAAATTATTATAATGCCAAAGGTATAACAAATAGAGGAAAGTTATTAAATTATAAAAAAATTGGTCAAAAAATGTGTATATCAAGATTGAAATGGCATTGTCTATCCTATTACGAAACGCGATTAGATGAAAAAAGTTTTTCTTACTTAAAAGCTTTAATTTTTGGAATTAATGATTTAGAAAAATCTATAAAAAAGGCATATGCATCCTTATACATTTCTCATCTACTGGCTATCAGTGGATTACATATTAATTTTATGTATTATATCCTAGTTAAGCTCTTTCAAAGAGTATTTAAAATAGAAGGAGAAAAATTGGCTGTAGGCATCTTAGGGGCATATGTTATTTTTATTGGTTATCCTGTTGCTTGTTTACGTGCTTTTTTATTTTTATTCCTTAAGCTTTGGAATCAGAAAGGGAGATTGCAATATACCAAATTGGACATATTATCGATTAGTTATATTGGTATGGTATTTATTTTTCCATTAAAAGCTTTTCAAATGGGATTTATATTGAGCTTTTTAATTAGCTTTATATTGATTTTTGTAGAGGATTTTTATCACGGACATTCAAAAATTAAAAAAAATATGGTTACATCTTACCTTTGCATTTTGACTATTTTGCCTTTTTTAATAAATCAAACCCATACGATTTCTATTTTAGGTATAGGCCTGTCTTTTATTTTAGGCTATGGAATGAGTAAATTATTACTGCCTTTAATTTTTTTGACCTTGTTCTTTCCCAATAAATATTATGAATATATTTTTAAAGGAGTAGACAATTTACTGTCTTATTTCAGTAACCAGACTTTTCCATTTTCTATTTCTCATATGTCTTTATTTTGGGTAATTTTTTATTACATAATTTTTATTTATATTTTAATTTGTATGGCAAAGAGAAGAAAAAAATTTACAATCTTTTATATAATTTTATTTTTTCTCTTAATGAATACAATAAATAAAACGAATATTTTTTATAAAGTGACTTTTATTGATGTAGGCCAAGGTGACTCCATTTTGATTGAATTGCCATTTCATCAAGGAAAAATATTAGTTGATTCTTATAACAATATTGATTATTTGAAAAGTAGAGGTATATCCTCACTTGATTATGTTATAATTACTCATTTTGATCAAGACCATATGGGTAGCTTATTAGAACTATCTAAAAGTTTTAAAATAAAAAAACTGTTCTATTCTAGTTATGAAGACGTCAAAAAAATTAGTCACATAAATGCCCCTAAAGTTGCTATTTGTGGAGGAGAAAGCATTTCAATAGGAAATGTATTCTTGCATTTTATAGGACCTCTACATAACTATAAGGATAGCAATTCAAATTCCTTAGTCCTATTCTTTAAATTAAATATCTATTCCTTTTTATTAACTGGGGATATGACAAGTGAAGCTGAAAAGGATTTAATAAAACGGTATAGTACAAATTTAAAATGTGATGTTTTGAAGGTGGGACATCATGGATCAAGTACCTCCTCTTCAGAAGAGTTCTTGAAATATTGTTTACCTAGCTATTCTATTGTCTCTGTAGGAAAGAATAATTCATATGGATTGCCAGATGATAAAGTTATCAATCGATTAAAAACAATATCAAAAATATATGAAACAAAGGATTGTGGAAATATTGAAGTACTTATTGGGGATAGTATTAAAATAATGCCTTATCGATCTTCGAAACTATAGTCTATAAAACCATATTAAAACTAAATATTTTATTAAAAAATTTTTCTTTTAAATATCCAATTGACATTGCAATAAAAATTTTTAAAAAAATAAAAAAAGTTCTTGATTTATCTATTTGCCTGAGGTATAATAAAAAAG
>CAJTTN010000019.1 GCA_910579215.1 uncultured Anaeroplasmataceae bacterium
TTACGCTCAACAAAAACGCTCGTATAATATATTCAAGTAATAGGAGGAAATATGATATTTGGTTATATTAGAGTAAGCACTGATAAGCAGACAGTAGAGAATCAACGTTTTGAAATCATTAATTATTGCAATTGTAATGGATATAGTGTTGATGATTGGATTGAAGAGACGATTTCGGGTACTAAAAGTTATTCGAAAAGAGCATTGGGATTGCTTTTGAAAAAAGTTCAAAAAGGCGATTATATTATTTGTGCAGAATTGTCAAGACTTGGACGTAATTTATTTATGATAATGGAAATTTTAAACATTTGTATGCAAAAAGAGTGTATCGTTTTGACAATTAAAGATGGTTATAAATTGGGCGATGATATTCAGAGTAAAGTACTAGCTTTTGCTTTTGGTTTATCTGCCGAAATTGAAAGGAATTTAATATCTCAAAGAACAAAAGAGGCCCTAGCTAAAAAAAGAGCAGATGGCATTATTTTAGGAAGGCCTGTAGGACGTAAATCCTCTGTAACTAAGTTAACTGGTAAAGAAGAAATAATCGAAAAGCTCTTATGTAAGGGAATTAAAAAAGTGAAGATAGCAAAAAAATTAAAAGTTCACAGAAATACTTTATCAAAATTTATTATTGAACACAAATTGAATGCTAGATGTATTGTAACAAATAATGTGAATTAGTTAGTACTATAAAGCAATTTGAAATTTAATAAATAAAAAAAATTATAAAAATGACGTTTTCTTTTTAAATACTTGTTTTAATTAGGACATGGTATGGCGAGGAAATGTCCTAGCCCTTGCATTCATGCAGGGGCTTTTTAAATACAGGCAAAATCCCTATTTTGGGGGGAGGACTATTTATTTCTTAGTATCCATACTAAGTAGTAAATAAGAGGCACTAGGTTCGGGTTCAAACAACAAAGAAGAAGACTCAAGACTTCTCTATAACTAAATTTAGGAATTCACAGTTATTAGATATAAGACAAATTTACTTATATTTAATAACTTTTTTCTTTTTATATACTTGCGTTTATATTAAAAATTGTCCAGTAAAGTGAAGAAATATCACTTTATTGGACTTTTTTTAATTTTATTAGGTGCGAAATCTCATATTTATGTCTAGTAGGGTGAAGGGGTAAAGATTTTCACTTTTTATACTTCACAAAACTTCTTATTTTTCCAGTATAAGTGAAGAAGAAAACTCTCTTCAAAAAGGAGGACAAGACTATGACTTAAACTCAACAAGATTTTTCTCATAAATAAAGAATCAAGTGTTAGTATAAGCGTTAAAGATGGGGCTATACTAATAGCCCCTCTAACGCATACTAACACGACCTTTATGTAAAATTGTAAAGACTTAAAGAAAGGAGAAAAAAAGAATATGAATGTGTTAATAGATTATTTTTCTGTGACATTTCCAATGTGCTGTAATGCTGGAGATGATAGATTATTTAGTAGTTATGAAATCAGCTATAATATAGCCAAATATCTGAATTTTAATATTTTAGAAGAAGTTAAACAACAAAAGTATGCTCAAAATTTTTTTAATTGCCAATTTCAATTAGGAGAATATATCGTATTAAGAACAGATGGACCTATGGATGAGAATTACCAGAAAACCTGCCAGCTAGAAATGAAAGGCGAAGGCTGTAGAGAGTTTGAAAGAAGAAATCCTGGTAAAACATGGCTGGATTTAATTCAATATATGAAAAACTTAAATGCCAAGTTTAAAAGGATTGATATTGCAGTTGATGACTATGAAGGAAAATATGTCTCTTTACAATGGATATTTGACAAAATCGAGAAAGACCAATACACCTCTGTCTTTAGAACATTTCCATTACCTATTGGACCTATAAATGAAATACAAACGATTCAGTTTGGTACACATCATTCTAATAAAATGCTTGTCATTTATGACAAAAGAAAAGAACAGCTAGCAAAGAAAAACTTTTGTGAAAAAGCATATTGGGTCAGATATGAGATGCGTTTTAGAAATGAAGTTGCTACAGCTATAATTAAAAAATTGCTATCAGCTTATATTGATGTAGCTATACCTGTTTATGGACTGAATATAAAACAGTATGCTTATGAATTGCTGTATGGCATATTTGATATAAAAGTAGATAATCATTATAACAAGTCTAATCAAAATAAAGCAGAGACTGATTCATTATAGGAAATCTTTTTTAAATAATGTCCCTAAAGTCCCTCTACCAAAGATAGAAAAGAAGCCTATCAAGCCCTTTGCAGAATATGAAAAAATTGCTACAACATATGCTTCAGCTTATCTGCTATACAAATTTGTAGAAGTAAATGAAGATACTTATTTATTTCAAATAGAATTATTAAAAACTATAAGAGATAATCTACCTTTCTCGAAATCTAGACTGAAACGGTTAAATGTCTATCTAAAAGAATTAAATCTAGCTCCTGTTGATAATGCCAAGCTAGAACAAATCAAAATGAGCTTATCGCGTAAAATTGAAAAGAAGATCTCATTTTACAATGAACTCAAACAAATAAAAAAATGAGGGCTTTCCCTCATTTGAAAAGATCAGAATGACTACTAACTCTATTTAATACTAAAATAAGAACATCATCCTTAATGGAATAAATTAAAAGCCAGTCAGGTTCAATATGACACTCTCTAACACCACTATAAGTACCACTTAAGCTGTGATCCCTATATTTAAGTGGAAGAGTCTCCCCATTAGATAGCATTTCAATAATAGAAAAAAGCTTATCTAAATCCTTTCCCTGCTTTTTAGCTTTCTTTACATCCTTTTGAAATTGAGTAGTAAATTGAATCTTATATTTCATACACCTAAAGCCTTTTTTAAATCTGATATATTGGTATAGGCAGTAGAATCTAAAGATTCACCTTCTTCAATTGCTTTCAGTGTAGTTTCATTTGGAACATTTAGTTTAACATCAAAAGGGATTCCCTGTTCCTGAATAGATTTTCTTAAAAAAATATTAATTGCAGTTGTCATATTTAATCCAAGTTCATTAAAAATCTTTTCTGCAGCATTTTTAACATCCTTATCCATACGGATATTAATATTTGTACTCTCTTGCATAATTTGACCTCCTGTATTATTTTATGTTTATTTTAACATATTATACACACAACGTCAACACAATGCACAAATTATCTACTGAAAATAAAAAAGAAGGAGTAAATCCTTCTTAACCTCTACTTGAAAATATTTTTTACAACCTTCTGTAATTCTGGAGAAGCCTTCCGATACTCCTTAATCAATTCCATTTCCTCAGTGGATAGATCATTTGGATTCTTAATCCCAAACAAATCGTAAATGGTATCTCCAAAAAAATCAGCTATCTCTGGAAACTTGGTAAAAGGAGGGCAAATTGTATTGCTCATGTTAAGATATCCCTTAACATTATCTATACTAAATCCAAGCTCTTTCATAAATTGATTCTTTAAGGAATTATTTCTACCAGATAATTTATCCTTTAGATATTGCTTTACATTCATTCTATAATCCATAATTTCACCACCAAGATAAATAAATTATATCCTATTTATTTATAAATTCAATAAAAAGGTAAAAATTTTACCCAAAAAAGTATTTACGAGCTAAATAAATTACCTTATAATAGAAACGTAAGGGTAAAATAATTACCCTCGAAAAGAAAGGTGATATTATGAAGAAACTAGAAGAACTTACTGAACAAGAATTTAAAGAAGAATTTATTAAACACTTTGGAGAAGATAGATGGAACCAATCCGAAGTTCTACCTATCCTACAAGAAAAGGCAGAAATCCTATGTTCTTATCTAGACATAGAAGAAATACCAATTCTATGTGATCCTATTAAGGAAGATTCCAGGTATTATCCAAAAGAGAAATTTATCATCATCTCAGATAAGGTTATTTTAAATGAAGTAGAGGAACTAAAAAGTCTAATCCATGAAATTAGACATCACTATCAATATACATGTGTATCTACAAACAATACTAGTGAACCAATGTTAAACTAGTGGAAAGAAGAGTTAGAAATTTATGATACTCTAGCTCCAGATATCCAAATCTGCACCTTCCTAGAAATAGATGCTTATGCATTCACTAAGGTTATAATGAAGAATTGGTTCAACAAGGATATTATCCACTATGATGATGAATACGAAGAAGCGATAAACCTTTATATTAAAAAGTATTTATCCTAATAGTTCTTCCTAGTTTGTAGATATACAAACTAGGAGAAACTTTAACATAGGATAAGCTTTCTCCAGCATAAAATTATTAAAGAATGGAGAATCTTATGCCTAAACAAAACATTGAATATATAGTATCTAGAAACTTTGATTCTAGTAAAATTACATTACTAGAAAGATTGATTGAGTATATAGAAGAACAAGGAGTGATTGAAAATGATGATGGTGAACCACCAAATTCAAACTGTGGGGATTTATTGTAGATTATCAAAGGATGATAATACAGGTGTAGAGTCAAACTCTATCACTAATCAAAAACTATATCTAACCGATTATGTGAAACAAAGAGGTTGGGTCATCTACAAAATCTATATTGATGAAGGAAAAAGTGGAACCAACTTTGATCGTGATGGTTTCAAAGAAATGATCAGTGATATTGAAACTAAAAGAATAGATTGTGTCGTAGTAAAAGACCTATCAAGATTAGGAAGAAACTATCTTGATAGTGGTTATTACATAGAAAAATACTTTCCAGAACACCGCATTAGGTTTATTGCGGTGAATGATTCCTTAGACTCTAATGATGGAGAAAATGATTTTGGACCATTTAAAAATATCATTAACGAATGGTATGCAAAAGACATCTCTAAAAAGATTAAATTTAGTTTTAGTGTAAAAGCCAAACAAGGAACCTTACTACAAGGCTTTGCGCCATACGGATACTTAAAATGTGAGGATCGAGTAGACTATGAAATTGATGAAGAAGTCGCTGATATTATTCGATATATCTTTAATAGCATCTATAATAACATACCCGCAAAGGATGTTATTAACTACTTAAAGAAAAATAAGGTATATGTTCCAGGCTATTATAATTATCTTAAAAAAGGAATCAATAAAGAAAAATATGAATCCTATACCGAAGAAATGAAATACGCTTGGGATTACTGGAAGTTAGATATGATTTTAACAAATGAAATCTATATTGGAACTCTAGTCAATTTCAAAAGAAAAAAACTAAGCTTTAGAAGTAAAAAACTAGTGGAAAATGATCCTGAAAAAATGGTGAAAGTTTATGATAGATTTCCACCCATCATATCTAAAGAAGTATTTGATAAGGTATCTGAAATCAGGCATCTAAAATATAGAGCCCCTAGAAATGACCAAAACATATTTTCAAGATTCCTCTTTTGTGCGGATTGTGGTAAAAAGATGACTTTAAGAAAACAAGGCTATAAAAATAGAAGTCATATTTTATATTATCATTGTAGCTACTGTAATGGACACTATATTCGATTAGATCTCTTAAAACAACAAGTTATAAATGATTTTAAAGAACTAAAAGAATTCATTTCCTCTGTTCCACAAGATGAGCTTGTAAATGAAATCAATAAAATTAACAAGTTAAAAGCAGAACGAAAAAATAAAGCGGACACTAAAGAGTATAACGCATCCATTGAACGTAAGGTTCAACTAGATAATCTTATCTCTAAATTATTAGATTCTTATACAAAAGGAATCATTCCAGATGATGTTTATGAATCTATGATGTTAAACTACAAAACAGAATATGATGAGATAACTTCTAAAATCAAGAAATTAGAAGGGGCTCTTGCAACTAACGATACTGAAATACAAAAGGTAAGTGTCAAAGAGTTAGAATACATTTTAAGTATCAAAGAAGATGAAATCTTAAAAAGGGAATTTCTAAATGCTGTGATTAAAAAGATTCAAATTCAAGATAGTCAAGATGGTGAAAAAACAATTAGAAATACGCACATTGAATACTATTCTATTGGAGAATTAAAGGAACTTTATGAACAAAACAGCAATTTATGCTAGAATCAGTAGAAGTGATGATTTAGAACATCACACTTCTATTGATCATCAAATTAAAGGTATAACAGACTATTGTAATTCCCATGGATTTACAATTAAGAAAATATATAAGGATTTAAACATTAGTGGTAGTACAATGGACCGGCCCGCATTCACTGAAATGATGAATGATGTAGATGCTGGAATCATCGATACGATTATCGTAAAAGACCTATCTAGATTTGGTAGGAATTATCTAGAAGTCGGCAAATATCTAGATGAAATATTTTTAATTAACGATGTACGGTTTATTGCAATAGATGATAACTATGACAATAAAGGTTTAATGGATGAATTTGCAGCATTTAAGAATATCTTCAATGAAATGTATTTAAAGGATATTAGAAAGAAGATAAATACTACCTTTGATTATAAAGCTAAAACGAAGCTATTAAATTCAAGACCTGGAGCCTTTTATGGATTAACTATAGATGAAGAAGGTAAATACATCATCGATGAGGAAGCAGCTAATGTAGTCAGAAGAATATTTTTTTTATACATCGAAGGATACAGTACCAAATCTATTGCTAACTTATTAACTAAAGAATGTATTATTACACCTGGATATTATCGGTATATAAAATATAAAGATCAATCTTCATTAACTGAACTTAAGTATAAATGGAAAGATTGTACCATTTATAAAATAATTACGAATGAAGGATATACAGGCAAAATTATCAATCGGAAATATCTTTATATCCAAGGTAAAAGATTATTAAATCCTAATCCTATTGTTATAGAACATGGACTACCACAGATTATTGATGAAAAAACTTTTAAGAGCGCTCAAGATATAAGACTGAATCGACCAAAGAAAAAAGATAAGGTCTATATCAATCCTTATCCAAATATGGTTCAATGTAGCTGCTGTAATAAAATTATGAGATATACTTATTCTAAATCTATGAATCAATATTTTTTTGTATGTAGTAGATGTAAGACAAGAATCTATTTCGATGACTTAAAACAAATTTTAATAGAGGATATCCAAACACAACTCTCAAAAATAAATGATTCTTACTTTATTTCTTATAATGAAAGAAGTATCCAAAAGATAAAAAAAGAAATGAAACAAATCGATGTAGCATTTCAAAAAAACTTTGAGGATTATGCTAAAGGCAAAATGGCTGAAGATAAGTTAAAGCTTGCAATCACAGAATTAACTAGCCAAAAGAATGAGTTAAAATCGAATTTAAACAAAAACAACCATCATGCTAAAACGACACTGTCCAATATAACGAATTGTACAATAGAGGATGGATTAATATTAAAATTAATAACTAATGTGTCAGTCATTAGCATTGGTAAAAGAAAGTATAAAGTACATATTAATTACAATTTTAAAAATTGAATAACAAAAGTTCAAATAGTGTATGCTCAAAAAATTTGATTGTTAATTACTACAAATAGGGAGTTGAATTCCCTTTTTGTAGTAATTTTTGTTTATAATATTTCCCTGGTAAATAGCATTCCTATCATTTTTAACTTTTTAACTTTTAAAATAAGTTAAAACAATATTAGATAAAAAAATACGAGGTCTATGGTTGATATATCATAGTAATTTTTGAATATTTTATATTTTGGAAATATATATGATAATATAATGCTTTTTATTCTATTTCTTTAAACTATCGAATTTTGTCGAACGATTTATGGGCAAAAATTATGTACATATTTATAAATTTTTGTTAGAATAAATCTAAATATAGCATAAATTAGGAGGACAATATGAACAATATAGCAAGACATAAAGTTTTTATTAGTTATTATCATGCTGATGACCAATACTACAAAAATTATTTAATTAATTTGAAAGAATATGATGGTTATAATAGGCAAAGTATATTTGAGGATTACTCTGTCCATGAAAATGAAATAGATGATACGGGTCTTACTTCTGAACAAATTCGAAGAATTATAAGAGATGATTATATCAAAGAAGCGACAGTTTTAATATTATTGTGTGGATGTAATACTAAGAAACGTAAACATATCGACTGGGAAATTCATGCTGCCATGTATAATTCGGAGTATAATCCTAAAATGGGTATTCTTGTTATTAATTTACCTTCAACAAATCAATATATAAGAGCAGGAGAAGATAAAGAAAAACCTCTTATTTCTAACGGAACTAATTGGGTGCATCTTGATACAAGGCAAGAATATGAGAATGCTTATCCATATATGCCAAGCAGAATTATTGATAATTTTATAAAAGGGGTTCCTATAACAGTTGTTGATTGGAGTACTATAGAAAATGATTCATCAAAATTAAAAACACTAATTCACTATGCTTATGAACGTCGGAAAACAAATCAATATGATCATTCAGCACCATTAAGGAGAAATAATAGTTAGTATGGATGTTAGTTGTACAAAAGAAGAATTTATTAGAGATTTTTCTAAACAAATTCAAAACAAGAGCGCCTCTTTATTTATTGGATCAGGGCTTTCTAGGGCGGCTGGATATGTTGATTGGAAGGGAATGTTAAAAGAAGTTGCTGAAGACATTGGCTTAAATGTGGATAAAGAGCATGATTTGATATCTTTAGCAGAATATTATGTAAATTCTAAAAAAAATCGTAGTAAAATTGATATGGCATTATCTCAATTTTTTTCTAAAAAAATTGAACCAACAGAAACACATCGCATTTTAGCATCTTTACATATAACTAATTATTGGACAACAAATTATGATAAACTTTTGGAGCATACATTTGAAGAACTAAATATGACTTACTCTTTTTTGACAAATGATCAGTCATTAAAAAAATATATAAATGGAAATGAAATTATTATACATAAACTTCATGGTGATGTGGATACACCTAATGAGGCAGTTATAACCAAAACAGATTATGATGAATTTGCATATAAGCATGAAATACTATTATCCAAATTAAAAGGAGAAATGTGTACTAATACGTTTCTATTTTTAGGTTATAGTTTTAGCGATACGGATATTAATCATATTTTGACTAGAATTAAATTATTTTACAAAGGGCAACCTGCTCGTAATCATTATTGCATACAAGAAATTGTAAAACAAAAGGAAAATGAACCAAAAGAAGAATTTGAATATAGAAAAAGAAAGCAAGACCATCATATTTTAGATTTGCAAAATTATGGAGTTCATACTGTTTTAGTAGAGGATTATAATCAAGATATTCCAAAAATTCTTAATGAAATTAAAAAGAGGATTAATGCGAATAATGTTTTTATTAGCGGTGCTTGTGATGATACTAATGAAAATTTGAATGAGTATGTCGATTTAACAAAAAATTTAGCATCATGGTTAATAAAAAAAGATTATAAGATATATACAGGATATGGTCAAAATATAGGCTCTGCTATTATTTCTGGTGTTTATGATGTGCTTCAAAATAAACACTATTATTTAAAAAAATTTAGTGATCAAGTCGTAATTCTTCCTTTTCCATATAAATCCAAATTTAGCGAAAAAGAAAAAAAAGAGGTTTATGAAAAATTAAGAAAAGATTATATATCTAATACTCAAATATTTATTATTATTAATGGAACAAAAAAATATTATGCTAAACAAATAATTTCATCTGGTGCTATTGATGAATTTGAAATTGCTAATAAATTAGGATGTCTTATAATTCCCATCGCTGTGACTGGTGGTGCAGCATATGAAATATGGGAAAAGATGAAAGAATTTAATACTCAATATACCAATTCTACTGAATTCAATTCGCTAATCGAGCATAAAGACTGCAAAACCATTTTAAAAAATATTGACAATATACTAAAGAAGTATATGTAAAATATTTTTATAATTAGTTGGATAATAATGAAATTAATTTGTATCTAATTATATGTTAAAGGTTAATTTTCAATTAATGAAGGGGTTGAAGATTTAGAGGAATAATTTTAGACAATTAATGCCAATGGTATCACATATATAGTTTAAAGAGGCTTTAACACCTATTGAAAATTTAGATATTAAAAAGTAACGATTAATAAGGGATTGTTGAAAGAAAGAAGGGTGCAATGCTAAAAAGTTGTGTGTCAATATATCAATTTAAACTGTGGAAAGCTTCTGATGCATATTTCTAAAAGATAAAGAATAAATTTTATATTTAGCATAAACGCCTTACCATTTTTAAATTCTTTGGTAAGACGTTTTTTAACTTTGTATTTATGCAAATTGTTTTAAAAATAGATTTATATTATTATTTTACACCCTTTGGGGTATAAAAATAAGTGGCAAAAAGAGAATGAATATAGAAGTTAATAAAGAGTTATTTTAATTATGCTAGGAAATAATATTTATTAATATTTTTATTTGCATTGACATATAATAAAATGTACGCTATAATGTACGTGAAAGAGGTGACTGTAATGCAAAATACGAATATTACATCTGCAAGAGCTGAATTATTTAAATTGGCATCTTCTTGTATAAAATACAATAATGTAATTAATATTAATACGAAAGATGGGAATGTTATAATGTTGAGTGAAGAAGACTATAATTCCCTTTTAGAAACATTATATCTAGCAGGTATACCTGGAATGTATGAAAGCATCATAGAAGGAGCAAGCACACCATTAGAAGAGTGTGAGAAATTAGAATGGAAATAGTTTTTACAAAACAAGCTGTTAAAGACTTTGAAAAAGTGAAATCTTATCCAGTTTTATTAAAAAAAGTTAGAGCTCTTTTAGAGTTGATTGAAATTAATCCTTTTTTAATGCCACCTTCCTATGAGAAACTTATCAATGTGAGTAATACATATTCAAGAAGAATCAATGTGCAGCATCGATTGGTTTACCAAGTTTATGAAAAAGAGAAAACTATTAAAATTATTCGTATGTGGACACATTATGAATAGTGTAATTACTGTGATTTTTGCGGTTGGTACTCTAAATTTTGAGATATGTGATGAAAAAACGAATTTTTAGAATAAGGTGTGTAGTTATACACAAAGGTATATATAGAATGGAAGCGGTCTAAGAAAATAGACCGCTTTTTGAGTAATTAAAATCAAATAAAATCAAATATTTTTAATTTGCATCTTGGTTTACTAAGCATAGCATTAGAAATTTATTCGACTAAAACAACATCACTATGTAAAAATAGTTGTATTTTTACTCCTTATAATATATAATATAAATGGAGCGTGATTTATATGTATATAAAAAGAAATATTGAAAATAAACTAATTGAAGCTTCAAAGCAGTTTGCCTCAATCACTATATATGGTTCAAGACAAGTAGGAAAGTCAACTTTGATTCAACATCTATTTCCAACAATATCATATGTAACCTTAGATGATATAGAAATAAGAGATTATGCGATAAGAGATCCTAAAGGGTTTATTAAGTATTACTCATCTCCTTTAGTAATTGATGAAATTCAAAAAGCACCTCAGTTACTGGAATATATAAAAATCGAAATTGATAATATGAAAAAAAAGTTTTTATCAAATAATGAACCACTAAAATTTTTATACATTTTATCTGGTTCAAATCAATTTGAACTACAAGAAGCAATTACTGAATCATTAGCTGGTAGAACATGCGTTTTTAATTTATCTTCCTTATCCTATAATGAGATTAAGGGAAGAAAATCATCTTCATATTTTAATCCATCCATTGATAACCTAAGAGACAAAGAACAGTTGCTAAATGGAAATTATAGATCTAGGAAAGAAATATTTGAAGATATTTTTGTTGGCGGTATGCCAGAATACATTTCTTTACAATTGAATAGAGATATGTTTTTCAAATCATATATTACTACATATATAGAGAAAGATGTCAAACAAATTATTTCAGCAACTAAAGAAACAACATTTATGAATTTTATGAAATATGTAGCCTTAAGAACAGCGTGTCAAATAGATTATACAGAAATATCAAGAAGTATTGGTATTGATGCGAGAACTGTAAAAGGATGGATTTCTATTCTAGAAACTTCTGGTATTATTAAAGTAATTCAACCCTATGCTTCAAATATATCAGATAGAATTATTAAAACTCCTAAACTATATTTTATGGATACAGGATTATGTGCTTATTTATGCGGTATACCATCAGCTGATATTTTAGAGAAAAGTGCATTTGCAGGAGCATTTTATGAAACATATGTCATTTCAGAAATAATTAAGTCCTTCTATAATGCTTATAAAAAAGTGGATGATATATATTATTACCGAGATAAAGATCAACATGAAGTCGATTTAATTATTGATTCCTTTGATTCAATTTATCCTATTGAAATAAAAAAAGGCATAAACCCTGTAAGCCATACAAAAAAATTTACTATACTCAAAAAATATAAAAAAAGAATAAATACAGGGTTAGTAATTGATTCATCAAATAAGGTATTTCCTATAAATGATGAAGTATATTATTGTCCTATAGATATCATTGGATTATAGAACTTTTTTTAAAAAGAATACTTTGTCCTCAACAAGTACACTTTTAAAACGCTTCATCAAGAAAGAAACCTTACTCAAGAAGAACTTGCTATATTGAGTGGTTTAAATATTCGTTCCATTAGATCTTATGAACAAGGCCAAAATGATTTGTCTAAGGCACAAGGAGATACTCTTTTAATGCTTGCAAAAGCATTAAATTGTACTATTGAAGATTTATTAAAATAACAAGTTAATCACTTGTATATAACAACTAGTTTCTATTCCAATTTTGCTTAAAAATGGTATAATATTTGTATAGATAGGAAGTGAATTCAGATGGATAAAATTTTTGAAAAACAACTAACAGAATATATTATTCAAGGAGAACCAATACAAAAAGAGAAGAGTTTAATTTGGAAAACAGCCATAGGCTTACAAGATGTTGATCATCTTTTTCCATCTGAATATTTACTTCAAACTGCTAAAGATCACATTGAAGGAAAAATTGATATTGACTCTGTTCAAACTAGAATCAATACCTATTATGAAACACTTACCGATCGAAAGGCAGAAGAAAATGATACAGAAGAGGCAGATAAAGTTTCTGCTCGTATCGCAAAAATTTTAGGAGAAAAAGCATTTCAGTTTTCTCCTACTGAATTAATCACGATTCATAAAAGATTATTTGAAGGAATACTCCCTCATGCTGGTAAAATTAGGAACTATAATATATCCAAAAGGGAATGGATATTAAATGGAGATACAGTCATATATTCTTCTTATAATAATATATATGAAATATTAGAATATGACTTTAAAACAGAAAAATCTTTTTCTTATAAAAATTTATCATTGGATAAAATTATTGAACATATTGCAGAATTCACATCTAATATCTGGCAAATTCATCCTTTTGGAGAAGGAAACACAAGAACTACAGCTATTTTTATGATTAAATATTTAAATACATTAGGCTTTAAAGTTGGTAATGAAGTTTTTGCTAATCATTCATGGTATTTTAGAAATGCCTTAGTTCGTGCAAATTATAATGATTTTTCTAAAGGCATTCATTCGACGAATAAATATTTAATTTTATTCTTTGAAAATTTAATGTTAAATAAAAATCATGAATTAAAAAATAGATATCTCCATATGGATTATGAAACTAAGATGGACAATGTAAATGTCGGTGTAAATGTCGGTGTAAATGTCGGTGTAAAATTAACAAAAAAAGAACAAGAAGTTCTTGTTGCAATTCAAAAGGATAGCACAGTTACTGCAGCGAGTATTGCCAATCAATGCCAGGTCACTACTAGAACCATTGAACGAACTATTAAATCCTTAAAAGAAAAAGGCTTAATAGAGCGTGTTGGTTCTGATAAAACTGGACACTGGATAATAAAAATGGGAGGATTAGATGAAAAAAATAATAAGAAATAGAATCAAATGTAATTTGTGTGGTGATATTATTGAGTCTAAGAGTCGCCATAATTTTGTGAAATGTAAATGTGGATGCTGTTTTGTAGATGGTGGACTAGATTATTTAAGAAGAGGCTATACTAACTCAATAGATGACTATGAAGAAATGAGTGAGTTTGAAAGTGAATAGCGAGATACAAAAGGCAGATAAAATCGGAAAAGACGATTTTGATCACCTTCAATTAGAATGGCTTCAAGTTTTAAAATAGGCTGAAGAAGATGTGAAAAACAATCGCATCACCTCTATTAATGAAACTTTCATAAATATAAGAAAAAAATTAAATACATAAGATGAAGTTGTAATAGAAAAATATAAGTACTTCATTTTGATAATAAAAAAACTTTCTAACCATAAAATGCATATTTTATATACTTAAAAACGGCTTAAATTATGAACTGACCCTTGTCAAGTAGACGCGGAATAAAAAAATAATTAAAAGTAAATA
>CAJTTN010000020.1 GCA_910579215.1 uncultured Anaeroplasmataceae bacterium
TGTTTCCCTTGAACATGCACTGTATGTTCAAGTTCAACTGGCTAAAGCCATAATATAACTTAAAAAGGGCCTCATTCAAAAATGAAGCCCTTTTTAATATTCTCTTATATAAGGTTATAATTAAAAGCCAAAGAATTCTTTAGCATTATTATAACAAACATCCTCGACAATCTTTCCTAATGTCTCTAATTCCTCTACTGGATATTGTCCTGATTCCACCAAATTACCAAGCATTTGACATAATAGGCGACGATAATACTCATGACGAGGATAAGCTAGGAAGCTTCTTGAATCCGTAAGCATACCTACAGATTGCGCTACTAGTCCAACCTGCATTAGAGTCTCTAAATTTTGACGCATGCCATCCTGCTGATCTAAGAACCACCAAGCTGTACCTACTTGTACACGTCCCTTTACGCCTTCCTTCTGGAAACAGCCAGAAAGAACAGTTAAGGCATAATTATCTCTTGGATTTAAACAATAAAGAATCGTCTTAGGTAGCTGATCTGTTTCATCTAAAGCACCAAGTAGCTGAGAAAGCTTAGCCATATAATTTTGATCCTCGATTGCATCAAAGCCAGTATCAGGTCCAATCTTTTTAAGCATAGATTTTGAATTATTTCTCAAGGCACCAATATGATATTGTTGAACCCAACCATACTTATGATATTCCTTTCCAAGGAACACCAAAACATATCCCTTATACCAATCCTGTTCAAGCTCAGAAATTTCTTTTCCAGCAAGACCCTTTTTAAATACAGCATTTGCTTGCTCATAAGAGCATGGAGCATAATGAACAACATCTAAAGCATGATCAGATAATCTTGAACCCATTTCATGGAAGAACGCAATACGCTCTGCTAATGCCTGTTCTAAGTCACTTAAATCTTTAATTTTATAGCCAACAACTTGACTCAACTGAGCAATCCAGTCGGCAAACCAAGATAACTCAACATTTATTGCTTTGTCTGGACGGAACGCAGGACGAACATGCACCCTTAAGCTTGTATCTGCATTCATTTTTTTATGCCATTCTAGGCTATCTACTGGATCATCTGTCGTACAAACTGTATCCACCTTAAACTTATACATCATTTCTCTTGCAGTTAGGGTTTCAAGCTTTTTATTTGCAGTATCCCATATCTTTTTAGCATTTTTTTCATTGATTATCTCTTCTATATCAAAGTATCTTCTCATTTCTAAATGAGACCAATGATATAAAGGATTACCAACAAAATAAGGCATAGATTCTACAAATTGCATATATTTTTTATAATCATCATCTGGTCCTGATATGGAATCCTCCTCATAGCCTCTTGCACGAAGACTTCTCCATTTATAATGATCTCCATATCGATCTCCAGCACCAAGCCAAACCTCAGCTAAATTACGGAATTTTTTATCCTCAAATATTTCCTTTGGCTGTAAATGACAATGATAATCAATGATTGGCATATGCTCAGCATGCTCATGATATAATTTCTTAGCCGTTTCTGTTGTAAGTAAGAAATCCTTGTCCATAAATTCTTTCATATTTTTTCTCCTTATCTCTTCTATTAAAGAACTACTCCATCCTTGAAAATAGATATTTCCCGGAAATTGTTCTCTTCGTTTTTCGTTTGCTTTTTCCCAGAGGCTATATCACATAACAAATCAATAAAGTCCTCTAAGAGCTCATCCATATTCTTTTTATCTACCAAATCTCCAGCATTAAAATCTATCCAATTAGATTTTTTTGTTGCTAAGGATGTATTTGTTGCAATTTTAACTGTAGGAACAAAGCCTCCAAAGGGGGTTCCTCTACCTGTGGTAAATAAAACCATTTGACATCCACTACAGCCTAAGGTCGTTGTAGCAACTAAATCATTTCCAGGTGTACAAAGCAAATTCAATCCGTTGGTACGAATTCGCTCTCCCATTTTCAATACATCCTGTACAATTGCTGCCCCAGCCTTTTGTGTACAGCCTAAGGATTTATCCTCTAGTGTCGTAATTCCACCCTTTTTATTTCCTGGAGATGGATTATCATAAATCACCTGATTATGATTTTTAAAATAAATTTTAAATTCATTAATTAAATCAACAATTTTCTCAAAGGTTTTACCATCCTTTGCACGTTCCATTAATAATTTTTCTGCTCCAAACATTTCTGGAACCTCTCCTAAAACTGTAGTTGCCCCATTGATAGATAAAAAGTCAGAAAAACGTCCCAAAAGAGGATTAGCTGTAATTCCACTCATACCGTCAGAGCCACCACATTTTAAACCGATACGAAGAACGGATAAAGGCTTTGTAACTCGCCGATCCATTTTCATTTGATCATAAAGCTCTTTTAAAAGCTTTGTCCCCTCTTCAACCTCGTCTTCTACCTCTTGAGCAATCAAAAATCTTGTTCTTAAAGGATCATAATTGCCTAAAGTTTCCTTAAAAGTAGAAACAAGATTTTCCTCACATCCCAAGCCTAATACTAAGACTCCTCCTGCATTCGGATGCTTAACCATATCCTGTAAAAGCATTCTTGTCAATACCAAATCTGAGCCCATTTGACTACATCCAAAAGGATGCTGAAAGGTATAAATTCCATCAATACCCTCTGTACCATAAGTGGCTTTAAACTTCTCAATCATGTCTTTAGCCATGCCAGAAACACAGCCAACAGTTTGAATCACCCATAGCTCATTACGTATTCCATACTCACCTGTAGATCTTTCATAAACATCCACGGTTCGATTTGATTTATATCCTAACACCTTAGGATATTTCGGAGCATAGGAATACGTAATAACATCATCAAGATTTGTAGCTACATTATGTGTATGGACATGCTCTCCAGCATGAATATCTACAGTTGCATGTCCTATAGGAGAACCGTATTTAATGACGTTTTCTCCCTGATGAATTTGCTTTAAAGCTATCTTATGCGCTTGTGGAATATCCTCTAAAAGCACAACATTTTCTATTTTTTCACCCTTTGTAAATGGTCTAAGTACAACTGCAACATTATCCAATGGATTAATGATGACATAATCTTTCATAAATCGTCTCCCTTTTCTTTATTTAACCATTTTTTCTAAAGCTTCTCGCATAGAGCTTGAGGTAATTTCATATAAACATTCCGTAACATAATCAAGTACCCCATCAAATTTAGTTAAATCTACTTCCCAATGAGATTTTAAACTTAAAACATGTGAAGCAATAGCCTTACAAGAATCCTTAGAGCCATCAAACTTACTCCAAAGCTCATTAAACATCTCTAATGCCCAGGCATCATCTGCAAGCTTAATGTCTTCTTCTCCACGCTTACCACGATAAAATACCATTAATGCCGCTAAGCTAAATAAGGCATGATCAGGAAAATGATTTAAATCTTCTAAATTTTGTAATACAGTTGGTAAAATTCTTGTTTTATACTTAGTTACAGAATTTAAAGCAATGCTCATTAGTTCATGACGCACAAAAGGATTTCCATAACGCTCTAATACGCTATTGGCATAAGAATCCATTTGATCTCTTGGAATACGAATTGTAGG
Source organism: uncultured Anaeroplasmataceae bacterium (assembly GCA_910579215.1). Classification (GTDB taxonomy): domain Bacteria; phylum Bacillota_I; class Bacilli_A; order Acholeplasmatales; family Anaeroplasmataceae; genus Pelethenecus. Next base: position 3,531 of record CAJTTN010000020.1, read on the forward strand.
AACAACCTCATTAAATATGAAATCTAAAACATATTTTTTCAATTGCTTATCTTCTATTGTTTCACGAACTGTATCAATACCAGCCAAATAAGAAACAGGAACTAAGCAGGTATGAGACCCATTTAAAATTTTAACCTTTCTTTCCTTATAAGGCTTAATAGAATCTACAAATAATACATTTAAATTAGCTTTTTGTGTAGGAAGCTTCTTTTCTAATTCTTTAACTGTTTTTCCATCAATTACCCATAGATGAAAAATTTCTCCCACTACCATGTTTTGATCTATATAGCCTAACTGATTCCATAACTCCTTATCCTCATTTCTAGGATATCCTGGAACAATACGATCCACTAAGGTATTATAATAACGATTTGCATCTGTAATCCATTGAATAAAACTAGCATCCATATGGTTATGCTGAGCTAATTCAATTAATATTTCCTTAAGTGTATCTCCATTATGATCTATCAATTCGCAAGGAATAATTTCTAAGCCCTTCGTCATGTCTCCTTTAAAATAATCATAGCGTGCCTTAAGGAACGCTAAAAGCTTACCAGGAAAGCTATTAGGTGTTTTTGTAAAATCTGTATCGCTTGAATCAAAGGCAATTCCAGCCTCTGTTGTATTAGAAATAATAAATTCCAATTCTTCACTTTTAGCATAATCTAAATATTTTTGATACTCTGTAAATGGGTTAATAAAATCCTCTAGGCAATCAATAACCTGATGCGTTTTAACAGTTTCTCCATTATTTATACCTTGTAGGTATAAGGTATAAAGCCCATCGGCCTCAGACAATTCCTTCACACGTCCAAAGGGCATAGGCTGTACAACAACAACTCCTGCATTAAAATTAGATTTTTTATTCATAGAATCTACAATCCAGTCAATAAAAGCTCTTAAAAAATTTCCTTCTCCAAATTGCATAATCTTCACAGGATGCTTCGTTTTTTTCACTGATTTGCTACTAATATTTTCCATTTTTTTCTTCCTCCAAAGTGCTTCAAATTCACACAATACATAATAATTTTACCACGCATATATCAATTAGTCAACGAATAACCTTGGAAATATGAAAGCCCTTTACTTAAACTCGAATTTGAAGCCATTTCTTCTTGCTAAAACGCCAAATATTCAAGCCCATACGCAAGGCTTGATCGATAAGCATTCCTATCCATGCTCCTATAACGCCTAGTCCTACAGGATAACAGAGTAAATAGGAAACTAAAGGACGAACACCACTGACACTAATCAATGAAGTTGCTGCAGTAAATTTTGTATCTCCACTTCCTCTTAGAATCCCTGTAATTACCCATTGAATATTTTGAGGTAGTGTTGTAAAAGCAGCAATTATCATAATATTTGATGCCATATTTTTTCGCTCTGCTGTCTCTGGCTTATATAGATCAATCAATAAATTTCTAGCTGAAAACATAAAGATACAGATGATGAGCGCACATAAAAAAGACATAAACATACTTACCTTTGCATAAACAATAGCTAAATCCTTACGCTTTTCACCAAGCCGATGCCCAACAACAGCAGCTGTACCAATAGAAAACCCATCTGCTAACGTAAACATTAAGGAATTGAGGTCATTACAAATGCCATGAACATAGGTCGCATCATCCCCCAAATAATTTACGATTAAAGCAAATAAAATGAAGCCTATTCTCATAAATATTTGATCAATTAAGCAAGAGGGTAAAATATGTCCTATATCTTTTAAAACGACTTTATCTATACAAAATATTTGCTTAAATTGTAGTTTTAAATACCCCTTAGGCATTAGAATGGTTACTAAGCAAATTATAAATGCTACAGCATTACCAATGACAGTGGCAATAGCGGCTCCTGCAATACCAAGCTGTGGAAATCCCCAATTGCCACCAATTAAAAGATAATTTAAGCCTATATTCACTAAATTAGCAACAAGGTTTGTCCACATAGATATCTTAGTTTTTCCTATACCTCTTTGACATGCATTAATGGTTAATCTTAACCCATTAAATATGAAGCCTGAGGCAATAATAGATAAATAGGTAGTAGCGTAATCTATTGTATTTGAGGTTGCTCCCATAAATTGACATAAAGGTCTAGCTAAGCAAACCACTAAAATACTTAAAAATAATGATATAATAAAGGACAACTTTATACCTTCATGCATCGTTTTATTCACAGAATCTTTATCTTTGGCCCCATATCGTCTTGATACAATAGCAGTCAAGGCAATATTTAGAGCGGTTATAAAGCAAATCATAAAAAAGATAGGCTGCTTTGTAATTGTAACTGCAGAATTCGCATTGTTTCCAATAGAAGAAACCATTATGCCATCAAACATAGTTACAAGAGCAACCAAAAAGCCCTCTACCATAGAAGGCCAAACAATCTTCATTACATCCTTTGTTACTTTTGTAAAATTTGGTATATCTCCCTGCTTTTCATTTTCTTTAACGAAACGTTCTGTTTGAAAAATCCTCATAGAAGTAAATCCTCTTTCTAAAAGTAATTATTTATGATAGGTCTCATGATGCATAATTTTAAAGGAACGATAAATCTGTTCTAATAAGATAACCTGCATAAGCTGATGAGGAAAGGTCATTTTAGAAAAACATAAATGATAATCCATTTTCTTTAAAATAGCCTCTCCCAATCCTAAAGATCCCCCAATAACAAATACAATATGGGAATTATAATAGGCGAGTGTATGAGATATTTTTTCTGAAAGCTCCACACTGGATAACATAACCCCCTGCAAATTTAATGCAATTTTAAAGCTGTTATCTGGTAACTTAGCCAGCAATTTCTGTGCTTCTTTATTTTTTATATCCGTTTCACTCTTATTTTCTGAAATTATTTCATCTGGAACACAGATAAATTCAAGAGCTGCATACTTAGAAATTCTTTTTGAATACTCTATTATAGCATCCTTCAAGTATTTTTCTTTTATACTTCCCACGCTTAATATTGTTATTTTCATAGGCTATAAACCTTAGTTGGAAGTGGAGATGTCACGACAAATTCAATCTTTGATGTATCCATCCCTAAATCATCCATTACCTTTTTTCTAGTAAGTTCAATGATTTCTGCTAAATTACACTCCTGAGAAATATGGGCATAAAAAACAAGCTTCGTATTTTCACCCAAAATATGAGCTAGGGTTACGGCAGCATCTTCATTTGACAAATGTCCGTGATCAGACAAAATTCTCATTTTAAGTGCATACGTACGCTCAGAAGACATTAAGATATAAGGATCATGATTAAATTCTAAAACATAGCAATCTGCATTAGAAATTATATTGTATAGAGATTGATGGACATAGCCAGTATCTGTAATATAAACCATACTTTGCTTAGAATCCTTAATTTTAAAACCAACAGATTCTGCAGCATCATGAAAGGTCGGAAGTACAAATATCTCAGTTTGGGACAAAAGTATTGTGTCATAGAGTATAGAATTCTGTAACCTATTAAATAATATAAGGGAGCCCTTAGCCAATTTATCTTGTATTGTCAGCTTAAGTGCTTCATTTTTACCATTTAAAATCGCTTGATAGGTACCTGAAGACATATAGCAATTTAAATTTCCTTTTTTTAGTACTGTACACAAGGATCTAATGTGATCATCATGCTCATGAGTAATCAATAGCACCTGTATTTCAGAAAAATCAATTCCTAGCTTTGCTAGTTCTTGATCTATCGTTCTTTTGCTGATTCCACAATCAATAAGAATTTTTTGATCTACGGTCTCTATGTAGGTGCAATTCCCTGTTGACCCACTTGCTAAAATCTCAATACGCATAAAATTCACCTCAAAAATCAAAACCATTATATCATGAATTTTAGCGAAAAGTAAAGAAAAAAGCCGACTTCTCGGCTAAAGAATATATTTTAAGGAAGCCTTATGCTAACCAAGCTGCACCAATAATGACAAGTAAAATAAATAGCACTAAAATTAAAGCATATCCATATTCATTTGATCCACAGTTTGCCATAGATGTGGCACCTCCTTTCCTTTCTACTACTATATTATGAAATAATATAAATTAATTTAGTAATATTTGCCCAAATCTTTAAATAATTTGACTGAAAATAAAGTTCTTTATTGCAATTTGATTTCAATAATGATATTATATATGGTGCTATGGTTTGAAAATTCTAACAAAAAGGAGTTATCGAAAAATGTTAAAAAAACGAAAATTTAAAACACGAAGACTATGTTTAATCGCATCTTTCTTCGTTTTACTTATAGCTTTGTCAGGGTGTAGCTCTGCAGGTAAACCAGTAGGAAATTTGGATAAAGATGCAACTTATCTTTCTGCAGGAAGTCATAAGGTAACCAAAGGCGAGCTTTGGAGTGAATTACGTTGGAGCGCTAGTAGCGTTTTAACAGAAAAAATGACAGAAGTTGTCATGAAAGACTATGTTGAAAAAGTCGAGCTTATTATGGAGAAATCCTATTCTGAGCTTTCAGAGGAGCAAAAAAAGCTTTTCAAAGAGGATTTTTCTAATACGGACTATGAAGCATTGAAAAAATCTTATGAGGAACGCTTAGAAAATTATGTCATTGATGATATTTATAATTTTACTTTCGATTCTGAAGAAAGTAGTTATGAGAAGATCAAGGATGTAAATACCTATGAGGCTAAAAAATTGGTTATTCAATATTGTGATGAGCAATATACAAACAATGGCCTAAAAGAAATCAATAATACACCATTACAAAATTTTGTAACTGATGCCGTTGATAAAAGAGAAAACTATTTAACTATAGCAAAAGAATTAAAGACTATATATTATCAATCCTTAGCAAAAGAATTATTAGCATATTCTGTTTTGGAAGAGGACATTAAGGATGCTTATGAAAATCGTGATACGGATGATGAGGATGATCTTGGATATTTTACAAAATCTGAATATACAAGTACATTTAAATCTAAGTTCACAAATCAATCTGATTTAAATTTAGTATTGATTCATTTTTCAACTGAAAAGGAATTTAATTCTACACTTCGTGCATTTGGATTAAGAGCTTATGAAAATGACTTAGTTTATATTCCTTATCCCGATCATATTAAAACCTTCTCAGAATATTGTACCTATTATGATGAATTAACTTCTAGTGATTTAAGAGGATCTGATAAATATCAAAGCTTAAATACTTTAGCAATTGCTCAGATTTATATTCAAATCTATAACTACCTATATGGTGGCTATAGAGATTATTTATATGACACTTCTTATACACATTATTTTGACAATGTTGAAGACTTAATTGAAATTACTAAGGATATTCGTGATAAATCTCAGGCTGGATCTATTGATGAAGAAGCTGAAATCAATAAAATTCGTGATGCATTAGAGACTAACAAGGATCAATATGACGTAGATACAATCTATACACGCGAAGAAATAGACAGTATTGATTCTTCTTTCTCAACCTATTTATACGAAACCTTATGTTTACCATTTAAGGCTGAGGCAGATGATGATAGTCTACCTTATTCTTATGCAACACAAAGCTATAATAGTTCCTATTGGATTGCTTTTAAATTTAATCAAGGCACAGATTCACACGATGATATCTATAACAAGAACACAGTAGATGATGATTTACTTGAAAGTATTTTCAAAAGCGAAACATTAAAACTTGAAATTGAAGAAGCGTTAAAAAAAGAAAAAATGACAGAGGATAAAATTAAAGATGCTGTCAAAAAAAGAACGGATGAAGTTGAAGTTAGCATTTACGATGAAGCTTTAGAAATTGCCTATGCAACTAGTCAAACAGAATATTCTAAAACTTATGGTAAAGCTCCAAATTCTAACGTTATAGCAACATTAAAATATGATGGTAAAACTTGGAATTTAAACATTGTTGAAGACAAAGATGACGCAAATGGCTTAATTGACGGTGTATACAACATTTTAGAAAGAAAAAATGGTATTACTACTGCTATTGATATACTAAGTAAAAAGGTTGTAAAGCAAACGAAAGCATTTGAAGATACTAAGGAAGACATTAAGGACTATGAGTTAGCATTAGAATTTGTATTAGCAGCTTTCTCTAATGATTACTATGCTTCTAGTGGATATTCATCAACTATAGGAAAATACAACTTCATGATGCTTTATTTCCATTCTGTGGACATTGACTATATAATAGAAAATAATTATCGAGTTAATGCTGCTGCTTCTAAGCTTTTAACTAATTATAACTCTACTAAATTATTAGAATTTTTCAAATCCTATTCCGATAACATTTACAATAATTACTTCTCCATTGGTGGAAAAAGATTAGTTGTTTTCCGTGATGCTGATGATGATAACGAAAAGGACGATGTAACAGAGTGGACATCTGAACAAAAAACTTTAGCTGAAAAATTAGTACGTCAAATCTACAATGAAGTAGCTTCTACTACTGGTTCCCATGCAGATGCATTATCCTCAATCGTATCAGAAATTAAGGATTCTGCTCGTGCGAAATTCGAAAATAATCCAATAGCTCCAGAAAATAAATGGGCTGAATATCGTAAGGCTGGCTTAAATGTCGAAATGGAAGACATAACTGCTGATAATAGCACAATAAATTTAGATTTCAAATTAAAGGCTAGACTTTTAGAAATTTATAAATCTGCTTCTTATAGTATTAATCAAACAACACCAACAGAATATATGGAGGATTTACAAGATCCAAATACTAAAATCTTAGAAACTAAAGATGGCTACAATATATTATTAATTACATCTGCTGATTTCCAAACCTCTGCTGAATTTAAAGAAGAGGATGATAAGCTTGGTCTTTTCAAGGATCTTTCTATATATTACAACGAAGAATATCATGAAATTGGTAATGTTTATAATGAAGATAAGCTTTTAAATTTAGAGCAAATTCGTTTATATGTCTTAGAATATGTAACAAAACAAACCTCTAACCTATCTCCATCTGCTCTTTCTCAAGCCCTAACAAGCTTCTTATCTCCTGTTATCACTAGATATACTGGAAATGAAACACAAAGAGATATTGTAATTTATTTAATTGAAACGAAGGCTGGAGCATTAGATTTTGGTGATAATGCAGACAGATATCAGCAAATTTTAAATATCAACCATAATAGTGCTGATGATTATCTTTCCATTTATTTTGAAGAGGATACAACAGGAACTCTTACTACCTATGAAAATTGGTGGAGTGATCTTCAAAAAATTGTAGCTGATATATTATTGACGGAAGGAGAGAATGCATAATGAAAAAGTTAAATAAAGTATTATTTTTCTGCAGTGCTGGACTACTAGCACTATCCATTACTTCCTGTAAATCTAAAGATATAAGAAACACATCTGTTCCAATGGGAAATTTAAATACCTCCTTAGTTCTTGCTTCTAGTAAGGACAATAAGGTACAAAATGATGTTTTCTATTCAAGATTACGTTATAAAGGCTATAATACTGTATTAAATCAAATAAAAATAGGATTGTATCAGGAGGAATATGAATTTGTCAAATCACAGATAAATTTATCAGATTCCACTGTAAATGATTACGAGCAGGAATTGTTTGATTCCTATGCTAGAGATTTATTTAGTACTACTTCTACTACCACAATTGAAGATTATACCGAAGAGGAAAGAGACAAATATATTCAAAAATATATTGATAGCTCAAATTTAAAGGGGATATTCCTTACTAAGGAGCAATGCTTAAGCTATTCTACTGAAAATGAAAAAATTAAGTTTACTTATATTCCTCAAGAAGTAATTGATGAAAAATTGATTACTATAGCAATGAATAAGGCATCAAAGGATGCACTAGAAAAGATTGTCGATAACGAAAAAATAACGGATGATGATGACAAGCTTATTACCAATAGTAACTATATTTCTGAATCAAATATAATGAGTTATTATGATAGTCATCAAAAAACCTATGGTACATATCGTGCAATCATTATTCAATTTCATAATCTAAATGAGGCAAGAAATGTCATCAATGCCGTGGAAGCTGAAATGGGTCCTTTAAATGATGTAAATGCCTTAGATTTCTATGTGAAATTATACAATACCTACTATAACTATAGAAGACAATTAGATCCTATTCATCCATTTGATAATTCTGATGAATCTTCAAAAACAACGTTTATAGTTAATAAAGATAAAAATGAACTTTCAGAGATGTCTTCTTCTATTTCTAATATTGTTACAAATACATTAGAAGAGGATGGACAATATATTAAGCAACCATTTAATCAGAATAATAAATATATTATGGTATATCGTGGTGCTACAGAATTTGAATTAAATAAAACCTATAACATTACAGAAAATCATAATGAACAGGTTGAATGGAACGTTTTAAAAGAGCATGAAGAAGCCTATGAAAAGGTTCGCGCTGAAGTAAGAGATGACTTGATTGAAAATAAAGTTTCCTCTTATAGCTCTACAGTTTTGTCAAAAAGAGTTAAAAAAGCGGATATTGAAATCTATGATCCATATTTTGAACATCAATTCGAAAATGCTTATACAGATGATTATGAATTTATTGCTCCAGCAAAGTTTAATAATGATTTAATATTTAAGTTGACAGCTAAAAACTCTAAAGATGAGGATGTAGTTGTTGAATACTCCGTTGAAGATTTTTATAAGGCACAATCTAAGCTTAGTGGATTAGAAGTTGTAATTGAGCAATTACGCTTAGACTATGCTTACAGCTTAAAAGATAAATTTTTAACAGATGATCAAATAAGTGATTTTGAAGAGGAATTAAATAAATCAATTAATTCTTTTAATAAAAATGAGAATACATCTTATCCTTCTTCTGTAGGATTAGAATTATACTTATTAGCTAATTTTGGATATTCTAATCGTGAAGATGTCTTAAAATATAATAAGATTGGGGCTAAAGCCTTAACGGATTATTTAAATCATACTGTATTTGATGAATGGGCTCAACAGAATTCTGATGGAACCTATCCAGATGATCATGCTATAGATTATTCAAACTTAAATATACTTGATCATATTTTAGCAGCTGGTAATGCAAATTATTCCAACCTATTCTCTATCAATATAGATCATATTCTTATTTACATTGATGATAATGGAGATGGTAGTCCAGATGATCCTAAGGATTTCCTAAAAAATTTCAATGAAGCTGAAAAGAAAAAATTTAATCAAGCCTTACTTGAGTTATCTCAGGCAATTTATGCAGAAGCAAATTGTGAAGAATTGACTAAATCTAATACTACATTTGAAATTTTAGAATACGTTGTAGGAGCTTATAACCGCAACGAGCCTTTATTCACACAGGATGAAAAATTTAAAGGTAAAACATGGGCAGACTTCAAGAAATATAACTTCTTACTAAAGGCTGAATCCTTATCATCTAGTGGTGACACTACCCAAAATAATGTAGGCAACTATGTTAAAGAATTTGGTGATTATATTAAAGAGCTTTATAAAAAGGCTGTAGAAAATGAATTGAAAATTGAAGAGAAGAAATCTATCTTCTACTTTGTTGAAAGTTTAGAAAAGGCTCCTGGAACTGTAAATAGCTCCGAGGATGAGTTACCTAAGGATTTATGTGCAACTACTTTTGGATACCATATGATTGTAGTAAATGAATATGATACTCCATCTACAACTAAATTTACATCAAGCTCAGATCAATATGGATATTATAAAGATATCGAAATTCTTCTTAATGAATTAGATAAGGATACCACAGAGGATAACATCTTTGTTAAGGTACCAGACATTTACAATGAGAAGGAAAAAGAAGCAACCATGAATCAGTTGTTTACTTATTATGTTCAAAAACAAAAAGGCTTAACTTCTTCTATTGATAATACTTTACGTGATGTATTAAGCTCAATGTTTGATTCTGCAATAACACGTTATGTATCAACTGGTTTCCAAAACTATTTATTATTCGATGAGCTAAATATTAAAATAGAGGATTCAACTTCTATTTTAGCTCAACAAATTAAAAACTATAAGGGTTATCTAATTAGAGTTTCTCAGGACTATTCTACAGAGGATGATTTTGCATCCTGGTATGATGGAACATTAGATTGGACAAGACCTTACGAGAGATAAAAAAAAGACCATGGGAATTTATTCTAAATAGTACCCCAAGTCAAGGACACAATAAAAAAAAGATGTATTATTTAATTGG
>CAJTTN010000021.1 GCA_910579215.1 uncultured Anaeroplasmataceae bacterium
TTTTAACTCCTGATTCTTTTGAGTATTTAGATCCTACTAGCATTATTGGTTTGAAATTATTTGCTTATTGTAACAATGACCCAGTAATGTATAATAAAGGATCCATTTATCAATTTAGAAAATATATTAAAAAAATAGGAATAAAAGATTTATGTCTTTTATCATTTGATTATAAAAGGAATCATGCTAATCCTAATCGTGGAATTCCAGGTAGTGTAGGGAGAATATTTTATCCAGATGGTAGCCCAAAACAAGAACGAGAATACGGACCAGATGGTAAACCAATTGTGGACCACGACCATCATCACGGTGAGGCACCAGGATATGACCATGATCATGATTGGGATTGGGGAAAACAACCACCAAGGCAACCTGCAAGAGAACCAAGTAAAATCATTGCAGCTTTGGGTTTAATAGGTAGTGGATTAGCTTTAATATGGTTTGTAGGTAATGATTTTACTGGAGTTGGAGTTGCAGATGATGGCATGGTACCAGTAATGGCTGCTTCATTTATGACTTTTTTCACAATATTATTTGGTAAAGGAGATAATAACAGATGGTAGGCATGATTATTAAATTTGAAGATTTATCTGAGAATATATTAAAAAAATTTTTTGAAGATATTGATTATTCTAATATTGATTTTTTAGTAAAATATTGGGAATCATATGGTGATGATTTTGAAAATATGGAGTTTATATCATCATATGATTTTAAGGAAAAAGTTTTAAAATCTGAAAAATGTTTTCCTGAATTTTGTGAATTATTAGTTCGTGATTATAATAAGAAGGATGAGGAAGTTAATTACTATTCTGAGTTTTTAAATTCGGATTATTTTCTATCTATTTCAATTATTGATCGTCGAAATATTGAAATTTGCTTTAAGACAAATGAGATAGTTTCAAAGATATGTCAGAATATAATAAATATAAAACGCAAAGGAAAACGTATAATTGAACTTGATGAAATAGATTTAAATGCTAATTTATTATGTTGGAGACAAGAAAACGGTATATATTAAAACTTGCTTTTTAAAAATGAAGTGGTTTAAGGATTAACTGATGCTAAGATTCAATCAAAGTAAAAATTAGAAATTTATTTTAAAGTGGGTATCCCACTTTTAGGGTATCGAGAATGCATTTGTTGTATTCTCCTTATCCTACCACAAAGAAATGAAGTTTTGCAACAAAATCATTCTTAGCAACCTCCACATATGAACAAAATATTGATAAAATTTTAATAGTTTGTAGGGTCTTTAATTTTACATTACTCCTGTGAATTTTGTTGATCCTAGTGGTTGTTTTCCAATTTTAACTATTATTTTGTGTGGTTTAGCTACGATTGGAATGGGATTAACTATTGGAGGTGTAGCAAGTGAAAATACTATATTAACAGCTACGGGTCTAGGGCTTACAGGAGTTGCTTTTATTGGAGTAGGAGTATTGGCTTTAGTTGGCGCTTTTTCTACTGGTGCAATTGCGACAGGTGTTGTTGGAGGTATCACCACATTAGCAGGATTAGGGACTCTAGGGTTTATGAGTGCAGAAATCCAGGAAGTCACTGGAAGTGGCAATTGGATTATGGAATCAACTGGTATGAATGATAGGTTTTATAATGGTTTATTATTAGGAATTTCCTCAATTGCTACTTTAGGATCTATAGCTTCATTTGGAATGTTAGTGACTAACCCAATGACGGGTTTTACAAAGCATGGACTATCTCAAGCATTAGCAAGAAATGGGCACGGAGTTTCTAGAAAAGCAATATTAGATGCCGTTAGACATCCTATAAGTGTTATAAATCAAGGGTCAAGAGGAATTAAATATGTTGGTAAATTAGCCACAGTAATTTTAAATGGTGCAGGAAAAGTTATAACTACTTGGGCTACAACAAGTGTGGGATGGAGGAATATTTTTATACTATGTATTATTTTAGGTTTACTAAACAACAACAAAAAGTATTAATGGAAATTTTAAAAAGTGATGAAATAACTTTTAAGTTTTCATTTAGTTCTAATTATTTTATACTAGAAAATCAGTTGGATATACAAAACTGCTTTGATTACATTTTGGATTATTTTATTTGTAATGGATTACTTAAAAATGATGAGCCTAGTCGTTTTGGAGTTGAAATAGAAAATATTAATCAAATAATTAATCATCAGCTTGTTCTAAATAATAGTGAGAATGATTTTTCAAAGAAACAACCAACAAAATATTTGCAAGCGAGAGCATTATATTTTAATTGTAAAGGAAATATAGACAATTTAGATAATGAAAATAAAAAAAAATATAAAAAATTAAATATTCCTAGTTGGTTGGAAGAAAATTGGTCAATTTATATTAACAACAAAGAAATAGAACGAAAATTGAAAAATAATTAACATTTGATTATAAAAAGAATCATGCCAAACCTAATCTTGGAATTGTAGGTAGTGTAGGAAGAATATTTTGTCCAACTAATTTTGGACCACGACCATTATCATGGATGGATAAATGATGTAAGAATTAAAGATCATTGGACACTATGGGAATTAATTAGGTGGCTGTTTTAAGGAGGAATTATATGGTCAAACATGAGTTTATTGAGTTATTACTAATTAACGAAGAATTTGTTTTTAGTTATAATGGGATAGAATATGAAGTAATATGGGAATCTGGAACAAAAAGAAGTATTTATCTTTCCACGAACGAATTGCTTGAATCTTTTTCTAGCAATGAGGAATTATTAGAGAATGCAGTTATTCAAGGAAAAAAACTTAAAGATATTATAAATGATATAAAATGCTGATTTATATAGTATCTATGGTTTTAAATAAGCATCAATAATTTAAAAAGTTTTTAAATTTAACAGGAATAATATTTTCATTTTTCTAAATATGGGAGGATTAATATGACTTATACTAATGAGGAAAAGCGAGTTGCAAAAGATTTTATTGATTGTAAGATTCCAGATTATATTTATGATTATGATGAAGAATTCAATAAAAAGCATAATTTAAGTGTTGACACTATGGAATATTATGAAGCATTATTTGATTTTGCTCATTGTATTTTAGATAGTATTAATCTTGAATCTAATTTTTCAATAACTTTAAAGAATAAAGAATTTTATTTTTTGATTAAGCAACAAAATAAGAATTTTATCGAACAAAATTTTTGCGACAAAGCAAGTAAGTTGTTTGAAGTAATTAGAAAATATATAGAAATTTAAAATAAGAATTTTCTAGCAAAAAAAATAATATTTATTTTAAAGTGGTAGTAATGTAATTAAGCATTACCAAATGGACCTTAGACGATTCTAATACCAACTACAAATTACTGTGGTTGGTATTTTTTTGTGGCAGAACAAGAATAAAATTGGGTTTCCCAATTGTTTAAAATACAAAAGTGTGGCACTTTTCTTAACCTGCCGATTTTTTTGAAGATTTTGCAACAAATTATATTGCTATTATCTATTGAGAATTAAATTTCAAATAGATTAAAAAATAGAATTTTATAATGTTTTATGCTATAATTTTAATGATGAACTAGGAAAATACAAAATGAAAAATGATATTGTAATTTACATTAGCGAAGATGGTTTATTTAGTAAAATTAAATGTTAAAATGAATAATGAGATTGTATGGCTTACTTTAGACTAAACAGTAAACTTTTTTGAGCGAGATAAGTTTTGAATTCTTGACATATAAAGAATATCTTTACAGAAGGAGAACTGAATGTCTTAAATCGTATCCTTTCTGCATTAAATCAAATTTCAATGAAAATGGAAGATTGGGCTCAGAATTCAATTAACTTTTTGAAAATGACGAAAAAAGAAATTTTAGCTCAAAAAGGTACCAAATTCTCATGATGAAACTTAAAAAAGTTTTATGAGGAATATGAAAAATATTATGTAAAAAATTTAACTAAAGCAGAAAAAGATTACATTGAAATTTTAAAACAATTAGAAAAGAATTAACTAAACCATATTTTATAATTAAAGGAAGGAAAATGAAATATATGAGAAGATATATATATTATAATTTGTTAAAAATAATTTTTTTTCCATTATTTCTATGTATTATTATATTCTCATTTATTTATTTTATTTGTTCTTTAAGTTTGGATAAAATATTTAATTTGCCAAGTTTATTAATATTTATCTCTTGTTTTCTTTTATGGTTTCTATTTATTCTTATGATTATTATTTTAAACAAGCGTGCGAAAAATTATTTAATTGTTGAAAAAGACAAAATTATATATAAGGGAAAAGCTATACATAAAGGTAGTTTAACTATGAAATACTTTAAATTTCATATATCTTTAATTGCTCCAAACTTAGTTATTCCTAAATTGCATATTAATGGAAATGGGCTATCTGTCATATGTTATCTTTCTAAAAAAGAGATAAAAAAATTAGAGAATATTGGTTATGAAATTAGATGGATATAAAATTTTTACAAATATGAACAATCAATAAATTGACTTAACAAAGTAAGTGAAAACCTAAAAAACAAAGAAAAAATGTAAAAAGAAGTAGAAAAAGAATACAAATAATTGCCAAAAAAGCCATA
>CAJTTN010000022.1 GCA_910579215.1 uncultured Anaeroplasmataceae bacterium
TTAAATAATACATCTTTTTTTTATTGTGTCCTTGACTTGGGGTACTATTTAGAATGATGTTACTCAATTAGCTCTTTTTATAATGTTAAATTTATTTCATTATCACTTATGGACGTTGTCCCATTCCACCCTCAAGGGTAAGTGTTTCCCCTGACATATATTTGAAATCAGGAGAAGCAAGCTGTACGCAAACTCTACCAATTTCTAATTCGGAATTTCCATAATGTCCCATCGGAGGCATGTGCACATTCACAGCAAAAGCTTCAGGATTGTACTCCTTCCATTGTTCTAGCTGTGATGTCCAGGCCAATGGACAAACCACATTTACATTGATGCCATCCTTTCCCCATTCTGTAGCTGCAACACGACTAAGACCACGAATTCCTTCCTTTGCGGCTGCATAAGCACATTGTCCATAATTCCCAAATAATCCAGCACCAGAGGCAAAGTTAATTACAGATCCCTTTGTTTCCTTTAAATAGGGATAACAAGCCTTCATATAATAAAATGCGGAATATAAACCAGAATATACAGCTAAATTAAATTGGTCTGTTGAATGGTCTGCTAAAGTTACTCCTGAAGCAGAAGCTTGGGCATTGTTTATTAAAACATCAATGCGACCAAATTCCTTTATCGTTGCTTCAACAACCATTTTTACGGTATTTTCATTATCAGCACCTGCATTGATATCTGCAACTACAGTTAAAACTTTGATTTTGTATAATCTTTCTAATTCTTCCTTAGCTTCTAAAAGCTTTTGTTCATTTCGGCCTGTAAGGACAAGGTTCGCGCCCTCCTTAGCGTAAGCAATTGCAATTCCATAGCCGATGGAACCAGCACTGCCATCCTTTAATGGTTTAGGTCTTCCTCCACCCGTAATAATAGCTGTTTTACCATTTAAAAATCCCATATTTTATTTTCTCCTTCTATCATTTCATTTTTTCTTACTTTATATTTTACCTCAAAGAATCAGGAGTGTCAATGAATCTAAAAGATATAGAAGAAAAGCTGCTCAATATTGACTTGCGATAGAAACAATACTATAATGATTATATGGATATTAGGTATAGCAAAGGAGCTAAAGCATGTATAAAATTGTAAAAAAGAAAGTATTGAATTCTACGGTAACCATGATGGATATTTATGCCCCTCTGGTTGCTAAAAAGGCAGAAGCAGGACAATTTATTATTTTAAGAGTGGACAGCAATGGCGAAAGAATTCCTTTAACTATTGCAGGATATGATAGAGAGGCTGGGACCATTAAGATTATTTTTCAAATTGTTGGTGGGACTACGATGCGTTTGAATTTGAAAAATGAAGGCGATTATCTTAAGGATTTTGTTGGACCATTGGGCTGTCCAACAAAGACAGAGGGAATGAAAAAGGTTTGTATTGTTGGTGGAGGCGTTGGCTGTGCAATCGCCCTTCCTTTAGCACAAAAATTCCATGAGCTTGGCGTTGAGGTTCATTCTATCATTGGATTTAGAAATAAAGATATGCTGATTTTAGAAGAAGAATTTAAGGCTTGCTCTACCAAGCTTACAATTATGACAGATGATGGAAGCTATGGTAGAAAGGGTGTAGTTACCTTACCTCTTAAGGAAGCCTTAGAAGCTAAGGAGCAATTTGATGAGGTAATCACCATTGGACCATTACTAATGATGAAATTTGTTGTTGCTACTACAAGACCATTTGGAATTCCAACAACCGTTTCAATGAATCCTATCATGATAGATGGAACAGGTATGTGTGGAGGCTGTCGGCTTACTGTTGGTGGAAAGACAAAATTTGCTTGTGTAGATGGTCCAGATTTTAATGGCTATGAGGTTGATTTTGATGAAGCAATAAAAAGATCTAATATGTATCAGGAATTTGAACATAAAGAGCGTGATCATTGCTGTAATCTTTTAAATGAGGAGGTAAAATAATGGCTATAGAACCAAAAAAACATGAAATGCCTGTTCAGGATCCTAAAATTAGAGCAAGAAATTTTAAAGAGGTTGCATTAGGGTATAGGGAAGAGGATGCTGTTTTAGAGGCAAATCGTTGTTTAAATTGTAAGAATCGTCCCTGTGTTCAGGGCTGCCCTGTAAATATATCTATTCCTGAATTTATTTCTAAAATGAAGGAACGTGATTTTGAAGGAGCTTATAGCATCATTTCTGAAAATTCAAGCCTTCCAGCTGTTTGTGGAAGAGTATGTCCACAAGAAAGTCAATGTGAAAGCAAATGTACCTTAGGTATTAAGTTTGAGCCAGTTGCAATAGGTAGATTAGAACGATTTGCTGCAGATTACCACAACGCTTATAGTCAGGGAAAGGTTGAGGTTCCACCTTTGAATGGTCATAAGGTTGCTGTTGTGGGATCAGGGCCTTCTGGATTAACCTGTGCTGGAGATTTAGCAAAAAAAGGATATAAGGTAACTATTTTTGAAGCCTTACATCTTGCAGGTGGAGTTTTAGTTTATGGTATTCCAGAGTTTAGATTGCCTAAATCTATTGTTAAAAAAGAAGTTGAAACATTAAAGCAATATGGTGTAGATGTGAAAACGAATGTAGTAATAGGAAAAACATTAACTATAGATGAATTATTTGCAGATGGGTATGAGGCTGTATTTATTGGTTCTGGAGCTGGGCTTCCAAGATTTATGGGAATTCCTG
Organism: uncultured Anaeroplasmataceae bacterium; assembly: GCA_910579215.1. GTDB lineage: Bacteria > Bacillota_I > Bacilli_A > Acholeplasmatales > Anaeroplasmataceae > Pelethenecus. Next base: position 2,661 of record CAJTTN010000022.1, read on the forward strand.
GAGAAAGTTTAAAGGGAGTTTATTCTGCTAATGAATTTTTAACACGTTCTAATTTGATGAAGGCCTATGCAGAGGATTCTCAAACGCCTATCCTTAAGGCGAAAAATGTAGCAGTTGTTGGTGGTGGAAATGTTGCTATGGATGCTGCACGAACGGCTTTACGTTTAGGTGCGGAAAATGTGTACATAGTTTATCGTCGTTCTATGCAGGAATTACCAGCTCGAAAAGAGGAGGTAGAACATGCTTTAGAGGAAGGCATTCAATTTGAAATTTTAAGAAATCCTGTAGAAATCCTAGGCTATGAAAATCCTGAGGATAAACATGATCCTAAAAATGGATTTGTTACAGGAATAAGAGTTAAAAAATGTGAATTAGGAGAACCTGATGAGCAAGGTCGTAGAAGGCCAATTGAAATAGAGGGTAGTGAATATGTACTATCTGTGGATTGTGTTATTATGTCTATTGGAACTAGTCCTAACCCATTAATTAAGGATACAACTCAAGGATTAGAAGTAAATAGACACGGTGGAATTATAGTTGAAGAAAGTACAGGTCTAACCTCTAAAGAGAGAGTGTATGCAGGTGGTGATGCTGTTACAGGAGCAGCTACTGTCATATTGGCCATGGGGGCTGGAAAAACAGCAGCACAGGCAATTGATGAGTTCTTGTCTAAATAATTCATATTATAAATAAAAAGGTAGAAAAAAATTTTAGGTCTTTTTCTACCTTTTTTTATGAAAAATTTTATCTTTTTTTAAAAAATTATACTTTACAGAAAAATATCGTTATTATATAATAAAAGTTGAAAAACGTTTTCATTATTTAAAAAGGAGAGTATAATAGATGAAAAAAAGAAAATTGTTTTTAAGTTTGTCTATTTTAGCTGCAGCCACGCTAGGATTAGCAGCATGTAAAACAGATGACCCAAAACCAACAC
>CAJTTN010000023.1 GCA_910579215.1 uncultured Anaeroplasmataceae bacterium
GATGGAAAGAGTATAGCCTATGAGGAGAATTCCTTAAATCCAAAGAGCTATAATGGGATAAAATACACCTATGAAGGAAGAAGATTAACAAGACTGCAGCATAGTAGTGGATATTATAGCTTTGAATATAATGCAGAGGGGTTAAGGACCTCAAAGAAGGATAATCGAGGAATTGGCTCTAGATATTATTATGAAGGAGATCGACTTATCACAGAGATGGGAGTAGGGTATAGACTAGATTTCTTGTATGATGAGAGTGGACTACTTTATGGGTTTATCAAGGATAAGGCAGATATGTATTTCTATATTAAAGATATTTTACAAAACATCTTAGGAATTGTAGACTCTAATGGGAATGTTGTGGTAAAATATAGCTATACAGCTTATGGAGAAATACAGGAAATAAGTGGAGCATTCGCATCAACGATAGGAGCATACAATCCATTTCGGTATAAGGGATATTACTATGATACAGAGACGAGCATGTATTATTGTAAGAGTAGGTATTATGTTCCTGAGTGGGGTAGGTTTTTAACTCCTGATTCTTTTGAGTATTTAGATCCTACTAGCATTATTGGTTTGAATTTATTTGCTTACTGTAGTAATAATCCGATTGGTATTACATATAGTGGTTTTAGTGTAGGTAGAAGTGCTAGTGGAAGAATGGCAAGTTCAATTGTAAGAAATCTAGTCAATAATTCTACTATAAAAGGTGGCTTTGGGAAAGCTAATAGGATTAAGACAAATTCAGTTCTTATGACAAACAAAGTCATATTCTCATTAATTAAAGATCCAACAATGGCAAAAGCTTTGGGAAACATTACATATGGCGTAACCGTACAACACAATTCTCCTGAAACTTTCTATTCATTTAGTAATGTTGGTAAGGATGGTTCTAGTGTTGGTTTCGGCACAAATTTTGGTAATTGGTATGGATATAGTGCATATTTAACTAGCGATATTGGTTTTGGCTCAAGTTGGCAATTGACACCATGGCTTACTGGAAGTTCAGGATGGAGTCTTGAAAACGGCATTTCTTTTAGTGGTGGTTTTATCAATGGGAATACAACACACGAAGTTACTATTTCAGTAGGAAATGGCGTATTGGCGGGATATGCAGCTTGTGCACTAGTTGCAGCTATACCAGCACCAGGAGCTAGGGTGGTTGCAGGAATTGCTGCGGGCATTATATTTATTGTTGATTTATTTAAATAATTAGGAGGATTTTATGGATAATATTATAATTGATAGAATGAAAAAAGAGAGCAAATTAGCCAGAAATGTAATGTTTTTTAGCTTTGCTTTGTTGTTATTAACATTTGTATATATGTATGTGAATAACAAAAGTTTACAGGATAAAGATGTATTATTTATGTTTATATTATTTTTTTGTTTGGGAATGTTTGGATTTTATGTATGGCTCTATGCCATTAAATATAATTTGAAAATAAACAAAGAAAAAATAGTGTTAAGAACATTATTTAGAAAAGTAGAAATTAACATTTGCAACATAGAGAAATATACTTGTAAAAGATATAGGAAATCTGTGTTCTATCAATTTAATTTATTCATTAAAGATAAACGAATTTTGGTTAATACAAGATATAAAGATGAGTTTATTAAAATATTAGAAGAAAATAATATTGAGCAAATAATTAAATAAAATATTTTTAATATTTATTAAAAGAATTAGTAATACAATTTTACATTGGACTTTAGACAAATTTTATATCAACCACAAAACATTGTGGTTGGTATTTTTTTGTGGCAGAACTAGAATAAAAATTGAGTTTCCCAATTGTTTAAAATACAAAAGTGTGGCACTTTTCTTATCCTGCCAAATTTTGAAGATTTAGCCACAAAAAGCAACACTTCATCTCTCCATTATTAATTTCATTTCTATTTAATTCAAATTGAAATTTTTTGATGTTTATTGTAAAATAGAAGCGGAAATAAAGAATTTAAAAATATCAAAATCAAGGGTTAGATATTTTGTGGGTACTCGTAAGAAACCCATAGAGACGAGCATGTATTATTGTAAGAGTAGGTATTATGTTCCTGAGTGGGGTAGGTTTTTAACTCCTGATTCTTTTGAGTATTTAGATCCTACTAGCATTATTGGTTTGAATTTATTTGCTTACTGTAGTAATGACCCTATAAACAAGTATGACCCGACAGGACACTTTTGGGATACCATATTTGACATATTATTTATTGGGTGGGATATTTATAACCTATGCGTGAATGATGGATATAAAGATTGGAAAAATTGGGTTGCTCTAGGAGCTGATATCGCATTTGCAGCTATTCCTTTTACTGGTGGTGGTGGACAAGTTGTTAAAGTCGCAAATGTTGCTGATGACTTTATGGATATTAAGAAAATTACTGTCATAGGTGAAACTATGGATCGCGTAAAAGATACTGCAATGATGCTTGACTGCCTAGATAATCTTTATGATGGATTCAAGTACTATGGTAAATTAAGTAATTTAGGCAAAGGCGGAAAGGTATTAGCCGAATTTGGAGGAAAGGCATCAAATATTGCATGGCTATATGGAAAATTAAGAAGTGGTTATAGAGTTATTGATATTGGAATTGATTCTACTAGATTAATTAGAAGTTCAAGTTATATTGCAGAAAGAATTGCATTAGAAATTTGGAAAAGTCGTAATATATGGAAATGGGTATACCATTTTGATTTTTAGGGGAGGAAGTATGAAAACTAAGGA
>CAJTTN010000024.1 GCA_910579215.1 uncultured Anaeroplasmataceae bacterium
TTGTTATTAAAAATTCTTAATTTTCTTATAAAATTATTGTATAGAAAGGAGAAAAGTGCAATACTTTTGTATTTTAAAAAATCGAGAAACAAAAAGTTTATTCTCATTCTGCTAAAAAAATACCAACCACAAAATACTGTGATTGGTACTAATTCGTCTAAGGTCCATTATTATATTATTTTTTCTTGGATATTCATATATTGCACGTATAATCAATTGTTATTAATGAATTTAGCTTAAATAAATTAAATTTCCAATTTGCAGTCTAGATTGTTCTTTCAAAGAAACACATCTCTTACTATATTGATGACTATTATTTGAACTTTTTTAATTGCACTTAATTTACTATTAATACTTATCAAACCTGATATGAATAAATCCATAGACTAGTAGGAGTTACACCATTATATGTTTCCCTTACTTAGTGTCAAAGTGATAATAATTCTTCTTACTACTGGACTATTCTTTTTATTTTATTTTTTACAATAATAGATACAATACTCCAAAACTCTTTATTATAATTATTAAAAAATCCTTTTACTCCTCTTTTAGCCTTTTTAATTTCTAACAATTTTTGTGGTTCTTCTATATATGGATCAATATGATAATTTTCCATTTTATAAATCAGATTTATATCCAACTCATTAAATTGCGCCCATACATAAATTTTGACCTTAAAATCATCATTATAAAACAAATATGTATCACCATAATTATTTTCAAATGAATATGAACATTTATATTCATTTAACAAATAATTAAATGCGTTTTCTAAATTTTTGTTCTCCACAAAAATCATCTCCTAAAAATTAAAAAAGATCCTATAAACTATTAAAATTTTATCAATATTTTGTTCATATATAGAGGTTGCTAGGAATGATTTTGTTGCATTATTTAATATTTTTTAGGCAGGATAAGGAGAATGCAACATATGCATTCTCAATACCCTACAAGTTGGAATCCGACTTTAATTACTCACAAAATGTAACATCATCCCATATTTCTTTAATAGTTTTTCCGTCTATTTTGAATTTATTAAGCAATTCAGAAACTGTTGAAAAGTTTTCACTTCTTTCAGATACTTTTTGCTTATTTTTATACTTTGTAATATACATGGCCGTTATGTTTGGAAGCCCATAATCAATTTGATATACAGCATTTTTATAATAAAACCATATTTCATCACACGCAAATAAAGCCATTAGTTCATATTCTGCATATGATATTTTTTCAAGTTTTAAATATTTGTCATATGCAATCTCTAATTTATCGTAGATACTCAAACTTTCATAGGGTTTTTCCATTAATTTACTTATTTTTTTTTGCTGTTTATTCCACAGCCTCTTGTTTTTAATATACTGGATACTCATAAATTACCTCCCTGATATTAGCCACCATATCAATCTTAAATAATTCCAATGTTGTCCGCTTGTTCTGCCCGTTAAGCCTGGCCCATTCCAACCATGAAAATGATTTATTCGAATATTATTATGCGGATAATCAAAATCAAACATTTTTCCATTTTTAGTTTTATAGCGATATCCATTTAATTCTCCATCATACCCTAATCGAGGTTCTCTAGTTTTCTTTAGATTATATATATTACCTGCAGCTTGACCAACAAATGATGCAAGATTTAATCCAAAATAAGTCCACCCATAAGCCATATCGCTCATACCTGTCCATTGCTGTATATAACTCGTACCAGTGGCAGCTGCAATTACTTCATTAGCACCGAAAGCCATTGTTGCTCCGCCAATTACCAATGATGCACCAAAGCCTTGTAATCCAGGCACAAAGCACAACGCAATTCCACCTAACACTTGCAATCCAGAAAGTAACCAACTCCACCAAGGCGCCTGTCCTGTCGGGTCATATTTGTTTATAGGATCATTACTACAGTAAGCAAATAATTTCAAACCAATAATGCTAGTAGGATCTAAATACTCAAAAGAAT
>CAJTTN010000025.1 GCA_910579215.1 uncultured Anaeroplasmataceae bacterium
GGTTAAGAAGTATAATAGTGGTATAGAAATAAATGACTATATTCCAAAAGGGGATATCTATAAAATGAAATCTAGAAAAACCACAATTGAAGAGCGAATAGAAATAGTTGAATATGTATTAGACAATGATAGTGATTATAAAGGTGCAGCGGAAAAATATGCAGTGCCATATACAAATGTATATAATTGGGTAAAGAAATATCTAGAGCAAGGGGAAGAGGGATTAAATGACAAACGAGGTCGTCCTTCTTCTAAACAAGAAAAAGAGAATTTAAGTGAGGTCGAAAAACTACAAATAGAAATCGAATCACTTAAAGCAAGAAACATTCGATTAGAAAGAACTATAGTAGCGCTTAAAAAAAAAGAGGAAATCGAGGCGCGAATGAAAAAAGATTTTCAAAAATACGCCAAGAATCTACGTACGAAACAATCCAAGAATTAGTCAAAATTGGCTATACAGTTAAAGAAAGCTGTGGATATATGGAAATTCCCCGTTCTTCTTACTATAAATGGTTAAATAGAGAAATACCAGCAAAAGAGAAACAAGATGAGGAACTAGCATCTATTATTGTAGAATATAACGAATCTTATGATGGAATATTAGGATATCGAAGAATGAGAGAATATATCAATCATTTCAATCAAACAAATTATAGTAAGAATTATATTCATAGACTTATGAAGCT